>CAJUHR010000003.1 GCA_910586255.1 uncultured Lachnospiraceae bacterium | reverse complement strand
CAAGCTTGCTTGTAAGACTGATTTTATCCGTTTTTCCACATCGGGCGAACGCACGGTGCTTCTTGTTCGGCGTATGCCGGACAAGAAGCACCGTGAACAGTAACATATACGTAAACCGTAACACTCGTAATCCATTTTTTAAAAATCCTGTCATATTTTCTCTTCTTCCCCGTAATATATTATTATGGGGGAAAATTGGCAAGGTTTACTATGGAGGTATCAATAAATGAAGGATCTTTATGTTTATTACTGTCCGGCTTGCGGAAGATATAGCTATTGTCAGCCAAAGGAAGCTCCCGTCTGTCCTGTGTGCGATATGTCTATGACCTTTCTCATCAAATATACTTCCTTTTGTAGTTTAAACAGAGAACAGCGGGACAAGCTTTTGGTCCACAAGATAATTGCCAGGGATCCTTCCGCTTCTGGACGTTTTCTTGCCTTCATGCGTTCCTCAGCCAGCGGGGAAGCCGCCACTCTGATGGATTCCCACATCCGGCAGTTGGAATCTGAAAATAAAAAGCTAAATGATACGATTGAATGGATGCATCAGACTATCTGGGAGCTTCTGGCCAAAAACAGGGAGCTGGAATCTCGTCTTAAAGGCCCTCTTTAGATTATCCCGGTCCGCCCCGGACAGTGATGCTTCCGCCAAAAGAATTTAGTGTTTTGGCTTTTCTATTACATATCGGTTGATTAACCGGTTTAATGTCACCTTCATCCGTCTCACTGTGCCCAAAAGTATCTCATTTTCCTTTTTCAACTCCTGATTTTCCTCTTCTAATTGTCTTACCATTTCTTTGCTTCCTTTCTGTTCTCCCCCTCTTGTTTTCCCTTCCATTAATTCCATGATTCCTCATCTCCTTTTCATTCATTTCTATGGTTCTATATCCAATATAAAGCCTTTTTCCCCTTTTGAAAAGCGAAATAAATCGCACGATTCGACAATAGTTGTTGTTTTTCTCAAGTGACAAATCACCCTACAACATCTGTCGCCTTTTGTTTGCCAGCCTTACTACCGCTTGTAATCCGTCATATCAATTCCATTCGACAAAATCTGCACTTTTTTTAAGTTTTTTTCCCGCCTAAAAACGGTAATTAACTTTTTTCTTACGATTCCTGTAAAATCCTTACAATCCGGCCAAACCTATTGCCATCCATTTCCACCCTTGCTATAATGAAATCAGCACAGAAAGCAGAGGTGAGTTGTGATGAAGCACAAGATAATTCTGACCTTGATTTTAAGCATTTCCTGCCTTCTTCTTACCATATTCCCGTCTTTTGCAGGTGAGTGGAAAAAGACCGAAGAAGATCAGTGGCAATACATTCAGGATAACGGCGTGCCCGCTGTTGGCTGGCTGGAGTTGGATGGCAAGCGGTACTATATGGATGAGAACGGTAACCGCAAATCCGAGTACTGGCAAAAGGACAACGGCGCCTGGTATTATCTGGGTGAGGATGGTGTATTAGTCACTGACCAATGGGTTGACAACTACTATGTAGGTGAAGATGGCAAGCTTGAAAAGAAACGGTAAACAGTACACGCGCCCGCGGGCGCGCATAAAGACAGAGACAACGGCAAATAACCTTGTCTCTGTTTTTTATTATATTTCATTTTATTTTTATCTCAATCTCTGTGACTGGCGCCCCCCGCCCTGTCGCATCTGACAGAATGAGATTTTTTTGCCTGCAAAGAACAGAAAAAAATCCAAAAATCTTAATATTATCTGTCACATTTTATCACCTTTAGCGTTTTAATAATTATCTGAGCTATATGGATACTAGAATTATGCAAATGCCGGACTCATTAACATTTCTTTTCAAATTATGATTATCTTTTAGTGTTATAATTATCTGTTTCATTTATGTCCATGGCGTCTTTAATCCGGCAATTATAATAAATGATAAATAAATTGGCCGTTTATTATAGTCCCTCCGGGGAAATAGCGCTATCCGGCTGTATTTTATTTTCAACAGTTTTATTTTTCTTTACTATTTTTTCTGATTCATCTTGCTATTGAGTTTGTCTGATTTTTCTTTTAGGCTTTACCTGTTTCTGATTTAAAAGCTTTATGCGTTTCTCCATGAATTTATCCCTGTTTTAAAACTGCAATAGCTTTGAGCACTCCAATGTTTCAATTCTCGCTTTTTTACCCCTTCCAAACCTTCATAATCGTTTATAGGAGAAGTTTCTATGGCTATACAGACAGAGCAAGCTATCCGATTCACCGATCGTCATAAAAGGGAATACCACATTTTTCCCAATGAAATCCTTTATGTGGAAGCTGACAATATTTACTGCCTGCTCATATGTAAAGATCAAAATATCTCTGTTCCTTACCCCATTATATTGATGCAGGAGCTGCTTCCGGCTTATTTTATCAGAATCCATCGCAGCTTTTTGGTCAACCAGAATTTTATTGCCGCTCTGTATCGCCACACGATTATGTTAAGCAATGGTTTCCGCCTCCCCGTTCCTGTAAAGAAATATCAATGGCTGAAAAAATATCTGGCTGCACTAAATTCCAGCATTCTCATTGCGGCCTGTGAAGGCATCTCCACCGGATATCCTCGTTGAGGCGCGCAAGTACCTCCAGTTTTTCCGCTGCTTTGCGGGCTGCTTCTGTATCAGATCGCCGTTTCTCCATTGTATAATCAATTTCCTGCTGTTTTTCTTCCATAGCAGCCAGACGTTTTGTATATTGACTTTGATAATATGTCAGCTTTTCATCCAACAGGTGTATTACCTGCTCATACTCCTGTTTTCCGGTGCAAGCTACCGCGCTTAAGGCCTCCGTCAGGGCTGTCTGCAGGCCAATATAGCTTCTGTCCCGAAAATCATCCCGCATCAACAGAACCAGCAAACGCTCCAGCTCCTTAAGCAGCTCAATGCTTTTTATTTCACCAATGGCCAATATCAGATCCGGGTTTTCAACGGTTCTCGGCACATGCTTCATTCGCTCCAGATATCGGCAGACGCGCCCGGCTCCGGTTTTGTCCTGCATTTTTATAAGGCAAATATCCTGGAGCATTTCCTGTCCTGTATAGTATTTTGCATGATTTCTCAAGAGTATTTTCAGGCGCTCATCCCTGGTATCTACAAATTGGGCAATGGTCCAGTAGTACAGCTTTCCGGACAGTCCGGGAAGAAGCTTTTCGCACACCTCCTCCACGTCCATAAATCTGCAATTGTATTCGGCAGCCGCCTGACGCACCCAGGATTTTCGCCGGCCATTCTTTGCCAGACGGATCATGAGATCGCCACATTCCCGGATTTCATGATCAATGCAGTAGCGGATATGCCACAGCATCTCCTCGTTATTCAGTTTTTCTTGTCTCAGATTGTGAATAATCCGCGCCTTTATTTCATCCTGGCTCCCCGTAACTCTTGCCGCTTTCGATTTCGGTGTGATATCTTCTATTGTTGACCGAATCACTCTGATCACCATTTGATAAAATTTCTCAATGATCTTCTCTTCTTCTGCTGTAAGAATATTTTTAGCAGAATCCCATAATGTGTTATTCCTGACCCGGGCGCCTTCTCCGCAAGCAGCTGCATATTCTCCGGCTCTTTCAACTATTGTTGTCAAAAGCTTGCTTTCTTTGGTCTTGTCTGCTTTGTTCTTTATTATCCAGCCGTATATATCCTGAACAGAGGACTGGTATTGCAGATATCTGCGAAACCAGGCAGAATTTATAACGGTTCTCGCTTTTTCGTCAAATCTGTTCTGGAAGGATTCCCTCTCTGCGTCAATGTATGTTTTCAGCACCTTGTCGAATCTGTCAAACATTCGACTGTCGCCAGGAATAAATATCCGGCACACCTTATCTTTCCTTGTATCCTGATAAGCAGAATAAATAGCAAATCGCAGAATTTTTGTCACTTCATTTTCCATAAACAAATTTCCTTCCATGAATCTCTGACATTTCCACTGATAATTGAAATAGAAAAAAAGCCCCGACCCCACGGTTCGCAGCCCGCAAAATCAGAACTTTAAATGCGCCCTCAGGGACTCGAACCCTGGACAAATAGATTAAGAGTCTACTGCTCTACCAACTGAGCTAAGGGCGCTTTTCTTGTCCGTGACACGTTTTCTCTGTGACACGAACATTATTTTATCGCAAGTGAAAAAAAATGTCAACCCCTTTTTTTACAAAATCCGTAACTTTTCAATTTTTTTGTATAACAATTGTTATTGTTCACGGGGGGCATCTTCTTGTCCGGCTCTGCCGAACAAGAAGCATTGTGCGTTCGCCCCTTATTACAGCTCACTCTCCCCCGGATATAGCCGTCTCCTCCTCCGAAGCTTTCGTGGTCTCTTCCTCTGAAGACATATCTTCCTCAGAGGCCGCGTCCCGGGTTGTTATATCCTCCCCATCCGAATCCGGCTGATCCCAGGTTTCCGGCTCGCTGACTCCGTTTTCCTCCGTCTCGTCACCATCAGGCTCATCATCTGCTGCCCCCTCGGCAATCTCCGGCACATCAAAGTACCCCTTCACCGTAACAGATGTGCCATCACCGGACAGGCTTAGGCCCCCCAAAACAAATGTGTAGCTCTCTCCGCCCTCCAGTCCGCTGACCTCAAAGTAGCAATCATTTTTAGAGGTGTCTGTAATCATGGCCGCGTAGGTATTTCCCTGTCCATCCCTCACCACAACAGACGGATTCTTCCAGCTCACACGGTCCCTGAAATATACGTAAACGCTTCCGTCCTCACAATCTACAAAGTCTATCAGGGTCTCATAGCCTGTCAGCTCCTCCCGGGAAGCCCTTGTGGTCTCAGACACGGTTGTGGTCTCTGCAGTCTCTAAAGTCTCCGAAGATGGCTCCTCACTGCTCTGAGCCTCCTCACTGGCGGTCTCCTCTGTGGAGGTTTCCTCCGGCGTGGTATTGGGGGCAGTAGTCTCGTGTGCGGAGGGCTCTGTCTCCGGCTCCGTTGCCTGGTCCGCTAACTCTCCCAGCTCATAGGAGCTCTCTGCAATCCTGCGGGCAATCTGTTCCATGGTCATGGCGGACAGCTCCTCCATATCCTCCATGGACAGGACGCGGTTCTGATCAATGAGCTCCTTTAAAAAATATGCCTTTCCGTAGGAAATACCATACTGCCGGGAAATCTCCTGAATGGTCTCATCTTCAATCACCTGCTGGTCATAGACCACTGCCTCCACCTGGTTTTCCTTAAGGGTTCTCTCAATATCTCCCACCACGCTGGCGCGCAGCTCTCTGGCCTTGCGGACACTGTCATTGCTTACGGTGACCAAAATCGCGTTGTCCAAATCATCCAGATAGCCGTGGGTCACCATGGAACCGACCACGGCATTGACCGCCACATTCAGATCCACACCCTCCAAATCCATATCGCTGATTATCTCGTCCGCGTCAGCATTCAGAGCCTTTGCCTCCAAGACCCGCTCCCTGCGGTTGATGGAAAGTTCTATGCTGGGATTCACATCAATGCCGATCACGGACTCCACCTGCCGGTTCTCCAAATGGTAATGGAAAGCCCCTCCGCCCATGACCGTTAAGCAGACACATGCTGCGGCGGCGGCCACAAGACCTCTCATCCGCCGTTCAAGTCGCAAAATCGCTGCCTGGCTCTGTCTCTCCAGCCCGGATAGCTTATCCTGGGGCACAGACAGATCAATCCTGTCCAATACGTTGGGAGTAAGGGTGTCCAGGGCCGACTTAAGGTGCATCTCGATCTGCCTGGTATTCAGTTGTCCCATGCCGGAATCCTGCCTCACATCTCTCACTCCTCTCTCAAATATTGTTTCAGCTTCTTAACTGCCCGATTGTACTTGGACAACACAGTAGCCAAAGGCATCCCAAGCTCTGCTGCAATCTCCCTGTGCTTGAGTCCTGCCGAGGCGTGCAGCAACACAATCTGCCGCTCATCCTCCTTCAGTATCTCCAGCGCGGACTTCAGCACAATGGCATCTGTCATGTTCTCCAGAGGAAGGCACAGAACTCCCACCTCGTCCCCGGTAAGTTCATCAAGCCCCATATCCGCCTGCCGTCTCTGCTCCCGGAATCTCATGTAGCACAAATTCCGGGCAATGGTAAAAATCCACGCCAAAGGCTTCCCCTGAGACTGGTAGGCGGACGCAGAGGTCCATATCTTTAAGTATGTCTCCTGCATCACTTCTTCCGCATCCTGGGGATTCTTAATAATAGACAATATGAAGCTGTAAACGGTCCGATCTGTGTTGTGGTACAGCTGACAGAAAGCCTCTCTGTTACCCATACCTACTTGTCTTAAAAGTTCCTCGTTGCCCAATCGAATTCCCTTTCTGATAGTTTAATGCAACAGAATTGATTCTTATTGCACCATCTGGTAAAGTTTTATTCCCAATTTTTTCCTTGGGAAATGTCTGTGAAAGGAGCCTCTGTCTGACAGTCAAAGAGGCTGCCTCTGCTCCATGCAGTAGGTACACTCCATAGTAATTACACAGAAGCACCGGGCATCCTTCTCCTTTATTTTTTGGCAAATCTGTTTTTTACATGCATCCTGCATCTGTTTTGTATAATCCCGGGGAACCACCAGATCAAAAATCAGATTGATCCGTTTCGTCCCGTTTACCACCCGAAAATCATGTATGGTCAGCCTCTCATCCAGTCCGCACACCGTCTCCTCTGTCATCTGCCGAAGCCTGCACACCCGGGAATCCTTAAGCTCCACCGGATCCATATGAATCACCAGAAAAATTCCCAGCTTTCTGACCGCGTCCCGCTCAATCCTGTCCACGATCTCATGGGATACCTCAATGTCCACATCACTGGGTACCTCCGCATGGATGGATGCCATGCTTCTGCCTGGTCCGTAATTGTGGACGATTAAATCATGACTTCCCACAATGCCCTCATAGCCATTGACAAAATCCATAATTTTTCGATATACCTCCGGGTCAATGGGCTGCCCGATCAAAGGCTCTAAAGTGTCTTTTGCAATGTTAATGCCGGCGATCATAACCAGCACGGACACCACCAGACCGATAAGGCCGTCAATATTCACCTTCCAGATTCCAAAAACCACAATGGACAAAACCGTGGCCGAGGTGGCCACCACATCTCCCAGGGAATCCGCCGCGGTGGCCATCATCACCTGAGAGCTGACACGTTTTCCCAGTTTCCGGTTAAACACTGCCATCCACAGCTTGACTCCTATGGATAAAAGCAGTATTGCCACAGAAACCATGCCAAAGGCCAGCTCCTCCGGGTGAAACAGCTTCCCAACAGATGTTTTTAGCAGAGAAAAGCCTACCTCAATCACAATAAAGGACACGATAAAGGCCGCAATATATTCAATACGCCCATGGCCGAAGGGATGCTCCCCGTCAGCCGGCTTGCTGGCCAGCTTTACGCCCACAAAGCCCACAATGGAGGAGGCCGCATCAGACAGGTTATTAAAGGCATCTGCCATGACGGAAATACTGCCGGTCATCAATCCGGCAGCTACCTTTGCCCCAAACAAAACAAGATTGCAGCAGATTCCCACCAACCCTGCCATCATTCCGTAGGCAGCACGCACGTCCGGATTCTCCGTCTGTTCATAATTCTTTACAAATTTCTTCACAAGCAGCTCTGTCAACACCGCACCTCCATCAGGCAAAGTCCCTCTTCCGGGGCTGTCAAGCCGGTTTCCTTTCGCTCCTGTTCTTCCTTACAAAACCCCCTGAAGGAATACCAGAACAATCAACACCGGCAGCACAAATTTCAGATAATTTTCCGCCCAGGCCGGAACCTTCGGTCCCTTCCCCTCATTGGCCTCCTGCCGGTAGCTCTCCATTCCCCATCCGAATTTCCAGGTGCAGAACAGAAGATACACCAGGGAGCCCAAAGGCAGCAGCAGATTGCTGACAATGAAATCCTCCAGATCCAGCACCGATGAACCGGCCCCTAAAGGCTCAAATCCGCTCAGCACATTATATCCCAAAGCACAGGGCAGGGACAGAAGCATCAACAGCAGCATATTCATCCGCGCCGCCTTCTTTCTGTCCATATTAAGCAGCTCCATACAGCAGGCGATAATATTCTCAAACACGGCAATAACCGTGGAAAAGGCCGCAAAGGACATAAACAGGAAAAAGAGGCTTCCCCACACTCTGCCGCCGGCCATTGATACAAACACATTGGGCAGGGTGATAAATATCAGGCTGGGGCCGCTGTCCGGATTCACCCCATATGCAAAGCAGGCAGGAAAAATAATCAGACCGGCCGTTATCGCCACAAAGGTGTCCAGCACCGCCACATTGACCGCCTCCCCTAAAAGGGTATTCTCCTTTCCCAGGTAGCTTCCAAAGATTGCCATAGCCCCAATTCCTAAACTTAAGGTAAAAAAGGACTGATTCATGGCAGCCACAATCACATTGCCGATTCCTACCTCTGCCATCTTCCCAAAATCCGGATACAGATAAAAGACCAGGCCTTCCATTCCGCCCTTTAACGTTAGTCCCCGGATTGCCATCACAATCATAAGAGACAGAAGGCCCAGCATCATTCCCTTGGTGATCCGCTCCACGCCCTTTTGCAGTCCAATGGAGCAGATAAGTATCCCCACAATTATCACTACCATCATCCAAAACACATTGATTCCCGGAGATGACAGCATTTCACCAAACACGGAGCCTACCTGTTCGGAGGACATACCAGAAAATTTCCCGATAAAAAAGCAGTAAAAATAGTAGAGCATCCATCCGGCCACCGTGGTGTAAAACATCATCAGCATATAGTTGCCTGCCATGGCCACATAGCCGTGAAGGTGCCATTTGCTCCCCGGCTTTTCCAGAGACTGATAGGCTTTTACGGGGCTTTTCTTGCTGGCGCGACCCACGGCAAACTCCATGGAAAGCACCGGCACCCCCATAATTGCCAGAAACAGCAGATAGAACAGCACAAATACACCTCCGCCGTTTTGTCCCACCACATAGGGGAATCTCCACACGTTGCCGATTCCGATTGCACATCCGGCAGACAATAACAAAAATCCCATTCGGGAACCAAAGGTTTCTCTCTGATTCATTGGTATCTTCCTTTCTTTTTCTTTCATTTTACTTATTCAATAGGTGAATGCCCTGGAGATGAAAAGCGGCCATAAAAGAACAGCGCCATGGATTGCACTGCCGTACAAGCATTGCGCTGGTTCTTATTTTCCGATTCGCAAAAAATCATTCCTTCCCCATACAGACAATTGCTTCCGTGATCAGCCTCTTAAAGCTGGGCGCCACCTGATCCGCTGTCTCCTTTACCTCCGTATGGCTTAAAGGCTGGTCATTCATCCCGCTGGCCAGATTAGAGATACAGGAAATGCCGCAGATCCGCATCCCCATGTGATTGGCAGCCACCGCCTCGCAGGCCGTACTCATTCCCACCGCGTCTCCTCCCAGAATCCGGCACATGCGTACCTCTTGAGGTGATTCAAAATTCGGTCCTGTCAGCTGAAGGTAGGTACCCTCCTGGAGAGGGATCTTCAGATCGTGGGAAATCTGCCGCAACAGCTGGCAAAGCTCCGGATCGTAGATATGGCTCATATCCGGGAAGCGCTCTCCCAACTGGCTGATGTTGGGACCGATAAGCGGCGATGGCACAAAGCTTGCGATCTGATCCGTAATCATCATAAAATCTCCGGCATGAAAGTTGTAATTGACGCCTCCTGCCGCATTGGTCAGAAACAGAATCTCGGCTCCCATCATCTTCATCAGACGGATGGGAAGCACCACATCCTCCATAGGATAGCCTTCATAATAATGAACCCGTCCCTGCATGATAACCACTGGCACCGTGTCCACGTATCCGAACACGAACCGGCCTTTATGGCCGCTGACGGTGGAAACGGGGAATCCGTCAATCTCATGGTAATCCAGAGTGGAGGCAATCCGAATGCTCTCCGCATAATCCCCTAAACCGGAACCCAGAACCAATGCGATTTTGGGCCGGATGCTTATCTTGTCCCGGATACTTTCATAACAATTCTGCAAACGCTCGTATACTGCCGTCATTGCTTCACCCTCCTCCATTCATCTGTACGCTTTCGTAATCTCCCCCGCGCCCGCCGCTAAAACCGGGCACAAAGCGTTCCTGTGGTAGCATTATAAGTTACGTTCACAGGTGCCTGTGAACAGTAACCATTATAACCCATATTCTCCATATTTACCATAGAAATTTCCCCGCCTTCTCACTCCATAGGCGCCTGGTAAAATCCTCCGTAAAAATTATCTGTCTTTATGGCATTTATGATGACATGAGGATCCGCCGCCCGCATAAGCGTTATGATCTCCGACACCTCATAGGAGGAAACCACCGTGTGAAGCAGATACATTTTCTTGTGGCTGTACCCGCCAATGGCCTCCACGCAGGAAATCCCATGGCGGCAATGAGCTACATAGGCCCTGATAAGCTCCTCTGCCTTAGTGGTGGTAATCTGCAGAGTCACCCGCTCATACCGGTGGTGGAACGCGGAAATTGTCTTGGTGGACACAAACTGGAACAAAATGGAATATCCCGCGTAAAGCCAGCCAAACATATATCCAAAAATACACAGAATCAGCACATTTCCTGCAAACACATACTCCCATATGGAACGCCCTGTCTTATTGGACACATAAAGCGCAATAAAATCCGTTCCTCCAGTTGAGGCATTTCCCCGCAAAGCCATAGCGATGGCGATTCCGTACAAAAATCCCCCGAACAGTACATTGAGCATCAGATCATCAAACAGCGGCTGAAAATGAAACACCTTCAAAAACAAGCTGGACAGAAACACCTGTATCATGGAGTAAAAGGTAAACCGCATACTGATACTCCGACTGCACAGCAGCGCCACCGGTATATTTAAGACCAGGATTCCCAAAGATACAGAAAAGCTTCCCCCATACAGAGATGCAATATCATCAATCAACAGGGCTATTCCTGTAAATCCGCCGGACAAAAGCTGCGCGGGGCGGATAAAAGACTGGATCACAAAGGTCTGTAAAAACGCCGAGCCAATCACTGCAGAGATGGTTATGAATCTTTTCACCATCACATTGTGCCTGTATTTCTCTATCATGGAAAACCTCTACTTTCTCAATGCCGTATCATTCCTAAATATCTTTTGCATCAGCCCTATGCATTATGCCTTCCCGGGATTCAAAAGCTGCCTCATCAGTTCATACCCATGCTCTTCATAGTTACCGGTGGCCTTGGCCGTCTCTTCTGTATATGTATCAATCCCCGAATCCGTCTCCTGAGTGCTTCGGTAAAGCACATAAGGAATGGGATCTGCCACATGGGTCTTGATGGCAATCGGCGTGGGATGGTCCGGCATCACCAGAATGGAGTAATCCTCCCCCGCTTTCTCAAGTCCCTCTAAAAGAGGGCCTACAATCTCCTGATCAATCAGCTCAATGGAGCGTATCTTCCCCTTCAAATCCCCGTGATGGCCACATTCGTCCGGTGCCTCCACATGGATATAGACCAGATCCTGTCCGTCCAGCAGCGTCTTAAGGGCCGCCTCCCCCTTGCCTTTAAAGTTTGTGTCTATGTTTCCGGTAGCCCCCTCCACTTCAATAACCTTCATACCTGCACAGATGCCGATTCCCTTGATCAGATCCACAGCCGAGATAACCGATCCTTTCACTCCATAGATCTCCTCAAACCGGGAGATGGCCGGACGGGTGCCCTCCCCCCAAAGCCAGATGGAATTGGCCGGATTCAGCCCCCGCGTCTTACGGGCCTGATTGACCGGATGGTCCTTTAATACCTCATAGCTGCGGCTCATCAGGTCCAGAATTACCGGATTTTTCGGAAGATATTCCGTGATTTTTCGGTCGGAAATATCGTGGGGCGGGGTCAAATAAAGACCCGTGGGACCATTGTGCCAGATCATGCAGTGCCGGTAGCTGATGCCCGGGTAAAATAAAAGCTCATCAGTCCTGAAAGCTTCATTGACCGCCTGAATTAACTGCGCAGCTTCGGCTGTGGTGATCTCCCCGGAACTGTAATCCATCATTGTTTTTTCCCCATACTCTGCCTCGTCAGACAAGGTCACAAGATTACAGCGGAATGCCACATCCGTGTCTGCCATCTGAATCCCGATGCTGACGGCCTCTAAGGGAGACCTGCCTGTGTAGCAGTTTACAGGATTATAACCCATAGCGGCAAGATTGGCCACATCGCTTCCCGGCTTCATACCGTCAGGAACCGTCTTTACCATCCCCAGATGCCCATGCCTTGCCAGCCTGTCAATATTTGGCTTCTTTGCCATCTCCAGAGGGGTTTTTCCTCCCAAAGCCTCAATGGGATAATCAGCCATCCCGTCTCCCAGCATTACAATATATTTCATAGCTTCCTCCTATTTTCCGCTTATTATTCCTTAAATTTCCGTAACAGTTCAGACGGCAGGAAATTTGACATGAATTTTGAGCGCCAAGCTTGCTTGTAAGCCAAAACTTATGTCAAATTTCACATCGTAGGAACATTCGATGCTTCTTGTCCGGCGCAGACGGGCAAGAAGATACCCGCCTGAACTTTTACAAATTTTTTCATGACCGGCTCTGTTCCATGATTGCTCTTAACTCATCCACCACAATCCCCGGGCCTCCCGGACCCTCACTGACGGTTATATCTGCATACCTCTCATACAAAGGAAGCCGTTCCTCGTACAGATCCCGCAGGGTCATGCCAGGTCTTAGGGCCACTCCCCGGTCCACCAGATCACCCAGCCGCCTTTTAAGCTCCTCGTATTCCAGCTTCAGATACACCACCTGGCTGATCCTCTTTAAATGCTCCATGGCCTTCTGGCCATAAACCACGCTGCCTCCGGGAGCAATCACCGAATGTCTCACATCCAGCTCCTGATTAATCCGGTCCTCCACCTGCAAAAAACCGTCCAGCCCCTGCTCGGCGATGATCTCCTTAAGCAGCTTTCCTGTCTTCTCCTGAATGACAATGTCCACATCCACAAAGGAGTAACCCAAACGCTTTGCCAGCAGTACTCCAATGGTGCTCTTGCCGGAGGCCGGCATCCCGATCAGTGTAATGTTTGATTTCATTTTCCCTTCCTTCTCACCGAATATCCAAAGCTGCCCAGCTTCTCTCCCAGGGCAAAATACTCTCCGTGGGAATAGGCAGCCAAGCCGCTGCGGTTTAAGTGGAATTTTCCTTTTTTATCCAGAAACTGCCCATCCACCGATACTCCCAAAACCTCCGCCAAAAACATGTCATGGGTCCCCAAAGGAATCTGCCGGGTCACCTTACATTCCAGACAAACAGGGCTCTCCCCAATTCCCGGGGCCTTCACATGGGGAAGGGGCAAAGCCGTCAGTCCCAGCTCTTTGAATTTGTCCACATCTCTCCCCGACTTTACTCCGCAGTAGTCCGCTCCGTACACCAGTCCCCGATTCACCAGGTTCACCACAAATTCCCCGCTTTCCCGGATAATATCGTAGGAATATCGCTCCTTCCGCACAGAGACAGACACCATGGGAGGATCTGAGCAGACGGTCCCTGCCCATGCCACCGTAATAATATTGGGCGCCTCCCCCGGTCTTTTACAGCTTACCATCACAGCCGGCACCGGATAAAGCATATTGCCCGGCTTCCACATTTCCCGTTTTCCTTTTATTTGCATAAATCGGACCTCTATGCCTCACAGGCAATCATAATAGCCGGTATCAGCTGCTTCTTTCTGGAAACCACACCCGGCAGCTCCACCGAATCACCCACTGCTGTGTCGTCCTCCGCTCCCACATGGAAGGTCTGACGTATAAGATTGGCAGCCCCGCCTCCCTCGCAGAGCAGCTCCGTGGACTCTGTAAGGATATTGGTCAGCATGAAAAAGAGCATATCCACCTTGTGCTCCTTCTTGGCTCTTTTTAAGTACTCCGTCATTCTCTCCTTAAGCCCTGCCAGCTCCTCCTCATTAAGGGAGCTGATCTGGGCCACGCCGAAGGACACCTTCCCTGCACTGAATCGTTTGAAATCCTGATAAAAAATCTCTTCATCACTTTTTCCCTTTAAGTTGCTCCCTGCTGCAAACATATCTGCCGCATAGCGGTCAAGAGAAATCTCTGCCATCTTGGCCAGGGCCAAAGCTGCCATCTGGTCAGCCCGCGTGCAGGTAGGGGAACGGAACAGCAGAGTATCCGAGATGATTGCGCTGCACAAAAGCCCTGCGGTCGTCTTGTCTATCTCCACATTGTTCTCATTATACATCTGATATACGATGGTGGCTGTGCAGCCCACCGGCTGATTGCGGAAAAATACCGGTGCAATGGTCTCCACGGTTCCCAGCTTATGATGGTCTATGATTTCCAGAATCTCCGCGTTTTCGATTCCCTCCACAGCCTGATTCCGCTCATTGTGATCCACCAGGACAATCTGCTTTCCGCGGGCTCCCAGCAAATTTCTCCGGGAAATCATACCCTTGTACTTTCCGTCCTTGTCAAGGATCGGGAAATCCCGATGTCTCTTGCTGGTCATCACTTCCTTAATCTCATCGATATAATCTGCATCCTCAAAGGTAATCAGATTCTCTGTCCGCATAAAATAGCTGATAGGCATGCTCTGATTGATCAGACGGGCTGCCGTGTAGGTATCATAGGGCGTGGTCATCACAGTACAGCCTCGCTCCTCAGCCAGCTTCCGGATGGTCATGGAGACGCCGGCTCCCTCGCAGACAATGATGCAGCCTGCCTCCATCTCAATGGCACACAGCTGGGATTCATACCGGTTTCCGAGAATCACCAAATCATGAGGGGAGATATAATACTCCATCATATCCGGGTTGGCAGCCGCCACCAGCACCTTTCCCTCCTGGAAGTACTCTGCCTCGTCCCCCACCACCAGCGCTCCCTCCAGAGTCTCAAGAATATTGCTGTACTGGGTCCTTGCCTTGGACAAAATACTGCTGTCATAGACATTCATATAAGATTTGGTAATATCGCCCACCGTGATCAGCCCCTCCAGCATCCCTCCGCTGCTGACTGCCGGCAGAGTGACCACATTGGCATCCTGCATCAAATTCCAGGCCTTCTTTAAGGATATGCTCCTGTCCACTCCCTGAGTCTCCCGAATATCAATATCCTTCACCTGGGTCTTTACATTCTCAATCAGCCCGGGGGCCCCCACACCGAAATATTTTAATACGAACTGGGTCTCTTCATTGATATGCCCGGCCCGCCCCGGTTCATATTCCTTTCCGGTAATCTCCTTTTTCAGTCTCGCATAGCAGATGGCTGAACAGATGGAATCCGTATCCGGATTCTTATGACCGATCACAATCGTTTTTCTGGCTCTCTCCTCTGACATAGCAACCTCCCCTTAAAACCTGGCTAGACAGCCAGGTATCACTTACACTAAGCTGGCGAAATACCTCGCCAAATATTCTCATTATACCACAGCTTTTCAAACTCGTACAGAACTAGCAATCCGGCAGATAACCGTTACAATCTATTTACATTGTGTTCATATTCCGTTCATATTTTATTTTTATACTAAATGCATAGAAAGTTAGTGTTTTTCCTTATTTCAATAGCCAAATTGCACATAGATTTTTCATAATTGCCCGGTTGGACGAAAGTTCGGCCGGGTCTCCTCATTTTATGGCGGCGCTTTTTCTAAAGCGCCGCCATAAGAGGCTTTAGTCGAGCACCAGACGGGCGGCGCCGTAGATACCGGCGTCATTGCCCAGACTTGCCAGACCGATCTTCCCTTTATTCTGAGATATGGGGGAATAGTGGTCATAATATTTTTCAATCCGGTCAATGAGAAACTGCCCGGCCTTAGACACACCGCCTCCGATTACAAATATTTCCGGGTCTATGGTCATGGCTATCTGCGCCAGAACAAGCCCCAGATAGCGTCCCACGGTCTCCGCCACCTCCAAAGCCATGGCGTCACCAGCCTTTGCCTCATCCATCACATTCTTTGCTGTAATCGCGTCCCCGTATTTTCTCATGGAAGAGGGGGCATCGGACCCGGCCATCTTTCTTCTTGCCTCCCGGGCAATTCCGGTGGCGCTGGCAATCTGCTCCACACACCCCACACCGCCGCAATTACAGTGCTCCCATTCTTCGTCTCTCACATGAATATGCCCGATCTCGCCGCCCAGCCCATGCTTTCCGGCAATAATCTTTTCGTTAATGATCACGCCGCCTCCCACGCCTGTTCCCAGTGTCACCATCAAAATATCCGTATATCCCTTGCCTCCGCCCTGCCACATTTCACCTAAAGCCGCCACATTGGCATCATTGCCGCTTTTCACTGGCATTCCGTCCAAGAGGCGGCTCAGCTCCTTCTGGGGATTCATATCCTTCCAGCCTAAATTCACACAGATCTCCACGTATCCGTCCGGAAGCACAGGCCCCGGTACCCCCATGCCGGCGCCCGCCACATCCTTTAAGTCAATCTCCTTCTCCTCCAGCACCTTCCGGATAGAGGCCGCCACATCGGGAAGTATGTTTTTGCCTCCCTCTTCCTTCCTTGTGGGCACCTCCCACTTTTCCAGCAGTTCACCGGCAACCGTAAAAAGTCCCAGCTTCACCGTGGTTCCCCCAATATCAATACCAATACACTTTTTTTCCATGGTTTTCCCCTCCTTTTATTCCGGCAGTCCTTAAAATGCCCGCTCTGCTGCCTTTTCTGATCATCCGCTCCTGATATTTCCTGCCGGACCAATCATTACCTGTAGTATAAAAGAAACTACTTTCGATTGCAAGCAGAAGCTGTTTTGCGACAAAAATATTTGGCAAAATCCCCCCCAAATCCTGTAAAAGCGCAAAAAACGCCCGGCCTTCCGCAAATTCGCGAAATGCCGGGCGTCTGCCTGTTCTTCCCTCTTTTAAAGCGCCCGCGCCACCTTTAGCACATGCTCTTTCGTAAACCCAAAATGCTCAAACAATTTTGCGGCCGGAGCGCTGGCTCCAAATCCCTTCATTGTCACCAGGGCGCCGTCCAGCCCCACATACCGATGCCATCCAAAACCTCCCAGGGCTTCAATGGCCACTCGTTTGCGCACCCCGTCCGGCAATACGGATTCCTTGTACTCGCTCGTCTGCTCCTCAAAAAGCTCCATGGACGGCATGGACACCACCCGTACCTTCCGGCCTTCTGCGGACAGCTCCTTTTTCGCCTCCACAGCCAGGCTCACCTCTGAGCCCGATGCGATCAGTATAAGCTCCGGAGTGCCTTCACAGTCGTCCAGCACATAGGCGCCTTTTAGCGCTTCCCGGCTGGTGCCTTCCACCGCCGGAAGGCTTTGACGGCTCAAAATCAGCGCGGTAGGCGTCTTATCCGAAATCATGGCGCTATACCAGGCGGCAGCAGTCTCCACTCCGTCACAGGGACGTATCACATGGAAATTGGGAATGGAACGGAACATAGCTAACTGTTCCACCGGCTCATGGGTGGGCCCGTCCTCCCCCACGCCAATACTGTCATGGGTAAACACAAAGGTCAGAGGCAACCCCATCAAGGCTGACAGGCGGGCCATAGGCTTCACATAATCGCTGAACACAAAGAAGGTTGCCACATAGGCACGCATTCCTCCGTGAAGCAGCAATCCGTTGCCAATGGCTGTCATGGCCAGCTCTCTCACACCAAAGTGCAAATTCCGTCCTCCTGGATTGTCCCCTGTAAAATCCCCTGCCCCGTTCATGATTGTCTTGTTGGATGGTCCTAAGTCTGCGGAGCCTCCCATCAGATTGGGCTGCAAATCCTTCAGCTGGTTAATCAGCTTTCCGGAAACATTTCTGGTGGCATCTGCCTTTCCGGAGCCGACCCAAAGCTTTTCATCTGCCAAAAGAGCCTCCGCTGCCTTTTTCCCGCCCTCATGGTATTGATTCCAAAGAGCCTCCATCTCCGGATATTCCTGACAGTACGCGGCAAACATCACCTTCCAGGCTGCCTCTGTCTCCGCCTTTTCCCTGGCATTTTCCCGAAAATGATTATAAACCTCCTCTGGAACATAAAAGGGCTCTTCGTACTGCCATCCCAGAGTGTTTCTGAGAGCCGTTACATTGTCTATTCCTAAAGGCTCTCCATGGGCGCTGGCCTTGCCCTGCTTTGCGGGACAGCCATAGCCTATCTGAGTGCGGATCGTTATAAAGGAAGGTCGCTCTCTGTCAGCCTTTGCCTCCTCAATGGCCCGGCCGATAGCCTCTAAGTCATTGCCGTCCTCCACCAGAAGCGTCTGGAAACCAAAGGCCTCCATCCGCTTTGTCACATCCTCGGAAAAAGTGATATCTGTATCTCCTTCTATGGAGATTTTATTGGAATCATACAGGACTATCAGCTTGTGTAGCTTTAGGGTCCCTGCCAGAGAGAAGGCCTCCGAGCTGATGCCCTCCATCATACATCCGTCCCCACCCAGAGCATAGGTGTAATGATCCACCACCGGATAATCCTCTCTGTTAAATACGCTGGCCAGATGTTCCTCCGCAATGGCCATTCCCACCGCCATGCCCATGCCGGCTCCAAGGGGCCCGGTAGTTGCCTCCACACCCACCGTATGACCGTATTCCGGATGACCCGGTGTCTTAGACCCCAGCTGTCTGAAATCCATGATATCTTCCTTTGACAAGCCGCCGTACCCAAAGAGGTGAAGCAGGGAATATAACAGCATGGAGCCATGTCCGCCGGACAAAACAAAACGATCCCTGTTCTCCCACTCCGGATCTGCCGGATTGTGATTTAAATGATTCATCCATAACTCATAAGCCATAGGAGCACAGCCCAAAGGCAGGCCCGGATGACCGGAATTGGCTTTCTGGATTGCATCCGCTGACAATATGCGGATCGCATTGACTGACATCGTATCTAACTGGCTCATTGGTATCCTCCTCATGTTCTGTATGTACATCAGACTCCTGTTACCTTAGTTTAATCTCCCGCATCTCCTGAGGGCCCATAACCAACAGGGTGTTGGGCATCCGCCCCCTGCGGATCTTTGTCACTGCAAAGTCAAAGGTAGTGTCTAGCTTTTCCACCCCTGCCATATTAAATACCTTACACGAGTTATCATTATACAGAAATATCAGTTCTCCGTCAATATCCGCATGAATATAATCATAAGTAAATCCCTGACTCAGCACATGGCTGCCGTCTGCCCGGAATACCTCCAGGCGCTTCTCATTCTCTCCTCCTGTATCCCACACAATCACCGCAACATACTCATCTGAGTAAAATGTTCCGGCTATCATTTCCTCTGTCATGGAAGCCTCCCTAAGAAGCTGGGGCTTTGCCAGGTTCTGAGAGGAAAAAAACACCGGTCCGTTGCTTCCGAACGCGCAGGAATAAGGCTCCTTTAAGTATGCTACCCGGGGCACAAGGGCATTGGAAAAGGGTTCGTCAAAGCCTCCTACCACGCGGGTGGGCACATTCTTGCCTATCTCGGAAAAGTCATAAAACACCACACGGTTTTTGGCCTCCCCTCCTTCCAGATAAACATAGGAGCACATCATCTGGGTTCCGTCCCTGGATAGACATATGTCCAAAGGATATCCGTCTCCGGACATATTTGTTCTCACATTGATTTTAAGCTCTCCTCCGTCCTTGCGGAAAAAATAGATATAGCTGGATGTAGAGTCCTCCAAAAGCACTGCCACCATTCCCAATCCGGATACGGCAACCCTTGTAATAGGAAGAATCGTGGTGGCCTGTCCAACCTTACCATCCTTATTAAAAATCAAAATACTGTTGCCCTGCTGGTCGGCAATGGCGGCAAAATCTCCATTAACTGCCACAATCGGCATCTTCATCTCATAGCTTTCCGTCCAGACATTTCCTCCCCGTTCATCGATATAGGATGCCCCGTCCCGGGTATATTTAATCACATTATTCCCAAATGTCACATATCCCACAAGGCTTCCTTCATTGAGAGGAATCCTCCGGATGGTCTCATAGACAGTATATCTGAAAATCTGTTGATAATAAAACCACCCTCCGGCTCCGAAAAGTATGAAAACCAGCATCACAACAGACAAAACCATATGTCTGCGGCGCTTTTTCTGACGGGCCGTAAACAACTCTTCCTCCTCCACCCGATTCTTGGAAGGGGGATATTCCCTATCCGGAGTGATCATCTGGCTGCGAAGCTTCTGCTTTCTGCTCTCCCTGCTCATGGAGCTCATATCACCCATGGTCTTATCTCCTGTATATGAATATTGACTTTTAGTATACATCATTTTCTCCGCAGGGTCAAAGGATTTTGTTACATGTTCTATTCTGCAGGCGGCATATAAAGCCTTTGGCCTACGGATAAATGATTTTCATCTGTCAACTGGTTCCACTGGCAAATTTGAGACAAATTATTTACGCTGTGGTAATATTCCAGGCATATTCCATAAAGGGTTTCTCCATCCTGAACGGTATGGATCATGGCATTATCCGGAATAACCACCGGCTCCGGCGTCAGGGCAGCGGCTTCTGCCTCTTCCTGAGCAGAGGATAGGTGACCGGCGCCGTCTGACCGGGCAGGATTGGCTGGCTGGTTTGATTGCTGACTAACCGTCTGGGAGGCATCTGAGGCCTGGCTTTCTCCATGAGTCTGCCCTGCTGCCTGACCGATGTCCTGATTTGTTTCGGAAACCGGCACCGCTGCCTGATTCCCGCCTGAAATCCGGCTTGCTGCCTGTTCGTCTCTCTGAGTATTTTCCGAAGATTGCCCGTCTCCCTGGCCGGGAGCTGTCTCCCTGGCCTGTCCTCCGGCTACTGCCACACTCTCCCCTGATACCATACTCTCCGGCTCAATCACTATATCGCCTTTTGTGGGATACACCTCTCCCGGAACATCCTCAAAGAGCGGCTCCCGGGCTTCCTTCTCATTTTCGCCTCCTATCAGCTCTGACCAGCTTTTCTCCATTCCTTCCGGCAATGCAGATGCGATCACTGACTCCATCTGCCGCATCCGATGGTAATTGTTAAACATAGTAACGCCGCAGGCCAGCACCAATACGGACAGCACACCGCAAGCCGTTTTAAGTCCCCCAAGAGCAGACTGGCGGCGGCGCGCCTCCTGACGGTTCTCCTCCATCCTCTGCCGAAAATCCTGAATCACCGTATCCCTGGTTCCCGTCTCCGTCCGGCAGGCGTCCTTACGAGACACCATATAATCCTGCATCATCTGATTTCTCTCATAATAGATGCTGTATCCCCGCAGGCGGTAGAAGCCGTCCTCCGATGCCACATACACTGACTCCTCCCCTTCCAGGCCGCAGCTTAAATACATCAGCTGGTTCTTCTCCGGAAAGTATTTGCTGTGCTGTTTCCAGTAATTCAAAGGGCTCAGATTCCTGTCTGGCCCGCTGCACACAAACCATCCCAACACGGTTCTCTTGGGAAACATCCGGTCAATCCCCCGGTAAGCCTGTTCCCATGCTTCCTCCGTAAATTCGATCTGCTCCCCGTTTTTGACCACGTTCTCCATCTCCAAAGCCCCGTCAGCAAACAGGTACGGCATCCCCTCCTGACTCTTTGCTTCTCCCAGCAAAAGGCCGACCCGCAGATCTTGTCCACCGGCCGGATACAGACGTTTCAGATATGTATTGACATAATCCTCCACATATAATTTCACATTCAAATCCCGCTCCCCTATCTGCCGGATATTCTTCGGCAGCTTTGGGTACGGAGCATAAAACTCTCCCATATTTTCACCCCTCTGCTATGATTTCATATTTATATACAGACCAATCATAACATATCCGGGGTGCTGATTTTGTCAAACCAGAGCCGCTCTCTCTAAAAACTGTTCGACAAGAAATACGCTTTCGCAGATATAATCCGCCATTTTCATCACCATGGACAGACGAACGCTCTGCAGCATCAGAGGATCATAGTTGCCGTACCCGCCCACAATGCCTGTGATAAAAATATCCCCCACTGCCTGCAGATCCTTGCACACTCCCAGCCCCGGCCTTAAGGCTCCTCTTCCCAGAGTTATGCAGCCCACATGGTCCTGACTTCCCACGGAGGCATCTACGGCCACCACCACGTAATCGTCATACTGCATGCGGATCTTTGCCACATATTGCTCTAAGTTCATGGCGTGAACCGGACGTTCCAAAGTCCCCAGAATCTTGATTCTGCGCACCCGCTGTTCCTTCAGCTTATATCCGATGAGAGGCCCTAAGCTGTCGCCTGTGGAACGGTCCGTGCCGATACACAGCACCAATATGCCTCTCTTTCCCTCCTCCTCCATGATTTCTCCAATCATCCTGTGAAGGGTTCGGGCAAATGCTTCCGTCTCAAAGCTTCTCTCGGAGTCAAAATAATATATTTTCCGGCCCATCTTCCATTTTCTGCACCAACCTGTTTTCATGACGCCCTGCCTGTACTCAATTTTGTTATTCCTATTATAAGCATCCGGCAGAGATTTTATACTTGTAATCCGAAAGGAAGCCGCCTTTTCTCCCGCTACCGCCCCGGCTGGCTCTGCTGCCGCCCGGCCTCATACACGGCAATGGCCTCGCTTACGTTAGCGGCGCGGCCTTCCCGAACAATATCGGTCAGCTGCATAATCTTCTGGGAATCCATAAACTCCTTCCCCAAATAGGTCCCATAGCTCCCCGATACATAAAGCCTTTTCTCCTTTACCTTCTGCATAACCAAACGAAGCTCCGCAGACACCTGCTGATATTCCTCCTGCAGCTGATCCAGCTTTTCTTTATGGTTATGTTCAATCTCATCAGCCAGAATGTTTTTTGTAACCGTCTCAAAAGCATTGAGGGCATCCTTTTGCTTATCTGCCACATCGCTCAGCTCCTGCTGCAGCCTCGCTATTTCATCGTCATATTTTTCCAAATTATACAGAGATTCATTCCTGTCCCTGCGAATGGCGGTGGTTAGCCTTTTTATTTTTTTGCGATTGTCCCGAATCTGATCCTGATACTTTCTTCCCTCCCGCAGAGTTTCCATATACAACAGCTTTGTGCGGTTTCCGATTGTCAGATAACTGCCGCCCACTACCAGTATGTCTGCAAGATAGATCACTGCCAGATAAAGAGGCTTTCTACCTGGAATCACCAGATACACTCCCCAGGGAATTACCATGAAAAAAATCAGCACGTACACAAAAAGCATCAGATATTCCTTCACATGGCGCGGAAAATATAATCCGTAGTACAAAGAGCTCTGACAGTATCCCGGCACGTGATTCTGCCGGATCAAAGCTCTCAGCTGCACCTTCAGCTCCCGAATCTCGTCCGTAAGAGGCCTTGTCTCCTCCTGAATCCGTTCCTTCACCCCTTCGCTTTTTGCCTTTTCCCGCTTATTTCGCATCTTTTTCAGCTGTTCCTGGGCTTTGGTCATCTCCTTTTCGTAGGTGGCCCGAATTTCCTCCCGCCGTTTTTTCACTGTTTTCTGGATCCGATCTGCCATCAGCTTTTTTTCTGTCTCCAGCTCGTTCTCCAGCCGTGTCTCCTCCTGGCTCAATCCCTTCTCCTGCTCCTCCAGCAGCGAAAGCTCGTCCAGCGCGTCTCTCGCCTCCCCCAGAAACGCCAGGCATTCCTCCTTGGTCTGCACCATATATCCGGCCCTCCTTTGCAATTAGTCTTAGGAACTGTTCAGAGATAAGTTAGTCAGACGGCGCTGGATAAATGTTCATCTGCAAAGAAGAAAATCGCAGGCGCAGCGGGCCACGCCAAGATTTTCTGCCGCGGCAGATGGACATTTAGACAAGCCGGATGGCTAATTTGTTTCGTGACAGTTCCTTACCATACCATTAGTTTACTACATAATACACGCTCCGGCAAGGCTTCACTCAAAACAATCCCTTTACATCAGCGCCAAAATCGATTATACTTTTGTAATCCGGCCGGCACATCGGCCAAACGCATATAAACATGAGTATTCCCAAATCCCTTTGTATCCCAAAATCACCTGCAAAAACCGGCTCTGGGAATTCTCACAGAAAAACGGAGGAATCTTTTATGTTTCGTATGTGGGGGAAAATCTGGAAAAACAACCGCATGATCCGGGATACCGTTATCTCCATTACCGACTACAGCTTATCCCGCACTGCCATGGTATTTCAGTCCTTAGAGGATATCTGCTACGAATTTGATCTGGGCAAGCCCATCTGGCTGGATGCCAACATCTCCGAATTTCAGCGCATATCCAAAACCCGCTTCACTCAGGACAGCTTTATTGAACACATTCCCTTTGACTTTTTGGAAATTCAGATTATCGAGGAGTAGATATATGGTTACTGTTCACTCCATGACTAGCACTTTGCTGATTAGTCATGAGCCAATATAGTTATGGAGCCAAAACATATGCCCCCCCCTCGCTGCGGGCAGCAGAGCTTTCCTATATGGGCTTGTTCACACAAGCAGAGGGCAGGTATCTTTCCCAGTGATACCTGCCCTCTGACTCTCTGTTCTATTTTCCTTTTAATCTATGAAAAATGCGAAAAAACCGCACATACCTTATGCCAGATATTCCTTTATAATGTCCCCAATCAGCTGGACCTCATCGGGCCCCAGCTCCTTTAGCCAACTGTCATCGCTTTCCTTCCCCTTCTCCCTGCTGGCTGCTATCTGCTCCAGACTTTTCTTCAGATAATCCACATCCCTGACTCCGCCAGATTCCTCTCCTGGGATTTGAGCCTCCCGTCTGGCATTTTTCCCGCCTCTTTTCCGGACACCAATAGATTCCCCGGTTCGGTCGCTTCCTGTATGCTCCTTACCGACAGTCTCTGCGCCCGTCCTTTCCATTCCCAGCCGTTCGGTTGTTGTATGCTCCTTATCCGCCGGATCGGTTCCTGTCAGATCCGTGCCTGCCCCGCCTGTTCTCTCTTTGCCTGCCCGGTCAGTTCCTGATCTCTCCTTTCCCCCGCGGGCTCCCATGCGGTCCGCCCTCTCGGTCTGGCCAGCCTTCTCCCCGGCCCTTCTTGCCCCCTGATTCCCAGCACCTGAAACTCCCGATGGCAAATCCCCTTCTCCAAGCCCCTTCCGTTCTGGCAGACGGGTGATGCTTCTGACTTTTCCTCTGGATGGTTCCGCCCCATCGCTCCATAGGCTGTCTTCCCCAATGCTTCGGGCCAGACGCGGACATAAAACATTTTCCAGATAATCCTGCAATGACGCCGCTAACAGCTCCCTTTTGCCTCCCGCGATGCCATTGTCAAACAGCATGGTCAGCATGGCCATGAGAACCGAACCGCCTCCATACATCACCACATAAATCGAATCCAGGCGATACCAATAAGAAAAAAACGCTGCCGTTCCTCCTGTCAGAAGGCACAGCCAGGTAAGCTGCATGGACACATTTCCCCACCCGGCCAGGGTCATGCCCCTAAATCGCAGCTCACACAATTGATGATCCAGCCACGCGCTGCTATCCGGCATTCCCTGGTTCATCCGATATGTACTCTCCGCCTTCTGTTTCAGATCCCTGAGACTCTTATTTTTCGTAGTGGCCATGTTTCCGCTCTCTTTTATCAGTCTTTTGTAAAGGTTTTTGGTCGTCACCCTGGTGAATATTCCCAGAAGGCAAAGACCTGCCAGCACATACAGCGCCTGTCCTGTTTCTAAAAATTGCAGCATAAAAACAGCTCCCCTTTCTTTCCTGAATTTTTCAGACAAGTCCATTATAGCTGTCAAAATTCGTTTTGGAAAGTTCAGGGAGCCTAGAATCGTTCGCCAAAGTTCGCCTCAATTCGATTGTGAAGTTTACATCGATTCTTAAGAACCGGCTGCGCGGGTATAATCTTAAAAGGCTTCAATCAATGCTCTTGTCAGATTCACACTGTGAAGAATCGCCAGCCGCTCAAACTCCTCATAATCCATCTGGGCGCTGTCATCAGCCTTGTCCGAAATTGCCCGCACAATCAGAAACGGCACCTGATTTAACCAGGCTGCCTGGGCAATGGCTCCGCCCTCCATCTCCGTGCAGGCGCCTGCAAAAACCTTTGCCAGCCACTCCTTCTTCTCCTTTGAGGACACAAACTGATCCCCTGTCAGCACTCTCCCCTCATAAACCCCGATATCCGGATTCACCTGCCTGCAGCACCCTGCCGCCAGCTGCCGCAGCCGTTCATCTGCCTTAAAGGCAAATACATTCATCTGGGGAATCTGCCCCAACGGGTAGGAAAACTGGGTGGCGTCCACATCATGCTGCACCGCATCTGTAGCCAGCACCAGATCTCCGATATTAATCTCTGCCTTCAGGGAACCGGCAATTCCCGTGTTAACGATTCCCTCCACTCCAAAGCGATCCACCAAAATCTGTACACACACCGCGCCATTGACCTTTCCCACACCGGAGCGGACTACCACCACATCCTTCCCGCCTATCCTGCCCTTATAAAAATCCATTCCTGCCACAGAGACAATCTGCGGGCTCTCCATCTCTGCCTTTAACTGCTCCACTTCCTCTGCCATAGCTCCAATAATACCCAGCATCTTTAACTCCTCCTGTTTATTTTTATGCTTCATCTTTTTCATACTTACATTGTTACTGTTCAAAGGGTACCTGTGAACAGCAATACTTTGCTTTCTCTGTTACAGTATACCACACATAATCCGCTTGACAATCCCTTTCCCCACCGGATATAATAAGTTCGGTATCCGAAACGTTGCTATTCACGTACAATGCCAATACCCCTAAAAGGGACTATTCCGGCATTCCCACTGCTACTAAATGATAAATTTTTTAATAACGGAGGATTCATAACCATGGTTTATAAAACTCGCGGCGTCTGCTCGCAGGAAATCCATTTTGATGTAACCGATCACAAGCTTACCAACGTTCGGTTCGTAGGCGGCTGTTCCGGCAATACCCAGGGCGTTGCCCGCCTGGTAGAGGGTATGGATGTCAGCGAAGCCATCCGCCGCTTAGAAGGCATCCGCTGCGGCTTCCGTCCCACCTCCTGTCCGGACCAGCTGGCTCTTGCCTTAAAATCTTACGAAAAAGCAAATTGAATCCGGCAGGGAACAGGTGATAGGCCATCTGTTCCCCGCCGGATTTTTCCCATCCATCCTTCATCTCCCGTTCAAATACTCCATGATTCCCATATGAATGGTCCACGCCATCCGATTCTGGTATTCCTCTGTATTCAATGCTGCCGCCTCTTTCCAGTTGGAAAGAAATCCGCACTCCACAATCACAATCGGCTGTTTCACATGCAAAAGAAGATAGTAATTCCCATTGGGCTTTGCCAGTCGCCTGTTCTTATCTCCCAAAACAAAATCAAATCTCTTCTGAATAATCTCTGCCAGCCGTTTCCCTTTTTCCGAATCCTTGTAGTAAAAAACCTGGCCGCCGGAAACATCCTCCTGGTGATAGCTGTTCTGGTGAATGCTGACTACCAGCGCCGGCCTTGTCTCATTGATCAGGTCACAGCGTTTTTTCATGTCCGCCATCTTCTTGCGACTGTCCCTGTCACTGTAGAGTCCTTTATCTTCCTCCCGGGTCATGACCACCTCCACATCCGATGCCTCCAGATATGTTTTCAGCTTTTGGGCTATTTCCAGGTTAATGTCCTTTTCCAGACTCCCGTCAACCCCTACCTTTCCGGGGTCGTTCCCTCCATGTCCGCTGTCAATCACCACAACCGGCTTTTTCTCCCCTGCCACCACGTTCTGTCCGGAAACCATCATCCCTGCATGGCGGGAAATTAAAAAGACGAACACCAGCAGCAAAGCTCCCATCAGCATTTCCGGCCTTCGATTATCCATTCTCTGATCCACCCATCACTCTGACTCCATTTCAATATATCAGTTGTGACGTCAAAAAAGAACCGAAAATCCACGGCGCAATTTTCAAAACAAAGCTTTTGCTGCCTTTAATCTCCCTCAACCCGGTTGTAATCCCTCTTAGCATCGCTGATAATATACTGTACATAGTCTGTCAGCACAGTGAAGGAACCGTCTCCCATCCACAGCTGATAGTCCGGATCCTTCAATACCACATCCCGAATCTGATAGGCGGTTCCTTGGTAATAATGATAATTCAGCTCAGAATACAGCTCAGACATCCGCTTTCTCTGATTCTCTGTCAGGCCCGATATCTTCTGTAAAGCATCATAGGACTGATTATAAAATACCCGCCGCAAAAACGGTTCCTTAAAATCATCAAATTCCAGCAAATCCCGTTCCGTCCGGTTGTGGCGCTTTGCCCATTGCTCCACATCCACAGACTGAGTCCAGTAAGAAAAGCTGCCGTCATCTCTGAAAAGAAGATTTCCATATTGGCAGGCCGGTGTGGCCAGAGAGCTGGTGACCATCTCCCAAATCCCAAAATTATCGTCCGAGCGCTTGCTGTGCTGTACATGAAGATGTCCGCTCAGAAAAAAGGGGACACCCCAGTCCTCCAGAATATACATCAGCTGCTCCCCGTGCTCAATGGTACAGTCATCCACATAGATCTCACTTTCATCCAGAAGATTGTGATGAGCCACCGGGATCACGTTCATTCCATTGTCCCAGGCATCCTCCAATTCCATCTCAATCCACTCATATGTATCAGTCAGAATCGCTCCCCCCACCAAGGCCTTCGGATTGTACTGACACGTATCCAGCATCAGCAGACGGTTATATTCATCTGCCTCATAAACATAGCTGAGGGTTGTCCAATCCTCGCTGATCGCCTCGTCATATCCAAAATCCCTGTAAATTTCCCGAAACTCCTCCGGCGTGGTAAATTCTGCCGGAAAGCGCTCCTCCCCCTTATACTGGGCTGCATGGCGGTTATTGATATCATGATTTCCCGGGATCACAAGCACCGGAATTCCTGCGTCCTCCACAGAATATAATTTCTGCGCCAGCTCCTCATGGCTCTTTTTCTCCCCGTCCAAAGTCAGATCTCCGCTTAAGATCAGCATATCCGGCTTCTGGCGAATCACCTCCTCCAAAAAGGCATCCGTAATCTGCTCAATATAGGTAACCACCTTGCCGTCACCATGCTCCACCATATGCTGAAAACCGCTGTCCCCGTCTGTCAGGGTCCGGGACAAATAATGGATATCCGTGCCAATTATTGCCTTTTTCTCCCAGTTATAATCAGACTCCGCAGTCTCAGATGTTTCCTCAGTCTCCGGCTCCTGACTGGGAAAGGGCTCAATCGGGTCTGTATTAAGGGACGCCTTTGTACTTTCCTCCGGCTTTTCTTTCTCCCCGTCAGTCTCTTGTGCAGATGTCTCCCTTGAGATTTCTTCAGGCTTTTTTTGAGTCCCCGTCTCCTTAGAACAGGCACAAAGAGCCAGCATCAGCAGCACCAATGCAATTCTTTTTGCCCACACCCATGTCTTTTTCGTCCTTTTCATTTTCCTGCCACCTCAATTATCTGGGTTTGACTATTTTCCACAGCTTTGGAGTCTCAAATCCTAACTTCCAGCAAGCCACTCCGGCCAGATTATTCTCCCGAATCAGATCCATCTTTCTGGTTAATGACTGCTCCTCCTCCATCCACAAGCGGTAAACTGCACTGCCCTCTCTAAGCTGGCCATAGTACTGCCCTGTCTCCTCATCCCACTCCAAAGCCATACCATGCTCCTGAACCCATGCCTTCGCGGCCCCGATTCCCAGGGAGGTAGCAGTTGTAGTCCCTGCCTCCTCCTTCCAAACGCGGGTATAAAAGGGGATCCCATTGATGAATTTTTCCTTAGGCACCAGTTTCAAGGTGTCTTCAATCCCTTTCCTCACGTATCCTAAGGAAGCCACAGAACCGGCCTCCCCTCCGGCATAATGCTCATCATATGCCATAATAATCACATAATCTGCCACCCGTCCCTGCTCCTCCCGGTTATAGAACGAGGAGTAAGCAGCCGGCACCGTGTTATCCACAGAGAGAATTATCCCCTCCTTCCTGCAGCTTACGGAAAGCTCCCTGATAAACTGAACATAATGTGGCCCGGCCTCCTCTTTAATACTCTCCACATCCAGATTAATCCCGTCTATATCGTAGGCTTTTATATCCTTAATCAAAGCTTCTATCAGTCTCTTGCGCACACTGGTACTGGAAAACAAGATCTCCGATTGAACCTTTTCTCCTTTATTGAAATTATCCAACACAGCCCACACCTGCAATCCCATCCGATGCGCCTTTTCCACATAGCTTCGGTCTGCCAGACATTCATAATTCCCCTCATTGTCTGTCAGCATAAACCAGGTGGGGGCAATCACATTGACCCCCTCTGTCGCAGACATCAGCTGCTCCATGGCATTGTTGGCCTCCTGTGAAAACACCTGATGCCAAACCAGACATACCGGCTCATTCAGAGAAATGCTGGTATATACCGGAGACTGGAAATTGCTTACAAAATGGCGGTCTGATCCCGGTTTTAACAGCTTGTTCTGTATATATCCCACATAGCCGGTATCCGTGCGCACCTTGCTCCATCGCTCCATGGTCTCTAAAATCTGCAGGCTCTCACCTTCCGCAACATCTGTGAGGACAGCGCTTTTAACTCCGCCCCGCACCCGCACCTTCCCTGCCTTCTCAGCCACTGCCACAGGAACCGAATCCCAGCCTGTATCTATAAACACCCGCCTGGCCTCCTCATCGGTAAATCCCTGTATGCGGATATCCGTATAGTTTAACACAAGACCGGCCAGAAGCCATATCTGTCCCTCCTGCTCCGCCACCAAAGGCTTTCCTCCATCACCCATTGTGGAGAGGTCCGCATAAATAATCTCTTTTGGCAATGTATAAATCAAAAGCTTCTCTGTGGCATCCCAATAAAACTTTTCGTTTAAAGTCTTTGTGACCCAGTCAAGAGGCAGATAAATCTCCCCGTTCATGTACCGGCCCTTGCTGTCCTCCACCTGCTGATTATCCAAAATAATCGCCACCCGGTCGCCTACCACCCCAAACCATTCATTCTGGTCTGCCGGTTCATTGGTGGGCACATATTTATGAAAGAAGATAAATCCTGTTAACGCTGCCCCCAAAAGCAGGAGTACTCCTATAACTGTTAAGACTGATACAAAAAAACGCTTCATTGACCTTCTCCTCCTTTGGGGATATTCTTGTGACTCATGGCCTTATGTAAGAAAGTATACCACAAATCCTTCAGTTCTTGTCTTACAATTTCATTATTTCAGTTGTATTCCCCAAATTACAGGGAATGACAAACTGCCATCCCCCGTCTCTTTACCAAAATCCGATGCCAAAGCCCGGATAGACAAAAAGAATGAACCTTTATCCACGGACCACAATACGCAATGAATCCACACTATATATCGGCTCTCTGCCTGCAGCATAAAAAACCCTCCCCGCGTCTTCGTTATGGGAGCTTTCTGTAATCGCCCGGACAAGCCGCGCGGCTACTCTCTTTTCCCATCTCTCCCTGGCTGAATTGGGATTCTCTCTGAAAAATTGCAAGTCCGGTTTCCTGCATTTAGGCTTAAGAAAAAGAAGGTCTTCTCTCTATCTTTACCGGTTATAAACCCGGTCAAATCGAATTTCCTTTAAAGCTCCCCCGCAGTATTGCTTGAGGCAGGTTGTCTTATCATCTCCCTTCTGGTCTGCATCCGAAGGCTCCTCTTTGGGGGCGCCATAGTCCCTTGCCTCCTCGCAGACCATAGCCGCGGTTGGCAAGGCTCCCTGCTCCTCCATAATATAATCACCCATATAGAAGCTTCCGTCCGCCTGTATTTCCAATATCTTTATCCACTCCGAGGCATCTGTCACTTTTCCGTCAATCCGAATCACAACCCCCCGTTCCCAATACTTTTGTAAACCATCCAGAAAAACCTTTCGATTTTTTCCGTATAACTGATATTTCCGTCTCACGTGCTCCTCCCATTCCGGATTTACACAGGCAGGCGCATCAAAGAAGAATGGCTGTACAATTTTGCATCATTCCCACAAGGCATAAAACAAGTCGCGACACATATTCCCTGCGCCTCACCGCCCGGTCAATCCCCTAAAAGTTCTGTAAAAAAATTCATATCGGCACGGGTAACCACAAAAACATCTCTGGAATCAGGAATCCTTTTGACAGGAATCCGAAAGCATCTCTCCATCCTTTTTCTGGCCTCCTCACTGCCAAAGGCAATGGCGTATCTCCAGCTTGTATCCCGCTTTTCCTTTCCTGTCACAGCTCCTGAAAACATTTTTGCCTGCCACTCGCTCAATGAACCGACAATCACTTTCAAGTCGCACCGGGCACAGTCCAGAAGGTTCTGTCCGGTGATTTCTCCATAGTCTACAATGATGTACTGGTAACCTTCATTCAGGCAGGCCGCCAGTTCTTCCATACCTGCCCGCGCATAGTAATCCACCTCCAGAATCCTGTATAGTCCCTGTTTTTTTCCTTCCCTGGAATATTGGCCCATGCAGAATTTGCCCATGCGCTCAAAATCCCCATGGCAGTTCCACTCCAATACTGCCGTCCGCTCTCTTCGCGCTCCTGTCAGATAGTTAGCCGTCCAGACGGCCAGATGAGTGACTCCGACACTTCTGCACGCCCCTATGATCCCCATAGTCCGCCAGGAATTTTCCGGCGCTTTTTTACCTATAAACAACCCTTTAGGGTCCAAAATTTTTTTATTTTTCCCCAAATTTTTCGTATTGCGCCTCCCGCCTGCTCACCGGACAACGACCAAAACAGCTGGTCGAAAACTCTTCTCACTTCTCTTGTACACACAAATGGATTGGGACTATCTGGCATCAGGAAACATTCCGTCCCCTTTGCCGGACCGGGCAGCTTCACTGCAAGCCGCCCGCAGAACTGATTGTAGATAACCGCCATTCCCGGAGGATTCCCCGGAAACTGAACAGCACTCCTGGCACGCTTCCACTGCCAGGGCTTACTTCCGCAGACCAGCAGATATCCGTCTGCCGGCTCCCGCGCAAATGCTTCCCGAAAAATACCGTAATCCCGAATTACCACCTGATAGGGGCGGGATTGAAGCTTTACAGCATCCCCGTAAAAAGGAAGCACAGACAGGCCATGAATCCGGTAAATTCCATACGGATCCATGCTGCTTTTTGCACAATCTGTCATCTGACGGATCGCGCCGGAATCATTCCGCTCTTCATATAATACGGATAATCCCCGCCGTCTTAAATATACGGCAAGGCTGATTGCCGTGTGTGTTGCACCCGCGCCCGGAAAAGCGCCCGCCACAGCAATCGTCAGAGATAATTTCGGGTTCTTCCGAAATACACCTTTTTCTTTTTTATCTATCTGCTCCTGAATATTTTCCAAATCCCTTCTCAATTGGTCTGCCGATTCATACCGTTTCTGAGGGTCCTTTCTCAGACAGGCGCAGATCACCTTTGTAAGACACCGACCAATCCGCTCTCCCGGATACACAGGTCCGTTTTCCGGATATTCCCCGGTCAGCATATAGCAGAGGACAGCACCAATGGCATAAATGTCCGTTCTCTCGTTCAATTCTTCTCCTGTGTATTGCTCCGGAGCGGCACAGCCAACCGTTCCATAGCGCTTTGTCAGATGCTCCGCCTCTTCCAAGTAAACCGCGTGGTCAAAATCCACTAATTTTATGGTATCATCGCATACCAACAGATTTTTGGGTTGTAAATCCAAATACAAAATAGGGATAGGGCTTGCTGAATGCAAGACACTCACCAGATGGCAAATCTGGATCCCATATTGGACCGTCATTGCCTTTGAAAAATGCCCCATGTCAGAAACAAGGGCGTACAGCGAATCTCCTTCCAAATACTCCTCAATCAGATAACAGAAATCCTCATCCTCCTCCAGGTCGTACACAATCGGTATCCCCGGATGACGGATATCTTTCAGTATCAGCGCTTCCTTTCGGAATTGAGCGTAATCTATGCGGCTCTTTGGCACCTGCTTGATAGCCCTGTATTCCTCCAGGTCTCTGTGCTTTGCCAAATAAACAGTCCCGCTCCTTCCGCGGCCCAGCAGCCGACACAACTGATATTTTCCAAATAGTAAGGTGCTTCCGAACCTGTTCACCTCCTTTTTCCCCCAATAATCTCCGTATCCATATTCTAATATAGTCAACGGTTTTTGACAACCGTTTTTTATGTTTACTTGTAATATGAGTGAATGAAAAATATTATTCATGTCAGGTGTATCAGGGTTCTTTTACAAGCAAGCCTGCGCTGCTAGTGGTGAATTCACCGAAATTTCCGCAGTGCGGTACTAGACGCATAAATTCAAAAACCCCCGAAGCCTTGGCTTCGGGGGTAAAACCCGTTCCTCCTTAGTCGCAGGTATAAGGCATAAGAGAAATATGGCGCGCTCTCTTAATGGCAACCGTCAACGCTCTCTGATGCTTTGCACAGTTACCTGTGATTCTTCTGGGAAGAATCTTGCCTCTCTCGGATACATATCTTTTCAGCTTATTGGTGTCCTTGTAATCAATCACACCATTTTTCTCACCACAGAACACACACACTTTTTTTCTTCTGCGAACGCCGCCTCTTCTCACTTTGGCGCCTTCGGGCTTATCCGATTTATTGAATGCCATTGGTACTGCCTCCTTCTTCGATTAATCCATGCCTTTCAACTCAAAAGCCTGTCTGCCTAGTTGAAGGGCAAACCTTCATCTTCCACACCATCCGGGATGTTCATAAAGCCATCGCCGATCGCGCTGGAGGGAGCCGGTCTGGAGGTGGGCTGATAGCCATAACCACCGCCGCTGTCCCCGCCGCCTGCATTCTTGCTGTCGGCAAACTCCTGATCATCCACAATAACCTCCGTGGTATAAACACGCTGACCTTCTCTGTTTGTGTAGCTGCCTGTCTGGATGCGGCCAGAAACCAGCACTCTCATTCCCTGACGGAAATACTTCTCAGCAAACTCCCCCGCCCGGTCAAATGCCACAATATTAATAAAATCCGCTGTCTGTCCCTGGTCGCCGTCCTGGTTCCTGGCACGGCCTCTGCGGTCAACCGCAAGGGTGTACCTGGCAATTGCCATGGAACGCTCTCCCTGAGAATATCTTACCTCCGGATCTCTGGTCAGTCTACCCATAAGAATTACTCTATTCATACCATCACTCTTCCTTTTTTAAGCTGGTCGTCTATTGCTTACTGCTCGTCCTGCTTAACGCAAAGATAGCGGATCACCGGCTCCATAATACGAATGTGGGCTTCCACTTCGTTGGGGCAGTTGGAATCCTCTGACTCGAACTGAATGAAGTAGTAGAAAGCTTCTTTCATCTTCTGGATCTCGTAGGCAAGTCTCTTTTTGCCCCAGTCATCCACATTGGTCACAGTACCGCCGAAACGGGTGATATACCCCTGTACCTTCTCCAATGCTGCCGCTCTCTCTTCATCTTCGAGTTTTGCGCTCAGAACAACTGCTAACTCGTATTTGTTCATTGCTTTACCTCCTTGTGGTCTCTGGCCCCTGATTCCAGTCTCAGGAGCAAGGAATATTGTGTCACGGATAAATATTTTAACAGAATCTGCCATGGATTGCAAGCACTTTTTCGCTTTTACCCCTGATAAATGGGATATTTGTCACAAAGCTTTGTCACCTCTGCCCGGATATAATCTGCCTTGTTCTCAAAATCCGTGGCTGCCAGCCAGACACACTCTGCAATCTTTGGCATATCGGCCTCCGTCAGGCCCCGGGAGGTAATGGCAGGTGTGCCGATCCGCACGCCTGAGGTCACAAAGGGACTTCTGGGGTCATTGGGAACCGTATTTTTATTAAGAGTAATATAAACTGCATCACAGCGATTCTGAAGCTCTTTGCCGGACACGTCCATCCCCCTCAGATCCACTAACATCAGATGGTTGTCCGTTCCTCCTGTAAGAATATTAAAGCCCATCTTCTTAAGAGCCTGGGCCAGGGCCGCCGCGTTCTTTTTCACCTGAGCCTGGTAGGCCTTAAACTCCGGCTTTAGAGCCTCCCCGAAGCAGACTGCCTTTGCCGCAATCACATGCTCTAAGGGGCCGCCCTGGGTTCCCGGGAAAATAGCCTTATTAAAATTAAACCTGTCTGCCGCCTCTTTGTTGGCAAGAATCATGCCGCCTCTGGGTCCTCTTAAGGTCTTGTGGGTGGTGGTTGTCACCACATCGGCATAGGGAATGGGGCTGGGATGCTCACCGGCCGCCACAAGCCCTGCAATGTGAGCCATATCCACCATCAAAAAGGCTCCCACTTTGTCAGCCACCTGACGGAACCGCTTGAAATCAATCTCTCTGGCATAGGCGCTGGCGCCTGCCACTATCAGCTTGGGCTTGCTTTCAACGGCAATCCTCTCCAGCTCATCATAATCGATATAGCCCTCATCATTGACACCGTAGGGCACAATATTAAAATACAGTCCGGAAAAATTCACCGGGCTTCCATGGGTCAGATGACCGCCATGGTCCAGGTTCATTCCCATAACCGTGTCTCCCGGCTTTAGCATGGCCACAAACACTGCCATATTGGCCTGAGCGCCGGAATGAGGCTGAACGTTGGCATAATCACATTGAAACAGCTTTTTCGCCCGTTCAATGGCAATGGTCTCCACCACATCCACATATTCACAGCCTCCGTAATAGCGCTTGCCGGAATAGCCCTCCGCGTATTTGTTGGTCAGCACGGTTCCCATTGCCATCATCACCGGCTCTGACACAATATTTTCCGATGCAATCAGCTCCAGATTCCGTCTCTGACGCCCGGCCTCCTGCTCAATCGCTTTTCCAACCTCCGGATCGTAAGCTGTAATCCGTTTCATAATCTCGTTTACCATGATTGTCTCCTTTTCTTCTGATGACCTTTGCCGTCAATTACCGTAAAGGCACTGGTCGTTTCTCCAGTGCCCCGTTTTCTGCAATTATGCTTTTCCGATTATAGTACAGCATCTCATCCTGTGTCAAGTTCTATAGCTACTATTCACAGCCACTATGGGTGCAGCCGTTACTGTTCACGGGGGGCATCTTCTTGTCCGGCTCCGCCGAACAAGAAGCATCGGGCGTTCACCCGATATGGAAAGCAGAATGAAAACAGTCTTACAAGCAAGCTTGACGCCTGTTTTCATCCTGTTTTCCCCGCCCCGTGAACTGTAACGTGCAGCTTATACGCCCGAATCACAATCTGCAAGCTCTTTCGTCCGTTATACTCATTTACATCCGGATAATACACCACATCCATTGTCCGCTGCTCCCCTAACTCCTCCATAAACCGATCCCCCTCCGCAAAGAGCATGCCGTCCATAGCCAGGCCCTGCTCCGTCACCAGGGTAAGCTTTACTGCATTTCTGTTTTTCCCCAGCACCCTCACACTGCGAATATGAAGATTTTTCCAGGCAAACTGAGGCTTTTCGTTTCCCTGACCAAAAGGTTCCAAAAGCTTCAGCTCCCGGATGAGGCTCTCGGATATGTACTCCAGAGGCATTGCCACATCAATCCATATTTTCGGAATAAAGTCCTCCGGCCCTAGCGTGGCCTGCTCATTGAGGCGCCGGCGAAGCTCACCCACATGACGCTCCTCAATGGAAAATCCCGCTGCCATGGGATGCCCGCCAAACTTCAGAAACAGCTCCGAAACCTTACACATTTCCCTGTACATATGGTACGCCTCAATGGAACGGCCGGATCCCTTGACACAGCCCTCTCCCCTGGTCAGCACAAATACCGGCCTGTTCCAGGCCTCCCGCACCCGCCCGGCGATGATGCCCGCAACTGACTCATGACAGTCCGGCAGAAAGATTACCAGCACCGAATCATCCTTATATTGTTCCTCCACCTGCAAAAGAGCCTCATCCACCCCCTCCTGGGTCATGGTCTTCCGTTCTTCGTTCAGCTCCCGCAGCTGCTCTGCCATCCGGGCCGCCTCCGCCTCATCCTCACAGAGCAGCAGCTCCAGCGCCAGCTTTGCCGTCTGAAGCCTTCCGCTGGCATTGAGACAGGGACCTATGACAAAGCCGATGTGATAGGCGGTAAGGTTTTCCATATCCAGGCTGCAGGCCTCCACCAGCTTTTTAAGCCCCAGGCTGTTAGTCCTTGCCATCTTCTTTAATCCCCACCGGACAATGAGCCGGTTCTCGTCCTGAAGCCGCATTACGTCTCCCACTGTGGCAATGGCCGCAAACTCCAGCATATTCTCCCATTCTTCCTCAGGCACATGAAATTGTTCGTACAATACCTGTACCAGCTTATAGGCCACCACCCCTCCGCAGATTTCCGGAAACGGATAACCGCAGGCCTCCTGCTTGGGATTCACCACCGCATCCGCAGGCGGCGGCTGCTCTCTCCCCGTCTCGTCCCGGGGCACCTCATGATGATCCGTAATGAGAACCGTCATTCCCATCTCCTTGGCCATCCGAACCTGTTCAAATGCCGCGATACCATTGTCACAGGTAATAATGGTATCAATTTTGTCTTCATAAGCTCTCCGGATAATGGATTCATTGATCCCGTAGCCGTCCCGGATTCTTTCCGGAATCTGATAGTCTGCCTTGGCGCCACAGCGCCGCAGTCCCTGATACAAAAGGTAGGTGGAACAGATCCCGTCAATATCATAGTCTCCCACAATCCGGATCCGCACTCCTTTTTCAATCTTCTCCTTTAAAATTTCCACCATAGGATCCATATCCTTTAAAAGATGCGGATCATACAAATCTCTTATTGTGCCGTTTAAATATCTGTCAATGGCCTCCGCCCCCACCACATTCCGGTTACGAATCAGTCTGGCCGTCACCGGACTGATATGGAAACGCTGTCCTATGGCAGAAAAATCCGCTTTCTTGGCATGAAGCATCCATGTTGCCTGGGTGTCCTTATTCATTGTCTTTATCCTTGCCTGTTTTTCTTATTTTTCAGCTTCCCCCGCAGCTTACTCATCTCTTCTTTTTGATTGGTCAGCTCTGTTTGCATGGCTGCCTCTGTTTCTTCCCGCCGCTGTTTTGTGGCTCTCAGCCGGCTTTGCAAACTGGCAAATCCATACAGAATCGGAGCAAAATCTCCCCTGTACGCCTGCTCACAGGCAGACTTTACGTAATAATCTTCACTGGCAGTCTCCCGAAACATGCGTGTCTCATCCTTCACAATCAGCTCCAGCCTCTGTATCAGCTGATTCATGGCATCTGTCAGCGTCCCTAACTCATCTCCTGACTGCCAGGTAAGACGCACATCCAGATTTCCGTTGGTCACCCGCCTTGCACCGTCCAACAGCTCCTCCACCGGCTTCTCAATAGTGTGAATCAGATACAATATCAATCCGCCCATAAACAGAGAAACCAGTCCAATAACCCAATACTTCACGTACAAAGTCCTTTGATACAGCTCATCCGATTGGCTCTGATGAATCTGAACTACCCGCTTATCATGAGCCACCGCATCCAAAAACAGTCCGCTGGCCTGATTAAACAGCTCTTGAGAACGGCCCATCATCATCACTGTGGCCTTCTCCCGGTCATTCCCCTTGCTGGTGTCAATCAGCTGCTCACTATATTCCAGATACTCCTTCCAGGCTTCCTCCGCCTTTTTTATGATCTCCTGGTCCTCCTGTCTGGTAGGAAGCTCATAATAGTCCAGAAACTTTTGCTCAATATCTGTCCGGATTGCCTCCAGCTCCTGCTCCAATGACTGCATCAGTTTCGGATCCGTAGTTACCGCGTGCCGGCTCTCCCGAATCCGATAATCCGAGGTGGCTGTATTTAACTCCTCCGCCGCAATCACCGCATTCATCCACACTCCCGACATTTCATCTCCTGCCTCCTTGATCTTTAGGGCAGTGGAAACCGACTCCTTCCCCAAAATAAACATTCCAAAAAAACAGATAACACCTAAAAGTATCAGCTTACTTCTGATTCTCACATCCCGTATCGGCTTGATTCTCATAACATTCCCTCTTTGTTTCCTTACTATTACAAATTATCCTCATAGTTCTCGAAAATCACACACAGATGAGGATTATCCTCCTGTGCATCCTTAAAAACCCGGCTAACCCTCCTTAAATACCTGGTCAGCGCCTCATCCCTGTCCGGCCTTTCTCCCAGCCCAAACACTCCGACACAGATATCTTCCCTGCTCTCTGTCAGCAAATCGTAAAGTCCATCCAGATTTTTTCCATAATAATCCGGAAATTCAAACTTCAATGCCAAATAATCATGCACCTGTTCCTTACTTTTCGTTACACAAAAATCCAATAAAATCTTTTGCATGGCGCCCCTCCTTTCCGCTGCCATATATCTTAAACCGTTTCTTTTTCAATACAATTGCTCAAATGTCTTATAATGATCCTCCGTATAAAAAATCAGCCCGTCATTGGAATAGATTAACCGTTTTGCCCCCCGGTATCCTCCCTCATACTCCAGATCGCACTCATAATACTTACGCCCTTTTTTCTCCGGAAGCATACCCTCATAGTTGCCAAAATGACTTCCCCCTATGCTTTTTCCCGGAGCCACCTGATCCAGATTTCTCTTTTTATTGTCCCACCCAAGCTCCTGAGCCTCCCTCTTGGAAATAAAGTTGTCCGGAAGATGTCCGTAGAGATGTAGATACAGGGCTACCTCCTCCTTCAAAGTATAGGATCCGTCCTCCTCAATCGAAAGACCATCCCGATCTCCCTGTTTATCCGGTTCTTCCCCGCTCTCCTGCACAGACAGGCTTTCCGGCTCTTCCCCGCTCTCCTGCGCAGCCAGGTTTTCCGGCTTTTCCTCATTCTCCTCTTCCTGGCTTTCCTCGGTCTGGCGCTCCTGCTCCACCCGGCTCTCCGCCGCCGGCCCCCGTCCGCCGACAGTCCCCGGCTCCCCGGATGCTCTGGCACCTCCACAGCCTCCCGTCAAAACCGCCACGGACATGAGGAGCACTGCCAGCATCCACGCCGCAGATCTTCTCCATTTCTTCCACATATCAATCCCGCCTTTCCAACAATTTTTCCTTCCTGTCATTTGTTACTGTTCATAGGTAACGGTCATTTTTGCTACTGTTCACGGGGGCATCTTCTTGTCCGGCTCTGCCCAGCAAGAAGCCCCGTGAACCAATGTCATTAACTTAAAAATTTGCAATACCAGCCTTGGAGAAAGGAGTGGGGCAGCCGCTTGCTAATCCGAAGATTTTGACTTTGCAGGGATTAGAAGCCCTTAAATGTCTGGATTTTGTGTTGAAACGAAAATGCACTCTGTTTGAGCGAAGCGAGTTTGGGCATTTTCGTTTCGCTTTTAGCAAAGTTCAGATGTTTTAGGGCTTCTTAGTCCCGAAACCGGAAAAAGATTTGGATTAGCAAGCGGCTGCCCCACTCCTTTCTCCAAGGCGTACCTTTTAGGATTTCTTAAGTTACTGACATTGCCCGTGAACTGTAACTCATTTTTTAAATATTCTCTAAGCATCGAACCTTCCCTTGCCATCCATTCCAACCTGCGCTATACTAATCTTATATTCTGTCTCATCACGTTATCAGCACTTTGGACAGAAAACAGATCAAAAAAGATACCTCCAAGGAGATCACCTGCCATGGCAAAACAACCTGCATCCAATCGAACCTCCAAAGCCTCCAACACCAGCAACCTTTTAATGCAGGGCAGCATCCTGGCCATAGCCGGAATCCTGGTCCGCTTTATCGGACTGATCTACAAAGTACCCATGATCCGGATTCTGGGACAGGAGGGTATGGGCTATTACAATACAGCCTATGAAATCTACAATATCGGGCTGATTCTGTCCTCCTACAGCCTTCCTCTGGCCATGTCCAAGCTGATTGCGGCCAGACGGGTCCGCAGACAATATCAGGACGTGCAGCGGGTATATATTAGCGGCATGGCCTTCAGTGCTATTGCCGGCGGCATCATGACATTGATTCTGATTTTCGGAGGCGATTTTATCACCACCGTAATTTTCAAGAGCCCCAGCAGCGCTCTTCCGCTGAAGGTTATGGCTCCCACCATCTTTGTATTTTCCATCATGGGAGTTATCCGTGGCTATTTCCAAGGACAGGGAAATATGATTCCCACCTCTGTCTCGCAGGTTATTGAACAGATCGTTCATGCCGCTGTCAGCATTGGCGCCTCCTATGCCTTTATGATCTGGTTTGCCACCCAGCCAAATCCCAGATCCTATGGAGCCGCGGGAGGAACTCTCGGCACTCTCTGCGGGGCAATCGCGGCATGGGCCTACCTGGCATTTCTGATGTTTCTATACAGAAGATACAATGCCCGGTCTCTGCGCCGCCGCCAGCAGATTCCCACCGAATCCTGGTCCCGGGTTTACGGAGCCCTTTTCATGACCCTCACTCCGATTATCCTGAGTCAGTTTGTCTATCAGCTCAGCGGCTCTGTGGACAACTCACTCTTCGGTCAGATCATGGATGCCAAAGGCCTCTCCGAGACCGAGCGAGCCACCCTTTTAGGGATCTACGGAGGAGAATACCGGCTGCTGTCCAACGTGCCTGTGGCTATTGCCTCCTCCCTGGGAGCCTCCATGATTCCCAGCATTGTCCAGTCCCGCACCAGGCACAACCGACCGGAGGTAAAGCACAAAATCCATATGACCGTCAAATTCAACATGCTGATCGCCATTCCGTGCGCTGTGGGCATGGGTGTGCTGGCCGGGCCCATTATGCAGCTTATCTTCCACGATGATTCACAGCTCTCCGCCGACCTGATGCGGATCGGCGCCTTTGCCGTGGTCTTTTTCTCCCTGTCCACAGTTACCAACGCGGTGCTTCAGGGCATTGACCGGATGAGCAAATCCGTCACCCACTCTGCCGTCTCTCTGCTGCTCCACGTGATTCTCGTATATATTATGTTAAAGCATCTGGACTGGGGAGTCTATGGTCTGGTCATCGGCAATGTTACCTTCGCCCTGGTGGTATGTATTCTCAACTGGTTTTCCATCGGCAAGGTGCTGAGATATCATCAGGAAGTAAAAACCACCTTTCTTCTTCCCCTTGTGGCCTCTGCCATCATGGGAGCCGCCGCCCTGGGAACCTATGAGGGAATCTTCTTTCTGACCCACAATAACACCATTGCCATGATCGTCAGCGTTCCTCTGGCAATGACCATCTACGCGGTGCTGATTGCCCTTTTACGGATAGTCACGGAGGAGGAGCTGCCCGAAATGCCTTTTGGCAGAAAGCTGCTGACACTGTTTCGGCGTCTTCACCTGATGTAGGAAAAACGCGCTGCCGTTCAGGCCACCTTGCCTGGTATTTGTCCTCGCTAATCGGTGGCGCCTGCCCTGTCAAAGCCCAAAAACCTCACAGCAAAATCACATTCACCGGTTGTCCTGCCAGAGCGGGTTTTTCTGACGGCGGTATCTCTACCAGGCAATTGCAGCCTGCCATGGAAGAAAGCATTCCCGATGCATGCTTCCCCACAGGCGGCAATATTACCTGGCCGTTCTCCACACGTCCCCGCAAAAAACGTCTGCCGCCGGATTTAGCAAAATCCGTACCAAGAACGGCCCGAATTCTCTTCTTTCTCAGTCTCCCATCCCCTGTCAGCTTTTCTATGGCCGGAACCGCCAAAAGCTCAAAGGTAGCCGCTGCCGCAAAAGGATTTCCCGAAAGATGAATCATAGGCGTGTCCTGAAAAAGGGCGAACATGGCAGGCGTTCCCGGCTTCATCCGGACTCTCCAAAACATCCTCTTTGCACCCAAAAGAGGAAGAACCTGATGAAAAATGTCCTTTGCCCCCACCGATACGCCTCCGGTAGTGACCACCAGATCTACCTTTCCTATTGTCTGTTGGATCTCCTCCGCCACAGCCTCGGGCTCATCCGGCAAAAGCTTTGCCGTCACAGGCGGATAGCCCAGCTCCCTCATCCGGCCGGACAAAAGCCAGCAGTTAGAGTCATAGATCTTTCCCGGCAGAAGCTTCTGTCCCGGCAGGCACAATTCATCGCCTGTCACATACAAAGCAATTCTGGGGCTGCGATACACCTGCACCTGACAAATCCCTGCCGAAGCCAAAATGCCCTGTTCCACCCATCCGATATGTCTCCCCTGTTCCACAAGCAGATCCCCTTTTTTCAAATCCTCCCCCCGAAAGCAATAATTTTCATATTTCTTCATAGTATGGGGGATCTCTATATATCCTGGTTTCCCCGACAATATCACGTCCTCCTGACGAATGACACAGTCAGCCCCCTCAGGAATGGCGGCTCCTGTCATAATCCCCACAGCCTGCCCGGGCTCCAGCTTTTCCTTTCGCCACTCTCCCGCACAAACCGTCCCCGCTACCAGGAGCCGAACCGGATTTTTTTCACTGGCCTCCTTCACATCCTGGCTGGAAAAAGCATAGCCGTCCAAAGGCGAACGGGCAAAGGGCGGATTATCCGTCCCCGAATAAACCGCCCTCGCCCCAATCCTTCCCATGGCTTTTGGCAGAGCTACCTCCTCTGTATCTGTCACCGGTTCTATATTCCTCACAATGATTTCCACTGCCTCTTCCAGCTCAATTCCAGTCTTGTCCATCACTTCCAGCCCTCTCCTTCTACTATCCCCACATGTCTTTTTTGGCAACATTCCTCAGCCGACTTATCTCTCTCCATTTTTCCGAAGGAATTTGTCTATCAGTATCAACAGCTTATCAATATCCACCGGCTTGGCACAATGAGCGTTCATCCCGCAGGCGAGGCACTTCTCCACATCATCAGGAAACGCGTCTGCACTGATGGCAATAATCGGAATCCTGCCTGCATCCTCCCGTTCCATGGTTCTTATGGCTTTGGTAGCCTCAAATCCGTTCAGCACCGGCATCCGCAAATCCATGAGAATCACCTGATATTCACCCGGGGAAGACCGTCTTAGCTTCTCCACACAGACCTGTCCGTTTTCCGCCCATTCCAGTGCCATGCCCACATCCGATAAAAGCTCATCCAAAATCTCCCAGTTCAGTTCATTATCCTCTGCCACCAGCACCCGGACGCCGGAAAAATCCACCGTTTTCTCCGGCTTTGGCGCTGCAGCCTCCGGCTCCACAAATCTCCTCAGCCCATAAAACAAACCGGAACGGAACACTGGCTTGGCAATAAACCCGGCGACTCCTGCCGCCTTAGCCTCCGGCTCCAGCTCACTCCAGTCTCCCTCCGTCAGCAGCATCACCGGAATCTCACTGCCAAAATGCTCGCGCAGCCCCTTGACATACCCCTCATATTCATTTTCCAGAAGGCTGCAGTCCAGAAGAATAATACGATAGCCCTCCTCCTTTTCAGGCAGCAAAACCGCTTCTTTCACTGACCTTGCATAGGTGGCACGAAGTCCGATGGACTTTAGAGTCGCCATTGTAAAATCACAAATAATCTCATCCTGTCCCACCACCAGAACATTTGCCTCCGGCAGCGTAAGTCTCACATCTCCCGGTATAACCTTCTCCATATCCAGGATTATATGAAAATTGCTTCCCTTTCCCGGTTGGCTCTCAATCTGAATCGTGCCGCCCATAGTGTCCACAATATACTTGGTGATGGTCATTCCCAGCCCGGCCCCTGCGGTTCTGTCAATCCTGGCATTGTCCTCCCGCAAAAAGGCCTCAAACAGCTTTTGTTGAAATTCCTCTGTCATGCCGATGCCATTATCCCGAACCCGGAAATGGACACGGGTGTACAGTTCTCCCTTAGGAGAAGCATCCTCATATAAAATCAGGGAAATCTTCCCGCCTTCATTGGTAAACTTAATGGCATTTCCCACCAGGTGCAGCAGAATCTGGTTCAGGCGCATCACATCACTGCACACATTTTCATAAGGAATATCCTGAACATAAATATTAAAGCTCTGCTTTTTCTCCATGGTCTGAGGAAGAATAATCGTCATGATATTCTGCATAACCTCCCGCAGGGAAACCGGCTCAATATTAAGGCTCACCTTACCGCTCTCAATTCTGGACATATCCAGAATATCACTGATCAGCCCCAAAAGATACCGGCTGGATGCATTGATTTTTTTCAGGCACGCCCCCACCTGCTTCGTATCTGCCAGATTGGCAATGGCAATAGCGGTCATGCCCATAATCCCGTTCATAGGAGTGCGGATATCATGGCTCACATTGGAGAGAAACTCACTCTTTGCCCGGCTGGTTTTCTCCGCGGACCGTCTGGCCTCATCTGCTGTTTTTCTGGCCTCATCCAGGGCACGCATCTGTTTTCCTGTAAGACGGAAATATCCCATAAATACAAGAAGAAGCGCTATGAGAATCAATACGCATCCGCCTACGGCGACTCTTGTCCACTTAGCTTCCAGCCTGTCAATGGTCTCCTCCAGTGTTCCGTATGACATATAAAGAAGCAGATTCCACTCGGAGTTGGGCAGAGACGTACAGTACAGATTCCATCTCTCACCGGAAACAAGAACCGTTCTGCTGTAATCTTTGCGGGCAATCATGGCTTCTGTCAGCTCAGAAGCATACTCCATTGGCGTTTTCCCGTCAGCCCCCTCATAAAGCTTGTGAACCCGGTCAAAATAATTGTCCTCTTTTATTCCTTTACTCTGAACAATAAAGCTGCCGTCACACCGGATAATGCAATAATCCACCGCCGTGCCGTCCACATCCACAGAAATCGGATCCGTAAAATAGCTAGTGGGAAGTCCCGCCACCAGGGCAATACAGTTTTCCCCTTCCTCCGGGCAGTAGGACACCGGCTCCCCGATCATGACCACCGGAATCCCGTTGCTATCCGTTCCGGCACTGACCTTTTTCTCTCCGTTTTTCAGAGAATTTAAAAAAGCCTCCGGCGCCCCTGACTGGATAGGTTTTCCGTAAATCATGTCAAAGTTGCCGTCCTCCATATAAAATGCCAGATATTCAAATCCCCGGGACCGGGCTACCTCCGTCAGAATCACCCGCATGGAAGAAGCCTCATCCGCCCTCTCTAATGGCATGGCATTCACCAGGGCTTCCACCTGGGACAGCCGCAAATCAATTGCTGTGGCAAAATGAGTGGCAATCTGCTCACTCACTCCGGACATATACATTACACCTATTTTTTGAATGGCCTGTGCTCCCATAACACTTATCCAGGTTGTTTGTATGTAAAAAATAAAAACACAAAAAACCGACACCAAAGCAAGACTGACTGTCAAAAAACGAGTAATACTCTTTCCCATTCCCCACTCTCCTTTTTCAGTCTTCAAAAAAGAGCTGTACCTCGCTAAGTGTTCACATTATACCACAAGGAAGCTCGCTGATGCTCGCGCAGGTCATCAACTTCCGCTTCGCTCCAGTTGGTGACATTATACCATATGTGCAAATTGGTTTCAAGGCAGTGCCGAAAACTCGTTTGCCATTATGTAACTATTGGTTACTGTTCATCCATGCACTGCCTTGTTTTCAAAAATCAAACCGGCCCCTCAAAAAGGGGCCGGTTTTTCATGTCATTTTAACTATTTCCAATCACGTTCCACAATCAGACCTTATCCCAAGTAAAACCTCTTAGAACAATCCCGGGAACAACATAGCAGGAAGCGCCAGCCATGCCATGGGGAACAGCACCAAAAGCATCAGTACCAGAATCGAGGACAGGAAATAAGGAAGAGTTCCCTTAAAGGCATCCTCAATGGTGATTCCGCTGATGGAGGAAGCAATCAGCAGGCACAGGCCATAGGGCGGAGTAACCAGGCCCAGAGCCAGAGTAACCACAATAATCAGGCCCAAAATAATGGGGCTGATGCCCAGGGCATTGGATGCGGGAAGGATGATCGGCACAAACAGGATCATAGCCGGAACCGCATCCATAAACGTACCTACAAACATAAAGAACGCCACCACTACCAACAAAAATACCAGCCAGCCGCCGGCCATGTTCGCAAAGAACTGCTGCACGATCACGTTCAGCTGATAATAGCTGAGCAGCTCGCCCAGAGCATTGGCCGTGGCCAGTGCAAACAGGGATAAGGAGGACATCTTCATGGTCTCAATCAGAATCCTCGGCAGGTTCTTCACCTTGATGGTCCGGTAGAAGAACAGGCCCACCAGCAGTGCATACATGCTGGCAAATGCCGCAGACTCGGTGGGGGTAAACAGTCCGGAAACAATACCGCCGATCAGGATGATCGGGGTCAGAAGCGCCGGCATGGACTGCCAGACCAGCTTCATGGCATCCTTCGGAGACACCTTCTCACACTTGGGGAAGTTTTTCTTCTTGGAATACATTTTTACCACAGCCATCATAGCCAAACCCAGCATAATCCCGGGTACCAGGCCTGACATAAACAAGGCGCCGGTACTGACATTGGCAATACCTGCATATACCACCATGGTAATACTGGGCGGTATGATCGAACCCAAGGTGGACGATGCCGCCGTGACGCCTACTGAGGTTCCCTTGTCGTAACCCTGCTTCTCCATGGCAGGAATAAAGATCTTACCTACACCGGCAGTATCTGCCTGAGAGGATCCGGAGATACCGGCAAAAATCATGGACACCAGCACGTTGGAGTATGCCAGACCGCCGCGGAAATGGCCTACCAGAGCATTACAGCAGTCAATCAGCTTCTCGGTGATCTCGCCCTCATTCATCAGGTTTGCCGCCAGAATAAACAGCGGAACCGCCAGAAGCGTAAAGCTGTTTAAGCCGTTAAACATCTTGGAGAAAACAACCGTGTTGGGAATCTGCGCCAGAGATGCGATACCTGTAAAGGATACCACGCCCAGGGCAAAAGAAATCGGGACACCCAGCGCCACGAAAAGGACGAACATTATAACTAAGATTGCACCCATTATTTATTGCCCCCTTTCCCCAAATTAGTAATATCCTCGAAAATCAGGTAAACCAGATAAACCGCAGAGGTAATGCCGCACAGAGGAAGGCACAGCCAGGTGGGGCCCCTCTTAAAGGACGGAATATTCACCCAAGTATAATTCCAGAACTGCTTGGTTACCTTAAAACCATAGTAAGCCATCAAAATTGCAAAATACAGCATAATCAGAGAAATCACAATCGACAGGATACTTTTTGCCTTTTCATTCTTCAGCATGTCGCTGATGGATGTAAAAGCAAAATGCCTCTTCTCATAAACCATGGCGCCGGCCCCCATAAATACCGCCCAGATAAAGGAATACATGGATACATCCTCCGTCCAGGTAGCCGCAATCCCTATATAGCGGGAAAGCATCTGGAACACAACCGTGAGAAGGAATACGCACAGGAAGAATCCGCCGATCGCAACCTGGATCTTCTGCATCATCTCAATCGCTTTCTTCATTTTTCTTCTCCTTAATCAAAGTTAAAATTCCTGTAACAGTTCAGATATCTGCCGCAAAAGCTCTCTTTCACAGCCATATCATACCCTGCTGCAAACTTTTAACATTTTCTTTACATGTCTTTAAACGGAACAACAGCCACCCAGTCTCCCAGGTGACTGCCGCGTCCTGAAAATCTTGATTTCCGCTTCAGATTCCTGTCCTTCACAGCAGATGGGAAACCTAAACTCCCATTCGCCGCGTTCGGACAGCCCCTGACTGAGTACATTGTACAAAGTCAGACTTTATTCAGCTGCTGCACGGATCATCTCAAGCTCAGCGGTCATGTTGTTGTCAGCCGCGAACTTATCCTGAATCGGCAGAGCCAGAGCCTTGAACGCATCAATGTCCAGATCCTCAAAATTGGTTACAACAGCGCCGTCAGCGATAACCTTTTCCTTGGACTCCTTGAACATACGGTAAACAACCTCTCTCTCTTCCTTGGTGCAGGCCTCAACAGCCTCGTCAATCCATGCCTTCTGCTCGTCAGTCAGACCGTCATAGTAATGGCCGTTCATCAAAAGCAGACGGGTGGTATAGTCGTGATGGGTCTCGGCAATGTGCTTACCGTTGTCAGTCTTGTGATGCTCTTTTAGCATAAAGCTGGTGTAGTCGTTCTCAGCAGAATCCACAACGCCCTGCTGCAAAGCCTGATACAGCTCGCCCCATGCCACAGAAGTGGGGATCGCGCCACATGCCTTCCAGAAGTCCTGCTGTACCTGAGAGGACTGGGTACGGATGGTCATGCCCTTCAAATCATCCGGCTTGGTAATGTCTTTCTTTCCGTAGTAGTCACGGACGGAAGAGGACCAGTAAGCCATAATGCGGAAGTTGTTGCCTGTCTTCTCGCTAACGGTCGTTTTCATCTTGTCGCCGAACTCACCGTCCAGGCACTTCTCCCAGTGGTCAAAGCTGTCAAACAGATAATTCAGAGAGAAAATATCCACTTCCGGCACGCCGATTGCAGTCATAAAACCCGGGGAGGCAACTACCATGGAAGCAGCGCCCATCTCCAGTTTCTCAATCAGCTCGTTCTCGTTCTCACCTAAGGTTCCCTTATGTACGGTCACGGAAATCTTGCCGCCGGAAATATCCTCCAGCACTTCTTTGAACTTATCCATGCCATAAGAGTAAGGATTGTCTAAGGAGGTCTGGTTGGAAGCAATGATCAGGTTCAGCTCGGCATTGGATGTGTCAGCTGCCGGAGCTGCTGCCTCACCGCCGCCTGCCGCTGCCGCTGTGGTCTCGCCGCCTGCCGCGGGAGCTGCCGGAGCCGCCGGAGCTGCCGCCGGCGGAGTCGGTCCGCAGCCTGCCAAAGATGCTGCCATCAGGGCGCCTGCCAATAACAATGATACTTTCTTCTTCATAATAAAATTCCCCTTCTCTTTCCTTATTATTTTACGCCACGTCTTCCCCCATAACAGTGGTGTAACGCACAGTGTAACTCAGCAATCGATGCAAATGACGAACCGGCTTACATTGCCCGGATCGCATTCCACTTCTCTTCGATCACCGGGATACCGTTCTCCATGTTTTCCTTCCGGTTGTTGATCTCAATCTCACCGGGGTAGAAAACCTTTCCTCCCTCCCGGGCCGGAATGGAAGACTTAATATCCGCCACCAGCTCGTCTACGATCCGATCCGTGGTCTCGGCATCATTAAACTTCGCCGGGTCGATGGCGATCATAATCTGGGACAGTCCTATTTCATCCCCAAAGGTTCCAATCTTCTGAACAGAGTTGGCATTGGTAAGCACGGTGGAAATCAGATCCAGCAGTACAGAAATGCCGCTTCCCTTCCAATATCCCATGGGAAGCACTCTCCATGTTTTCTCAATCGCTGCCGGGTCGGTAGTCAGATTGCCGTCCTCGTCATAGCCGCCCGGTACCGGAAGCTGCTGGCCCTTAAGCCTTGCTTCCTCGATCTTGCCGTAGGAAAACTGCGATACCGCACAGTCCACTACCACATGGTCACCATTGCTTTTGGGCACAGCCAGAATCAGCGGATTGTTGCCGATCTTTCTGTCCTTGCCGCCCCATGCCGGCATATTTGGCATAGTGTTGGACCAGCAGATACCAATGCAGCCTGCATTAGCGGCCTGCCAGCCGTAGCTGCCGCCCCGCATCCAATGGTTGCTGTTGCCCAGCGCCACCATTCCGATGCCGTACTGCTTCGCCAGCTCGATAGCCCGGTCCATCGCCTGCTTGGCATTCAAAGGACCAAAACCTCTGTGCCCCTCCCACCGCTCGATGGCTCCCATAGACATCTCGCAGGTGGCTACCACATCCGGATTGATCTCTCCTTTATCCAGGTACTCTACCACACGGGGGAAACGGTTGATCCCATGGCTGTAGATCCCATCCAGACTGTTCTGTGCAAAAACTGTGGCTGCATCCAATGCATTTTTCTCGTTAAAACCTCTGCTGATCAGTACGCGCTCAAATTCCTTTAACAGCTCATCATACTTGATTCTTAACATCGTTTTAATCCTTTCTTTTTCTTATTTAATACATTTTTCACATCTACAATTTTTGCAATCGATTGTAGATTAAATTTTATCATAATTCACTATCCATTTCAACTGCATTTCGTTCACTATTTTGTACAAATTACCCAATTTGTTTTTGTAAGTCTTTCACAATTTTTTAACGGAAATTGTATTAAATTCCCTTATAATCCTGCAACCTCCGGAATTGTGTACATTCCCTTCCGCCCTCTCGCAGGTCAATTTCCTCTCCCCGGTCAGCCAAAACCTCCCGCTTCAATAATACCAACACCCGCACTCCGTTGTCCTGCACACTTCTCCTCTGAAACAGAATCGTAAATCATGGTGAATCTTTTATTTTTGCAATCGATTGCAATTTGTGATATTATAATAACACAGTTTTCCTCCCTTTTCAAGCCCGTTATCGTTGTGTTATTTCACATTTTTTACGCCTATTTTTTGTGCTAAATTCCCAGTTTTATCCCGTTTTCTCATCCTTCGAGTCTCTTCATACTATCTCCATCACATTTTTTCGTAATCGATTGCAATTTAATGCTCTCCCCATCACATTCTGCCCTTTATCCTGGACCGCAAACAGCAGCCTTCCCACAGCATTGCCGGGAATCTCCTCATCTTGGCACTCCCTGACACATTCTCGCCAGGCCGCATCCCCGTTGCAAAACATGCGCCTGCACAAAAAAACCGCCAGCGCCTCACGGCTGCTGACGGGGCAAACACACTCTCTTACGTACTCTCCCTCTCAATAATCTCCGAAAACATCATCATCTTCTTACTCTGAACCTTCCCTTCCAGGCCTTCCCTGAGAATCGTTGCCGCAGACTCACTGAGCGCCTGAAGCCGGTTGTCCAGAGTTGTCAGCTTTGGCATACAGATCTCCCCGTAAATACTGTTATCGATCCCCACAAGTCCCAGACGCTCCGGAACGTCATACCCCCTGTCCCAGGCCGCGCGGACACCGCCCACTGCCACCAGATCGATCGTGTAGATAATCCCCTGTATATCGGGATGCTCATCCAAGACGCGCAGAGTGATCTCATACCCGGCCATAACGGAGCTTTCCTCCATCTCATACAGCCACAGACCTTCTTCCCCTGTCCCGTGCCGCCGCATGCCGTCACAATACCCCTGCTGCTTGCGTCTGTTGGCCGGGGATACCGAATCCAGCACAAAGGCAATCCTTGTCTTACCCTTTTTCCACAAGAGATCCACACATTTACCCACCCCTGTGTCCTCATCCACGATCACACCGGACACATTGGGAAGCTTCAGATAACCATTCACCATCACAATGGGCACCTTGGGAAGATGCTTTTTTATACTCTCCTCCACAGCCTCCGTCTCAAACATAGACCCCATCAAAATGACGCCCTCCACACGGCGCTGTTCTAATATGCGAATATATTCTGCCTTATCCGCATCCCTGGGGCCGGTGCTCATAATGATGCAGCAGTATCCCCGCTTTGTCAGCTCCTGCTCAATGACAAACGCGCTGTCCACATGGTGCGCCACCCGAATATCCACAATCAGAATTCCCACCAGTCTGGATGACTGCATAACCAGCCCCCGGGCGGCCGCATCTGGTATGTAGTTGTATTTCTTCAAAAGCTCCTGAACCCGCCGCCGGGTCTCCGTCTTGATTCCCGGCTTGTTGTTAATCACCCGGGACACCGTGCTGGCTGCCACCCCTGCTTCACGGGCTATGTCATAAATGGTCACGTTTTTAACACCTCAATATCCAAAAATCCCATAATGGTTCTGTTCTTTTTCATTTACTATACATTATTTCAGACCGGCACACAAGAGGGCTTTTGGTTTCTTGTGAATTACACCTAATTATTGAGGTTTTCTCCATTGCAATCGATTGTTTTTTTGGTGATTATGACGGTTCGCCGTTCAGGTGATGGTATAGAATCAGGGCAATCATCTCCACCGGCCCCTCGCCGGCTGCCTGAATTCCATGGCCTTCCCCGTCACCAGTAAATGTCACATCGCCGGGGCCTATCAATACCTCTCTTCCATTATCATTGAATATTGCCGTCCCGCTGAGAATATAATAGGTTTCCGACTCGTTTTGATGGATATGGTAGCCGATTCCGGCTCCCGGATATATAGTTGTATGGGCAAACACCCGACCTTTCTGGTACAGCTCATTCGGCCCTTCCAGCAAATCACGCACCAGAATTTCCCCTGTTCCCTGAAAGGGGGCCGGCTTTCGAGTGCTTCTGACATCTTCCTTTCTCCGGATCATTCACTCTCTCCTCTCTGCTGACTATTGTCACTCATTTTGCAACAGCTTTGCACCGGGTAACCGTTCAGATACCCCTGAAGCTATTCCTTTTATCATACCCGGCCGAACCGGCCGGGGCTCTCTCGGATATTCGCCGCAACCAAAACCTCAGGAAAAGTATACCTGACAGCTGTTACCGTAATACACCCTCTCAAGCTCTTCCCCGGTAAAGACGGTTCCCTTTTCCAGATAATCACACAGATGCTCATAGGTATCCTGGGTTGCCGCAAAGGGGGCATCGGTTCCCCAGAGAAGCTTCTTAGCTCCCAGAATCTCCTTTGCCATTGCCAAATACTTCATGGTTTCAGGATAAGGATAAACATCCGGTGTCAGGATCTTTGGCAGTGCCGCAATGTCAAACCACACATTTTCCCGGTTCAAAAGCTCCAGACTCAGCTTCCACTCCCGCTCCCTTCCCCTCACAGGCGCCAGCAGATGACAGATAACCAGCTTAAGCCCCGGGTATTCGCCGGCAATTTTTGCAAGAGCCCAGGGCTGATGGCTGTCCATGGAAATATCCCCCACATCAAGAGCCACCACACCCTTATTTTTCTCAATCAGCCGGTATATCTCCATCATCCGCTCTCCAGACAGGTCAAAGGGATCGTGACAGCCCATGAGGCCGCCCCCTGAGCTGACTTCAAACTTTACAAGATGGAATTTCTGTTCTTCCAGATAATATTTTAAAGTCTCCATGTGATTGGTCATAAAAGGATCCACCGTACAAGATGGGCAGAACCGGTCCGGATACCTTTTAAGCACTTCATAATGATAGCCATTCTGAAATCCGTACATACTCCCGTGCATCAGCACTGCCTTCTCCACCTGGTTTTTGTCCATGATCTCTATGGCCCGCTCTGCCAGAAAGCAGGTGTCCCCAAACTCCTCCGGAAAAAGCTGAAATATCTCACCGTTTCCCCACCTGGCCTTTCCATCTCCAATGGCCCGCAGCTCTCCTCTCCTGCAATATCCGGCTACAACCTGAGCCAAATGCAGGTGTGCATCAATCTTTTTCATCCTTTCCTCCATTCTGTACATATCTCTCAGCACATCATATTCTGTAAATACTGCATGTTCCGCTTTATCAGGTACAAACCGATATGCCCTTAAGCTGCACCCTGGACCTTTTTCATCTTAAACTGATTCAGCCAGCTTTTGAATTTCTCCTGATGCTGCAAAGCGTCAAAGCCCACGGCAACAATAATGACGATTCCCTTCACCAGCCCATGCTCCGTAGACGGCACGCTGAGCAAATTGAGGCCGTTGTTCAAAAGCCCGATCAGAATTGCTCCAAACAAAGCCCCGGACACGGTGCCCTCCCCGCCTAAAAGGCTGACGCCGCCGATTACCGCCGCCGTGATCACCTCCGTCTCGTAGCCGCTTCCCGTAGTTGCCATACACTGCTGGGTCATGGATGCCAAAACCACCCCTCCGATAGCTGTGGTAAATCCGGAAAATACATATGCCAAAACGGTAATTCCTGTATCGCTTATGCCGGACAGACGGGAGGCCGGACTGTTTCCCCCCACCGCGTATACATACCGCCCCAGCACGGTTTTTCGCAGAATGAACCAGCTGATCAGGGCAATCAGAAGCATAATATATATGGGAACCGGAAAGCTGAAAATCTTTTTCATTCCAATAGCCGTAAACAGCTCCGGCTGTAAGCAGCTTAAAATCTTGTTGTTGGTCAGAATCATGGACAGCCCTAAAAAAATAATCTGTGTGGCAAAGGTGATCAGAAAGGCTGGCACATGAAACCTGGTGATAATGGCACCATGAACCAGTCCTGCCAGGATTCCCACGGACAGCGCGGCCAGGACCCCCAGCAAAACTCCTGTGTTGGAGTATTCAAAATAGCGGATAATCTTCACAACCGTCACAGCGCAGAGCCCGCACAGGCTTCCTATAGACAGATCAATTCCGCCGATCAGAAATACAAAAATCGTGCCGCACACCATGATCCCATACACAGATACGGACCAGAGCACATTGGACAGATTCCCCACGGTCAAAAAGCTAGACGGGCGCAAAACTGTCAGCACCAGCATAAACACCGCCAGAATAATGGGCTTGCTGAATTTGGAAATATTAATCCCTTTCATCAGGACACCTCCTTTTCCACCAGACCGGACGCCGCCTCCAAAACCATGGACTGAGTGATTACTCCGCTGTCAAATTCCCGGATGACAGAACCCTTGCGCATCACCAGAATCCGATGAGACACCCGGATTAATTCCTGCAGATCCGAGGAAACCAAAATCACAACCACTCCGCTTTTTGCCAGATCCTCCAAAATGCCATAAATCTCATCCTTGGCTCCCACATCGATTCCCGCCGTAGGCTCGTCTACAATCAACACCTTCAAATCCCTCATAAGCCATTTCCCCAAAACCACCTTCTGCTGATTGCCCCCTGACATTAAGCCTACCTGCTTGTCCGGGTCCGCAGGACGAATGTCGATCCGCTCAATGGCATCCCGGCACATGGAAAGCTCTGCCTTATCAGACACAGCCATCCCGTGTTTCTTTATTCGGTCATAGTTGGTCAGCGCCGTGTTTCTGTTGACGGACAAAAGAGGAATAAATCCCTGACCTCTCCGATCCTCCGGTACAAATCCAAAGCCGGCCCGTATGCTCCTTTTAGGAGATGGATGAAGCTTCTGTCCGTTTAAGAGAATCGTTCCCTCCCGATACTGGTCAATCCCATAGATCGCCCGCACCAGCTCGGTTCTTCCTGCCCCGATCAGACCTCCCAGCCCAAGAATCTCTCCCTTGTGGGCCTTAAAACTGACATTGTGGAAAAATCCTGTCTCATCTGACAGATTCTGAACCTCCAAAACCACCTCGTTGTTATTTTTGCGCATCTCCTTGCTGGATCCGGCCGACTCATCCACCACCTTGCCGATCATGGTCTGAATCACCTTCCTCGGCTCAATCTCATCATGATTTAATACAGCGGCATTTTTTCCGTCCCGCAATACGGTCAAGCGGTCGGAAAGCTTGTAAACCTCCTCCAGGCGATGAGAAATATAGATAATGGATACACCTTTTTTTCTGAGGGTGTCAATAATGGCAAACAGGCTCTCCGCCTCCTTGCCGCTTAGGCTGGCTGTAGGCTCATCCATGATCAGCAGACGGGAATCGCAGGACAAGCCTTTTAAGATTTCCACCAGCTGTCTCAGGCCAATCCCCAGATTGGACACCAGGGCCACAGGATCTAAAGGAAAGTCGTATCTCTCAATCAGTTCCTGAGTCATTTCATTCATTTTTTTATGGTCAATAAGCCCCATCCGTCTCGGCTCTCTTCCCAGAAATACATTTTGAGCCACGGTCAGCGGCGGTATCACGGACAGCTCCTGGTAAATACAAGCCATCCCCAGCTTCTGACAATCCTTGTAGCTGTTTATCACGGCTTCCTTTCCCTCCCAGAAGACAGAACCGCTGTCTTTGGTATAGACTCCTGTCAGAATCTTGATAAGAGTGGACTTTCCCGCTCCGTTTTCTCCCATCAATGCATGGACCTCTCCCCTTTTCACAGAAAAATCCACCTGCTGCAGCACAGGAACTCCTGAAAAGCTTTTGCATATTCCCTTTGCTTCCAAAATCACGTTCTCATTCATGAGCTGACCGCCTCCTTCCTGCCCTTCTCCTGCGCCAGCTTTTCCATACGCCCGTTATACCAGGCATCAAACATTACCACCAGAATGATAATGACTCCCTTGATCACATACTGATATGCCGTGTTCATCTGCAGCTTTAAAACCCCGTTGTCCAGAGCTGACATAAACAGCGCGCCGATAAAGGTTCCCACAATATCTCCGTAGCCGCCGGAAAGGGAGACGCCCCCTACTACCGCAGCGGCAATGGGATCAAATTCAAATCCGTTTCCCAAAAGAGCTGTGGTGCTCTGAAGCCGCGCTGTAGTGAAAATAGCACCTATAGCCGAACACAATCCCACCACCATATAGGCCATAATCCGCGTTTTGGCAATATTGATACCCGACAGCTCGGCAGCCTTTTTGTTGGCTCCTACAGCATACAGATTTGTCCCAAATCTGGTTTTCTTAAGGACAAGCTGCCCCAAAATCACGGCAATCACAAAGGCAATAGACACATAATGAAGCTTTCCCACGGTCCCGCCCCATCTCACAAAGGAAGAATAGGTCATTGCCTGGCTGGTAATAACGCCGCCCGCGTCCCGGATAGCAATGGCGTAGGTCAGAGCCCGAAAAATCCCCATGGTGGCCAGGGTGGCAATAAATTCCGGCAAGTGAAGCTTCGCCACCACAAATCCGTTAAAAAGTCCCGCTGCCAGCCCTACGAGTATCCCGATCAAAAGCATCATCCAAATAGGCAGCAGCGTATATCGGTAAATATTCGCCATGGTCATACCCACAAGCGCCATACAGCTGCCGGTGGACAGATCTATTCCCGATGTGATGATCACATAAGTCACACCTACACCGATAATACCTGCCACGGAAGCGTCCCGCACGATTTCCAGCAGATTGTCCCCATTTAGATAATAGCTGCTCATGCAGGAAAACAAAAGTACCAGAGCCCCCAACATTCCCAATGAAATCAATCGTCTAATCGTTGTCTGTTTCACAGTTCTGCTCCTTTTTTCTAAAGGTAAAAGAAACAGGCAGGGCTTTTGCACCCTGCCCCTTTTGTCCGGTTTCTTTCACTCACACAGTTTTCTACCAGCGGTCTTCCGGTGGAATCGTTCCAACCGTATCGATAGTCACTACAATCGGCTCCATAATAACCTGAGGAGTCTCTGTCAGCACGGCAGAATCATACTCAGAGCCAATCATCAAGAGAGCAATCTTGGCCGCAGTGGAGCCCTCATCCCAGCTGTTGGTGTAGATGGTTCCTGTCATATCACCGCTTTCAATCATTGCCAGGGCATCGGATTCTCCGTCTGCTCCCCAGATCACCATCTCTCCCTTTCTTCCGGCAGACTGGACAGCCAGAGCCGCGCCCTCTGCCATGGCATCGTTAATGCAGAACACACCGTCAATCTTGTCGTAATTCTGTAAAAAGCTGTTCATAACCGTTATCGCCGTTTCCTTCTCAAAGGATGCAGACTGCGCGTCCAAAATCTTAATGTCCGGATATTTTGCTATGGTATCCCTAAATCCCTTTTCCAGGTTGTCTGTTCTCGTCAGCCCGGCAACACCCTGAATGATAACCACATCTCCCTTTTCATTGATCTCTTTTGCCATCTCGTCCGCCACCATGCGTCCGGCATCATAGTCCACTGCCATTACCAGGGCGCTGTGTACGGTGTAAGCATCCAGATTCAATGTAATCACCGGAATCCCCGCTTTCTCTGCCTCATCCACAGACGGAGCAAGAGCCGTTCCATCAGAGCACTGGAGAATAATGGCGTCATACTTCTGGTTAATCACATCCGACATAATCTTAACCTGCGTCTCCGCGCTGCTCTCCCCGTTAAAGGACTGTACCACGATATTGTCCCAGGATGCACATTCCCTCTCGATTCCCTCCAGCCAGGCCTGGTTGTTGGGGGTGCTTAAGTCATGGGCAATATAGGCAATCTTGATATCTTCGGTATAAGGATTCTTCTTTACTTTGTTGCTGTTTGCTGCCGGCGCCTTCTCTGCTTCCTGATTTCCGGAATTCTCTGCTGCTGACGGCGCGGCGGTCGTAGTCTCCTCCCGCACGGTCTCTCCTCCGCTGCAGGCGGTCAGACCCAGTGCCAGCACCATCGCCATTCCCACTGCCATAATTTTCTTCATAGATAGTCTCCCTTCTTTTGGTGGTCTTGTGCGTTTTGTGTTATGCGTGTAGTATACAACAGTTCTACAAGATGCACAATAGTTATTTTCTCTATATTTTTCAGTATATTTTTGTGCATCTTTCCGCTTCTCCTTCCTTGCTATTTCCTTTTTTTTGTTGTACAATAGATCTTAATGTATACTACATGCTTTTCATAGAGGTATGTCTTATTTTTTCTATACCTGGTGTTTTTCCCGGACCTTCATTCTGAATAGCGCCCTTCCAAGACAAGATATGCCTTTCGGATTTTTCCTGACAGGCTTTTCCAAAGCCCACAATTAACAAAAAAATGGAGAGTGAAAATGAGTACTTCCAATCATAATTTTAAGGATCAGGCTTACACAATCATCAAAGAACGCTTAATCAATTGTGTCTATGAGCCCGGCAGCTTCTTAAATGAGGCGCAGCTGGCTGCCGACTTAGGCTGCAGCCGCACCCCGGTCCGGGAGGCCATCAGCCGGCTGGAATATGACAATCTTGTGACAGTTGTTCCCAAAAAAGGGATCCATGTATCAGATATTTCCCTGACGGATGTCCAGCAGATTTTTCAGACACGCCTCGAAATTGAACCGGTCACCCTGAGGATGGCTGCCCACAGCCTTCCTCAGGCAGAGCTTTTTGCCTTCCACAAAAAGTTCTCCGGCAATCCGCCGGATATCAAGATCAGCTACCGGCTGGACACTGCCATGCACCTTTTTATTATTGACCACTGCGGCAATCGTTACCTCATTGATATGATGCACAAGCTGTTCGAGGACAATACCCGTGTGATTATTTCCAGCAAGCAAAATCAGATACAGATCCATGATGCCAGGCTGGAGCATATGGAGATCATCGATGCCCTTATCTCTCAGGATACAGACAAGGCAGTCGGCCTGATGAAAACACATATTGAATCCTGTCGCAGGGCGGCTCTGGATTACTTTTATGACATGCAGGCTTATTCTGCCGCTCCTTCCTCGGCTTATAAGGCGGTGCTGGATGAATTGGAATTTATTTAAAATAAAGATTCTTTTAAATTTTTCAATGTTATATATTGTCATAATACGATTCATTATGCTATACTTAGGTCATCATGATTACTCTTAGATAGTTGTCTGATGGCCAGCCTTTTTTGTGGAGACTGGAATTCAGATACAATAACCAGGAAAGGATGACGTATTATGAAATTAATCGAGCGAAGCCAGCTGGCAGGAATGAATATCCACTACCGCTATTTTTCTTTTGAATATTTTTTGGAGGCTCAGATGAGGGCGGGCTTTCAGACAATCGAGCTGTGGGCAGGATCTCCCCATTTCTTTTTGAGCGATATGGAATATGAGGACTGCGTCCGCATCAAGCACATGATTCGGGAACGGGGACTTACGGTAAAGGTCATCACCCCTGAAAACTGCACTGTGCCCTATCAATTTGCCGCGGCGGATCCGGAGCTTTACCGCAGAAGCTTTTCTTATTTTAAGAAGGGGCTGGATGCGGGGGAGGAGTTAGGCTGTGAGATCATGGCCGTCCATTCCGGCAGAGGCAACCTGAATGAGGATCGGGAGGAGGCCTGGAAAAGAGGCAGGGATATGCTGGCTAAGCTGGCGGACTATGCGCAGACAAAGGGAATCACCCTGGCCATGGAGTCTCTCCGTCCCCAGGAAACCAACCTTGCTGTGACCTTAAAGGATGTAAAGCGCATGTTTGACGAGATTGCACATCCCAACTTTAAGACCATGATCGACACCTGCGCCATGGGGGTTGCCGGCGAGAATCCGGAACAGTGGTTTCAGGTGATGGGAGATGAAAATATCATCCACACGCACTTTGTGGACGGTCTGCCCTATGGCCATCTGATCTGGGGAGACGGGCGGCACGATCTGGCCGCATGGCTTCAGATCTTACATAATCATCATTATCACGGCCTGCTAAGCCAGGAAATTACGGCCCTTGATTACTGCTTTGACCCGGCACGGGCGGATATGTCCAATTACCAGCAGTTTGTTCCTTTTATGAATTGAAAATCAGGAGGTCTCTATGATAAAAACCGTTATTTTTGATATGGATGGCCTGATGTTTGACACAGAGCGTCTTACCAGCAATGCCTGGCTGGAAATCGGAAAACGCCATGGCATTCCCATTACTGAGGCCCTGATGAACCGTATGCGGGGGCTCCCCCTTGATGGCTGTATCCGTATCTTTAAGGAAGGGCTGGGGGAGGATTTTGACTACTGGACCCTGCGCAAGGAGCGTGTGGTGTATGTAGATCAATGGATTCAGGAGCATGGCATGCCCATAAAGCCGGGGCTGACCGAGCTTTTGGAATGGCTGAAGGTTCACGGATATCAGATTGCCCTGGCCACCTCCACCTACCAGGCCTCTGCCGACCGCCTTCTTGACATAGCCGGGGTTAGCCCCTATTATACCTGCCGGGTCTATGGGGATATGGTGGCGCATGGAAAGCCGGCGCCGGATATCTTTTTAAGAACAGCTCAGGCAGCCTCCACCCCTCCGGAGGATTGTCTTGTGCTGGAGGATTCCTATGCCGGAGTGGAGGCTGCCTGGAAGGCCAAAATGACCGTAATCATGGTTCCGGATATGCTTCCGGCAACCGAACGGGAATACGCGAGAATCGCCATGTGTGCCGATACCCTTCGGGATGTGATTCCGTTTTTGGAAAAGGATTCCGCTCAGTGACAATTCATCTGACATGTAACGCAGCAGTTCAGATCCTAAAACAGTGCAAAGTCCGTATTGACAAGATGTTGCATAATGTTATATATTGTATTTAAAGATAATTATGAACGGCTCCGCAGCTGCGGACCCATTTCCATTTGGGAGGTAGCATCATGAAAGAAGCAAGAATTATTGCAATCGGAGACAATGTAGTGGACAAATATCTGTCCAGAGGAAAGATGTATCCGGGAGGCCAGTGTCTGAACACCTGTGTCTATTCCCAGATGAACGGGGGAGTGCCTGCCTATCTGGGCAAGTTCGGCGATGACGAGGTGGCAAAATACAACTGCTCCATTCTGGACAAGTTAGGAATCGACTACAGCCATTCCCGCCATTTCCACGGGGAGAACGGAGCCGCTCAGGTAACTCTGCGAGACGGCGATCGGGTATTCTTAGGCTCCAACCGGGGCGGTATAGCCAAGGAACATCTCTACAGCTTTACAGAAGAGGATATGAATTATATCAGTGAATTTGATATTATTTATTCCAATACCAACAGCTATATTTTAAATGATCTGCCTCTTTTACACAGCACAGGCGTACCGATTGCCTTTGACCTTTCTGTGGATTGGGATACGGATCTGTTAAATCTGGTGTGCCCCTATATTCAGATTGCCCTTCTCTCCTGCGCCCACTTAAGTGATGTGGAGCGGGAACGGGAAATGCGGAGGGTGGCCGACTATGGAGTGACGTTAGTCATCGGCACTGTGGGGGAGGCCGGCTCCTATGCCCTTTATGAGGGGGAAATGGTCTATGTAAATGCCTGCCGCGCCAGCGATGTGATGGATACCATGGGAGCGGGAGACTCTTACTTTGCCACTCTTCTCACCACCCTTTTGCAGGATGATGGCCCTCTGTTTGAAACCAATCACGCAAAGATGCGGATGCGTCTGCTCCGGGCCATGGAACGGGGAGCTCAGTTTGCCGCCAAGGTGTGCGGCATGGAAGGCGCCTTCGGGTACGGGACAGCAATCATTTAATGCTGTCTTAAGTTCAAAAGGTCAGCATATAGAACCTGAAACAATGAATTGTAAATATTCCCTGTTTCAGGTTCTGTTTTTTTGTAAAAAATATATAATTTTTATGCCATTTGTCACAGAATCCTTGCACAATTTCGGTTTTAATGGTATTATCACATTATAAGACTATAGAAAACAACCAAAACACCCGGATTGTGAGGTATTTCATGATTAAAAATTCAATCATCCCTCTGTATCAACAACTGTCAGATGAAATCAAAAATCAGATAAACGAAGGAAAGCTAAAGGCCGGAGACCGTCTGATGACGGAGGCTGAGCTCAGCCAGCAATATGAGGTGAGCCGAATCACAGTTCGCAAGGCGATTGAATTGCTGGTTGATGAAGGATATGTGATGCGCAAGCAGGGAATCGGCACCTTTATCGCCGAGAAAAAGCTGCGCCGTATAGTTGATTCCAACAATCTGGTGCGAAGCTTTTCGGAAGCCAGCCGCATGAGCGGGCAGGAGCCTTCCTCGGAATTACTTTCCGTGGAGTGGCTTCTTCCGGATGCCTCTGTCCAGCACCATCTTCATGTAGGCGAGGAAGAAAAGGTTTTAAAAATTTCCCGGTTGCGCAAAATTGACGGGGTTCCTGTAATGGTGGAAACCAACTACTATCCTCAAAAAATGGATTTTCTCCTCCAGTCAAATTTGACCGGCTCCACTTATGAAGTGTTCCGCCAGCATGACCTGATTCCCTCCCATGCAGTCAGAACCATCCAGATTTGCTATGCCACTCCGGAGGAAGCCCGGCTCTTAGGAGTGACAGAAAATTATCCCTTAATTCTGCAGGCAGAGGAAACCACGGATCAGAATCACCAGGTTCTCCACTACAGCAAGGTAGTTGTAAATTCTCAGCATTACCGGCTGACTATTGTAATGTGACAGGGCTGCCACAGTTTGGCATCGATTGTTTCTTCGATTGTACAGGACAAAAAATGTAAGGCACAGAGGGTTATGTTGAATATTTTTTCCTGTGCAGTCAAAGAAAAAGGCAGGCCAAATGTAAATTATTTTTGAACAGCTCCTAAGCCTGTCTGTGCTATTCCATCAGCCTTTTGCCGTACACAGTAAAATAATTTCATCTGAGCACAGGTAATGTGCTCAGTTTTTCTTACCAAGGCTGCTGTTTGCTTTTAAAGGACAGCTGCCGGGACAGGCTATCTCCTTGACAGCACTCCATCATTAAAGAGGCATTTCGTGTCCACATTCCGTTGCCATACGTCAATTTGTGCAAAAATCTCCCGGTTCATGTAAGACCGCTTGCATAATTTTTTTCCATCTTGTTGTTCTACAGCAGGTCTAATGCGAACTGTTACCAAAAATCTTAAAATTTTCAAAAAAAACAGTTGCAATATATATAACATCATGATACAATATGGAGCAGGATGTTATATGTTGTATTCACGCAACTAAAGCAGCAAAACTATTTAAAAACTGAAAGGAGAGGTTATTTATGAAAAAGAACCTGAAAAAGACACTGAGTGTGGGCCTGGCTGCCGTGATGGCACTGAGCTTAGCCGCATGCGGCGGCGGCTCCTCTGACGCGCCGGCGACCACAACGGCTGCTGCCGGAAGTGAGGCTGCCGGAGGGGGCGCTTCTGAGGCGAAGCCGGAAGCCGCTGCCAGCGGTGATGTGAAAACCATCAAGCTGTTCCATCGTTTCCCGGACGATCCCTGTAATGCCTTCATTGAGAGAAAGCTTGCAGAGTATGAGGCGGCGCATCCGGATATCAAGTTTGAGGTAACCAGTGCACAGAACCAGCCCTATAAAGAGAAGATTAAGGTTGTGGTCGGCTCTGACGAGTGCCCGGATATTTTCTTTAGCTTCTGCGGTGAATTCTCCGAGCGTTTCATCCGCGAGGGCCTGCTGATGGATCTGACCCCCTATCTGGAAGCGGATCCTGAGTGGAAGGCCAGCCTGATGGAGACTCAGATGAATGAGTACACCACTGCTGACGGTATGGTATATGGTATCCCCTTCCGTCTGGATGCCAAGGAGTTCTTCTACAACGTAGACATTTTCAATGAGCTGGGTCTTGAAGCTCCTGAGACCTGGGATGAGTTTATGGCGGTTCTTGAGGCAATCAAGGCATCCGGCATGGATCCCATCGCAGAGGGCAACCAGGATAAGTGGCCGGGCGCTCACTATCTGGGAGCATTGAACGAGCAGTGTGTTCCGGACGATGTGAGAGCCAAGGACTATGATCCCAAGACCGGTGAGTTCACCGATCCCGGCTATGTGGAGGCCTTCAAGTATTATCAGCAGCTGGTTCCCTACATGAACATGGGTGTCAACGGTATGACCCATGATATGGCTCGTCTGGGCTTTACTCAGGGACAGAATGCGATTCTTTTTGCAGAGCTGGTTGAGATCACCAACATCAAGCAGGAAAACCCGGATCTGAACTGGGGAATGTTCAAGTTCCCGGTTATCCCCGGAGCAAAGGGTAACCCGGATCTGGTATCCGGCGCGCCGGAGGGCTTTGCCGTTTCCTCCAAGACTGCTTATCCTGATGAGTGCGTTGAGTTCTTAAAGTGGTTTTTAGGCGCCGAGACCGGTGCTGAGCAGGCTGCAGAGGTTGGCTGGTTTAATGCTTCCCTGGGTGTGGATGAGGGTCTGACCGATCCGTCCCTGATCAGCGCTTATGAGGTTATCGCCAATGCCAAGAAGATGGATATCTGGTTTGACAATGCTCTGTATTCCACCGTATGTGACGAGTATCTGACCCAGATCTCCGACATTACCAACGGAGATGTGACTCCGGAGGATGCGATGGCCAAGATTCAGAAGGTAGCCGCAGAGGCTCAGAATCTGGCTCAGTAAAAAGCAGAAACCATGGCAGGGAGCAGCCTTCTGCTCCCTGTCTTTAAAAAACCGTTGGGGCCTGATCCAGTGCTTCATTCAAAGATCTTACCAAACCACCGGTCTGGTTCCAGACGGTCCACATCAAAAAGGTGGGTGTCAACATGAAAAAGAGAACCAACTTAACACCATATTTATACATCATTCCGGGGCTTGTGATGGTGCTTGGACTGGTCTATATCCCGGTTATTGTAAACCTGATATACAGTTTTTTCCGTCTGTCGTCCTATTCCTCTTCCATGAAGTTTGTCGCCTTTGACAACTACCGCCGGCTATTTACCAGCGATACCTTCCCGATCATGATCCGGAACAATATTTACTATTGTGTCATTTCCCTGATCGTGCAGGTAGGCTTTGGCACTTTCCTGGCACTGCTTCTGGAGAGCAAGCTGGCGGGAGAACGGTTCAAAACCATCTGCCGCAATATTTACTTCATTCCTTCTCTGGTGTCTTTGACAGCAGTTGGTCTGATGTTTAACTTTATCTACAATCCGCAGCTTGGTATGCTGAACACCCTGCTCAAAAATATTGGCATGGCCAATCTGCAGCAAACCTGGCTGGGCGACAAAAACCTGGCAATCTTCTGTATCATCGCCATGAGCCAGTGGCAGTTTACCGGATATATCACCCTTCTCATGGTGGTCGCCTTCCAGAACGTTTCCACGGATTACGTGGAAGCTGCCATCATTGACGGAGCCGGCCCGGTAAAACGCGCTTTGAGCATTATCCTTCCTCTGGCCAAGGAGCAGCTTTTAGTTTGTACCATTATCACGGTGATCGGTGCTTTCAAGCTTTTCACGGAGGTGTATTCCACCACGGTCGGCGGACCCGGAAACTCCTCTCAGGTATTGGGCCTGTTCCTGTATCAGAATGCATTCCTCCATGACGACATGGGTATGGCAGCAGCAACCGGTGTTCTGATCTTTGTTATCACCGTCACGGCTTCTATCTTCCAGTTAAAGATCAGCCGTTCCGGCGAAGTGTAAGGAGGGATCTTTATGAGTACTGAAAAATATATCCTGAGAGCCCGAATTTTAAAGGTCCTGCTTCACATGTTCCTGCTGCTTTTGGTGGCGATTATCCTCTTTCCCGTATGCTGGCTGGTGTTAAACTCCTTAAAGACCAATCAGGAGATGTTTCTCAATTCTCTGGCACTGCCGAAAAAGTGGATGTTTGAAAACTACGTAACCGCCTGGAACAAGGGCTTGGTGTCTTACTTTGTCAACTCCATCATTGTGGGCGCCCTTTCCATTGGCGTCATCCTGGCCTTAAGCGCCATGATGGCCTACGGCCTGACCAGATTCAATCTGCCGGGCAGCGGTTTCCTCTTTATCCTGGTTTTGGGCGGCATGGCCTTATCCGAGCAGGTTGCCCTGGTTCCTCTGTACAAGATTCTGCAGGCCGTAAAGCTTTACAACACCCGTGCGGCCCTTGTACTGCCCTACGTGGCCTTCAGGATTCCCTTTACCATGTTCCTGATGCGTTCCTACTTCATCTCCATTCCCAAGGAGCTGGAGGAGGCTGCTATCGTGGACGGCTGCAAGAGCTGGCAGCGTTTCACCAAGATTATCCTGCCCATCAGTAAGCCGGTGCTGGCTTCCTGTGCCATTGTTAATCTGAACCATGTGTGGAATGAGTTTTTGTTTGCCAATGTATTCTTAGAGAACAAGAAGCTGATGACCATCCCGCTGGGACTGATGACCTTCCAGGGAGACCTAAAATCCGATTACGTGGTGATGCTTTCCGGTATTCTGATCTGTTCTCTGCCAATGGTAATCCTGTTTTTGTGTATGTCCAAGCAGTTTGTGCGCGGTCTGACCTCTGGAGCTGTGAAGGGGTAATGATGCAGATCCGGTATATATCTTGATAAAAAGCACCTGGTTGTTAATAAAATGGCCAGGTGCTTTTTGGGTTTTTATCCTCTTTTTATTTCTAAGTATAATATGAAATTGAATTTCCGCAAACATCTTCGGCCTCCATATTCCCGCAATCCTCAAAAACATTCAAAATCCGCCCTAATCAGGCTGCTTTTTCATGTTTTTGGCGGGTTCCAAGTTTAAAATTCCTCTTGCAAGCAAGCTTGCATCGGATTTTAGACCTTTTTGCCCTGGTATCATTTTATATAATTATATATAAACAGCTTAATTCAGAAAGAGCCGCGCCATCCGGCGCGGCCCCTTCTGAAAGGTTAAATATTACTTATGAATTAAGACAATTTTCAAAAATTTATTAATACTCCAGCTTCCACATATATCTTCTCATGGTCAGGGGATGCTCACGCTTGATGGCAATCTCCTCGCCCAGAAGTCTGGTCAGACCGCCGATCATCAGCGGGTTAAAGTACTCTACAACCGTGCTCTTGATGTGAGAGCTGAGGCCGAAATCCTTGGCATCGATCAGAGTGTACTTGGCGTTCATGCGCTGTAAGAAGGTCAGGGCTCTTGCATCCAGCGGACGGGTCGGACCATCGTTCATCATCAGAACATAATGAGCATTCTCGTCAGCCATCTCAAACGGGCCATGGAAGAACTCGCCGGTATGGAAGGTGCTGGATTCTAACCACTGCATCTCCATCATCAGGAACATGGAGAAGCCGTAAGCGGTGTACTGGGTTGCACCGGAGCTCATCACGTACAAAATCGGTGCATTGTAGTTCTCCTCTGCAAACTTTCTGGCAGTGGAGCGGAACAGCGGAGCGGAGGTATTGATCAGATCAAAGATCTTGTTCAGGCCATCATGAAGATCGTCATAGTGCTCGTAGCCCTCATACTCATTTAAGATCTCGCAAGCCAGCTCTAAGGCTCTGGCAGGCTTTTCCATCTTGGCGCCGTAGCTCTCATAAAAGCCATGGATGATCTGGTACTGAGAATTCTTTGCCAGACCGGAATCTGCATTGATGGTGATGGAAATCACATGAGCACCCTTCTCAACAGCCAGCTTGGTTGCCGCTACTGTCTCCGGGGTATTGCCGCTTAATGAGCAGGTAATAACGATAGAGGTGTTGTCCACAGCAGCAGGAGTGGAATAGTTAAAGTTGTTCGCCGTATAGATGCTGGTACGCAGCTTCTTTGCGTTGTTCTCCAGGAAATATTTAGCCGGGAACAGGTCTGACATGGACGCGCCGCAGCCCACAAAATACACGGTCTTAATCTCCGGCTGCTTTGCCTTAATGGTTGCAACGATCTCTTTAATGGTCATTTTTATATCCTCCTGACTTGTTATAAATGTTTGATTACATTATATAACATTATATGATATCTGTCAATATGATTTGAAAAAATTTTAAATTTTATGTCCCCAATGAATCTCCATCTTATAGCGGGCCGGATTCAGCACCTGCTTACAGATATGGATTACTGCCCCCTGCGTATCACACACAATATCCCTCTGTAAAATCAGGGCCTGGCCTGCCTCCACCATTAAAAGCTTACATTCCTCCGCCGTAGCGTAGCAGACATCAATCACCTTAGAGCCGCCTCCGGGATAAATCCCATGGTTTTTTAATATATCATAGACAGAACCGGTGAGATCCTCTGTAAGCAAAAACAAATATTTTAGCGGAAACTTGTTTTCCTCCACAATCACGGGGATATCGTCACAGCATCGCACCCGCCGGATACGAACCACCCGGCTTCCCTCCTCAATATTTAAAAGCCTGCATTCGCTGATGGAGGCCTCCACCATTTCCACAGACAAAAGCATGGAGGACGGCCTTCTGCCGGTAATCGCACAGACCTGCGAAAACCCCATAAAGGAACCAATGGAACGTTTCAGACGCTTGACTCCCACAAATGTGCCGATTCCCTGCCGCTTTGCCAGATATTCCTCGTCCACTAAAAGGGAAATGGCCTTGCGGACCGTAATGCGGCTGACCTGATAGGCTTCACTCATCTCTGTCTCTGTCATAATCCGGTCATTTTCCTTCAGAGCACCGCTGTCAATCCGGCCTTTGATCTCATCTGCCAGCTGCTGATATAAAGGAATGCTTGAGTTCTTATTTAATCTGTTCACTCCAAACCTCCCTGCAAATTTAATCAACGCCCTGCCTTCCCGATGAACAGGTTTCCCTATGGCTTTTACTGTCCGCAAGAGAGCAAAAGGGCATTAATATGGATTAAATTCCTGGACGACCTTAGACGACAGCCTGGCCCCTTCCTCCAGACACCCATCTACATCCTTGCCGCACATCAGGCCCCAACAAAATCCTGCTATGAAGGAATCCCCCGCTCCCACGGTGTTTACCACCGGAACCTTGTAAATCCCGTGCTCATGGAAATTCTCTCCGTCATAGCACATGCTCCCCTCCTCCCCAAAGGTAGCCACCACGTAGTCAGCTCCCAGGGCTTTGGCCTTTATCAGGAAATCCTTAATCTCCGGCGTTTTCTGCTCACAGGAAAAGAAAGCACAATGTACATAAGGAAGAATATCTTTCATATTCTTCTCATCCTTGTTCATAGAGAAATCAAAAATAATCTTACATCCGGCGTCCTTAAGCTCCGGGAGAAGATGAAGCACCCGCCCGGTCAAATCCGTGTGCACATACTCAAAGGTCTTCACAAATTCAAGGTCCGACTGTGTGGGCACATAATCTGCCATAACTCCCGGAATATTTTCCACATGAACCCTGTCCACTCCGTTTTTCAGGGCCATCCGGTAAACCGAGGTCTTTCCCTCCTTAACCTGAAGATGAGAAGTGTCAATCTTGTACTCCTTACACAGATCCAGCATTTCCGTACCGTATTCATCCGTTCCTACAACGGAAACAAGGGCCGTATCCACCCCTCTCCTGGCAAGATGGACAATTGCATCCACACCGTTTCCTGTGGCGTACTTCTTCCCGATGTTTTCATAAACATCAATACAACAGAAACCAATTGCCGCCATGTTCATAACTATTCCTCCTCACAGTGTAATATGGTGATACCAAAGTCAAAAGGTGAAAAAATCCGATGCAAGCTTGCTTGCAAGAGAATTTTTTAACTTGTGACCCGCATCATAATATTATATAACATATTGTTTACTTTAGTATATCATATGTATTATTATATGTCAATATTATGTGATTTTTATCCAAAATTATAGCCCTTCCTGGTATTGCATATATTATATTATTATGATACAATATAGGAACAACATAATTTCTATATAATACCAGCTCCCAAGGATCCGATGCAGCATACACCCATGTCAAACCATGACTTTGGGAATACACTTGCATATGAAATCAGGACCCTTGGACACCACAAACCATAAAAGAGGAGGTTTTTATGAACAGAGACAGCGTTGTATGCGGCAATTATTCTTACGGTCTTTTCAGTCTGGACTACTTTCTCGATTCCATGAATCGCTTAAACCAGACAACCATCGAATTCTGGGGAGCCGGCCCTCACCTGTACCAGGACGAATGCTCCGTATCCGATGTAGACGCAATCGTAAAGAAGATCCGTGACCACCACCTTCAGGTTATATGTTACACCCCGGAACAGTGCATGTATCCGGTAAATCTCGGCTCCCGCGACAAAATCATCCACGACTGGACCATGCGGTATCTGAAGCGCTCCCTGGAAATTGCCAACCAGATGGAATCCCCCAGAACCCTCATCACCATTGGCCAGGGCTATCGGAACGAATCCAGAGAAGAAGCCTTCACGCGCTGCCGCGATTCCCTTTTAGAACTGGCAGAATACGCCGGCAAAATGGGAACCACCATCATGCTGGAGCATTTAACCCGCACCACCACCAATCTGTGCGTCACGGCAGCCGAACTAAAATCCATGATGGATCTGGTAGGCGGTCCCCACTTAAAAGCCATGGTAGACGTAGATATGGCCGCCCGTGTAGGCGAAGGCCCAAAAGAATATCTCGATCTAATGGGCAATGACATCCAGCACGTTCATTTCATCGATGGAATGCCAGGAGGACATCTGGCCTTAGGAGACGGAATCCTTCCGCTGGACCAGTACGTAAAAGACCTTCAGTCTTTCGGCTACAACCAATATCTGACCCTTGAAATCTTAAGCGACCGTTACCACGAAAATCCGGAGCCCGCTTACGCCCAAAGTATCGGATGGTTCACCGCCCGGGGCTTCATATAATACCATAATCTGACCATAAGAAACGTATGTAATAGCCTTTACCAAAGTTACTTTTTTCTCACACTGCGGAGACCTTTCTACAGCGCAAACCACGCCTATGAGAATCTGCTTTGCAGCTTCTCATAAACTATATCGTGCCAATTAGCAGCAGCCTTTTAGGGGGAATGGCCCCGGGAGGCGGCCCCTGAGGGCAAGGTCCGGCGACATTTGCAGGGTCTTTGCGGTATCTTAGGGAAAAAGACAGCCGTTGTACGAATCAGTTGCATTAGTGTCCAGGGCCTGACCCGGACACGTAAGAATGTCTGACCGTGACGGCTGTCTTTTTCCCTTAGATACCACAGACCCGAAACCCGAGCCGGACCTTGCCCCTATGGGCCGCCTCCGGGGCCATTCCCCCTAAAAGGCTGCGTCCCCCTCACCAAAATCCCCCACTAAAAAAGGACCCCATCCCGCCCCCTCACAGGCAGCAGGACAGAGCCCCCTCACATCAATGCTTCTCAATATAGGAAACCAGCCAGTCAAAAGACTTCTTCATGGCATATTCCGGATTGCGCGTATAAAGATTATTCAAAATCTCCAGGCTGAGATAATGCCCGTAGGCCGCCTTATCCAGCTCATCGATCATGTGCGGAAGGTCCAACTCCCCTTCCCCCAGGGCGAAATGCCCGTTAGGCTTTCCGTCCCCCACATGGACATGGCGCAGATAAGGTCCCAGGTCAGCAATCGCCCCCTCCATGGTCTCATCCGCAAATCCCAGGGTGGCCGTGTCGATCATCCCCTTCACCGCAGGACTGCCCGCGTCCTCAATCAGGCGCACAATATCCTTTGCCGTCACCGTGGCCGTATACTCCTTCGGCGAAGTCTCCAGGGCGATGGTAAGTCCATAGCCCTCCGCGATCCGCCCCAGGTAAGCTACGGACTCCACGGCCCGTTTCCAGATATCCCCGTCCTCCTCATCCAGACATCCGAAGCCGGACAAAAACTGACACAGCTGAATATCCATCTCAGAGGCAAACTCCATAGATTTCACATAAACCTCAATACTGCGCTTCCTGGCCGCCACATCCTTCGATGCAATGTTCACCGGATACAGACATTGCTCCGGAGTAAAGCAGACAGGTGTCAGATGGTGATCCTTAAGCTGCTTTTTTACGGCCTTTACCTGAGAAATCCCGGCGTCATCCACGTGAAGATGAGGATAGCAGGCATAAAATTCCATGTTGGAACCGCCCATGCGCTCTAAGGAGTCAAGGGCATACTCCAACGAATATTTAAAATACGGATAGTTGGAAACCGCCACCTGTTCCGTCTTTAAATGCTTCATTTTGGGACCTCCTATTCGCCTTGAACCTGGACAAAAATCCGTCTCACCTGGGGACCGTCAAACTCAGCCAGATAGATATCCTGGGCAAAACCACACTGAATCACTCCGTCCTTGATGGGAAGCACCGCATGGTTACCGCAAAGGAGGGACTTTAAGTGTCCCGGTGCATTTCCACCCGTAGCGCCGTAGCTGGGAAGGAAATGGGCATGGGCATAAGGATAGTTGGTGGGAATCAGCCGCTCCAAGGTCTCCTCAATATCCGAGTAAAGACAGCTTAAGTTCTCATTGACCGTGATTCCTGTGGTCGTGTGGGAAGTGATGACAAATACCACTCCGTTCTGGATTCCACTCTCCGCCACAAAATCACGCACCACCTGGGTAACCGGAATCAGCTGAAATTCCTTCTCTGTTATGTATTTCTTCTCCATCATCTTAACCATGACTTATGCCTCCAGTCCTAAAAATTTCACCGCATTGCCGCCTAACACCTTTTCCTTGGTGACCGGCTTCCAGTCTAAGGATTCCAGCCCCCTCTTGATCCTTGCAGTGCGGAACCGGGGATTGTTGGAACCAAACATTACCTTATCCTGAATGTTATGCTCAATCCACAGATGACCCAGCTGCTCGGTCAGCACCTCCCGCAGGAAAATTTCCGGAGAATCCATGTACAGCATAGAAGTATCCGTGTACACATTGGGGTATTTTAACACCAGAGCCGTGGTCTCCTGAATCCAGGGCCAGCCAAAATGGGCCAGGCAGAATCTCAGATCCGGATATTTGACCGCAACCTCCTCAAAATTAAGAGGCTGGGAATACTTCATCAAACAGTTCGGCTCCCAGGAAAGTCCGGCATGGAACATGATTGGTTTATTGTATTCGATGCACTTTTCATAGATCTTATCCATCATGGGATCCGCAGGATAAAATACCTGCTTGGACGGATTCAGCTTCAGGCCCATCAGCTTTAAGTCCTTAAATGCATAGTCCAGCACCTCCAATGCATCAGGACGATGGGGATCCACACTGGCAAATCCGTAAAACAGATCCGGAGCCAGATCCATCATCTGACGGACCTCCTCATTGGTCACTACCCAGCCCTTCATCTGCGTAGTCAGATCCAGGGGAAGAAGCACCAGTCTGTCAACCCCTGCAAACTCCATCTGCACTCTCGTCAGATCCACGGGGAAGGTAGACATCAAATCCCACCCCATTGCTTTTTTCCTGAAGTCTATTTCGTTTTTATCCTGGCTGATCTTCTCGTAAAAGCCAGGATGCACATGCATGTCAATAACCATTGTTTTACCACCTTTCCTAGTCGGTTCGTAGCTTTGTATCGGGTATATCATCAACCCTTGACAGCCCCTGCTGTCAGACCCTGAACAATATATTTCTGCATAAACACAAAGATGAGGATTACCGGAACTACTGCCATGCAGCCAAAGGCCATGGCCCGGCACCACTCGATGCCGTAACGTCCCACCACATTGTAGATTCCCGTGGTCACCGGCCACATGGTGCTGTCCGTCACATACGTTAAGCTGTACATCATGTCCTGGTATCCGAAAAGGAAGCTGAACACGAAAGTAACAGCCAGCCCGTTGGCGCTCATAGGCAGCATTACCCGGGTAAAGGACTGGAATGCATTGCAGCCGTCAATTCTGGCTGCCTCGTCTATCTCCCTGGGAATCCCCACGAAAAATGTCCGCATCATCATCAGAGAGAAGGGAATAGCCAGCGTACAGTTAGACAAAATCGGAGCCCAGTAGGTATTGTAGATCCCTATCTTTTTGAAGATAATAAAGTTGGGGATAAGCGTAAATATCTGCGGAAGCATCTGGGACACCAAAAATAAAAACACAATCAGATTTTTTCCTTTCAGGCGGAACCTGGCCAGACCATAGGCAGCCGGCACCGCCAGCACCACGGAAATCACCATAGTGCAGAAGGAGATCAGCAGGCTGTTTTTAAAGGACCCGATAATGTCAAAGGTCACCTGCTGCAGCTGGGAGACATAGGCATCAAAGGTCGGATGGAGAGGAAATATCTCCGGCGGCCTGGAAAAGATCGATGCCTCGGTCTTTAAGGAGCTGGAAAACAGCCAGTACAAAGGAAATATCATGATCAAAAAGCAGATCACCGCCACGGCGGACTGAATATGCTTCATTCTTTTCTGTGTGAAGAATACTCCGTTCTTTTTCACTGGTTATCCTCCTTTCCCAGCATTTTCGTGTAAAAGAGCCCCACTGCAAACAAGATCAAAAACAGTATATTGGCAACTGCCGCTCCCTGTGAAAAGTTAAATTCCATGAAAGAGGAGCGATAGGACAAAAGTGTCAGCAATTCCGTACCGTTAGCCGGTCCTCCACCTGTCATAACATAAATCATTTCAAAGCAGCGGAACGTGTAAACAAACCCCAGGACCAGTATTGCCTCTATGGAGCTGCGAAGCTGGGGAACCGTAATATAGAAGAACTTCTGGAAAATATTGGCTCCGTCCAAAATAGCACTCTCGTAGAGCTCCGTGGGAATCCCCGCCAGGCCCGATGACAGAAGAATCATATTAAAGGGAATTCCGCACCAGATATTCCCGATAATAACAGAAATCATCGCCGTCTTTCCCGTCAGCAGCCACTCAATCGGCTGATCAATCAGCCCCAGAGCCAGCATGGCTTCATTGGCAATACCGCCGCTGACATTAAAGATAAACTTAAAAAGAATAGCGCTTACGGTACCCGGCATGATATAGGGCACCATCATGACTGCCCGCATAAACTTAAATGATCTTGATTCCCTGTTGAAAAGTACAGCCAGGAAAAAACCGATTCCAAACTGGAATACAATACTGCCTATGGTAAAGATAAAGGTGTTCTTTAAAGCGTTCCAGAACATTTTATCTTTAAAAGCTTTTAAATAATTATCAAAAAACACAAACTCTTTTTCCTCAGCCAGCAGCGTCATCACATCCACGTGCTGCATACTGAGAATCCCATTGTAAATGACAGGATAGAACATGAACATGGCCATAAACAGAAAGGCCGGTACAACAAACCAATATCCTACTTTGTCACTTCGTCTCATGTAGTGTCGGGCCCCCTTACAAATCATTCTTGCAACTGCCTAATCGTCATCTTTCCCCTGACCAGGATGCCGCTGCCTGCAGCCGTTCCGGTATTTCCCCTTAATATCCCCGGACAGTCACAGGCAGGATGACAGCCTGTATACAGTATGGGAAAGCTTATCCTGTCATTACTTTCCTAATGCTTCATCAATAATTCTCTGGCCTTCCTTCACAGCCTCCTCAGGTGTCTGCTTCAGAGTCAATGCATTCTGCAGCGCGGTCTGATAGCCCACGGAAATCTCCGGCCACTTGGGAGTAACGTCACGAGCTCTTGTGTACGGGATCTGCTCGATGAATGCCGGCCAGTACTCAGCCTCTGTATAGTTGGGATCTGTGAGAACCTTCTCCATAGCCGGGAACTCGTCCGTATTTAAGTTCCACTCGGAATTCTTCTCATAATCCAGGAACCAGGACATGAATTTGAAAGCCTCATCCACATTCTTGCCCTTAACGATTGCAAGATTCTCTCCGCCGTATACATTGACCTTCTCTTTGTCGCTGGGAAGGGGAACCACATCCCAGTTAAAGCCTTCCGGTGCATTGTTCTTCATCCACTGGATTCTCCAGCAGCCCATAACCATGGAAGCCACCTGGCCATTGATAAACTGGGTGGGGATATCGCCCTGCGTCCAGTTCACCACATCCTTGGGCATGGATCCGTCTTTGATCATGTCCGTAAACATGGTAAGAGCTCTTACGCCTGCCTCGCTGTCAAGCTGCATGGAATCGCCGCCTGCTGACCAGAAGAAGGGGATAAACTGAGAGGTTCCCTCCTCGGACGGATGCGCGCAGAAGGAAAATCCGTAGTGATCGGAGGTGGTCATTGCCTTGGCAAAGTCCTTCAGCTCCTCAAAGTTGGTGGGAGGCTCCACGCCTGCTTCCTTTGCCATATCCACGTTGTAGTACAGTCCCAGACAGTTGGACTCTGCCGGAAGAGCATAGATCTTGTCTTCGTAGGTGCAGGTGGCCATGATCTGATCATAATAGTCATTAAACTGCGGGAACTGGGCAACCCGGTCTGTGATGTCCTCAAAAATACCCATGGCAGAGTATGCGGAGCAGTCACAGTTGTCGATAAACACCAAATCCGGCAGGCTGTCTGCCACTGCACTCATGGAAAGCTGCTTTTTAAAATCTGCAAAAGGCAGAACCGTTACCTTCACAACTGCCGTATCGCACTGAGCATTGTACTCATCCACAAATTTCTGGAACTCCAGCTGAATGCTCTCGGTTCCGAAATAATGCCATACATTGATCTCCTGCTTGCCCTCGCTGCCTGCTGCCGGTGCGGCCGGCGCCTCTGGCTGGGCAGCTGCTGCCGTAGTGGCGGTTCCGGAATCTCCTCCCGCCGCGGCTGTGGTAGCGGGAGTCTGGCTTCCTCCGCCGCAGCCGGTCAGCATGCCGGCAACCATAATGCCCGCGGTTGCTAACGCCGTCAGTCGTCTTGTGATACTCTTCTTCATGTTTCTCCTCCTTTAAATGATTAGTTTTGTGACCTGATGCATCACGGTATGGCTCCCGGCAAATCAATCACCGGATATCCCGAATACATTCCGTCACATAGTCAAATGCCTCCTTGGCATATCTGTGGGCCTCCAAAAAATATGCCCTCTGACATATCTCTATGGTGATTGTGCCCCCATATTTTTCATCGGCCAGCTGCTTTAGGTATTGTCCCAATGGCACATTTCCCTGGCGAAAGCCGATATGCCCTGTAACTCTTCTGCCCTTTCTAAGGCGCTTCGTCCCCTGCTCCTCATACCAGGTCCGCTCCTGCACCAGGGTATTCCCCAGATGGACGTGGCGGATCATTTCAGAGCCCAGAACTTCAAAATTCCCCTTTATATCCCGGTCAAACTGAGCCAGCTGTACGGTGTCCAGCATTGCCTTCACATTGGGATGCCCCACTGCCTCAAGCATCTTCTTCTGCTCCTGCACCGTATTCATAAACAGAGATTCCTCCTGGGACTGGGTCTCCAGCATCAGACATACGTCACAATCTGCTGCCGTCCTTGCCAGCTCTGTGATAGAACGGTGGCACCGATCCCACATCCTCTCCTCCGGTTCATCCACATACCCGTTTCCGGGACAGAGAAGCATCTTTTTTGTTCCCAGCCATGAGGTAATCTCAATGGCCCGCTTCATATGATCAATGCTTCTTTTTCGTATGACCTCATTGGCCGTGCTGATATCAATGGGATATGTATTCTGCTCCGGACAGAAACAGATCAGCTTCAAGCCCTTGTCCTCTATCTGCTTTCTGAACTCTCTGACCGTTTCCTGATTCTGATCATCCACGCAAAAGTGCGGCTTCGCTCCCCACAGCTCTATATTTTCCACTCCTATTTTCTTTACGGAGTCAAGAAAATATTCAAAAGACCAGGATACATAGTGATAATTGCCGATGGCAATCTGGGATTGATGAATGGCTCCCATAATCTCCTCCCTTTCCGGTTGTCAGCGGATTGTCTTGTTTTTGTCTTATCTTTGTCTTACTGTTTCTCTTGTAATTACCGAAGCGGCTTTCTTGTCTTATTATTTGGTATATAATGTATCATCTCCTGTTGATACATAGTATATCATATTTGTGGAAAATTGCAACAACTTTTTTATATTTTTCCTGTATTATATCCATTTTCTATAACGTATATTTCTTTTATTGATATACAAGCATAATATTATACAAATATATTTGAATACAAATAGTTGCAATATTTCAAAAAATGTTTTATTATTTGTAATAGTTCAGATAGGTCTGCGCATCTGCTGCGCTGACCGCAAAAAAACGTAATGAGAGGGAGCATTTCCATGAACAGACAGCCTGCCATTAACGGAAAAAAATATTTTTACCAGGAGGTTATTCCGGTTGAGGCAAAGGACACCATGGGCGCCGGAGATTCTTTTATCAGTGCCTTTTTGACCAGCTATTTTGGCAGAAAAGATTTTGAGGAAATAAAATTTGAGAGAAAATCAGATTTTCCTTGGAATAATTCTGACAGAATTGCAGATTCTCTGAAAGAAGCGGCGGAATATGCCGCCGCCATAGTAGTAAAAGATGGTTCTCTGGGATTTGGTTATGACGTGGATCCGGAGCATTTAACGGAGGTTCTCCATATCTAAAGGCTCTTTCCCTCCTCGATCATCATATTGTTGGTTAGAACCTTATATTGATACCGGTCCGCATTGATCACCTGCCTGCCGCAGTAGACCGGCTCCCCGGACATATCATAGGCCGCATCCTTAGACAGAATCAGGGCATCGTGCTCCTTGATTCTCAGATATTCGGCCTCCTCCCGGGTGGCATAGCAGACACCGATAATCAGGCTTCCGTTTCTCACGGTGATCCCGTGCTCATGCAAAATCTGGTGGAGAGACCGGGTCAGATCCTCCGCCAGCAGGTATGCATATTTTTTGGGGAAACGGGTCTCCTCCACAATCACCGGAACATCATTGCAGTACCGCAAACGCCGAATGCGGATCACCTTGTCCTCATCCTCCAGGTGCAAAGTTTTAATGTCAGAAGGCTTGGCTTTTACCAACTCGGCTGACAAAAACTGAGTTCCCGGCTTATTGCCCTCCAATTCACAGCTCTGGGAAAATCCCATGTAACTGTTTAAGCTTCTGGAAATCTTTTTATCTGAGACAAAGGTCCCGACTCTCTGCCGGCGAACCAGGATCCCTTCATCCACCAGCAGCTCCAGTGCTTTACGGATCGTAATCCTGCTGACGCCGTAATCGCTGCTCAATTCCAGCTCTGTGGGAATCCTGGTATTGGGCTGAATCTCCCCCCGCTCAATTTTCGACTTAATATCCCCGGCAATCTGAATATACAGAGGCACCACCGTGTCACGCAATACTTCTGACATACATACCTTCCTTTCCACTGCAAGTAATTCTTAATATGTATCAGTTCAGACGGGTATCTTCCCCGCCGTCTGAACTGTTACCTAATATTACAATCATATCATACGGATGGGGTTTCCGCCACGAAAATTGCCAATTTTTGACAATTTTTGTAACCACGCTGTAGCATTTCAAATAGGTCCGCGCGTTTACAACCGCTCACATAACCTCCCTATCCTTGGCTGTCAGCTCTGCTTTCTTCCCGTATCCAAAGGACCCGTCCCGCTGGCACTGGCGGGACGAAAACACGGCCGCCCGGTAAAGGCTTAAGCGAATCAGCATATTCTTGTACTCCTCCCCGGTAACAATCCCTCTCTGTCCGGACTCCCCGGGAAAATCCACTGCCAGAGAAATTCCGTTCAGATAATTCACCAGAAAGCAGGCTATAAAGGAATCTCCCGCCCCCATGGTATCCTTTGCCTTTACCAGACAGGGGGACTGCTCGTAAAGGCGTCCGTCTACCATCACCAGGGCTCCCTTGCTTCCTCTGGTGGCAATCACCATATGCCTGCATCCAAACTCCATGATCTGATTGATGACCCGGCGGATCTCCTCCTCCGGCATATTCCCGCAGGAAATCTCCCCGCAGTCAATATAGGGACAGCATTGCCTCAGATACGCCTCATCGTACCGGTCGGAAAAATCCATGGACACAAATTTCCCCGCCCTTCGTATCTTTGGAAGCTCCGGTTCCATATAGCTGAATATACTGGTATGTATCAGATCAAACCGGGAAATGTATTCCTCGTCAAGTCCGGTCAAAACCGGCGGCTTTTCTCCCGCAATGCCCCCGTGGTTTCCCGGAAGAAATACCCGGTCTCCGTCCGCCAGCCGCACCCGGGCGCAGCCGTTCTCTCCCTTCTCCATCCGGCAGTGGGAAATATCCAGCCCCAGCTGACGGACCACCGAATATACATGCCGTCCCACCTCATCATCCCCAAAGGTTCCCAGATAAGCAGCCTCCGCCCCCAGAAATTTTCCAAAAACCGCAACATTCAAAGCATTTCCACCTGGATAGATGGTCTCTATGTGAAGATATTTATCGCATACATTGTCTCCAATGCCCAATACCCGAATCATAGCATCCTCCTTTATTCTGCAAAACAAGCCTGCCTGGTATTTTTTCCAGGCAGGCGTTTGCCCTGTACATCCCTTCCGATTTATGCCTCTTTCCAGACGCTGTTTGCCAGTATTTTGTACTGATAGCGGTCTCCGTTAATAATCTCCCTGCCGCTATATACTGGTTCCCCGTCCGCATCGTAAACCACATCTCTTGACACGATCAATGCATCCTTTTCCTTGATTTCCAGCCACTGAGCTTCCTCTTTGGTGGCGTAGCAGACGCCTATGGTTTTGGTCCCGTTGCCCAGGACTACTCCATGGCTCTGGAGAAGCTGATGCAGAGAAGCATTGAGATCCTCCGCCAGAAGCCAGGCATACCTTCTGGGAAAATGATTCTCCTCCAAAATCACCGGCAAGTCATTGCAATACCGCAATCGCCGGATACGGATGACCGTTTCCCCCTCAGGAATCCTCAGGGCCTCTCTGTGAGAGGACGCCGCCGTCACCAGCTCCCCGGACAAAAACCGGGTGCCGGGGCGATCCCCCGCCATCTCACAGGTCTGGGAGAATCCCATGAAGCTGTTTAGGCTTCTGGATAATTTCTTGTCAGATATGAATGTTCCGATCTGCTGCTTCCGGACCAGAACCTCTTCATCCACCAAAAGCTCCAGTGCCTTGCGAACAGTAATCCGGCTGACTCCGTAATGGCTGCCCAGCTCCATCTCCGTGGGAATCCTGGTATTGGGAAGCAGCTCGCCCCGGCCAATCCGGGACTTGATATCCTCCGCTATCTGGATGTAAAGGGGATTTGACTTATCCCGCGTCACTTCTGCCATCAATAATCCAGTCTCCGATAGTATCTGCGAATAGCCAGAGGATGTCTGCGGCAATGCTCCAAATGAACGTTTACTCTCTGGAATGCGGAGCGCATCACAATGGGAGCCAACATTCCCCTAAACTCATCGCTGATTCCTTCCAGCTTAAAATTCTTTGTGTCAAATACAATCACCTTGGCGCTGATGGTGTTGACAAATTTCTCCACCCGCTCCATCTGGGGTCTTGTCATGTCCTCGCCCTTTATGAGAATCACCGGAATATCTCTCTCGATAACCTCCAGGGTGCCGTGGAAGAAGTTGGCTGCGGAGATAGGTCTTGTGCGCATCCACTGCATCTCCTCCATAATACACATTCCATAGCAGGTGGCCCAGTCCTCCAGATTGCCGGAGCCAACCAGATAGGTGATAGGCTCATCGCAATACTTTTCCGCATAAGCCCTGGCGTCTGCATCCGCATCCTTATAAATCTGCACCACATTATCAGGCATATGGACGATCTCTTTAAAGAACTGGTCATACTTGTCAAACTGGCCTGCGTTCTTTAAGAAGCGGAGTGTTACCGTATACCAGAAATAATAGCCGCCGCCCACGGTTGTCACCAGGTAATCGCTCTTCTCATACAGAGGGGTTCCCTCCTTCTCCACATATCCGATCACTCTGGCTCCCGCCGCGTGGGCCTTGTCCACCGCCTCCACCACTTCCTTGGTATCTCCGGAAATGGACTCAATCACCACAACGGATTTTTCATCAAAGAAGGGATTCCCCACCAGATTAAAGTCTGCGGCATTCTCTATAAAAAGCGGAAGCTTTGATCCCAGCTGCTTTGCAATGTGCATCATCTGGTTGGCATACAGCACCGTGCCGCCGATTCCGATATAGAAAATATTGGAATAGCCGTCCCTGCACACCTGGTCCACATGCTTCTCCACCTGGGGAATAATATCCACCCCGTTCTGATGCTCCTGTCTGATCTTTGCCTCGTCAAAATTAAACATGTCTCTCTTCCTCCTTCTTGTCCTTATCTTAGGACATTTAAAATATCCCTCTAAGGGGTTTCTTACCTTTGCTTCTTACTTACCTGGCTGCCGTCAAACCTCCAGCCGCTTCTCAAAATTTCCCATAATCATGTCCGGGGACATAATCTGCACAAAAGCATGGGGATCCTCCTGGCGAATGAGCTTTTTGAGCGCCTGCAGCTCATATTTGCTGACCACCACCATATGAAGCACCTCCTCCGAGTGGCTGTACTCTCCCCAGGCCTTCCAGCTGGTAACGCCTCTGGATATGGTTCGGTTGATCTTTTCTCCCAGCTCCCGGTTTTTGGTGACGATAAACACGGACACCTTAATGTTCTGGTAATGAACCCGGTCTACCATGATCCCTGACACAAAGGAAAATACCATGGAGTAAGCTGCCACCTCCAGGTCATACCGCACTGCCGCAATCAGATAAATGCAAAGATTCATCATCACGCTCAGCCTGCCGACCCCAAATTCCGGATAATTTTTGGCGCAATACATTCCCACAATGTCCGTTCCGCCGCCGGAGCCGCCTGCCCGCAGGGTGATTCCCACTCCCCATCCCGAAAGAGCTCCGCCGATGATACAGTTTAATAACATATCATCCAGAAGCGGCTCTTTGGGAGCCGGAATGGTTGCCAGCAGAAAGGACTGAATACAGACCGCAATAATGGTTCTGTACAGAAATTTCCTTCCGATGCTCTTGTACCCCAGGAAAAACAGGGGAACATTGATACACCAGAAAATAATTCCCGTAACATCGATGTGCTCCGGCATGGGAATATGTAATATTTCCGTGAGAAACAGCTTTACCAGCTGGGAGATCCCCGTAAAGCCGCCGCTGTAAAGTCCTGCCGGAACCAAAAACCATCGGTAAGCTGCCGCAAAAAACACAACGCCCACAATCGCCCAGAACATATTGTAGGTTTCTTTTTGTATCTGCTTCCTCATAGGCTGCCGTTCCTTCTTCTGCGTCTTTTTGCACGGTTATGAGTCGGTTTGATTCATGTAATATTATATCGTTATACCATTTTTCTTTTCCTCTCGCCCGTACAATACATTTATATAACAATTAGTATATCTTGTCAATACTTTTTGTATATTTTCTTTTTTATTTTCAATCCAATAGCAACAGTTCCTAAAGACAATCATGTTTTGCTTCCCCAGGGACAGGCTGCCAGGCATTTGGCACATGTATGCCGTCCAAATACGGAGGCCATATCCTCCAAAAAAGAAAAACATGTCTGTTTGTCAGAACGCAAGGAAGGCGGATCCCCGGCCTGAAAAGCGACTCCATGGATCGCATGAACCGGACAGGCGTTACAGCATCGGGTGCAGCTTCCGCAGCGATTAGGAAGCGGCGGATCCGGAGGCAAAAGCGCATCAGTCAGGACCGTGGTCAGACGGAGACGGGGATCTACCTTGGGATTGATCAGATGACAGCTTTTCCCAATCCATCCCAACCCCTATGGCTGGCAGCAAAACGGTGGCTGAACATTCCCATTAGCTCTGTCTCGCTTTTGGGCAAACCCTCCGGTCCTTTCTCCGCAACCTGCTCCTGCAATCCGGGAAAAAGCCGGGTCTGGCGGTAATCCGATGTGGGGACCGGATAGGAACGGTATCCTTTCTGTTGCAGGAGATTTGAAAGCAGAAAGCCAATGGAATCCGGCTGGCGATTGATTTCCCCATAAAAATAGCTGTAGAAACGGGTGGGCCCGATGGCCTGCTCCCCTATGATTTCCCTGGGAAAAAATATAGAAATCGAAACAGCCCGGGGAAACGATGCGCACAAATCCCCGTAATTTTCCCGTATCCACTCCCTGTGAGTCGTCAGATCCGCAACACCGCAAAGATTCGCACCCAAATTCTTTGCCCGAGTAAATGACTCGTCCTTTAATGTCTGCATTCTGTTTACTCCCTTGCTTTCTGTAATTTGTACGGGTTGTCTGTTCTTTCGCTCTCACGATTTATTTATATTGATTTTCAATTTATTTATACGACATAGCATTCTATCAGCCAATACATTTTGTCTTGTTTTGTATTATTTTATATTATATTGTGCTTCTTGACAATATGTTTTGCTCTTATTGTATATTCAAAGGTTATTCGTAAAGCAATATAGCACATAAAAAGACCAGAAATCAGAATTGCATTGATTCCCGGCCCTATTTTCACCTGAAACAGAAACTTTACATGTTTAAAAGTCCTTTTAACTCCACACAGCAGCCCTTACTGCCGCCCCATATGTATCGTCATCTGCTGATAAGGAATCACAATCCCCTCCTCATCAAAACGAAGCTTAATGGATTCAATAATGTCCCATCTGGCCGGCCAGTACTCATCCTTAAGCATCCAACCGCGAATACCCAGAACCACCGCGCTGTTCCCCAATTCCTTGACAAAAACCTTCACTCCATCCTCCCGAAGGACTTGGGGATGCCCCTCAAGTATATCTAAAAGAATCTCCTTGGCCCGCTTTAAATCAGAGCCATAATCAATATTGACCTCCAGATCCAGCTGCCGTTTGTCCTGAGCCGTCACATTGATCACCGTGGCATTGGCTACCGTGCCGTTGGGAATCGTCACCTTCCGGTTGTCCACCGTGACCAAAGCAGTATACACCAGACCAATATCCGCCACAGTCCCTTCCACATTTTGGCACACAATATAATCCTGAAGAACAAACGGACGTGTAAGCATAATCAGGATTCCCCCTGCCACATTGGACAGGCTTTCCTTTAAGGACAAACCGATAGCCACCCCCGCCGAGCCCATCAGCGCCACAATGGAGGCGGAGGGCACCCCCAGCTTTTCCGCTGCGATAAAAATCACCAGCGCATACATGCATGCATTGATAACCGAAAGCAGAAATTTGTTTACATTCTCCTCCAGGCTTGTCCGGTCAAAGGTCTTTTTCAGGATATTCTGAAAGATCCGGACCACCCGCATGCCGATAAACACAATCAGTCCGGCCGTAAATATTCTCCAAAAGGCCCCCTTTAGCCCCGGTGTCAGCAGGCTTTTAAGCGTGTCAAGAAGCCAGCTGGGCTTCAAATTCATGCCGGGCGCCTGGGATGCCTGCTGCCGGATTCTCATTCCTGTGGCTATGATACTTGTCATTTCAAACATATCGTTTTCTTAACTCCCTTCTTTTTGGAAAAAACCCAGCCGCCGAATCTCCTCCTCCTCTTTGGAAAACAGGAGATTTTGATTATACTGGTAATATCTCTCGCAGTCGTACTCCTGCAAAAAGCGCAGGCTGTAAAATCCCGTATTCAGCTCTGTCAAAAACAGCACCATCTCCTGTCCGTTTCCAAAGGCGGCCTCCATGAAATCAAAGGCGTGCTCCAGCTTTTGTCCGCTGCTTTCCACGAGCATCTCATATTGGTCGCTTTCCTCTCCAAACAATGTCTGGATCTTCTGCCAGAGCTCCTCTCCTGTACGAAAATCCTCTTTTTGCAGATCAAGCAGCTCCTGTTCCAGACATGCGCTTACCTGCTGACAGGTTTTAAGCTCCGCCCGGGAAAGCAGACCGCTTTCCTGCTTTTTCTCCCAGCGGCTGCGGAAATCCTCAGTCATGCGGGCAAACCCCAAAAGGCACTCGCCTGCTTTCTTTTCCCCGGCGCCTCCCGACCGGCTTGCTTCTTTCTCCCCGGCCCTAAGCAGCTCTGATTTCTTAAAGGCTCTTAGCTCACTCATCTGCAGGCTGAGCCGCTCCGCCATCCGGCACACCTGGCCAAAGCTTCCGTTGAGACCGGACAGCAAAAGTCCCACCACACTGACTCTCTCATCAAATGCCGCTCTCTCCAGCTTTTCATACACCCCGGCAGGCACCTGACCCTCTAAGATCTTTTCCACCTGGTAATCCTCCTGATACTTGTGATAAAGCTCCAGATAGCCGGCAAAATCCCTGGCAATCTTGGGAAACTGGATATACTCCGACACAAGCTCCCGGTCCACGGTCTGTCCCAGCCTCTCATACACCTCAATCAATCGGGCAAGGTCCTCCCACCCCCTGGGCGTAGCGAACAGCTTTCCGTCCACCGTGGTCTCAAGCCTGCAGAAATTCTGCTGCCGCACATCCAAATAGGAGCGGACTGCCGGATGGATTCCCACCCGAACCGCGTACTCCTTCCACGCCTCAAAATCCGGCTCCACATCAATTTTTCTTATCCGGTCCAGAGTTACAATATCAAACTCCCGGACGGATTTGTTATACTCCGGCGGATTTCCCGCCGCCACGATAATCCATCCCTCCGGAATCTTATGATTTCCAAAGGATTTACCCTGAAGGAACTGAAGCATAGCCGGCGCCAAGGTCTCGGACACACAGTTGATCTCATCAATGAACAAAATTCCCTCTGCCAGGCCGGTCTGCTCGATCTTGTTGTAAACCGATGCCACAATCTCACTCATGGTATATTCGGTGGCAGCATACTCCCTTCCCCCAAACTGCCTTTTCTCGATAAATGGCAGGCCGATGGCACTCTGGCGGGTGTGATGAGTGATCGTGTAGGCCACCAGCCCCACCTGACATTCCTGAGAAATCTGTTCCATTATCTGAGTCTTTCCCACTCCCGGCGGTCCGATCAAAAGAATCGGCCTCTGCCGGATGGAAGGTATCTCATAGCCCCCGTATTCGTCTTTCATCAAATAGGCGCGAATCGTGTCCTTGATCTCCTGTTTTGCTCGCTTAATATTCATTGTACCCTGCTGTCTCCTCCTTTCCGTCAGCACATCAGCTGCTCCGGCTCCAGTATCACCTTCATGGCCCAGGCAGGCACGGAAATATCCGTGTACTGATCCTTCACAAACACAAAGGCCGTATCGTAGGCCCGCCGCTTTACCGGATAAATCCCCTCACCGTCCGTAAAATACAAAAGTCCACGAAGATGAGAAAACTCCCCCCGCCCCTGCATCTGATCCACATACTCAAAGGCAGGGCGAAAATCCGTCCCCCCTTGTCCGATAACGGTAAAATCCTTCATGTAGGCCTCCATCTCCTCCCGACAGGTGATCCGCGCGTCCTGCCTCACCTGCTCATCACATTGGATTATGTGGATATTGACCTTTCTGAAATAACTGTCTGATTCGCAAAGCACATCATAGGTTTCCTCCAGAAACCGCCGCGTCAGCTCTCCGGAGCAGGACATGGAGGTATCGATCACGATCACAAAATCCTCAATCCGGCTGATTTCCTTTGTCTCAAGAGGCTCAACCAGGGGCATATTTCCATAAAGGGACATTCCATAGGTGTAAAATACATAATCAAAAGAATCCGGATCCACCTGCATCTCCTCTTTCAGCACGGAAAACTTTCTCAGAAATTTCCGATAATCATATCGTTCCCTGTTTTCCACCTGTACATGCTCCAAAAGGCTTTTTGAGTCATCCTCCTGCTGATTTCCCAGAGTCTCCATCTCCGTCTGCAGTCTGTCCCGGTTTTTGTTCCATTGATTCTGCCGCACTGCCGAAGTCCTGGGTTCCTCCCCGGGCAGCTTCCAGTATCCATGGTCATCCACATAAAACTCTGCTGCCAGGCGCTCCTTTTGTGTGTCTGACAACTCCATTTTTTGCAAAACATGGTAAACTCCCTGGGCATTAAGCACGGTCAGCTCTTTTCTCAGCCTTCCATACCAATCCTGCCGGTAAAAGGACGGCTGCCGGTGAACGCAGCTTAAATACAGTCCGTCAATCACCGACTCCGCCGCAATATCACAGGCCAGATTCCAGTCCTCTTCCTCCCTGCCTCCCCCGATATCCATATGACAAAAAAGACAATGGAGCACCATGTGAAGATAGCTACGGTTCACCAGCACCCGGCTCCTGCCAAAAAGCCGGCAAAGAAATTCCGGGTGGTAATAGATCACAAAGCCATCGGTCCCCACCCCCGGGCAATCTGATGTCGCCTCATAGCCCAGACTTCCCAGCGCCACATCCAGATATCGCATATTCAGATACAATTCGTTCCGGGCATTGGAGAGAATTCTCACACACAATTCCACCTGGTTTAGCTCCTCCAGCTGCCGATGCCTTGTTGGATCAATCATACAGGTACTCCTTCCTATAACTCAAACCGCCTGGGCTTTTTTCTCTCCTGCCGTTCCCTCCCTGGCGTCTGTCCTGGCTGCCGCTCCTTTTGAGCTCTCTGCTCTTTCTGGCCTCTCTGCTCCTTCTGAGCTCTCTTCTCCTTCTGGTCTCCCTGCTCCTTTTGAGCTTTCTTCTCCTTCTGGTCTCCCTGCTCCTTTTGAGCTTCCTCTTGCATCCCGCTTAAGCTCCGCCTCCGGTGCCGAAAATCCATCAGCCAGCTGACCGCCTCCGTATTTCCTGCCTGCCAGGCTGCGTCAATCAGCCTTTGCAGCTTCAAATCCAACGGCGGATCCCCTTGGTTTTTGGGGATCTCGCTTCCGTTCTCCTGCGTATATTCCCTGTCTAAGATCTCCTCAACCAGCCAGGCAACCCCGCCCGCCTCCGGATTTTTCCCAATCCTTCCCTCCTGTAAATCGGCTCCAAGCACCAACCTTCCCGCGGTCTGCCAATGCTCTCTCACATAGGCCACATACATTTTTCTGTGCTTTTCTGACAGTTCCCAGGGGTATCTAAGCCTGCCAAGGGCCAGCTCTGTCACCACTGCCTCCTTCTCCTGAACCTTCACGTGGGGAAACAGCTCATCATAGCCTGTATACTGAAACCGGGTTCCCGCAAAGCAGTACCGATATCTGTGACCGCAGCCATGAGTCTCAATGTACAGGATTCGTGCCGGTGTATTCTCCACCGATTCCTCATAATATTCGGGAAAAATCAGCCGGACCTGCGCTTTTTCCTCATACTCTCCTGCTTTTATTTCCTCGCGTATATTAAGCCTCACCCGCAAGGTCTGCCGCAGCTCGGAAAGCAGCTCCTTTAAGTTGGATTTTTCCCCCTCAAACACCGTAATATCCAAAAATCCCACATTGGAGGTTCCTGCAAAAAGCCCTGCTCCCAGATCCGTGGTCCTGCTGCTGGCGTGAATCATCTTAAGCCTTTCACAGTTGTAAAATCCATAGGCGCCAATCTTTTTCAGCCGGGCAGGCAGCCATAATTCCTCCACCGGACTTTCCGCCAGCACATAAGGTCCCAATTCCGTCACAGGAAGGCCCTCGATCATCTCCGGAATCATTACCGTTTCCCGGGGACTTACAACTTTATCTATCCGTATGGTATCCTTGACTGCCGTATAAGAAAATTCCATGATTTTACCTTGTCTCTCCCTTGCCTGCGGTTTTGTACAGCATTTAAAGTATAACATATTTTTCCCGATATTCTAAATAATTCTCCTGTTTTTTTGCTTTACATGGAAAAAAGACGGTTACTGTTCACAGGTACCTGTAAACGCGACAAATAAATTGAGCAGACATCCCCCTATGGAGTATGTCTGCTCAGCTAAAAAAGAAAGCGCCTGGAATTTCCCCGTATATTTTTCACAAAGCTCTCGTTCCCCTGCATATACTACATCAAACCTGACTTAAAGGAAACCAACAGAATGGCATATCGACAACCTTCTCCGCGGCTGGCTTTCATCCATATTCTTGAGGAAAACCAGCCACAGGCAACCGCATGGGTTCAGGGAGGAGACAGCTTTCCCGAAATCAGCGGCCTGGTCAAATTCTATGAGACTCCCTATGGAGGGATTCTGATCGAGGCGGAAATTTTTAATCTTCCGGGTATTACCACTCAGGGAAGCACCAACTTTTACGGGATTCACATTCACGAGTATGGTGACTGCTCCCAGGGATTTTCCAGAACCGGTGAGCACTATCGCTCCGATGATAGTCTGCATCCGGATCATTTGGGTGATCTCATTCCACTTATGGGAAACCAGGGCTATGCCTGGACCGCTTTTTATGACAAGCGCTTCCAGCTTCGGGATATCCTCAACCGCTCCATTGTTATCCACCAAAACCGGGATGATTTCACCTCTCAGCCTTCCGGTGATTCCGGACAAAAAATTGCCTGCGGCATCATCCTTGGGAACCGCCGGTAAAACCTTTGCTGCCTGTATGCATCACCGCAAAAACAGCTGCACCCAGTAATCCACCCCCGAAGCGCTTCGATAATGAGCCACTGCAATGGAGGTATAATTTCCGCTCAAAATATTGGCTCTGTGGCCGGAGCTGTTCATCCAGACATTCATTACCTCCTGGGCACTTGTCTGTCCGTAGGCAATGTTCTCCCCTGCTGACTGGTAGGTGATTCCCGCTTCCTGTAAGGCGGTATAAAAGCTGCTGCCATTGGGACGGGTGTGGGAAAAGCTTCTCTCAATCTCCCGGGCCCGCACCATGGCCGCTGCCTCCGCTCCCGTATGAAGCTTGAGAGTAGAAAGCCCCGCCTTTGAGCGCTCTACGTTTACCAAATCCACTACCTGTGCCGCAAAGGCGTCTTGGCTGCTGTCATTTCCCGGCTGTTCCGGCAGATCTGGTTTGCCTGGCTTATTGGGAACATCCGGCTTGTCCGGAGTGCCCGGTTTATCCGGAATGTCCGGCTTGTCCGGAGTGCCCGGTTTATCCGGAATGTCCGGTTTATCCGGGGTGTCCGGCTTATCTGGTATGTCCGGCTTATCCGGGGTACATGGCTTATTCTGGCCACCTCCCCAATTATCGCATCCCGAATTTCCACACCACCAATCCAACACCGTATTCCAGTCTCCCTGGCAATTCCCGTTTCCAAAAGTCTGGTTATTCCCACATGCATTATTCCCGGTTCCTGAAAACCAGTCGTTCCCGCATGCATTATTCCCGGTTCCCGAAAACCAGTCGTTCCCGCATCCGGTATTTCCCCGAAGCTGCCCCATTACGCTTTTTAAATCATCCAGACCGCTTCCTCCTATGACAACCGCTCTTCCCCCAGGAATATTATATGTACCGGCAGTCGCTCCATATGCAGTTCCAGTCATTGTCCCGGCAGCCAAAATTGCTGCGGCTGTACACACATAAAATGGCAATTTTCTCATGGTATTTCCTCCTTATGTTTCTAAAATATTACATTTCTGTTACAAAACCATCATACCACATAAATCATGGAAAATAACTAGGAGAAGCCTGGCAAAACCAGAAGGGATTTCCAAGGTCCTTCCAGATTCTGCCAGCTGATTTTGATTCTACATGGGTATACTATGCAATGGAACCGCAATACAGAAACGGAGGTAATTACAGATGGCGCAAAATTTCAGTAACTGTCACCGGACAGGCCCAGCCCCCACGGCAAATACAAAAAATGACTCCTATGGTGATGGAGATATCCCAAAAGAGGATATGAATTCCTATTATCAGAACGTGGAACCTCTTCCTGAATCCTCCCGTCCCCGCCGGGACGGGCCTGGGGGAGACTAAACCCCGTTTATTTTTGCAAGCAGCGCGGCAAATATCGTGGGCTCATGGCGCGAAAAAAAGAAACCGGGGATTTAAAATATTCCTCGGTTTCTTTTCTTTGCAGCTCTATTTTGTTTGCAGCCCTATTTTATGGCAGGACAGGAGTGGTCCTCTTTATCCTGTCTGCCGGGAATACAGCGCCTTGGAGCTGACTCCCGGCAGGCGTCCCAGCTTCCCCGATACGGCGCTTATAATATCTGCAGGCGCGTCCAGAACCACACTGATAATATTCACCTGCTTTTCCCTGTAGGGAAGCCCCATCCGTCCGATAATATATGTATTATACTGGTGAAGAATCTCATTAACCTTTCCCGCCGAATCCATCTTTTCCACAATAATTCCTATTACCGCAATCCGCGTCTCTGGCCCTGGCCGTTCCTGTCTGTCCTCTCCCACCTGTAACCACCTCCCATTACACTATCTATGGCAATAATGTTACCGGATAACCTCCACTGAATCTCCCGCGTCAATGGAGTTGTTGATCGGATTTTGCCGCACATCCAGATATTTCAGATTCTCTGCCTGATTAAGCGGCCCCAAATCCGTCACATAATTATTATTAATGCTAAAGCGCTCCAGGCTCTTAAGCTCTGCGGCAAACTGGATATCCGTCAGCTGATTTCCATCCAGGTACAGCTCTTGAAGGCCCGGAAAATGAGTCAAAAACCGGATATTCTCATCCATAGACACGTCATCGTACCACACATCTGTTATTCCTGAGTAGGATTCCACCCGGATATTTTTCTTAATGCTGACCTCCTTCATCTCAAGCACCTTAAGAGTCGGATTGTCCGCCAGCCTGTCAAATTCAAGACCGAACATGCACTCATTCAGATACAGCTCCTCCAGGCCCGGATGATTCAACACATTGGAAATATCTCCGTAAATCTCCATCTTATTTCCATATCCGCCCCATCTGTCCTTCACCTTGCTCCCGCAAAAATCAAGATACTTAAGACTGGTCATTCCGTCCAAAAAGCCAACGTTTCTGAGAGGCTTTGCATAGGTCCACACGGAATAGCAGGTCAGGCTTTCCAGGCCGGAAAGGGAGGAGAGAGCCTGAATCTCATCAATATTGCAGCCGTGAAGCGAAAGGCTCTTTAGGCTCTTTAAGCCCCCCAGGGAGGCAACTGACATAAACCCGCTGACATCCAGCTCCATAAGCTGCCCCAGACCGGACAGATCCGGGTCCGGCTGAGAGGTATCCTTATCAATCGTAAGGCGTTTAAGGCCTGTCAGTCTTGAAATAAAGCCATAATCCTTCACCGAAGAATTATCCTTTATACACAGTGAGGACAGCTGGGAAAGCTCCCCTAAAGGCTCCAGGCTGATAGCCTCTGTGTCGGAAAGAGACAATTCCGCCAGGTTTCCAAGGGATTTCAAAAAGCTCACTTCCCGGATAGCGGAGGACTCCAGTTCCAGCCGGTTAAGCTCTGTAAGCACGGAGATGGCGGAATAATCGGTTAAGGTTCGTGAGGGAGGAGAATCGGAAAAAGGATCCCTGTCCGGTTCATCCTCCACGATCCTTAAAGAGCGAAGCTTCTTCATGGCGGCCAGCTGCCGGATATCCGGTGCTTCCACATCCTCAAGAGCCAGGATTTCCAGATTCTCAAAAGCGGAAAGCCCTTCCAGATCCTCCGGCCCGTCCAGCCTAAGTTCAATCAGCTGTCCCGGATCAAGCCACTGGGCCAGCTCTCCGGGGCTTGCCCCATAGCAAGCCAGCCCCTTTAAATGCTCAAGCTTCGCAAGAACCTCCCCGTCCGCCCACCGGTAAGACAACTCCACCTTGGCAAGCCTTGGAAATTCCGCCAGATCATCCGTATTCCAATCCTCCGGCTTCAATTCCAGATGACGGATATCCGGCTCCTGGTCTCCGTAAGGGTCCGCAAAGCTGTAATCCACGTAAAAAATATCCCGCCCTGTGGTAATGCTGATATATTGCAGCCGCTCCTGGTCGGTCTCGTTCAGAGAATCGGCCTCCTTGCCGTAGATTCCCTCCACCAACGGATAATAAAAGGGTGAGTGAGAGCGCTCTGCCACTTCCTCTCTCGACTCTGCGTCACCTGAAAAATCTGACACCCCGGAATAGGACGAAAGATTCATATCCCGGGAAGCTGTTTTATCCTTGCTTGCCGTATAGATCCCCACCCCGAACAAAAGCACAAGCCCCATAAGAATCCCGGCCGCCGCCAATATCCCCGAAAGGTTTGCAGACGAATCCGCGGTTCTGTAGCTGCTGTTGTCCGGCGCCACGTGCTGATGGACATGATAATTGATCACCTTGTCCTCCTCCAGCACATACTGGCTGCCGCAATATTCGCAGATGACGATTTTCGGATTCCCCTCCACCGGCTCTAGCTTTCCCCCGCAGTTGGGGCATTTTAAATCTACAAATTTCATGAAATCTGCTTACTCCCTCGATTGATGCAGTCACAGCGCCTGCCGTATCTTCTCCGCAATGGCCTCATACTCTTCATCCGTCAAAAGAACCTTGCCCGGGTTCATCTCAAACACACCGCCCCACTCCGGTCCGCCCTCATACTTGGGAACCAGATGCATATGCAGATGGCAGCCCGTGTCCCCGTATGCGCCGTAATTCACCTTATTGGGCTGATACACCTTATGAATCGCCCTTGCCGCCTTGGCCACATCGGCAAAAAACGCGTTACGCTCCTCGTCCGTCAGCTCGATCATCTCGCTGATATGCTTGTCATGAGCCAGAATCAGACGGCCCGGATGGCTCTGCTCCTTAAATACATACAAAAATCCGGTATCCATCTTGCAGATCGGATATGCAAACTTAGCCACCAATTCTCCTTGCATGCAATACGCGCAATTCACGTCCTTCATAACTATTACCTTCCTTTTCTTCAGATTTAAAGTTAATTCTTATTTTACCTTGTTTCGGGCGGCAGTGCAAGGACATTATGGTTGGATAGCACGGTAATATTGATGGGGTGATTGTAATGCGATTTGAGCAGAATCAGAATGAATTGATTTATGATTAGACAAACTGTAACCGTTCAGAAAAATCTGCAAATTATCCATTTGTTGAGTTGATTTTGCATTGCAAATGACGTATAATAGACGCAATCAAGTATGAAAGGGGTTGCCCTTATGGCAGATACCACAAATTTCAGCGTCCGCATGGACAGTGACATAAAAAAGCAGTGCGAATTGCTTTATGGTGAGCTTGGAATGACACTCACCACTGCTATCAATGTGTTCCTTCGGCAATCGCTTCGTGTGGGAGGACTGCCTTTCGAGGTCAGACTGGAACAGCCCAACAAAGAAACCATTGCTGCTATGTTGGAGGCCGAGCGAATTGTCCATGATCCCAATGCGAAGCATTATTCTGATGTAGAAGAAGCCCTTCGGGAGTTGAAACGATGAAACTGGATATTGTTTGGACAACACAGTTCAAAAAAGACTACAAACAGGCAATAAAGCGCCATTTAGACATTTCGCTACTGGACGATATTATTCGTGCGCTGTCCCGCGGCGAAACGCTACCCGAAAAGAACAAGGACCACAGCCTGTCCGGGAATTGGGTTGGACACCGGGAATGTCACATTCTTTCAGACTGGCTTTTGATCTACCGTATTGAGGATAATGTACTGGTGCTGACGTTATCCCGAACGGGGACGCACAGCGATTTGTTCGGATAGAGTCTTAATTCCTCTACTATGATTCCGGATGCTACCAGATAACCCATTGCAGTCATCAAAAGGCCGCCCCTCCCATGACGCAAAGTCACAGGAAGGGCGGCCTTTTAGCACATCCTTATATTTTACGCCGCTTTCACCCGCTCCCCGCCGGAGCTGCCGGGCTCATCCGTTCCCTTTCCTTCCGTCTTTGCCTTCTCCGGCTTCTTCCACGCATGCATGGCCAGAGCCAGGGCAATGACGCCGTAGGACACAAACACCCGAAAGTACTCTCCGATCACCGGATCGCCGAACAGCTCCTTGCCGGCCAGAGGCGACACGATAAACAAGGTATGGAACAGCACGATTCCCAAGAGGGCCTGCTTGTTGGTGGCCTTCTGCACGGAAGCGCCGCCGACCAAAAGGGCCGCGATGGCAAACTGTCCCACCTGGGTGTGGGCCCCGTAGGTGGAGATGGTTCCCACGTTCTGCAAAAAGATCAGCTGTCCCCAGCTGGCCAGAACCGTGGAAAAGATCATGGCAATGATACGGGTCCGGTCCACATTGATTCCGGCCGCGTTGGCCACGGTACGGCTCTGTCCCACAGTCCTCATATCCTGCCCCAGGCGTGTCTTCATCAGAATATTATTAAAGCAGCACAGGGCTCCGATACAGAGATAGGTCAGCACCGGCAGCCGCACCACAATCAGGATATTGTAGATAAACGGCACATAGGTAAGCCCGTATACCAGGGCCGCCAGGATCACATTGACAAGGGCCTTTACGGGCTTAAAGGAATTAGGCCCTGCCTCCTCCCCGCCGTTCTTCTCCTGCAGCTTCCATTTCACAAAGCCGTACAGCTGCCACAGCGCGGTGCCTAAGCACCACAGCTCCACAGCCGATAAAAGCAGCAGACGGTCCGCCGCCAGAAATTGCTCCACCGGCCCGATGAAGGTCAGGGCATAGACGACCACTGCCGCCGCTGCCTTCACAGCCACAGACTTCCAGTCCACGGTCTGCTTTTTGTAAAGCTTTAAGGCCACGGAACTGGCAAGGCCGATCAGCACCAAATAAAAGCCGATCTCCACGATGGTCAGCATAGGCACCGTGTCCAGGGCATATTTTACCGTATCCTTTAAATCAATGGTATTCTTCACCCCGATTCCCGTGGGAATCATCAGTGTGGGATTGTTCATCTTGATCACGCCGCCGAAGATGAAAAGGAATACCAGCTGATAGATACCGTCTGCAAAATATCCCAGCACCAAACCGCCGATCATCTCGTTGCCCTTCATATAGTTAAACAGCTTTCCCACCAGATAGCCGAAAAATACCGCAAAGGGTGTAGCTAACGCCGCCGTCAGCAAAAATCCCGATATACCGGTAAGACCCCAGTAGGTAGTCAAAAAAATAGCCAGCTGGGCCGCCATGGCGCCGATAACGATACCGAAGTTCAGTCCCATTCCGGCGATAACCGGAATGATCAGAGACAATACGATAAAGGAATTTCGGGCAATCCTGGTAAAAAGCTCCGAGACCACAAAGGTGAGCGGCTGCTTGGAAAAGAACGTTGCCAGCACACATAAGATCACAAACAGAATTACCACCATATTATGAACAAGAAAATCTGTCGCCTTTTTATTCACGTCCGCTTCCTCCTTTCACCTGGCTGAGCGCGTAAATGATAATACCGTTGGAGATAATCAGACGCGCCACCTCTGATAAGTTGCTCTCCGGAATAAACTGATTTGCCACAGGAAGCCCCAGTGCCAAAATCCCCTGGAACAGAAACGTACCGATCAATACATGAGGAATCCTGGCCCGCTTGGGACTGGCTCCGCCGATCAGCACCGCAGCCACGGAGGTAAAGCCCATCATCATGGGGCCATTGTACAGCTGCATAAAGCCAAAGCCCTGAGCGTACACCAATATCCCCACTGCCGCCAGAACCGTGGACAGAGTGGTGCCAATCAGGCGCATCTTGTTCACATTGATCCCGGCCGCCTTGGCAAACATGGGATTGGCCCCGGCCGCGCTCATGGCAATGCCCGTCTTGGAGCGCATAAACAGCCATACCAGAAAGCACATCAGGAAAAAGAACAAGAGAAGCCCTGTGGGAATGGTCAGATTCCCGATTTTAAAGGCCAGAGTTTTGTTCATAACATTGCTGTAGGAGGATGCCAGAGAGATGGTATTTCTCAATCCCTTTCCCGCATTGGGCCAGATCAGCTCTCCGTCCGTAAAGGGCATCAGCATCCACAGCATATTCATAAAGGCAATGATGGAAAATCCCACATAGGTAGTGACCGTCATCTCAGAGCCCTTCACCCGGTTCAAAAGCAGGCCGTAGAGATATCCGATGCCGGTAGCCAGCACCACGCCGATCAAAATGGCAATCAGGATAGCCACCCACATGGCAAACATGGGATGAATGGCCACCAGAGACGGATTTTGGGCGATCTGAAGCTGAATCACAATCAGTCCCCCTAAAAGGCCTCCCACGATTCCCATGGATATACCAAAGTTCAGTCCGATTCCGCACTGCACCGCCGGCACCATGGCCAGAGCAAGAATACCGAACATGCCCCACCGTCTGAGACAGTCGCTTAAAAGCTGCATCAGATTCATGTTAAAGCCCCCTGCCGCCGCTACCAGGAACAGGAAGAATGTTACAATGATCACCCGGGGCAGCCCGAATTTCTCCACCAAAGGCTTAAATGGATTACGCATCCTTCTCTCCTCCCTTCCATGCGCCGGACATGGCAAGACCAAAGTCTGCGTCCGAATCATCCGGCTTTAAGATACACGCCAGCTTTCCGTCTGAAATAATCGCAATCCGGTCTGACACGGAGCGCAGCTCCATCAGCTCGGAGGAAACAATCACCACCGTCATGCCCTGCTCCCGGTTCAGCTTGGCCAGATACTCAAGCACCAGCTTCTTGGCGCCGATATCGATTCCCCGGGTAGGCTCTGACACAAAGAGAATATCCGGCTCCAGAGTCAATGCCCTGGCCAGACACACCTTTTGCTGGTTGCCGCCGGAAAGAGCCCCTGCCGGCTGGCGAATCCCCGTACAGCGGATATCCAAGGTTTTCACCATCTCCTCCGCATGACTTTTAGCTGCAGCCCCGTCATACAAATGCATCCAGCCAATCTTTTTAAGAAACTTTCCGTTGGTCTGCATGGCAGAGAAAATAATATTCTGCTCAATACTCTCGTCCAGCAAAAGCCCCACGCCACGCCGGTCCTCGGACACAAAGGCCACCTTGTGATCCAGGGCGTCTCCCAGCTTGTCCAGGTTTAAGATGTCCCCGTTGATCCTCACCTCTCCGGTTGCCTTGTAAAGGCCGATGATCCCGTTGGGGATCCCTAACTTTCCCTGTCCGGCCAGGCCGCCGATTCCAAGAATCTCTCCCTTTCGGATGTCTAAGTCAATTCCTCTTACCAGCTCTCCGGGCATATCCACTTTATAATCTCGTAAGCTTACGGCGATCTGATCCTCGCGGATGGAGCGGGTATCGGGAACGCCGTCATCCACCAGCTTTTCCACCTTCCGCCCAATCATAAGCTCTGCTATCTCAACCACATTTGTATCCTTGATTTCTTTTCTGGCCACAAATTCCCCGTCACGCAAAATCGTCATGGAATCTGCCACAGCCATCACCTCGTCCAGACGGTGGGTAATGAAAATAATCGCGATCCCCTGGGAGGAAATTACCCGCATGGCCTCCAAAAGCCGCTCTGCCTCCGACTCGGTCAAAACCGCCGTAGGCTCATCCAGCACCAGCAGCCGGATTCCTGTTTTGTCTAACTCCCGGGCGATTTCAATAAACTGCATATAGCCTACCGGAAGCCCGGCGACACGTATATACTCTTCAATATTCAATCCGATTGTCTTAAGAGCCTTCCTTGCGTCCCTGCGCATGGCCTTAAAATCCAGCGTCTCCATGGAACGCCCAAACACACGGCTCACCAAATTCGGCGTGCTGATCTCACGGCCGACCTTAATATTCTCTGTCACTGTAAATCCAGGAATCAGCATAAATTCCTGATGTACCATTCCAATTCCCAGCTCCATCGCCTTGAGAGGCGTATCGATCTGTACCTGCTCTCCGTTTACCTCTACCGTTCCCTCAAAACCGCCTGTGTTGTGGATGACAGGCATTCCGAAAAGAATATTCATCAGCGTGGACTTTCCGGCGCCGTTTTCCCCCATCAGTGCATGAATCTCGCCGGGACGGATATGAAGCTTTACGCCCTTTAGCACCCGGTTTCCGTAATATTCCTTGGCGATGTTGTCCATTTTGAGGACATAGGTTTCATTCGTTTTCTCCAAGTCACCAACCTCTTTCTACCTTATTGTGTCTTGTGTTCATAACATGATACCAGGGTCAAAAGGCCTTTTGACCCCAACATCATAACATAAGTTTCGCTGACTCCCACAAAATTTATACCTTACCGCGTTACTGCTTTAAGGCTGTCGTTCTCCCCTTTTGTAAGCGCAAAAGGGTAACAGTTCAGATAACCCTTGAGCTGTTACACAAAATGTGCCATAACAGAAAGTTCTGCCAACAAACGTCCCTCTAAGACTTCGTTGGCAGAACTTGGGATACCATCACATTATTCCGTTTTTGCCATTATTCAAACGTAACGAAATCGGACATTACCAGGAAATGATTCTCCTTTGCGGTTCCATTGTCATCCACATAATAGTCAAGGGTCATCTTTGCACCAGGTGTAAATTGCTCTGCGCACTCCTGGATGGTGGAACGAAGCAGCTCCTCATTGAGAACCTCTCCATTCGTCTCTCCTTCAAGAACCTTCTTGGCATACTCAACACCCGCGCTGATAAACAGCATATTACAGGGAACGCCCCAGGTAGATACACGTCCGCCCATACCGGCCTCTGTAACCTTTGCCTGAAGCTGCTCCATCATATAATCCACGTCAGCCTCATGGCCAGCCATGTCGATATTTAAAGCAGCCGGGAAGGCATGGAACGGGGACGGGCAGCACTGCAGGCTGTAGATAGCGCCATTCTCAAATACGGAACGAATCAACGGCTCCTGCATACCACAGTTGGTGGTGAAGAACACGGTGTCCTTGCCATACTTCTCGATCTGACGGGGCACATCCTCCAAGATGAACTGCTGAGCACCGGTAATACCGGAATCGCCGGTAGGATCGGGAGCGGTAACATCAACCAGCTCAATATCGTTCTCGGCACAGTACTTCTTTAAGTTCTCGTGACGGGCAACGATCAGAGCATAGCTCATATGACGGGGGAAGGAATAGTGAATCATGGTCTTGGCGCCCTGCTTTTTGGCCTGAGGCGGAATCACGATGCCACATCCGGGCTCATCTACCTGCAGAACAATGTCAGCCTTGGGGTTGATAACGCCCGGGTCCTCACCGGGAGTACCTACGATAAAGATCATGTCCGGACGGGTCTCGCGAACCTTGTCGATGGCCGCTGCAGTACCCGGAATCGCCTGACACCAGATAATCGCCTTCACATCCGGGTCGGAAGCCATGGCCACCGTATTGGAGATAACGGTCTCCGTCTCAGTGGTAAAGTTGTCCGGATAAGTAGAGGTAACGATCATGTCGCCGTACTTCTCCTTCATCTTGTTGGCCTGGGTAATCTCCTCGTCACCCTGAGAAGCCGTACCGGTGATAATACCGATCTTAAAGTTTCCTGCCGGCTCCGCTGCCTCGGTCTCGGCGGAATCTCCTTCTGCCGCGGTGGTATCTGCTGCCGCTGCTGTGGTTGTCTCAGCAGCCGGAGCTGCTGTGGTGGCTGCCGGCTCTGCTCCGCGGCATCCTGCCATGGAAAGCACCATAGCTGCTGCCAGTGACAGGCTAAGTAGTCTCTTTTTCATTTAGTTGTCTCCTCCTTCTTTTTGTTGGACACGCCTAAAAGGCCTCTGCCTCATCCTTGTGACAGGCTTCCTCACCGTGTCCCTGCTGATCAGTATCCTTTACATACCCTACCTGATACATAAAGTCTGCCAGAGCTTTATCCGACCTTTAGCCAGATAAAGTGTTACGATTATACCATATACATACGTCATTTGTCCAGCTACATTTGTCTATCCCACACGGATTTTTATGGTTTTTTTGAAAATTTCAACAAAATCCTGGTACTTTCCACCGTTTTCCTGTCAGATGCCCGATAAGTTTAAAGGGAACGGCAATCCAATTGACCGTTCCCCATAGCTGCTTTAAAAGTCAAACCGCCGCCCTTCCTCCGCCGAACAGTAGGCCCCATAAACCACCTTTACCGTCTCCCGGGCAAGGGCAAAATCCGACTGGGGCCGCCTCCCCCAAATCACACATTCCACAAAATCCCGCAGCTCCCCCACATATCCTCTGGCAATCTCCTCATTGATATAGAGGCTCTGCCAGCCGGTCTTTGTCTCCACCTTTTCCGTAAAATACACATTCTCCAGGTTTTGCTCATCCACATGGTACGCGCAGAAGCCGTTGTTGGGAGCCATATTCTGCAGATATACCCCTTCGTTGGTAAATACCTCAATCAGATTCCGGACGCCCCCCACAATCATATCCCCTGAGACGATGGAAGCCTTTGTCCCATCGGAAAATGTCAGAATCACGTTTGCCAAATCCTCCACATCATGAGGGCGCGACCGGATATATCGTCTCTCTTCCTCCGACAGACAGGCCTGAGTCACCGCCATATCACCAATTACGCTTGCAACGGTAATCGCCTCTCCCCGGGCCTTTGCCTCCACCTGCTTTAGATAAAGGGCGGCTGACAGAGGATGACAGCCCTGGCGTATAAAGGAACCGCCTCCGCTGGCGCTCCAAAAGGCAGCGTGGGGAGCATGAGAGCCCCCGTGAGATTCCTCCCCCTTGATGCTTAATATCTTGCTCCCTTTAGCCCGCAGAATTTCCGCACATTTCTGCACCGCAGGCGCATAGACAAAATTTTCGCTGTAGAAAAAGTGCTGCCGCTCATGCCGCTTTAGCAATTGCTGCAATTCATCCATTTCTCCCGTTACCTTCTCAAACATCTCTCTCTTTGACACCTGGCCGATGTGCTCCGGAAAAACTCCCTCCTTCTCAAAAAATCCGGTCAGAGGCTTTTCGCATATGACATGCTTTCCCGCCTCTATGGAATCCTTAATCATGGAAAAATGGCAGACCGGGGGAGTGCAGATATCGATCACATCAATATCCGGATTTTCCAAAAGTCTCCTGTAATCTCTTGTGACCTGACCGATCCCGTACTCCTTCGCAAACGCTTCTGCCTCTTCATCCACAGAGGCCACTCCCGCCAGAACAATCTCCACTCCCGGAATCTCCTTGTATGCCTCCCCATGGAGTCTGGCGCTGAAACCGCTTCCGATCATGCCTATCCCTATCTTTTTCACAATGCTGCTCCTTTCCTTCCTCCTCTGACAGATGATGGCCGATGCTCTTTTCCCGAAATGATTTCCACTGTGTCTCAAAGCAATAATCCGTTTCTGGCAGCGGCCTTACAGGACGCCAGGTCACTTCACATTCTCCGCCCTTTAACTGCACCTCCTGCACACGTCCTCCATGCGTCCCCTTATCCAGCCGGCACCGGTAAAGCTCCGGCATTTTCTCTCCAGGCTTGTCTCCATCCGGACAGGTGTAGAGACAGGAGCCTCTGCTTCCCCCACCCTCACGGATGTAATCCAGCATTGCCCGCAGATACACCCTCTGAGCCACCAGCATATCGTACAGATGATAAAACAGTCCCGCCTGTCCGGGCTTCGGTCTCGCCACCAGACCGGTAAAGGAGGCAAGCTCCTTCTCCGTCTCTTCCAGGGCTTTCTCAAGCCCCTTTTCGTCCCGGATCATCCCGCCGTACCGGCTCATTCTCTCCGCCGCCTTTTTCCACAGCTCACCAGCCGAAACCGTTCCGTGACATTCCTCCAAAAGCCGGATCCGGTCCATGGCCTGCTGGCTTAAGCTTTCTTTTTCCTCGTCCCCCCCCCCTCTGTTCCTGCTCTCGCAAAGACCGGCAATCCGCTCTGCTGCCCGAAACGCCCCCACCTGTCCTGCATTTAAGGCCGTGCCTCCCGGCCTGGCAACCCCATGGGTTCCGCTAACCTCTCCGATGGCAAACACGCCGCCAATATTGGTCTCCCAGCCGTCATCCACTGCCAGTCCTCCGTTGTTGTGCTGTGCACAAACGGCAATCTCCAGCATTTCCTGGTATAAATCCACGCCGTGCTCCTGATAAAACCGAACCGCTGGTTCGTTCATGTGGACCAGCCGCTCAATCGGTGTCCCGAAGCAGGCTCCCGCATTATCCAGATAACCACAGGCCTCCTTAGACAGGTCGGCAAAATTAATGGGACAATTCCCCGTGTTTCGGCGAAAATCAAGAAATACACGCCTTCCCTTTAAGATCGTCTCCTGATAAACCAAAAGATCTATGACCGAGGAACCGCCAAAGATTTTCTCCGCGTCAAAGGGCCACTGGTAGCCTTTCAAAAAAATAAAAGACATCATTTTTGCCGGTTCTTCAAAGTAATCCAGGAGAAATTCTCTCCCCCCCTTGCCGCGGGCATCAGTGGAAACAAATTTAGGCAATGCCTGCATATAGGTGCCGCTGACATTCCATCTGGGCTTTAAGGAGGCCATGCCGAACTGCCATTCTGTCAGGTTCTTTCCTTTTATTCCTGCCTCCAGGGCAATTCCGCTGCTTCCTAGCTGGGAGGGCGGATAGACGCAGTCCTTGTACATACCGGCCGGGCCGCCGGTGGCCAGAATCAGATTTTCGCACCATATAATCACATAGGAAAAGCCATCTGTTTTCCTCCGGTCCAAACAAAGGACACCCCTGATTTTTTCCTTCCACACCAAAAGGCGTATCAATTGCAGCTTGTCCAAAACCAGTATCTGATTTTCTCTCACCTGTCTCTCCAGACATTCGGTCATGATTCTGGATGTGTAGGGGCCTGCGCTGGTTGCCCTCTTTCTCTTATCGTGATCCGTCTTATATCCGATATATTCCCCGTATTCACTGCACGGAAAGGGAACCCCTGACTCCACCAGCTGATAGAAGCAGCGGGCCGACAATGCCGCCTCGCAAAGGGCCAAATCCCCGTCCACACACTGTCCCTCAAACAGATCCTGTGCAAGGCTAAGGACCGAATCCCCCTCCTCCCCTGCCAGGGATATTTTATAGTACGTCTGCTTGTCGGATCCGGTATTTCTTGACGTTCCCCCGTTTACATTCTCCGTGAGAATCGCCAGATCCCTCTCCCCCTGACGAAGCAGTCGCAAAGCAGCCCCGAAGCCAGCGGCCCCGCTTCCCGCGACTACGGTCCGGATGTGCATATTTCCCAGTTCATGCTGTGTCACTTCTTGCTCCTTCCTTAAGAAACCGCTCAAAAGTAAAATTCAATTTCACACGGCAACCGCAGATTTATTTGTCGTTTCCTATAGACATTTTTTACAGCCGGCGAATATGAAATCCGCCGTCCACATCCACATAATTTCCTGTTGTATATAAAATCCGGTCTGAGCAGAACACACTGACCATATTGGCCACGTCCTCCGGCGTCCCCCAGCGGCTGATGGGAAATTCTCCCTTTTCCATCAGCCGGTCGTATTTCTCCTTCACACCGGCCGTCATGTCCGTGGCAATGACCCCCGGCCTTATCTCATGAACCAGAATCCCCTCCGGGGCCAGGCGGTCTGCAAACAGCCAGGTCAGCATCGCCATCCCTGCCTTTGACATGCAGTATTCTCCTCTTGAAACGGAGGACACCTGCGCGGAGCAGGAACCGATGTTGACAATGGTCCCCTTTTTCGGCCCCTGCTGCTTTTGCCGAATCATCTGCTTTGCCACAAGCTGGGTCAGAAACACGGCGCCCTTCAAATTAATGTCCATAACCCGGTCAAAGCTCTCCTCCGTCATCTCCAGAAGATCGCTTCTCTTAAGAGGCGCCACCCCGGCATTGTTGACCAGAATATCGATTCTTCCATAGCATCCGATGGCTTCCTCCACCAGCCTTACCCGGTCTTCCGATTTGTCTATGCTGCCCCGGACATAATGGTATGAGATTCCCAGATCCTCTAACTCCCTTAAAGCTTCTTCATAGCGGGCCTTTTCGCTGGTGGAAAAAATCACCACCTGACCTCCGTCCAGTCCCAGCTGTCTGGTGATGGCGTAACCGATTCCCCGGCTTCCTCCGGTGACGATTGCCGTCTTTTTCACTCTTCTTCCTCCTCTCCCTGCTTTAAGGAAAGCAGCTCCGGATGGTTTTTCAGAGATAAATCCTCCGGCAAAGTTTCTGTCTCCGAAAACAAAATAGCGCCCTTTGGGCAGCTGCGCACACAGGCCGGTTCTCTCCCTGCCCGCACCCGCTCCACACACCCGTTGCATTTGTGCATTTTTTTATCCTTGTCAAAGGCTGTGATCGCCTCAAAGGGACACACCCTCACACAGAGTGCGCAGCCCACACAATTTGAGGGATCCAGTATCACAAGGCCTGTGTCCGGTTCCCGATGGAAGCATTTCCCGGGACATTTTTCCATGGGTACACAGTGCTCACAGTGCATACAGGCCTTTGAAAACCACAAAAACAGATGGGATTTGTCTGTTTTTTCCAGCTCCAGGCTCCCTATGATCCGAAGCGGCTTTTCTCCTCCGGGAATATCCGTATCGTTCTGGTCCATACAGGCCACACTGCAGGCCGCGCAGGCAACACATTTTTTCAAATCCACATCAACATTCATCTTTTCCCGTACTCCCTCCGCCTTGTAGAGGCTCAAACTCCTTTCCGGCCTTGTCCCTTCTCACTACCTGACATCGAACGGTGCGATAGCCGGGGAAACCGGAAATCGGGTCCAAATGGTCCCGGTGAATAAGCCTGTTTACATCTGCCTCCGGGTAATCATGATAAAAGCTTACGGTGCCCTTCTTCACGGAATAAGTCAGATTGGCCTTCACCGTCACGGCCCCGTTGGCTGTCTCAAGAAGGATGGGATCTCCCTGGCCGATTCCTCTGGCCGCGCCGTCTTCCGGGTGCATATCTGCCATGGCCTCCGGACGGTGTGTCCGCTCCCAGGGCATATCATGCATCCGGGAGTGAAGGGTAAAGGGCAGGCTGGCCCCTGTATACAGAATCAGCGGAAACCGTTCCTCCTCTGACAGATCCAGAGAACTTTGGTAGACCGGCAGGGGCTCATAAAGCAGCTCGCCCTGATGTTTTTCTAAAATCGTGGAGCGAAGCTCGAATTTCCCCGTGGGAGTCCGGTAGCCTTCCCTGGTATAGGTTCCCGGCACATAAGGCTTAAAGCCCGGTACCCGGACAGGAAAGTCCGTCTCCATCAGCTTTTCCACCGTCAGGCCGGCAGGCTTTATGATCCAGTCGATACAGGAACGGTAGCCGGATCTTAAAAGATCATCTTTCAAATCCAGCGCCTCTGCCAGCTCCTTAAGAATCTGCGTATCCGGCTTCGACTCGAACAAGGGCGGAATCACCGGCTTTAGATAATTTGCATAGCCGCCGGCATAAATCTTAAACTCCTCCCTCTCATAGGAGGTGCAGGCCGGCAGCACCAAATCCGCAAACCTGGCGGAATCCGTCATAAACAAATCCACATCGCAGTAAAAGTCCAGCTTTTTTAAAGCCTCCTCCATCCACTCATTATCCGGAAACATCCGGTAATTGAGGCCCAGACAGAAAAGGCCCCGAATGGCATAGGGCTTTTCCTCCATAATCTGTCTCGTCAGATCCATTGCCTGCATGTCGTCACTGAGCTCCATCCATACAGGAAACCTTGCGGCTCCCACTCTGGGCTTTGTGGTCTCGGGCTTTACGGCATGGATAAATTCCTCCTCCCGGGTCTCAAAGCCGGCCCACTGATGGGCATAGGTGGTCCCCCGGGGCAGATTTCCTCCCTCCACATCATAGCAGCCTAAAATGGCGCTTAAAGCCAGCACTGCCCGGAAATTCTGAAAACCATTTTTGTGATGGACCAGCACGCAGACACTCTCATGCATGGAGACCGGACGGTTCTCCCACATCATCCGGGCCGTCTTAAGGATCAGCTCCCTGGGAACCGTGGTGATTTTTTCCACATACTCAGGCGTAAAATCTTTTACATATCGGGAAAATTCCTCATAGCCGTAGACATGCTTCTCTATGTATTCCCGGTCCACCCATCCGTTTTTGATCAGTACGTGGGCCAGCCCCAGAGCCAGGGCCCCGTCTGTGCCAGGCAGGAGCTGAAGGTGAAGGTCCGCCAGCTTTTCTGAGGCAGGCGTGACACGGGGGTCGATCACAATCACCTTCATTCCGTCCTCTCTCCGCTTTTTGACGGAAATGGTGTCCAGATAGCGGGAGTAATCATTGTTAAAGCCCCACCCCATATACAGCCTGGACTTGTTTCTCTGGGGAAGTCCGTCCATTCCTGAGGACACCAGCCACGCCAGCTTTTTGGCCGTATAGCAGGAGCTTGATTCGGAACCGTAATTGGGAGACCCGAAGGACCAGGCAAAACGGTGAAAAAAGGCCCGATACCATTTTTCATAGCCGCTGTAAAAGGCCACCGCCTCCGGGCCGCTCTCCCGCTTGATACGGTTCATCTGCTCCGCCATGGTCCGGTAGGCCTCCTCCCATGAGATGGGTTCAAATTTTCCTTCCCCGCGCTCTCCCACTCTGCGCAGGGGCGTCTTAAGTCTTGTGGGCTTGTAAAGATACTGACGGATGCCCTGTCCCTTGGCGCACAGAAGGCCCTGATTCATAAAATGCTCCTTTGAGCCTTCCACCTTAATCACCCTGCCGTCCTGAATATAGGCATCCACCCCGCAGTAAATGCTGGAACAGCACATTCCGCAGACTGTATGGCGGATCTCAATCCCCGTATCCTCCCCCGGCAGTTTTCCTCTCTGTCTCTCACTCTCCATGGATTGCTTTCCTTCCCCACTGCTCATCCTCCATGACAGCACGGCCCACCCCGATCAGATCTGCCTTGCCTGCTGCCAGGATATCCTCTGCCTGCCGGACCGTCCGGATTCCTCCGGTGATGAGCAACGGAATGTCCACAGACTCCCGCACACGCCTTGCGCTGTCCCCGAACCACCCCGGCTCCTTGCTGTAAGGGTGAACATAGCTGTATTTGGGTCCTCCGGACAGGTCCAAAAGGTCTACCCCTTGTTCCTTCATGATTGCTGCCGCCCGTATACATTCCTCCACCGTACATCCGGCCGGATCAAAATCCTCTATGGGGAACCGAACGGAAACCGCCAAATCTGCTGACACAGCCCGCCTCACCGCCTGAATCACATCCAGAATAAGCTGAAACCGGCTCTCAAAGGTGGTTCCCGCATACCTGCCTGACCTTCGGTGGTTGGTCAAAGGAGAGTAAAACTGGGCCAGCATATAGAAATGGCAGGCCTTGATCTGCACTCCGTCAAAGCCGGCCTTCTCAGCCCTCACAGCCGCCTCTGCAAAGTCCCTGACCACCCGGGAAAGCTGCTCATCCGTAAGCTCATCCGTCACCCGCTTTTGGGCCTGCTCCTTCCACCGAAGCTCAGAGGAAAGCCATCCGCCGCCGTGGTCCAGCTGAATCTGGACCCTTGTCCCCTCCCTGTGGAGGGCATCGGTCAGAAGGCAAAGCCCCGGAATGTCCGAGTCCTCATCAATACAGAGCACCCGGTCCGTGGGACGATCCCACCTGCTGACTGCGGAATGTTCCAAGATCACCATTCCCAGGCCCTTTCCTCTCTCCCGATACCACTCAATTGTCTCCTTTGTCACCTTCCCGTCCTCCCCCGCCTTGTGGCAATTAAGCGATGCCATCACCAGCCGGTTGTCAAGACAAAGCCTTCCCTTTTTGTAGGGAGATTTTACGATCATAGCCGCCTCCTTCTATTTTGTGTTGTCACACGCCTGACTTTCAAACCGCCTGCGACCCTCCCGGTAGATAGGACCATAGTACCTAAAATCCCGGATCACACAGCCGGTGCGCACTCCCAGATCCCGCATGATCTGCGTGCATTTACTGCAGGCAATACACTCCTTCTCAGGAAAAAGCTTCCCCTTCAAAAGAATATCTCTGGCCGCATCCGGATATGCAAAGGCCATTCTCCCAAAACCCATCATCCCGGCAAATCCATGCTCCAGATTTGCAGCCCCCGCATAGCAGGAGTATCTCCGTAGCCAGCTGTATCCATTGCCGATCACCACGATTTTCGGCGCCTGAGCCTGAACCATCCGGGTCAGGGCAAACAGCCTGGCCGTGCTCTCTAAGGGATGCTCCGCCGGCGTGGGAAATCCCACCAGGGAATAATCCAGCGGCCGCGTCACCTCTGGATTCAGGTAATAGGGATTGCCGCCGGAATTGCTGAGCAGATTCACCCCCGCCTCCTCCAGAAGGCTCACCAGTCTTAAGGGCTCGGTCATGTCCGAGGTATAGATTTTTCTTAAATCCGTGTTCTCCCTGCTGACTCCCCATCCGTAGGGATAGGGATGGGCGTCAAATACATTCAGCCTGCACGCCAGAATAAAGTCATCTCCCACCGCCTTTTTCACCTTTTTCACCGTTTCCAAGAGAAAGCGGGTCCGGTTCTCAAAGCTTCCTCCGTAGCGGCTGTCCCGGCGGGTAAAGCCTGCCAGAAGCTCATTGACCAAATATCGGTGGCAGGCCTTTATATCCACCCCGTCAAAGCCGGCCTCCTTTGCCAAAAGGGCAGCTCTTACGTAATCCTCCTGCAAGGCCTCCAGCGCCTCGTCACGGATGGGCTCCTGTCCGGGCGCAACCTCGGCCCGATTATCCAGCCAGGGATCATGGTGCCCGATTACCGGGGCTGCCACCCCTTCCGGCTTAGAGTACCGTCCCGAGTGGGTCAATTGCAAAATACAGACCGGAACATGGCCATCCCCCATGGACTGAGCTGCCTCCCGGCGAATCATTCGCAGCATATCCGCAAATTTTCCCACATTTTCCCTGTTCAGCTGCATCTGTAAGGGATTAGCCTTGGCTGAGGGAAGAATGGCGCAGGCCTCCACCCAGATAAGCCCTGCTCCTCCCCTGGCCAGCCGGCCATATCTGCGAAGAGTCAGCTCTCCCGGAGAGCCGTCCGGATTGGAATCGCAGCCCTCCATGGGAAGAATCGCAATGGAATTGGGGGCTGTCTTTCCCCGAATAATCGTCACCGGCCTTTTCATGACATCCAGGTTTTCGGATAGTAAAATATCCACCCCCAGCCGGTCTATATCTGCCTGAAGCTCTTCCAATGTGGCATAATGGAATCTCTCAAATCCTGCCTTATTCATCACTGTCCTGCCCTTTCCTTTTTCGATTCATAACAGTTCGGATAGCCCTTGAACTGTTACTTCGATTCATACAAATATCCAATGCCGCTGCCAAAAGAATCCCCCCGATTCCCATAAAATCGGTCCGTGTTCCCGGGATGAACAAAAAGAAGGCTGCCCCTGCCAGAATCACCCGCGCCATCTTTCCCCAATACCGGAAAAAATATCCCTCAAATGCCGTAACCAGGCAGATGACGGCCGCTGCCGCAGAGACAATGGCCGACAAAATCGCAGCAATCTCCCCCTGGACCAAAAGCTCCGGATTCAGAAGGAAAAAGAACGGCACCAGAAACGCGCAGATTCCATACCGAAAGGCCCGAAACCCGGTTTTGTTGGCATTTCCCCCGGAGATTCCCGCTGCCGTGTAGGCCGCCAGAGCCACCGGCGGCGTAATGGCCCCCACACAGGAAAACATAAAGATAAACATATGGGCACACAGAGGGATCACCCCCATCTCTATGAGAGGTCTGGCCAGAATCGTTGCCGCAATAATATAAGTTGTGGTTGGCGGCATGGCGCATCCAAGAATCAAGGTGACCACCATCACCGCCAGCGCCCCGATATACACATTGCCGTTGGCCAGGCCGATCAGGCTGTAGGAAAGCTTAGCACCCAGCCCCGTAAGCTCAATGGTCCCCACAATGATTCCCGCACAGCCGCAGGTAATGATGATGGATGCCGCCGAGGCCGTGCTTTGCTTTAAGGCTTTCAGGATCATCTTGGGACTTGTCCGTGTGCTTTTCTGCACATAAGCCACAATCACCACTGCCAGCACCGCATAAAAGGCGGCCTTTGTGATGCTCCACCCTGCCACAATCACCCCGATCAGCCCGAAGATGGGAAGAGCAAAAAGCCCCCGCTCCCGCATTGCCTTTCCGATAGACGGCAGCTCCGCCCCGGAAACTCCCAGCAGATGACGCTTCACCGCAATCCCGTCAATCACCAGTATCAGGGACAGATAGTAGAGCAGGGCTGGAACCACCGCCCCCAGCGCCACGGTCCGGTAGGTCATGCCGATATTCTCCGCCAGGATAAAGGCCGCCGCCCCCATGACTGGCGGCGTAAACAAGCCTCCGGTGGAGGCGACCGCCTCAATGGCTCCGGCCTCCTCCGGATTATATCCGATTTTTTTCATCAATGGGATGGTAAAGGTCCCGGTAGTAGCCACATTGGCTGCGGGAGAGCCGGAGATCATTCCCAAAAGCGCGCTGGAGGCAACCGCCGCCTTGGCCGGGCCGCCCCGGTATCTTCCTGTCAGAGCATATGCCACATCCACAAACCACGCTCCGGCTCCCAACACCTCCATAAACGCCCCGAAGGCCACAAACAAAATGATGTAGGAAGCCGCTGTCCCGGCGGTGGTTCCAAAGACGCCCTCCGTGGTAATATACAAAAATTTGATCATGTGCTTCCAGCTCTGTCCCCGATGGGCCATAAAGGATGGAAAATAACGTCCGAACACCGTATACCCAATCAAAAACAGGCAAAAAACCACCACAAAGCTTCCGATACACCTTCTGGTCACAATCAGCAAAAGTGCTATAAAGATTGTCTCCATAACAATGTCTGCCATGGGAACCGCGCTGGACATTAAAATATGGTTTCTCCAGACACAGATAATATAAATCCCCGTGATTGCAAACCCGGCCGCAAACAGCACGTCCACAGACCGGGTAAAGCCGTTGGCCTTTCCCCCAATCTATTCGCTACATTGACTGCCTCGGAAAAGTCTCCGTCCAAACCGGAAATATCATAGGTTCTAAAATCAATCTGTCTTCCCAGCCAGCCGCCATTTGCATTTACATTTTTAAAATAGTATTCCAACAGATACTGAGGAACCAGCCCATACATTGCATCCGGCCCGGAGGACCAGCCCATAAAGCCTATAATAATCGGATCATTGGAATCACCGGGATTTTCCGCCGGAGCCTCGTCCTTCTTCGATTCAGGCGCTGCTTCCTGTGTCTGAACTGCGGCTGTTGTGGCCGGAGCCGTATCGGAACCACCACAAGCTACAAGGCTCAACACCATCCCACCAGCAGCAAATAACGATAACAACCGTTTCTTCATAACATAAACCTCCTTTTAAAATTTGTGTGATTTATATTGATTATCACCTTTAGTATGGCCTTTCCGGCCGCTGTTTTTCTAAATAGTAGCATAGCACAAAAAAACTGTCAGCTTTGCAAGATGACAGTTTTTTGTTGAATATTACTATTTTTTTCAATTTTAAGTTGCTAATTTTTCCAATTTTCCACACAAACTCCAAGTCTAGGATTCCTGTACCGCAGACAATACCTTTACATTAACCGTGTTCCATTCCCTAATCTCTTTTGCAGTAACATGCCAGTCCGTAAATATATAATCAATTGCATTTGCAGGGCATACCCGGTTAAACGCCACCTCATTAAACCGGCTGTACTCACACAGAATCATATGCGTAAGGCTTATTTCCAGCATCTTTCTTGCCACTGCGGCCTCCTCCGTATTATACTCCATAACCCCATCCGCAGCAGACAGCCCGTCAATATTCAGAATACATTTGTCAACCTTAAAGTTTTCCAGAGAATCCAGGCAAATACCGCCCACCAGGCTCTTATTATGTCTTCTCAAATTTCCTGCTGGCAGAAATATCTGATGAGTCTCGTTCTCATTCAGTACAAATGCAATTGTCGGAGAATTGGTGATCACTGTCAGATTTTTGTGAGTTTCCTTAATAATACGGGCCAGCTCTATATTGGAAGTGCCGTTATTGATAGCAAGAGCATCTCCATCATGGATATACCCGGCAGCAAGCCTGGCGATTGCCCGCTTTTCCGCATGATTATGTCCCATTCTCTTTTCATATTCGATTTCCTTTGCGCGGTAATTATTAAATACCGCGCCTCCGCGGATCCGTTTAACGGCGGATTGCTGCTCCAATTCCAGCAAATCTCTTCGTATTGTCTCAACGGACACCTCAAAAACCTTCGATAGCTGTTCAATTTTGGCGGTCTTAACCTCTGTCAAAAACAAAAGGATTTCATTCTGACGTTTGTTTAGCATAATACCTCCATTGTAATTTGTAAAACTACAGATAATTCCACAAAAATTGCAACATATTTCTCCAAATGGTTTTTGTGATTTCCTAATAAAACAAAGTTTAAATTCCTTATTCCTAATTTTTTTAAGTCATATCCCTTTCCCTCAAAACTTCCTCCCCCCGCCCCCATGGCTGCGGCCGCTGCTGGATCTGTGGGTGGTGCTTCTTCCTGAATGGCCGGATCCCCCGGAGGATCTGACCAAAGTACTCTTTGGTATTCTCTGTCTTGTAATATGGGAATTGCTTAACACATCATTCTGATTCCGGAAACGGAAGGCAGCATCGGCCCGGTACGCCATATAATAGTTGGACGCCTGTCGCCGTTCCTGATTCATGGCATAATCCCGCTTCACCTTCCCGCACACACTTCCCGCACAGAAAGCGGACACACCAAAAGCCAGCAAAAGCTCATACCAGCGAATACTTCGTTTTGACTTAGCCTGATACCGGCTTATCTCCCCCGTATCCCGGTCTATATTATACTGATCCTCCTCAATTCCCTTCTCATACCAAAACCGAACATCCAGAAGGAACCGCTGGGCACATTTCATATAGCTTTGATCCCCCATATATCCGATGCCGTTGTCTAACATATCCTCTATGCGCTCATCGGTAAGAACCCGAATCATATCCCCACAGGTGGAAATATACAGCTCCCGGTTGTCCATATCCATCAGATAGAGAACGCCGCTGTAATCCTCCCCGGCGCCAAAACCGTAGCTGTCATAAAAATCGTCTGCATATTTCTCCGCCGTCTTCCCCCCGGCATCCTCCGTAGTTACCAGCGCCACGTCCATCCCCAGACTTTCCCTCAGCTCACGGATCTCCTGCTCCAACTCGTCCCGCTCCTCCGATGAAAACAACCCGGCCTGGTCATACACCCGCTGCTCCTCCTCCGATGCCGCCAAAGCCACGCCCGCAGACGGAATCATCCCGCTTATTGAAAAAACTGCAGCCAAGAGCAGACAAACCATCTCCACCCATCTCTTTATCTTACAGCCCTGGCCTCTCATTTTTTCACCATCCTCATTGCGGCCTCCCCCGTTCCCGGCCCTCTTATATCCCCAAGCTTCCATGTATGCACCTCTCATTTATATTTACCCGACATTTCCGGCCTCTTCCCTCTCCTTTTTCCAAGGCGTACCCTCTGGTAAAACTCATCCAGACAACATTGCCGTCTTCCCCTCCAAAGGGCTGTCACAAAAAATATCCTACCGCCAAAAGCACTGCAAACAAGGGCACAAAAACAGATGCAAAAAGCCGCGCCAGCCGCCCCGAATCCACCGGCAGCTCCCCACAGACCTTTCCTGTCTGGCCGTTGCAGGCAAAATAATAGACCTTGTCCGTCCTTTTGTCCACATAGGTAAGGGTCCACACCGGCATCAAAGCATACCGCCACTTGGGGTCTGTAATCCGGATATCCTTAGAGCGAATCTGAACCGAATCATAGCCGCTTACCTGGCTCCTAAGGGAATTTTCCGCAAATCCCCGAATCTCCTTCTCCACTTCCATGGCAAACTGCTCCTGTTCCATATCCCGGTTCTCCGCCAAAAAGCCGGACAAATAGCCCATCTGAAAGGCCTGCAGCTTCTTCATCTCAAAGGGCATCACTCCCTCCACCAGCTTTTTGTTGGCCTTGGAAAGGGCATTGCGGGTCACATTCTCAATCTCCATGGTGCCATCCCGGCTGATGTCATACTGCTCCGTGCGGGTAATGCGCATATTCCCCTCCACCCAGGTTCTCTGCCTTCTGCCCTCAGCCTCCAGCTTTCCCTCCACCTGACAGTCATACAGCCAATAAGGAAAATACACACCGGTCAGCTTCTCGATCTGCTCCTGGGAATAAAATGCCGCCGGTATGTATTTCTTCCCGCCAATCCATTTTTCAAAAATTTCCAATGCCTTTTCCCGGTCAATCTCAAAGGGAAGAACGCCGTCCGGATGATACTCTCCCTGCATTTTCCCGGTCAGCACCACCGGATTGTGACAATAGTAGCAAAAGGTGGCAGCCGTAGTCTCGTCCGCCACGATCTGGGCCCCGCAGCTGGGACAGGAATAGATACTCACAGACTCCTGTGCGCCTCTCTCTGCTTCCGGCTGTCCCATCCCCCTTCCCGGGAGGTCAGCCTGCTTCCCATCGGCCGTCCCGGCCTCATCCGTCTCCCCGCTCTGCCCGGAAGCACTCTCGTTCATCTGCTCTTCTGAAAATTCCGACAGGCAATACTCACATTGAAAAGTCTGCTTCTCCGGTTCAAACCGCAGATCTCCTCCGCAGTTGGGACACTTAAATATAATCGCTGCCATAATATCTCCTTACACAACTGCCTCCACAAGTACCTTATCTCCCAATCGGATTTCCTTCACTCCGATTTTTTCTTTTTATTGAAATTAAAGCCGAGCATATACCCCTTTTTCAAATGATAATAGTCAAGATAATCCGACAATTGGGACTCACCTCTTTCATTGTAGGCATTTCCCCGCCAAATCTTAAGCTTCACAGCAAATTGCTCTCCCCGGTAATCCACGATCACATCCGTGCGTTCCATACTGCGAGTCTACGCCTCTATATAATATTCCCGCTTCCGTTAATAATCGGTCCTAAATACAGTAAAAAATATCTTCTCCCGTCTCTGACAAACTGATTTTTTTCCTTCAATGCCTCGTCATAAATCCTGTTCTGCTGCATGGCTGGAGATGCCAAAAGCAAATCATACAGAAGTGTCTCAAAAATCCGATTGGCAGGCAATATAATATGATTTGAGCGTTTCACAAGCCCAAGCATCAAAGCCATCTCAATAGAACGGACTCCTACTACATAGACGATCTCCTTTCCTTTAAACAGCAAATCCCGAAGCGGCTTTTCCAGTTCCGGATAACTCTCCACTTTATTAATCAAAGATTCAAACAAGGTGTTTTGCTCTGCCAGCACCATTCTCACAGCCTCCAAAACGCCTTCCTTTGTTTAGGCCTTTTTCCTGTCCGGGTATTTCTCTCCCCCTGTTACCCTTCGTCAATCATCTTCAAATGCGGGAAACAAGAAACGGATATCCGGAGGTGTAATCATAGATTAAACCGGCAATCTCTCTCACATCCATTCCTGTATTGTAATCCGTTTCATATTCCCTCAATGTCCCCGGCTGAAAAACTCATGTCCACAGGAAAATCCAAAAACACCTGATTATTGGAAGCGCTCATCACTTGAAAATCCAGGCTCATCACCGTATAGTCATGAATTAAGAAACGCCCCAATGCCTTTAAGGTAGTCGTCTTTCCGTACTGGCGTGCCCGGTTAATGACAAAGTAATCCCCCCCCTGGTCCACCATCTTCTTGATTTCCCATAACCGGTTTTCTGTATTCACCATATAATGCAGATTTTCCTTACAGTCCGCGCTTATATTAAATATTTTACTCATCTTTTATGGGCCTCCTAAAAATCTGCTGTTCACCCCCTGGGATTTCCGCATTCGCTGCAAAATCTCCCTGTATTTGTGGCTCCGCAGCGGCACACCCAGCTGCCGTCATCCGGCTTGGGACTGCCGCACTCACTGCAGAATTTCCCTGTATTTGTGGCTCCGCAGCGGCACACCCAGGTATCCGCTACCGGCTTTGGGTTGCCGCACTCACTGCAGAATTTGCCCGTATTTGTGGCTCCGCAGCGACACACCCAGGCGCCTGCTGACCTGTCTCCTGCCAGATTGCTTCCGTTGGCCCCCTGGAAGCTTTTGCTGCCCTGATTATTGGCGTTCATCTGCATCTGCTGCATATTGGCGGCCGAGGCAGTACCCATAAAGCCTCCCGCCGCATTCATCCCGACTCCCATCCCCATAAAGCCTGCCATGGAGCCGTTTGAATTGGAACCGGCCGCCTCCAGTCCCCGGGCAATAGCTCCCTGCACATAGCCTTCCCGGACGCCGGGATCGCTAAGCATTGCCCCCTGGTTGCGCATGTTGATTAACTTCTGGGACTCCTCATTATAGGAAATGCTGGCAATTCCCACGCTCATCACTTCAAAGCCCCGGTTCTTTTTCCAGTCATCGTCCAACACCTCGGACATATGGCGGCTTAAAACCGTGCCCTTGGAAGCCACGAAGGAAATCCTCTCCCCCTCTGCGGACATCTGATTGATAGATGCCTGCAAGGCCTCCAAAAACTCATTCATATACTGTTCGTTGATAGAGCTGATCTCCACCCGGTTCACATTTTTGGGAACTACCTGGGCATAGAACAGCAAGGGATCCGTAATCTTGATAGAGTAGGTGCCGTGAGCCCGCAGAAAAAGCTCCGCGTTATAGAAGCTGTCAAAATAATTGACCGGATTGCGGGTTCCGAACTTGATTCCCTTAATCTCCTGTAAATTTACATAAAATACCTTCTGCAGCCTGGGAGATTCTCCGCCATAGCGAATCCTGTCAAAGGATTCCTTTAAGGTATCCTTAAACTGACCGTTGAACAAAGATGGCATGGAGGAATTTTTAACCGTATAATACCCTTCCTCCGCCGTGTAGTCGATCACTTTTCCTCCGTCCACGATCATCATAAACTGGTTGGGATACACATGAATCACTGAGCCGTCCGACACTACATTGTCGGTTCCCTTTGTGTTGGAACCCTTGCGGATCTTCACGCCGCTGGTAAATACAGTCTGATCTCCCATATTTCCCGGCTCCATAACCTCCAGCCACTGATCTGCCAATGCGCCGCCCACTGCTGTTGCCACTGCTTTTATAATGCCCATTTTTTCCTCCTCGCGTTTTATTGCAATCCATGCCTGTTGTTTTTATACTCATGAGCCATATGATTTGCCAACATAATTCCCTTATTTTCCGGTAAATCACCCAATCATTTGGCAAATAAGTATGCTCGCGAGTATAGTTCAGGTGATTTTATAATCCGATTGGTTTTATTTTACTTTATTTTGGCCTTTTATTCAATCCTAAAAGCACAGGAAAAGACCCATCCGGGTTTCCCTTAGCGGACGGGTCAATTCTCTGTAATCTTTCTGCCTGTGTGCATGGCTATAATATTTTAATATGCCGATACTCCCGGCCCGTCATTGGTTCTTTCACTGCCTGCCACCACTACCCGGCTTCCGGAGGAGGTACTTTGATAGGAGGAGGTCTGAGAGGAGTTCCGTCCTGCCGCAGCATCTGCATCATAATAATTGTTCACAAATCCAGTGGAGGTGCACAGTCCGTTGGCTTCAAAGCTATAGCTGGCTCCGTCAATCATCCTTGTGGTGCCTGCAACCATCCGTCCCTCCCCTGCCGGGTCCAGATAATAAAAGCCTCCGTCCTTTTTCAGCCAGCCGGTCAGCTTCTTTCCGTCACTCTTAAAGAAATACCAGTACCCATCAATCTCAACAGCAGAATTAATCACACATTTTCCGGAATCCGGCCGCAGGTAATACCATTCTCCATCCAGCTGCTTCCACCCGGTAGTGAGGGCGCCGTTCTCCTGCATATAATAAAACTCACCGTTCAGCTTCAGCCAACCAGTCACCATGGAACCGTCTGCCAGAAAATAATAGTAGGTTCCGTCAAGGTTCATCAGGCCGGTTGCCATGGAACCATCCGGATGGTAATAATACCTTTTGTCTGCCACCTGGCTCCAGCCTGTAGCCGCTGCCGCCGGAAAAGTCAGTGAGGCTGCCATCATTCCGGCTATCGCCGCTGCCGCCACTCTCTTTGCTGCCTTTTGTAATCTCATAAAGCGTGTCCTCCTCTTGTCTGCTAAAATTTCGCATCCGTTCTCTTCATCTGAACCGTCACAAAATTTCCTGATATTCATTATATTATAAAGCCTGGAATTGTTCCAGGGTCAAGCGGAAATTTGTTGACAAAAAAGTACCAAGGTATTCCACCAAATTCCTGGCACCTGTTTCCACTATGGAAAAAACCGTTTTCGACACAAGTTTTAGCCTTGTTACTGTTCACACCATGACTAACACTTTGCTGATTAGTCATGAGACAGTACAGTTATGGGGCCAAAGCATATGCCCCATTGCCGCAGGCGATTTCAAATGGGCATATGTGCTTACGTTCACAGGGTACCTGTGAACAGTAATCAATGAAGTTGTTACCATGGAATTATTCCGGGAAACCGGTTAATATCTGTTGATTTTTTGCGTATAATAAAAGTGGATCAGGACCATAAAATGTGTCTCAGCATAAAACGGACTATAAAAATACTAACAGATGTATATAAGGAGCCGCAAGAAAGAAGGAGATGACGGAAAATGGTATGTTTACCCGGACAGCCCGATGCATGTGAACTAAAACAACAAATGTGGAGGAGGTCCCAAAAACTCCTCTTTGATTTGTAGCTCTTCCTGTTGTTCCTGCTCCCTTTATACGCAGTCAGAAATGTCAGTTCCAAAATTCCACCGCACGATTATAATATTCCATTAAAACCGGTTTCGTCAGACGGTTAATCTCCACATCATCAGCAATCTCATCCTTTCCGAACCGAAAAAGCGCCGAAGTATTTTCTTTGCTCAAATACCTGGTGTCCACATCAAAGTCCACATCTTCCGTCAGTTCCCTCCGGCTTGCCATATTAAACCCCCAATCCCCAAATGCGGGAACCTGCAGGTGATAGGCTTTTACATATAGTTCCTCGCTCTTTATGGTTTCATGGATACACCAGAATGCTTTGGTAGCATAATAAGGACTTGTGGACTGAACCACGATCACGCCGGTCTCATTCAGGCAACTTTTACACATACGGTAAAAAATATTGGAATACAATTTGCTAAGTGATTCACTGTTTGGATCCGGCAAATCCACAATAATCAGGTCATACTGTTCCTGGGAATTCTCCAAATATTCATACGCATCCATGTTGTGGATAACCAGTTTATCAGAATTAAGACTGTTTTGATTGACAGACGTGATATTTGGATTGGTGGAGCAGATTCGTATCATCTCAGCATCCAGGTCCACCAAATCAATTTTTTCCACCTCATCATACTTAAGGACTTCACGAACCGCCATTCCGTCCCCTCCTCCAAGAATCAACACCCGGCTCCGGCTTTTTAGTTCACTCATGGGAATATGCACCAGAGCTTCATGATACCGGTACTCGTCTGCCGTGGAAAACTGGCAATTTCCATCTATGTAAAGCCTCACGTCATCCCGGTGCTTTGTGAGCACAATTTTCTGATATTCCGTCTGTTCCATATAAATAATCTTATCCCTGTATAAACCTCCCTCCACACGCTCAGAAATGTTATCCGCAAATACAATCCCAACAATCATCCCTGCCGCAATACCCACAGAAATCGCGCGGTAAATCCGGATACGCGCCACAAGCTCTCCAAAGCGATACAAAATCAGGATGGCGGCAATTATATTTAACAGCCCGCATAGAAAAGAAGTGGAAAAAAATCCCAGTTTTGGCAGCAGTAAAATCGGAAATGCAACAGCTCCCACAAGCCCCCCTATATAATCAAAACTGAATATGGAGGACAGCGTAACGGACAGGTTCTTCTCATCCTCCTCAATGATTCTCGTCATAATCGGTATTTCAGCTCCCGCCAGAATACCGATCAGTATGGTTTCCAAATACATAACAACCGCATAATTGGAAATATAGATATTGGACAGGAAAAGCAGCAGGGAACTCATGCCCCCCGCTATACCAATTCCAAGCTCAATTGCCACAAAAACATTAAACAAATTTTTTTTGAAAAATTTGGAAATATAGGAACCGAGTCCCAGCGCCGCCATATAAAGCCCGATTGTTATAGAGTACTGCATAGTGCTGTTCCCCAAAAGATACGAGCTGACCGCGCCGATAATAAGCTCATAACACATGGAACACCCTGATATAATCAGGGTAGTCAGCATTAGAAGCCTGTACTTCCTGCTCATAATGATATTCCTTTCCCTTCGCCCGGACAAAGCCCGGTTTTATTGAATCACGCCGCTGACAATAAATGCAATTCCCAGGAAAATGCCAAATATCATGATTCCGGCTGCCTCATTTTTTTCCTTTAGCGCAGTGCCAAAATTAAACTTTCTGTTGACGATATCCACGAGAAAATATGCCAGTATGAATGAGACAATGCCAATTACCGCATAAGTTACGGTATCAAGCACGCCATTCAAAAGCTCTGCCGCTTCGCCGGCTCCATCGGATATGATAGCGGAACGAATCACAAAGCCAAGACCCCCATAGATTCCCGCGCTCACCCACCCCACAGCTTTATTTCCCTCGTTTATCTCGTTTGGGAAATCCACCGGAATCACCAAATCAATCAGCCAATACCCCAACATCATCATAATCAGTCCGATAAAGAAATAAACCACTGTCTCCAATACAACCGTCACCATAATTTTTCTCCTTTTCTTAATTATCTTCCTGTTATTTATTTGCCGCTGCTCAATCCTCCGTTGGAGGACTGCCGACTATTGATGCTTGACTGTCGAATTGAACTGGAATAACTGTCAAAATAACCGTTTCCTATATTATGTATTGTTGTCCCGTTATACATCGAATAGGCCGAAGGCGTACCTTTATAGGAAGACGAATCCGATGGGTAGCCCGAACTGTAATAGTGATTGCGGTACCACAAAGTGCCGGCCCTTGAGATTCGGTAAGGGGAATTATCCGATGTGTAATTATACTTTCTGTCTGACACCTGAACATATACCTTCTGTTCCTCATCCTCCGGATGATATACAAGGCAATATTCCTTATTAGTCAAAATAGCAATCTCCTGATTATTTTTATCATCCTTTTGGGTCACCGATTCGGTATATCCCTCAATGCCCTGAATAATATCCTTGGCAACATCATCGGTTGTCGCCGGCGTACTATACGCATATACCATAGCTTTCTGGTTCTCATTGCCGGAAAGGGAAGTTTCATACACATATTTTTCGGAACCCTCTAAATATTTGCTGATGTTTTTGTTGGCACCCAGATACGAAGAACCGTGGCTTCCAATAAGCGCCACAAAATAAGCAATGCACAAAATGCCCACCATAACCAGCTCGTTCCGATTGGCAGATATTCCATTTTTGGCGGAATGCTTTTTATATCCGGTCTCAATAATATCGCTTTTTTCAATATATTCCCCCCTGGAAAATTCACTTCCGTCTTCCCAGACCTCAACAGAAAGCGTGTGCTCCTCCGATACATCTTCATATTCTATAAAATTAGCGCTCTCGCCCGGATCTACATCCACATCCCCTACGGCGCGGCGGACCACCTGCTTTCCCTCATCGACCTTATGCCATTCCGGTCCAATCCTTCCTCTGACATTGTTTGCAGGCCATGAAATAGAATATTCGTCATATATTTCATCACATGAAAGCCAAACTTCTCCATCTGATGTTTTTATGCGATATTCAGTCCATGCTTTATTTGAATCCTGAGGATTTTCATATTGGATATAGCCAATCACCTTTCCCGGCCGGCCCTTTATATTGAGCAGCGTACCTACTCGATAAAACATATTCCGCCTCCTTCTTTAAGGAACTGTTAAAAAACAACTTTTCAATTTGCGCCGGATGTTTCTTCGAGTGTGCAGGGCAAAAACGGAGGCATAGCGGGCTATGTTGAGCATTTTGTCCTGTATAATGGGAGAAAGAGGCAAGCAAAGTGTAAAGTTATTTTTGAACAGTGCCTAACCCTTGATATCACGCTGTATGGCCTGAATCCGAACACGTTCCGAACCAAATAAATCCTTAAGCATCTGCTCAATCCCATCCGCCACATCATCTCTGCATGAAAAAATATCGACTGCCGCATATTGATATTCCGGCCAGGTATGTATTGAAAAGTGGGAAGTGGAAATAACAGCAAAATATGTAATGCCAACTGGTTCAAATTTGTGAATGCATTCCTCCACAATATTTGCGCCCACGTATTCAATGGCTTTATGGGCCGCCTCCGTCACTGCTCCCATATCGTCAATAAGCATAGAACAATCATATAAATCTGCAATAATCTGTATTGCCATTTTCTCTTCCCCAACCATTATCTTTCATAGACTTCCAATCAGTCTTTAATTCCCCTCCGTCTGAACTGTTACAATAATTTTCCGGTCAGCTTGTGAAGAATCCCGTAATCGATGTTTGACTCCGCTTTGTCTCCGCCGCAATTGACACAGCAGGAAACATCTGAGCGATTATAGGAACCACAATATGCGCATAGCCAGTCCGGCGCGTTGGTTGTTCTCGCCTTTTCCTCCTGAGTTAAAGCTGCCGTATCTAAATCTTCGGGCAGATAAAAAATATTTTCAATTCCCCGGGGCTTTCCGCACGATGTACAAGCACTGAATCTTGCTTTTATCGCTTTCCTGCCGCAATATGCGCAGTCCCACAAGCCTTCTATCCTTTTTTCTTCCATTTGTCACACTCTAACCTTTGGCAGCAATCCGGACCGTTTTGTCTTCCATATATTGTGCGGATGCCTAAACAAAGCCTCCGTATATGGTATGCCATTTTCATTTCCCGGCAGACCCTTTTTGCGCAGCCCCTTACTTTTTCCCCGGCCCCACCGCCCGCACCGCCGTCCGGACCAGCAGAGCTGCCATCAAAATCTGAATCATAACACTGCATCCGACCCAGTTTCTGCTGACAATGCTCTCCCCATGGTTTCCGAACCACCGGACGATCCCGCCGCCAAGCTGCTCGCGTCCCGTCAGACGCGTCATAGTCATCACAAAGGTGGTGGTGGGATTAAATAAAAGCAGATACAAAAATCCCCCTGAGCTTCCTGTTGCTGTCTCTGCTGTCTGGGAGGTCAGATAAGCCCCGCCAGGCATCCGGCTGAAAAACAGAGCCAGCTGATTGATTCCATAGGTGCCACCCACGATTATTCCCATAAGACCATAAGCCGCCACCGTAGAAAAGGTAGTCTTCCCAAACACGGCCGAACAGCATATCCCCAGACTTCCCGCAAACAGGGCGGCCGCCCCGTAGCATACAAGCAGTATCCCGATATCCCTTACAGTCACTCCGCCGTAGACAAACACAAGGGCCAGAATGGGAAAACTGGAGATAATCAGCACCATCATTGTACTTAGGGATGCCGCCAGCTTGCCCAGAACGATCTGAGCGGCACTCATCTTTGTGGAAAGCATCAAATCCAGCGTGCGCCGTTCCCTCTCTCCGCTGACAGCGCCTGCCGTAATGGCTGGCATGATAAAAATCAGCATCAAAAATTCCAGCACAGCCACAAATATGTACAGATCCAAAAAGCTTTTATATTGAATCTCTGCTGTCACACGTACCTGAACCATGGTGGAGTACATATTGAGTAGGGCCACCAGGGCCAGGATGCCGTTGAACACCAAAAGCGCCAGGGCCAGCCGGAAGCTTCGGGAGCTGACCGTCATTTCCCGCTTATAAATCGGATTCCCCTTCATAAGATAATACCACCCTTTCCTTTTCGTGACTGGTCAGCTGCATAAATACAGTCTCCAGATTGCCAGGTTCTCTCATAAAGCTTTTCACCTGCACACCCGCCTCCACCAGACTGGTCAGCAGACCGCTTTCCTGCCGCTCACTTCCCAGAAACTGAACCATGATCTCCTGGCCCTTCACTGAGATGGAGCGGACAAGAGGATGCTCCTTTAAAATGGACAGAGCTTGAGGCATATTCTTGTAGATTGTTATAATCACCGGCTTGGAAATATGGATTTTCTCTATGATCTCCTCTATTTCACCTTCCATCAGCATCTTTCCTGACTCAATGATTCCCACATCCGTACACAGCTCCGCCAGATCTGACAGAAGATGAGAGCTTAAAAGAACGGTCATTCCCTGCTTGTTCAGCTCCCGAACCGTCTCCCGAAACTCCAGTCTGGTTCTGGGATCCAGTCCTGCTGCCGGCTCATCCAGAACCAGCAGCACCGGCTCATGGAGAAGAGCCCGGGCCAAGCACAGCCGCTGCTTCATTCCACGGGACAGGCCGTCCACAAAAAAATCAATCTTGTCCTCAAGACCTACCTGCTCTAACAAAGTCTGCGACCGCCTGCGGGCCATTAATCCCTCAAGCCCGTAGCAGGCGGCAAAAAACTCCATATATTCCCACACCTTTAAGTTGTCGTAAACCCCGAAATAATCCGGCACATAGCCAATCTTCTCCTTCATCTGAGATGGATTGGCCAGGGCATCCATTCCGTCTATCTCCACAGTACCTCCATCCGGCAGCAAAAGCCCGCTGATAATTTTGATGGTAGTGGTCTTGCCGGCCCCGTTGGGGCCCACAAAGCCATAGAGAGCCCCGTCTGCAATATCCATATTGAGACCATCCACCGCATGGTAATTTCCGTATGCTTTTCGCAAATTCCGAATCTTAAGCATTACCGCTCCCTTCCCGCAACCATCGGCATGGGAAGCTGAATGGCATTGTAGCTTCCCGTGCCGTCATATACAAAGCGCGCAATCAGCGTATTTCCCGGGGACAGATACGGTCGAAGCTGCTCCAATGTCATGATCTCTCCATTCAGCTCCATCCGGTCATAATTTCCGCTTTCATAATTATAAAAATAAATGCTTCCTGTAAATGCATCAATATAGCTTCCGCTGCCTTCTGTCAGAAACTCCTTTGACACCGGCTCAAAGGTCAGACTTTCCACATCAATCTCGGTTCCCATATAATATTCCAGGGTCAGTGGTTCCGTCCCTCCCATGGAATTGGACTGGGCATAATAGCTTCCACTGATTACCCTGGGTGTCTTAATGAGCACGGATCTGTATAAAAGCCGGTCTCTGGATGCATTGACCTCCACTAAAGAAGTAATCATCCGATGCCCGTAGATTTCAGCATCCGGCTCCCTTAAAAATATTCCGTCTTCTTCCTCTGTGCTAAAGGCAATGAGCCGGGCGTCCGCACTGTAATTGTTCATATAATTATCAAAATAAAACTTCAGCATATTGCAGCGCTCTACTGCCAGCAAATAGGACTTATTGCTGATATCGGTTTTTCTGAGAATATCCGCTCCGATAATCCGCTCTGCCACCGCGTAGGAGTGATCCAGAGGAAAGCGCAAAAGCCGCAGCCGACTTAAATCCCTGGTTTCTCCCGGTTCCAGCCTTCCCAAATGAACCATATTTCCGTAAAGCATCAGGGTGGCGTCCTCCAGAGGAAACGGGAACTCATTTGTAATCTTCCCGGTTAATTTTCCTTCAAAATAATCTACTGTGCCGGTAATGCCGATCTTTTCTGTGTTATCCTGTCTTTTCTCCAGCTTAAAATAACGAGGCGTAAAAGCACTGATATTCTGCCCCCGGATGTTCAGCCGGTCTTCCCCCCGCTCAATGGCGATCTGATACGGCTCCTCTCCCGTGAAATAAGTATTATTGACGGAGGCCGACTGGTAGCTGCGGGTGATCGGCATCACAGAGCAGGACGGATCCAGCTCTGCCTTGTAAGGGCTGTTGTATGGATTTTGCACGTTCACATAAGTAGTGTCCGTCACAAAGTCCGCCGTCACGTCCTGAATGGAAGCATAGGTATAAAAAACCGTCTTAAACCGTGTAGTCATCCCCATCAGATAAATTATGACGGTAAATACAGCCGACAGCATCATCACTCCCCGCCGATAGAAAATCTGCAGATCCCTGTTTTTCAGAAACAGATACATCCCCGGTCCTAAAATCAACAAATAAACTGCCACTACCGCCGTATATAACGGCAGCTTTGGAAGCTTTTCCACATTTCCCGTATTGATCAGACTCTGAACGGACCAGAATTTTTCGGAATTGCCGCTGTACACCACATCTGCCAGGCGGTTAATGCGGGTCTCTCCCAAAAGCAAGGTAAATAGATAATCCACATAGGCCGGACGGCTCTGGCAGAACTGCCGGATATCTGTCAGATCAAAGCTGGCCACCCCGATCAGTCCCTGCTCCTTGGCCGCCACCGTAATCAGCCCAAATCCGTCACTGGACAGAATCACGTTTCCCCCATGCAGGGGAATGTCCACACACACCAGCTCCATAAGCCCGTCCGCCGGATTATCCAGTGCAAAGCCCTCTCCCAAATCTACCATTCTTCCATGAGGAGCGCCATAGGAATCATCCAAAAGCTCCGGCGCAAAACGTCCTAAGGTATCCCCCACCCGCTGCCCGGTTCCCAAAATCAGCACCCCTCCGCTGTGAACCCAGTCCATTATGGCAGCGGTCTGCTCCTCCGACAAATCCCGCAGCTTAAAATTATTTACCACCAACACGTCCAAAAGGCTCAGTCCCACTTCCTCCCGTGGGAACTCCTCCGGATCGAGAACAAAGGTCCTGGTGCGCAGGGTGCTATAGCTGATTCCCACCCCGTCTAAATATTCCAGACCGTCCAGATCATCCGTCAATATGCCGATAAACATCTCCGGCACATCCCGGCTCACATTAAGGATCACGCTGCAGCCTGCCAGCTCTGTGCCCTGCCCATCCTCAAACACCACAAAAAGCCGGTCTGCGCCGACCCCTATGGGAATGTGATATCTCCCGGTATTTTCTTCCAGAGGCTCCAACTGCAGATCATAGGCATAGTGGTAGACGGTCCCGTCTGATTCCATGGACTTGATCTTCAAAATTCCCTCCAGCACCGATTGCTTCCGGTTTGTGACTGCAATATCCAGGGGGATGTATCGTCCCCCCTTAACCGTGTTGTCATATCCGTACTGGACCGATATCTCAGCCGCCTGACTCCACTCCCCGAATACCTGGGTGCCAAAAGCAAGACTACCAAAAATCAGGATCGCGGCTGCCATCCTGATTCCCGGTAATCCGGCCTGCCCTTTTCTGTTTGTGATTCTCTGCTCTTTCCCGCAAAGGCTTTTTGTCTCCCGTTTTATAATTCTCCGGATCCAATCACCCATGTACACTCTCTCCAGCCTTACCCGAAATTTTCCTTTTCAATATCAAAATCCACCTGCAAAACCACCGTGAAAACGGTTCCGTCCAAGTCGCTTTTCACGGAGATATCCCCGCCATGCATGTCCACAATGTTCTTCACAATAGCCAGACCCAGCCCGGTTCCTCCTGTATGGGTGGACCGGGACTGTTCAACCCGATAAAATTTCTCAAAAATCAGCGGCAGCTCCTCCTCCGGAATCACATACCCGTAATTGGTCACGGAAACCTGCACGGTCTCCTCCCGGGCATGCACCTTTACAAGAATCCGCTTTCCCTCCGCGCCGTACTTGATGGCATTGTTGATCAGATTATCAAACAGACGGGCCAAAAGGTTCCCGTCAGCCGTAATCACCTTGGCCGGTACATTGCTCTGGAGCTCATAGGACAGATTTTTGCTGGAAAAGTTGGGGTAAGATTCTTCTAAAAGCTGCCCTAACAGCTTGACAATATCCACCTTGGACACCCGCATGGATATTTTTCCATAATTCAGCTTGGTAAAACCAAACAGATCCTCAATCAGCTTTTCCAGTCTCTTAGACTTGCTGTAGGCGATATCAATATACTTTTTGTGAAGCTCCGGAGGAAGGGGAGAGGACTTGCTGGACAAAAGCTCAAGATATCCGATGATGGAGGTCAGCGGGGTCCGAAGATCATGGGCCACATTGGTTATCAGCTCATTCTTGGTCCGCTCTGCCTCCCGCTCCTTGTCCATCAGCTGGCGGATATCCTCCACCATCTTATTCAGATTGGCAGCCATGGAGGAAAACTCGTCATCTCCCTCCACCTCTACAGCCGTATTCAAATCTCCCTCCGAAATATTCCGGATCGCATCAGATATCCGGCCGATATACACGGCTGACCGCTCCTGCAAGAGAAGAAAGGTCATGGAAAAAATCATAATGCCCAAAAGCACATATCCGATGACAATCACCAGATCCGATTCATAGATCATCCCCATCAGCGCATTGTTCCACTGGGCCTCCTTGGCATATCTGGCTACCATATCGAGATTCGTCACCAGAAATACCTCCACCAGACATGCCACCAGAGCGCTGTAGAGAATATTGACAATAACACGGGTCCGGAAATGATACCGCATATCGGTCTTTCTACTTTTCAATTTTGTATCCTACCCCCCAAACGGTAGTGATGATCTTGTCCTGCCGCTCATCCTCCTTCATCTTGCCCCGCAGGCGGCGGATATGTACCATAACCGTATTGTTTGCCTCATATACCTTCTCGTTCCAGACCTTCTCAAAAATCTCATCCGTGCTGAACACCTTCCCCGGATTGGACGCCAAAAGGTACAGGATATCAAACTCAATGGGCGTAAGCTTTACCTCCTCATCGTAAACCGTAACCTTGTGATTGTCCTTGTTGATAGTCAGTCCCCGGATACTGATCTCATTTTTTACATTCTCATGGACATTGCTGTTGGGGTTTAACTGAGTGTAGCGCCGAAGCTGGGACTTGACCCGGGCCGACACCTCCAAAGGATTGAAGGGCTTTGCCACATAGTCATCCGCCCCGGTTCCCAAACCCAGGATCTTGTCTAAATCCGTGGACTTGGCGCTGATCATGATGATGGGAATATTGTTGGTCTCCCGGATCTTCTTGCACATTTCCAGCCCGGTCATTCCCGGCATCATAATGTCCAGCAGCACCAGATGAATATCCTCCTTCTCCAGAATATCCAGCCCCTCCTGGGCACTGCCTGCCTTAAATACCCTATATCCGTCACTGACCAGGTATATCTCCACCAGATCCGCAATCTCCTGTTCGTCATCCACAATCAAAATACTGGTCTCCGCCATGATGGTTTCCTCCTCATGATATTCTATTGATAAGTGTAGCATAAAATGTCGGTTTGTGCCTTACTTTTTTATTACAAATATTCTAGAATTTTCCAGGCTTCGCAAATCCAGCAGAGGTGGCTTATTCTCTCCCCGCCGCGCGGCCCGCTACTGCTTTAGCTGCAAACCTTCTTTTGCAGGCCTGCACATACATAAAAAGGAGAGCCCTGGCTCTCCCCTTTCCTTACTCTAAAGCAACAAAAAAACTACTATAGCCACCCCTAACGCGACAATTACGGCACCATAAAACAGATAAAATTTTTTATTTTTCCATTGATTTGCCAACAGCAATACCATCCCCAGCATTACCACAATGCAAAATGTAAGTGAAAGATTCATGGCAATCACATATTTAGGGCTCAGATCCGCATTGGTAAAAGCTTGGTAATTGATAGACAGCATCGAAAACACTGCTACAAGAACTCCCATCAATGTCAAAACATTTCCATATATCTTATGCGACATATTTTCAATGTCATCCCGCACATTCTCAAATGACTTTATATTGCTTTTATACTCCGTATCATACGTCCCGAAGCCCCGATAGCTGTCTTCGTTCTGAAAAGATGCCCCCGGCTGAGAGCTATACGGCATAGACGGTTCTTCCTTCAATTCTTCAAAAAAAATTTGTGCTATTTTCATCCCCTTGTGAAGGGTAATCACATTTCGGGATAAATTGTGGACTCGCAAAAATGCATAGGTTTTATGGCCTGGCTGATATTGTGGCCCCTCAACCTTAAGCCCCAGCCGTAGCAATGAATTTTTTTCACCGATATAGCCCGTAATATTAGTAGGAATATTAAGCTCTTCCATGGTCTTTACCATAAAAAATTCCCCTGGAATTATATCTATGGCATCTTTATCCGTATTTAAAAACTCTCCCAGTGTCAAATCATATGATATACTGTTAATATGTTTAGATTCATATCCGCTCGAAATCAAGAACCCCTGCTCTGACAAATCTTTGATGTTTTTGTCAACCAATATCATATAACCCACCACCTATGCTTTGTGATTAAGTATTTATTATATCATATCACACATTTTTTTCAAGCATTTCACAAACTATTTGTTGAATTTTCTCACAAATAGTTATTGTTCACAGGGGGCATCCCTTTCATTTTTCTGATAATACCCCAACATCAAATCCACCATCCTCCCATAGCTCTTCACCCCGTCCTTCTGGTCATTGACCTTCAAATACACATCATTCATCTGATTGGACACCTCCGCCACCTTCCCCTCATACTTATCCCAAAAGGCATTATTCTCCCTTAAGTCCTCCTTTGCCTGATCACAAAGCTTCTCATGCAGCTCTATGTAACTCTCCCGGTCCACCCCTGCCAGAGCATTTCCCGCATAGACCCACCCGGTCAGATAGCCGCTGTAGCGAAATGCCTGCCGCTTTGAGCCGACACACGCCAGATAGCCGATAAAATTCGCCTCATCCTCCCTCATAAACCCTTTCAAGTGAGACAGCTCATGGCACAAGGTATGAGGTATATTATAATCCGGCATATCCCCGTTAAAATTCGCTTCAATGGTAAACGGCGAGTAGATTCCGCAGAGCTGCTGCACCGAAAGAATCCAGGAAACCGTCACCTCCTTAGGCTCCGGATAAAATCCCCCAAGGGCAGGAAAGCTTTCCCCTGCCTTTCTCATGGCGCCAACACCCTCTCTCCTCCACTCTCCGGGATTCTCTCTATAGGTCTCCCCCACAGCCGTCTCATTGACCCTTTCCACCAAAAATTCACACAGCTGCCGCAGCTCATCCCCGGAATACATTCCCACCTCCAGCCCCTCATATTGGGAAAAAGAGGTGGCATAATAATTTATCCCGCAGTTACAAGTATAGGAAAATAGCAAAAATCCCCCAAGAAGCACAGCCCTGGACGCCACCCGAACCGGCTCCCTCCAGAACCGCGCCCCATACACAATGAAGCCAAAAACAAGCAAATAAAGTCCTATCTCCACCACTGAAAACGGAAAAATCCCAAAAAACCGTCCGACAATCCCCACAATTACCGAATAAACATGATGGGCGTACCATGTCCCCATCCCACTCACATTCCTGGCCAAAAGCTGCAGTCCCAAAGCCGCCATCAAAAACCCCGCCCCCCAGATCATACATCTCTTATCGGTCATCCTGTTCATCCCGTCACCATCTCCATAGATTCTCTTTCCCTATGACGCATCTGCCGCCTGTTTCCTTTCACCAGGGCATCCCCTCTGATCTCCCTGAAATTTTCCAAACGTTCCCATTGCCGGACGTCTCCCCAAAATTTCCCAAATATTCCCATCTCCCGGCAAAAAAGCGGAAAACTCCCGGCAGAATATTCCTCTGCCAGGAGCCTTCCCATATCTCTTATCCTCCACAACAATCCGGCCGGCTAATGCTTCAGCCCCAATCTTACCAGAGCACGCTTTAACGCCATCTCCGCACGCAGGGTATCCATTCCCGCCTCAGGAGAGGAAAGACGCCTCTCTGCCCGGACCCGGGCCTCCTCAGCCCGCTTAAAGTCAATATCATCGGGCCATTCTGCAATCTCTGCCATAACCGTAACCGTATCCGGCAAAATCGTAATAAATCCGGAAATCAGCGAAGCCTCTTTCTTTCCGCTTTCCTCGTGAATCGTCAGCACTCCCGGCGCCACCACGGCAGTCAGCGGAATATGATTCGGATATACACCGATATTTCCCTCCGTAGTCGTCAGTTCCACCATGGTCACATCCCCTGTGTAAAACTGCTTCTCCGGAGTGATAACGTTTAGTTTCATCACCTCAGCCATAGACGTCCCCCCTATTTCATGCGGGCAAGTACATCTTCAATACCGCCGGCATTCAGGAAGTACTGCTCCGGAACCTCATCATGCTTTCCTTCCAGAATCTCCTTAAAGCCCTGAATAGTCTCGGTCAGCGGCACATAACGGCCCTCCATGCCTGTAAACTGTCCGGCCACGAAGAACGGCTGGGACAAAAATCTCTGAATCTTCCTTGCCCGGGACACAGTCAGCTTATCTTCCTCAGACAGCTCGTCCATACCCAGCATGGCAATGATGTCCTGCAACTCCTTATACTTCTGCAGAACCTCCTGCACACCGCGAGCCACCTTATAATGCTCCTCGCCTACGATACGGGGATCCAGAATGCGGGAGGTGGACTCTAACGGATCCACAGCCGGATAAATACCAAGCTCTACAATGGAACGGCTGAGAACCGTGGTTGCATCCAGATGGGCAAAGGTGTTGGCCGGAGCCGGGTCAGTCAGGTCATCGGCCGGCACATACACTGCCTGCACGGAGGTAATGGATCCTTTCTTGGTGGATGTGATACGCTCCTGCAAGGCGCCCATCTCCGTCTGAAGGGTAGGCTGATAACCTACGGCCGAGGGCATACGTCCCAACAGAGCCGACACCTCGGAGCCTGCCTGGGTGAAACGGAAAATGTTGTCAATAAACAGCAGCACGTCCTTTCCGCCTTCATCACGGAAATACTCTGCCATGGTAAGTCCGGTCAGTCCCACACGCATACGCGCGCCCGGCGGCTCATTCATCTGTCCGAATACCATGGTCGTCTTGTTGATAACCCCTGAATCAGACATCTCGTGGTAAAGGTCATTTCCCTCACGGGTGCGCTCACCCACGCCGGTGAATACGGAATATCCGCCGTGCTCCGTTGCGATATTACGGATCAGCTCCTGAATCAGCACCGTCTTTCCCACACCGGCGCCGCCGAACAGACCGATCTTACCACCCTTCTGGTAAGGGCAGAGAAGGTCAACCACCTTAATGCCGGTCTCTAAGATCTCCGTCTCCGTGGACTGCTCCTCGAAGGTGGGAGCCTTCCTGTGGATCGGGAAATACTTCTCCACCACCGGCTTCTCCTTATTGTCAATGGGCTCTCCCAGCACGTTGAAAATACGTCCCAGCGTATTCTCTCCCACCGGCACGGTGATCGGCGCTCCGGTCGCAATCGCGTCCATGCCGCGCCTCAAGCCATCGGTACTTCCCATGGCGATACATTTTACCGTATCGTCACCAAGATCCTGGGCCACCTCCACCACCAGTCTGCCGCCGTCATCCAGCGGAATCTCAATGGCCTCGTTGATTTCCGGAATCTTGCCCTGGGAGAACTTGATGTCGATAACCGCACTGATGATCTGTGTGATTTTGCCAATATTTTGTTCTGCCATCTTGTTTCTCCTTAAATATTCTTTTCTCTATCCAAAACTCCCACAGCAGCTCAGACAGCCTGAGCTGCTGCAAACTTTTCCTTGCCCTGTCCGGTGTGTATGCCTCTTACACTAGCACATTGATAAGCTCATACTAGTTAATGGCATTAGCTCCGGCGATAATTTCCGTCAGCTCCTGAGTGATCGAACCCTGGCGGGCCCGGTTGAACTGAATCTCCAGCTTGCCAAGCATCTCCTCGGCATTGTTGGTTGCCGAATCCATGGCGTTCATACGGGCGCCGTTCTCACTGGCCACTGCCTCCAGCAAAGCGCCGTAAATCAGGCTGCTCATATACTTGGGAATAATCTGATCCAGCACTTCCTCCGCATTGGGCTCATAGTTCATCAGCGCCCGGGCCTTCGGCTCTTCCTCTGTCCCCGCGGCAACCTCCTCCCGGTCAATAGGAAGCAGCTTCACCAGCTTGGGAATATGAACCACCGTATTTTTAAAGGACGTGTATGCCAGATAAATCTCGCTGACCTCTCCCCGCTCAAAGGCATCTAAAAGCTCTCTGGTCAGATCCGCCGCATCCTGATACAGCGGCTCATTGATGACCTCCGAATAATCAGCCGCAATATCATAGCCCTTTCTTGCCAAGCCGTCCCGGCCCTTGCGGCCAATGGCGTAGATCCTCGTATCCATTGTCTTAAGAGCGGGCTCTGCCATAATCAGCTTCACAATATTATTGTTGTAGCCGCCTGCTAAGCCCCGGTTGGAGGTAATGGCAATCACTGCCTTCTTCCCCTCGGTCCCGGCCTTCAGATACTTGTGATCCATGGCGCCGGATCTCTCCAGCATGGAGGCAATGGTTTCATACATCCGGTTAAAATAGGGTTTGGAACTTTCAGCTTTTGTTCTGGATCTCTGCAGCTTCACCGTGGACACCAGCTTCATGGCCTTGGTAATCTGGCCCGTGCTCTGGATACTGGCTCTTCTGCGCTTAATATCTCTCATGGATGCCATGCTTTATGTTCCTCCCGTCCTACCGCTGTGCCTTGCACTCCTCGATTGCCTTCACCAGAAGCTTCTCCGTCTCCTCCGACAGCTGCTTTGTCTCCCGAATGGAGGACGGAATCTCCGGATATTTGGTATCAACATACTTAAACAGTTCCTTCTCAAATGTCAGAACATCCGCCACCGGAATATCCAGCAGATATTTCCTGGTAGCCGCGTAGATGATCATAACCTGATACTCCACAGGCATTGGCTGGTACTGAGGCTGTTTTAACATCTCCCGAATCCTTTCGCCCTGAGCCAGCTGCTCCTTGGTGGCTGCATCCAGGTCCGAACCGAACTGGGCAAAGGATGCCAGCTCCCGGAACTGGGCCAGCTCCACACGAATGGGAGCCGCAATCTTCTTAATGGCCTTAATCTGAGCCGCGCCACCCACACGGGACACGGACAGACCGGCATTGATGGCGGGGCGGAAGCCGGAATTAAACATCTCGGTCTCCAGATAAATCTGGCCATCGGTAATGGAAATCACGTTGGTCGGAATATAGGCCGATACATCGCCGGCCTGAGTCTCAATAATCGGCAGAGCCGTCAGGGAACCGCCGCCTAAGTCCTCAGACAGACGGGATGCCCGCTCCAGCAGACGGGAATGCAGATAGAAAACGTCACCCGGATAAGCCTCACGGCCCGGCGGTCTCTTAAGCAGCAGAGACAGTGTACGGTAAGCTGCCGCGTGCTTGGTCAGATCATCATAGACCACCAGCACATCCTCTCCCCGCTCCATCCACTCCTCACCGATTGCACAGCCGGAATAGGGCGCGATAAACTGCAGAGGAGCCAAGTCAGAGGCTGTGGAAACCACAATGGTGGTATAATCCATGGCGCCGAATTCCTCTAAGGTTCTCACAATATTGGCAACCGTGGAAGCCTTCTGGCCGATGGCCACATAGATGCAGTGAACCCCCTGGCCCTTCTGATTGATGATAGTGTCAATGGCAATAGCCGTCTTACCGGTCTGGCGGTCGCCGATGATCAGCTCACGCTGGCCTCTTCCGATAGGAATCATGGCATCGATCGCCTTGATACCAGTCTGAAGAGGAGTATCCACGGATTTTCTCTCGATAACGCCGTGAGCCACACGCTCAATACGGCGGAACTGGTCGGTCTCCACCGGACCCTTGCCGTCAATGGGCTGTCCCAGTGCATTCACCACGCGCCCGGTCAGGGCATCCCCCACCGGAACCTCCACCACGCGGCCGGTTGTCTTTACAATATCACCCTCACTGATACTGCTGGTATCACCCAGAAGAACGACACCCACGTTGTCTTCCTCCAAGTTCTGAACCATGCCGTAGATCTCTCCCGGAAACTCCAGAAGCTCACCCTGCATAGCCTTTTCCAGCCCATGAACCCGAGCAATACCGTCAGCCACCGTGATAACGGTGCCCACATCCGAGACTTCCAGCTTGGTAGAATATTTCTGAATCTGTTCTTTAATAACCGAACTGATTTCTTCTGGTCTCAAATTCATTTTGCTGTTTCCCTTTCTGAAATGTTAATTGCCTTCTAAACCGCGACAGTCTCATTGCCCTGCTGCCGCTTTTTATCAGGCCATCTGCAGCTGCAGCAGCTCTTTCTTCATCTCATAGAGCCGTGTGCGGATGCTGCTATCGACCACCCGGTCACCAATCCGGATCACCATGCCTCCGATCAAAGCCGGATCCACCTGATAATCCATCTCAAACATCACATAGTCTGTGGATGCAAGCAGCTTTTCCCTAAGGCGCTCTTTCTGCTCCTCACTCAACTCCACCGCGCTGACAACTGACGCGGCGCCGATTCGCTTGAACTCCTTTACCCTTCGGATAAAATAGTCAAAAACCGGCAGCAGATCATTCTGCCTGTCCTTTTCCACCACAATCGTCAGAAAGCCCATCAGCCCCTCCGTCACCCGGCCGGAAAAAACCTGATGTATAATGGAAACCTTCTCTTCCTTGACGACTCGCGGGTTGTTGAGAAGTGCCATCAGCTCCGGATTGCCCTCCAGAATGGGGATCAGGGAGGATACCTCCTCATAGAGCACATCCACCTGGTCTCTTTCCAGAGCAGTCTCAAACAATGCATCCCCATACACCTTTGACACTAACTTTGCCATGTACTTTCACCCATTTCCTTCAAAGTCTCGTCAATCAGGCTATTCTGGATTGTCATGTCAATGGAGCGCCCCACAGCCTTCTGAGCCATCAGGGCAGCAATATTCACCACATCCTGTTTCAGATCGTCAATGGCTTTCTTCTTCTCCAGCTCGATCTCCCGGTTAGCCCTCTCGACAATACGGGATGCCTCGGCCCTGGCGTCCTCCAAAATCTCCGCCTCCCGAGTCTTTGCTTTCTTTCTGGCGGCCTCCAGAATATCCTCAGCCTCTTTATTCACATTCTTAAGCTTTGCCTCATACTCCTCTTTAAGAGCACTGGCACTGGCCATATCATTGGCAGCCGAAGCCAGTTCGCCGGCAATCTTCTGTTTCCGTTTTTCCAGCACATCCCGCACCGGATTGAAAAGCAGATAGGATAAGCAAAAGAATAATATGAAGACATTGATGCCGGTCAGCACTGCGTCATGCAGAAGCTGCGGATCAAATCCTATCAGTCTGTCCAAATCTTAAGCCTCCTTTCGTCACTATTCCTCCTGGTACTCAAGCGCTGAAGGGCTTAACGAACATCAGAATAATAGCAACAACCAGGCCGTACAGACCGGTGGTCTCAGCAACTGCCTGACCAAGAAGCATGGTAGAGGTAATATCGGATTTTGCTCCCGGATTCCGGCCAACGGCGGAAGCGCCATGACCTGCAGCGATTCCCTGTCCAACACCAGGTCCGATACCGGCGATCATTGCCAGACCTGCACCAATTGCGGAACAACCAAAGATAAAGTCCTGTCCTGAGATACCATTCATTGTAAATTCCTCCTAAAATATATATGTGTTAATAAATAACTAACTACTCCATCTTGTCATTGATATAGACCATGGTCAGCATACAGAACACATAGGTCTGTATGGCGCCTGAAAACACATCACAGTACACGTGAAGGGCTGCCGGAATACCGATGTTGACAAAAATCGGCATCATTCCATACCAGAGCCCCATGATAATCACGCCCGAAAGCAGATTTGCAAACAAACGCAGGGAAATAGAAAGCGGATTGGCCAGCTCACCGATCAGGTTAATGGGAAACAGAATCGGTGTCGGTTCAAACAGGCTGGTAAAATGACGCAGCTTACGGTTCTTGATTCCCTGGTAGTTGACAATAAAAAATGTAAACATACCGAGAAGAAACGTCACTCCGTAATCAGCGGTAGGCGCCCGAAGTCCCAACAACCCGCTTAAATTGCAAAACAGAATGAACAGGAAAATCGTCCCGATATAATTGACAAACCGTTTTGCGTTTCCTGCCAAAATCCCGTCCGCCATCTTCTGCAGCATTTCATATGCGTACTCCAGCACATTTTGAAATGTACCCGGCTCATCGTTTGCATTCTTTAGTGCCCGGTTTGCAAGTATGGCAATCAGCAGAATGATAATGGTGACAATCCACATCCCTATGGTTGTTGTCGTGATCCAGAAATCCTGGCCGAACATCTGATACTTTAAAACACCGTGTATCATAAAGTCCGGCTCATGAGAGATCAGCATCCCCATACATCGTCCTCCTTTCTTCTAAAGATATCCGCCCCGTCAAAAGACAGCGGTTCTGTGGTGCTTTAAATCCCGGAATCCTCACCGCCTGCCACCTCGTGCAGTTGGTCCTTTCCGGCAAAGATCCTGTGAGTCAGCGGCTGCAGGTATGCGCCCGCTTTCATGCCCATTGCACCAATCACTGCGGCAAGAGGATCCACCCGGAACACTCTCCAGCAAAAGAAAAGAGCTGCTACCAGCACAAGCTTGCGGATTAGGCCGCGAGCCACCGTGAACTTGTTGGCATAGCTTTCATTCTGGCTGTCCAGTGCCCGTTCTATCGTCACCGCCATATGAATCAACATCAATACGGCTCCGACCGCCCCCGCCAAAAGTCCCCTTAATGCCGGAATGACCGGATAGGAAAATTTTGGCAGAAGCACCCATGCAAGCGCGCCCAGCAGCAAATTGTACAGGACAACACCCACGGACATCTCAAGAAGAAGCTTTTTTGTCGGACTGCTCAGCCATTCCATAATATGTCTGCCTCCTGTCTTTGCTTGCCTTTGGGGTACTCCGAAGCTGCCCGCGCCCATTCATCCCTGCCCCGGCTCTTTTCCCCGTATCCGGCTCGGCTGCTTCGGTCTGCTGCTTCCGGTCCGCTCCCCCCGGCTCTGTCTCTTGCGCAAAACTATCTCGTCTTCCTTCTTCTCCTGCTCAAGAGTTTTCATTGCCAGATGCCAGGCGCTTTTGCCTCCTGCCAGCACTCCCAGAATCAACAGCGGTATCAATGTTTTCATCCCGTACCGGGAATCCACCTGATACCCGATGAATATGCACAAAAGGATGGGAGCCAGGACACTGATTCCGAGCTGTGTCACCATTGCAAGGCTTCGGAATACGCTTTTCTTGTACCTCATGGGCCTATCCACCCCTTTCCGCATTTTGCATGTAATCTTTATTATACCCAATCTTTTCCGTTTTGTCTATTATTCACAGAAAAGAAAACAAAAAAATGTAACAGTTCAGACGGCGGGGAATTTGACAAGAATTTTAGGCGTCTGGCTTGCTTGTAAGCTAAAATTCTTGTCAAATTCCACATCAGATGGACATCCGATGCTTCTTGTCCGTTGCAGGCGGGCAAGAAGATACCCATCTGAACTGTTACAAAAAATAGATTGCCCCAAACAGAGGGCTGTTCAGGGCTTATCCGCTAAAAGGGTTTATTAAAAATAGCGAAGGTGGCTTTGCTTTTTTGGGTGTTGGGACCCTGGGGGGCAAAGCGCAGCATCACGTACTGGGCATCCGTGAGCGTGTCGTCCCCGCTTTCGATAATTTTCTTCCACATCAAGGCTGCCATCTCTTTTTTCTTTTCTTCGTATCCCGGCAGGGCAGCCAGATTCGTAAGCTCCCGGGGATCCTCATTTAAATTGTAGAGCTCGTCATAGTCAAAGGTGTTAAATATATATTTCCACCCATTGCTCCACACGATACGCTGAGTGTACGCGTATCTCTGTCCCTCAAACTCGGCAAAGCACACGCTTTCTTTCGGATCCTTCCCATGAAGATAGGGAAGCAGAGACGCGCCGTCAACAGGGTTCAAAAGCTCTTGGCAATCCAGTAGCTCTAAAATTGTTGGGGCCAGATCATAGGTATTGGCATACGCGCTGCATAACAAGCCTGCCTTATCCTGGCCCGGAAGCTTCATGATCAGGGGGATGGAATAGGTTTCCTCAAATGCCGGCACCCCTTTGCAGAACAATCCGTGAGCTCCCATGAGATCTCCGTGGTCCGCGGTGAAAACAATAAGCGTGTCATCATAGAGCTGCTCCTTTTTCAGAAAATCCACCAGCCGGCCGATTTGAAGATCGATCAGAGTACAGTAGCTGTAGTAGCACCGCACAATCTCCCTGAAATCATCCTTGGAAAGCTCTCCCCACACAGACTTCAGCCTTCTGTAAATAGCCGGCTTGTCCTCCATGGCGTCTGTAAAGGAATCCGGAAGCCTTATGGGGATATTATCGTATTTTTGGTAAATTTCCTCCGGCACCGCATAGGGGTCATGAGGGGCATAGGTGGAAATAAATGTGCAGAAGGGCTGCCCCTCTTTGCCGGATTTTTTGATAAAATCCATTGCCTTTGAATAAATATAATATTCCTCTGTGGATTTCTGATCCTCGCGGAAGGTTCCGCATATGGTTTTATCCCGGTATCCCTCTGTCTGAACCCGCACTCTGCTGACCGGGGTCAGATGAAACGCGGGAAGATCCATTTCCGTCTCATACTCGTCAAAGCCATATTGTCCCAGATCATAGGTGCGCTCCACATGCCATTTGCCATAATAGGCGGTCCGGTAGTCTGCTGCCTTCAGCCTTCTGCTTAAGGTATCAAGAGAGCTGTCATAGTCTGCCCGAAATGCAGGCACGGTGTGCGCGCAATCTACCATTCCATGATTGTGAGGCAGCCTTCCTGTCATCAGAGATGCCCGGGAAGGAGAACAAATGGCATTTGCCGCGTGGGCCTGATCAAACACCACGCTGTCCTCACGAAGCCGGGACAGATTTTCCATGATGCATGCACTGTCCGGATCCGTCACCTTTTTCTGAAGCTGGTCGCAAAGTAAAACAATCACATTCTTCTTCATCTTAAGCCCCCTATTTCATCAAAAAGTCCGGCAATGCCATTGAAAAAGCCGGCACAAAGGTAATAATCAAAAGAGCCGCCACCATCACGGCAAGCTGCGGCAGGATCGTTTTTGCCAGCCGCTCAATAGGAACGCCGGAGACACTGCTGCCTACAAACAATACATTTCCAACAGGCGGTGTCAATAGCCCGATACCCAGATTCATTATCAGCATTACGCCAAAATGCACCGGATCCATCCCAATCTGTGTGACAACCGGCAAAAGGATAGGTGTGACAATCAGGATAATGGACACCATATTCATAAAAGTGCCGAGAATCAGCAAAAACAGATTGATCATCAAGAGCAGCAGAATCCTGTTGCCGGCAAAGCCCATAAGAAACCCCGCAAGCATCTGAGGAATCTGAAGATATGTAATCAAAAAGCTGAAGGCCGTGGCGCAGGAGGATAAAATCAGAATCGTGGACATGGTCCGGATAGTGTTGGACAGCACATTTTTAAAGGTGGAAAGCGGGGCGTCCCTGTACACAAAATAAGCCACGACAAACGCGTAAATGGCTGCAATGGCCGCCGACTCAGTAGCTGTAAAGATCCCCGTAATCACACCGAACACGACAATCAATACCGTTCCTAAAGCCCACACGGACTCCTTTAAGCACACCAGCACATTCCGAAGGGAAAATGCATCTCCCCGGGGATAGTTATGTCTTCTGGCTGCAACCATGCAATAGATCATCAGACACAGCCCCAGAAACATTCCCGGAATCAGGCCTCCCATAAAAAGCCTTGATATGGATACGCCGCCGGCCGCCACCGCATAGATTACCATATTGTGACTGGGTGGTATCAGGATTCCCTGAACCGAGCTGGTCATAGTAATGTTGGTGGCAAACTCCTCATCGTAGCCGTCCTTTTTCATCATTGGAATAAGAATCGCCCCCAAAGACGCAGTATCCGCGGCGGCCGAACCGGAAATACCCCCGAAAAACATGGAAGCCACAATATTTACCTGAGCCAGCCCTCCCCGCATCCATCCTACTAAGGACCGGGAAAGCTTAATCAGTCGGTCCGAGATTCCTCCCACACTCATCAGCTCTCCTGCCAAGATAAAAAAGGGAACTGCCATCAGGGCAAAATTGCCCAGCTTTCCCACAATGGCCTGCACAATCACCTGCATGGGAAGCTTCAGATACATTGCTGTCACAACAGAGGCCATTCCCAGAGCATAGACAATCTGCAATCCCAAAAGCACGGAGATAAAAAATACGCACAGCAAAAGTACTACCGCAAACTGTAAATCCATTAAGAAAGCACCTCCCTCTTAAACCGCAACAGCAAAAACAGCAAAAGAACAGCCCCCGTCACCGGCCCTGACAGATACAAAAACGCCTCGCTGACCGGTATCCCGGACATGAGCACCGGAATATTGGTCATGGTCAGCTTGATTCCCTCCACCAAAAGCACCAGCGCAAACACAATTTTAATCAGATAATAGAGCTTATGTAAAAGCCAGGTGACCGGTTTCGGATAAATCTTGTCCATAGCGGCAACACGGATATGGGCGTCCCGCTTCTCTGCCAGAGCCGCAGAAAGCATTCCAAACCAGGTCATACAAAAAAGCGCCAGCTCCTCGCCCCAGCCGGGCGTCACGTTAAACACGTAACGCCCCACTACCACGATAGACACCACGATGACCATTCCCAGCAGGAAAAAACTGCATATCCAGTCAATAAGATTATATAATTTTTCTTCCATAATCTGCCTCCTGGTTTATTTTGTCTCACGGATTTCCCTGATCATATCCTCAAATCCAGCCCCGTATTTTTCTTCCAGTGGCCTTGCCGCTTCCACCCACTTGTCATAATCATCCAGCTCAATCATCTCCACTCCGGCCGCCTTTAACTCCTCAATCTGAACCGCTTCCTTTTCCTTGATGGTTTTCTGAAATTCTGCCGTCACCTCCGCGGCTGCGGACTGAAAGATTTCCTTTTCCTCCTCCGACAGTCTGTTCCAGGTCAGCTCTGAAATGGTAATGGCTGTGGGCTCAATCATATGGCGGCTGTATGCGTAATAGGGAGACACCTCATAATATTTGTTGTTAAAATATCCCTTTACCGGATTTTCCGCGCCGTCCACCACCCCGGTCTGGAGAGCGGAATACAGTTCAGAGGTCGCCATGGGAGTGGGAGAAGCGCCAAAGGCCTTTACCATATCCATATAAACCTCATCTTGCTGCACCCGGATCTTAAGTCCTTTAAAATCACCGATGGTATGGATGGGCTTGTTGGCAAAAAAGCTTCTGGCGCCTGCCACAAAGTAATCCAGGATTACCACCTTCCCGCTCTTTTCCGTCACATCCTTTTTCAGCCGCTCTCCGAATGTGCCATGCATCACCTTCACCGCGTGCTCCTCATCCCGGAACAAAAATGGAATTCCCAGAACCTTCACATAGGGAATGTCAAGTCCCATGGTCTTGTACTGGGCCGGAACGGAATTGGTCATGTCAATAGCCCCCAGCTGAAGGTTCTGAAATACCTGCTTGTTATCCCCTAACTGGGCACCCGGAAACACCTGTATCTCGATTCTTCCGTTTGTTTTTTCCTTGATCAGGTCTGCAAACTGCATGCTGGCCTGCGCTCTCTCATCTTTCTCCGCGTTTACCTCCGCATAGCGCAGAATCAGCTCCGGGGAATCGTAAGTCTTTGCGGCGGCTTTGGTTTCTTCCTGGCTCTCCCCTGCCTTTGCCGTCTCTTCCCCGGCCGTGGTGCCGGCTTCCGCCTTGGCGGCTGCCTGCGTGTCTGCCTCCTGTTTTCCCGACTGTGAACATCCGGTGATTAAACTCATTCCCATTACTGCTGTTGCCACTAAAATCCACATTTGCTTTTTCATTGTAATCCCTCCTGTTTTTTTCCTTACTATGTGATTTTAACATTTTCTTTGCGGAATCTTCATATATTTTCCCGACATTTTAAGCATTATTCCGGCAAATTCTGCCTCTGTCTTGATATAAAAGCAACATTTAGAGTATAATGAAAAAAACAAGTTTATACAAAAGGGATACAATGTTATGAAAAAAAACCGACATCCTCTGAAATCACTGGTGGTGCTATTTATCGGCTCCTTTGGTATTCTGTATCTGTCCTTTCAGATTCTAAATCAGAATTATCAAAAACACATGGATACTTCCATAAGCCGTCTGACTTATACCAACCAAGTGCTCAAAAAGCTAGGCAATTCTATCCAAAACTGCCAGAATTGCCTTATTTCCTACAGTCAGGATCCCAAGGGAAGCGAGGAAAATTTCTCCTCCTACAATGAGAGCACTTCCCTTATCTTTCAATGTACTTCCTCCCTGCAGGAGGAATTTACTCAAAATAAAAACTGCTTGCTCTACTCCCGGGTAATCGAACAGATAAATGAAGCACAGCAAAGCTTTGTCACTGAGCGTTTATACCCCTACTCGGGCTCTCTGGAATCCTTTGAATCTCTGCGCTCCATCCGTCTCATCTTTGCACAGATGAATGAAGCCTATGCTCAGCTTATGAGCTCTTATCTTGATTACAGCTATGAGAAATGGACTTTTATACAAGGGGATTTTCAGAAATTTAAGAATCTTCAGTTTATAATATGGGGGCTTGTGACGGTCTGCTATGTCATAACGGTCCTTTTGTCTTTTCGGAATATTCTGGAAAAATCCGAATCGGAGAAGGAGCTGCTTCACCAAAAGGAGCTGCTCAACGAGGCCCACTGCCAGATGCTGCAAATGCAGATCAACCCCCACTTTCTGTTCAATACCCTCAACCTGATTGTCCACACGATTCAATCGGGAGAAAGCCGGACAGCCGCCCGTTTAGTCAAATCCACCGCAGACCTTTTGCGCTCATCTCTGGCCATCACCCAGATACAGATTCCCTTAAAGCAAGAGCTGGAGCTTTTAAAGCTGTATCTGGTCATCTTTCAGGAGCGGTATCAGGGAAGAATATCCTTAGAACTGTCCATTCAGGATACTCCTCCTACCCTGCTGATTCCCCCCTTTATCATCCAGCCGCTGATTGAAAACAGTCTAAAGCACGGTTTAAGGGACGCCTTGGAGGGCAGTCAGATCTGCATATCCCTAAAAGACTATGCTGATTATGCATTGCTCACTGTAACAGATAACGGGGATGGAGCGAACCCAGATCTTCTCTCCCAGATATTGAAGGGAAAAATTTCCGGCATCGGAATCCGCAACATCTATGAGCGCCTTCATCGCCTCTACCCCCAAAAGGATGTAATGGAAATCTGGACAACCCCCGGTCAGGGCGCCTCTGTCCGGATCAAATTATACAAGGAGAAGCCATATGAATGTCCTGATTGTTGAAGATGAATATAAAGAATTGCTTTTTCTCACAAGTTTTATCCGCCGAACCTTTCCTGATATGAACATTGTGGGGTCCGTCAACAACGGAAAGGCTGCTCTGGAGGCAGGAAATCTTTACCCTCTCGACCTGGCTCTTCTTGACATTGAGCTGCCTGTCCATGACGGTCTGTACGTGGCAGAAAAGTTGAAAAATACCCATCCGGGCCTTCGCATCATTATCCTGACCGCATACAGCACCTTTCAATACGCCCAGAAGGCCATTCGCGTAGGGGTCAGTGACTATCTTGTAAAACCGTATTTGGAAGAGGAATTGGAGGAAATCATCCGCAAGCTGGTTCTGTCCACCGATTACGTGGAATCTCTCTGCCATAGCTTTCCCTTCCTTTCCGCCGAGCCGGAACACCCGTACACTCGCATGGCCCTCCACATAATCGCGGAGCAATATAAGCAGAATCTTTCCCTGCCTGCCCTCTCCGATATCATAAAAACCAATCCGGATTATCTTGGCAAATGTATCAAGAAGGACACTGGCATGGGATTTTCCGAGCTGCTGGCCCGTTTTCGTATACAGACCGCCCAGAAGCTGTTATCCTCCAACAATTACAGCGCCGCCGAGACTGCCGCCCTGGTGGGCTTTGCCGATCCCAATTACTTTTACCGCTGCTTTAAAAAATATACCGGATTATCTGCCAAGACCTACGCGACCCTTCATCTGGGACGGTAAATCAGGCTCCGGCAAAAACAATCAGACCCATAATTATCCACCATCACAAATAAATTTCACTGGACTTATTTGTTATTATTTACTATAATAAAGGCAAGTTACGGAGCGTAGCGTAACATTGGGAATGGTTTTCTACGCTGATGCAACAAGAATCTGTCTGTGCTCCTGTCGGTCCTCCGACCGGGCGCAACCGCAACACAAAGAGTGGTGATATCTATGAAAAATTTATCAGCGCAGGTCCAGATGTTTGGCGGATTCCGTCTGACAATCGGAGACACTTCCATTACCAACAAAATCCAGCAGGCGAAAAAACCGTGGAATATCCTGGAATATCTGGTGTACTACCATAACCGGGAGATTCCTTCTGATGAATTAGTTGGCATCATCTGGTCTGACGACAACAATGTCAACCCGACCAATGCCTTAAAAACATTGATCTTCCGCACCCGCAAGCTTCTGGATCCCTTTAATCTTCCCACCCAGCAGCTGATTTCCCAGAATCGGGGCTCCTATTGCTGGAATCCGGAGGTCAGCCTTACGCTTGATACCTCCGAGTTTGAAGAGCTGTGCAGACAAAGCAATCAGGCGGGACTTGCAGAAGAGGAGCAATTAAAGCTTCTCACCCAGGCTTTAGAGCTATACAAAGGAGATTTCCTCCCCAAATCATCATGGGAGCCGTGGGTAATCCCGGTAAGCCGTCACTATCACAGCCTGTTTGTCCATTCAGCCATGCAGGCTGTGGAACTTCTCTCTAAAAACGAAGAGTGGGATTCCATTGTCAAGCTGTGCCGCCATGCCGTTACCGTGGAGGCTCACAACGAGGATTTCCAGTATCACTTGATTTATGCTCTCTATTGCAGCGGCCACCAGCGTCAGGCCCTGGAGCAGTACCGTATCATGGTAAATTCCTTCTACAATGAATTTGCCATTACTCCCTCAGAGCGGATGACCGATCTGTACAAAATGATTCAGGACCGGGAGCATGGTGTAAATATGGATCTCTCCCTGATTCAGAAATCCATGCAGGAGGACCAGGCGCTTTTGGGAGCTTATTTTTGTGAATTTACCGTGTTTCGGGATATCTATCAGCTGGAGAGACGGGCCATTGCCCGAACCGGTGATTCCATTTTCCTTGGCCTGCTCACCTTATCCGGGGAAGGAGGCGGCCTCCCCAAATCCTCCATTCTGGCGCGGGCCATGGGGCACTTAGGAAATGCTGCCGCCAGCTCTCTCCGCCACGGAGATGTATATACCCGTTACAGTGTCAGTCAGTACATGCTACTGCTTCCGTCTGCCTCCTACGAGAATGGGGAGATGGTGATGCAGCGGATTATCCGGAATTACAAAAAGGCTTACCTGCGCAAGGATATTGTGGTTCATTACTCCCTGCAGGCACTCTCTCCCATAGAAGCTCAGGCTTGATGCGGTCAAGACGCTAGCCTTACGGCAAACGAAATCCCCGGCCACCTTTTCGTGACCGGGGATTTGATTTGTCCTTTTAAATCGCTTCCTCCTGCTCGCTCCAGTCGCTTCCGTCCCAGACCACGGAGCCCATCATGCGAATCAGCTCTAAAAAGCTCCGGAAGCTGCTCTGCTTTCTACACTCTTTCCAATAAACCGTCCCCTGGCAGGTATCATGCTCATAGAACATGGGGCGAACCATAAAGGTCCGGCTCCTGCCTTCCTTTTGGAAGCGGTATACAAGCGTGTCTGGAAGAATCTTCAAGGTCTCGGGGTAATTCATAACAATCTGCAAATACTTCTCCACCAGCTTCCCACATGCCTCCTTATCCGGTGCTTCCATCTGCCGTTCCGCCCGGCTGCCTAAGTCTGCTTCCAGATAAATCACCAGCTTTAGGAAGCTGGAAAAACGGTACTCCTCTTCTCCCGCCTTTTTTATACTTCCCTGCCAGCTGGCATTCTGCCGCTGGGTAACACGGAGCATATAAGTGCACCGCTTTCCGTCTCTGCGGGCTTCCTCCCGAATGCTCTCGTTTGGCACCTCATCGCTTCTGCCTGTCTGAAACTCCCGCCTGTCCATCACCGGACGGGGATACCTAATACGGAAAAAAAACTGCTCCATCTGCCAGGCCAGCCCATGATAGCCTGTAAAACAGACTCCGGCCTGCTGCTCTCCCTGATACAGCACACCCTCTAAAATCCCTTCTTCATATTGGTCAATCGCTAATGTGAATATCCGTTCGCTGTCATATAATATACTTCTATAGGATATTGCCATGAAATACCCCCTGTATTTAAATTTTAACACAATTTCCCCACCCGCCAGTGGTCTAGTACTACGTACTTGAAGTTCCTGTGTAAATTTTCGAGGATATTTTTTCGAGTGTGCAAGTTCAGAAACGGAGGCGTAGCGGGCTACGCTGAGTATTCTGGACTTGTGCAATCGGGAAAATAGACCGAAATATTTGCACAAGGGTTTTCAATACGTAGTACTAGTAATAGATAACATATATTCTACCACAAAATGCGATTTTTTGAAACATGTTTTTTGTAAAATTTAATTTTTTTCAAAAAAGGCCTTAAGTTTTTGAGGAATCTGCCACCATTCTGTGCATCGCGCACCTTCATAATCCACTGTTTTTAATGTTTTTCTTGAATGTTTAAGTCGTCTGAGCTTCCCTTTTTAAAGGTGTAGGAAAAATGGACCCAATCAGAGTAAATCTCCTGCCCGCCAACGGATTTAACCGCCCTGATTCCATAATGATAGGTCTCTCCCTCCACGGAATTTATGCCATTAAAAAACGTTTGTTTAAAAGAGTACTGACCTATGACTTCCTTGTATGCAGAATCCTTGTACATGCGAATCTGATAGCCCGTTGCCTCAGGCACGCTGTCCCAGGTTATAGCCGCCTTATTCTCACCGGTTGCAATTGTTCTGACATTCTCAGGCGCGGATGGCTTTTGAGGAGCAGTGCTGCCGGGGGCTTCATCCGGCGTCTTATGAGAAAAATAGTTCCAATCGGAATAATAATCTTTTCCATCAACGGTTTTCATGGCCCTCACGCCAAAATAGTATGTGGTGTCGGGATGAAATTTCATATACCCCGCCTGAGGCTCGGTTTTAAAACTGTTGCTCCATGTCTCTGTATATTGGGAGTCCCTAAACAATACAAATTCATACTGGTCGGCTCCCTCCACAGGGTCCTAGGCAAAAGAGAGACTTCTCGGTTCCTCTTTCACCACCCTCACATTTTCCGGCGCCCCAAGCGTAATAGCCTCCGGCCTGGAAGCCCCTTTGACCTCAGTCTCTATGGAAAGGAATTCCGACCATTCGGACACACCATCCGCCTCCCCGCTTCCGGCTTTGGCGCGCACTCTTACTGCCATAGAATCCCTGGAACCATAGGTTAAGGACACAGAGGATGTCTCCAGCTGTTGGCTGACCAGGATTTTTGTTTTATCACCACTAAAAATTTCAATGTCATACCCTATGGCTCCTTCCACAGGATCCCAGGCAACATGGATCTTCCCATCCTCCTCGGAAGTAACCCGGAGATTTTTCGGCATGTCCAGCTGAGTGATACTGCTGACCTGGTCTCCGTTCGGGCAGTCGTCCCTGGAAATCTCCGGACTCCACGTCATATATCGGGCGCTGTATGTATGTACCCCGCCATCGCCCATCTTCAATGTGGTTTCTCCCACATTGAAATACTGGTTGTTAGGATTGTTGTCATCGTTTTTGTTATCATTCCATGTAACATCGACAGCGTAATAATTGCCATCATCGTACCGCACCACGTTCCAGGCATGGGTAGGGCTTAAGGCAACCATGGTCTCCGTGCCTAAAGCGTTCATAATAGCACTAAAGGCACCTGCATAGCCGGCGCACACGGTTCCCTCCAGCATAACGGCAGAATAGAGTGTCTGACCCATAAGATCATAATTGGCCGCGTATTCATCATTATAAAAAATATTCTTGCACAGCAGATTGTTGGCGGAGAATTCCTTTTGCCAGGTTGTATCGCCGCCTTTGCCTGCCGCTTCGATCCAGCCGTCCAGTTTACCAAACATCTCGTTGGTGATTCTCACCCGCTCCTCGCCGTCAACCGCAAAGTCATACATAACAAAGCCAAGCCTCTGGGATGAGGTTGTGACAATCGATGAGGTAATAAAATAATATTGAGGATTATTGTATTTAAACCAAAAAGCCAGATTGGAGGCCTGCTCTTTTGTCAGGTTCAGATCTCCAAAATCCACCATATCGCTTACCTTACTGGAAGTTCCCTGGATTGCTACCCCGTCAAGGGCAGCGCTGTCCATATATCTCCGACAAAGTTCATCCAGGCGTTCGTATAACGCGGACTCCTCAAACATCAAGCCTTCCTTGGCCAGCTGACTGGTGTAGATACTCCAGTCACGGGCTGTAACTTGGGGAGCATCCGCTGCCACAAAGGCGGATTCCATCTCCACGATCTCTTTGCTGATTTCAGCCTCATCCTCATTGGTAATTTCTCCGCTGTTTCCATCAAGATAACCTACAGGCAGAGAAAGCGCCGCAAACAGGGCCTCAACGTCCTCAACTGATATGTAACCGGCAGGCACATAGCCTTCGGGCACATATCCCTCCGGAACATAACCTTCCGGCACGTAGCCCTTCGGTACCTGGTTGCAGCCAGTGAAGCTCACCAAAAGTAATGCTGCCGCCGCCAGCGCGGCTGTTCTTTTTCTTCTTTTTTCATGACGCTTTTAATCTCCCTTGTACTTTTTCAAATACTGGCTATGCATACAAATATGGGGACAATTAGGGCTATTAGAGCAGCTATACCTCAGCACACATACAAACCAGCAGATACCCCCAATGCTTACATATTTTTCACTGCAGTCTCAAACTCCCGTTCTGTATCTACAAAGCTATATGGTTCATACTCGCCATATGCCGATGGCCATCGCCACCCACATACCAGCTATGAACGTTCAATAATTCGTCAAACAAAAGAGAATTGTTTCAACCTTTTCTGGTACTATTTCTGTCAGACCTCTAAAATCCCGAAAATCCGCATAAAATCAAGGTTTTTAAGCCGTCTCATTTAACCTGCTCAAGCGCATGGCCTGGTCTGCCGCAATCAGACTGTCAATCAGCTCCTGGATATCTCCGTTCATAACGGAATCAATCTTATACAGAGTCAGCTTGATTCTGTGCTCCGTCACCCGGCCCTGGGGAAAGTTGTAGGTGCGGATCTTCTCCGACCGATCCCCAGTGCCTATCTGGCTGCGCCGCTCTGCCGCCTCCGCGCTCATTTTCTTCTCCATCTCCAGATCATACAGCTTGGAGCGCAGAAGACGGAATGCTTTTTCCTTATTCTGAAGCTGAGATTTTTCCGTCTGGCTGTATATGACGATCCCGGTGGGAATATGAGTGAGGCGCACCGCCGAGTCTGTGGTATTCACGCACTGACCGCCATTTCCGGACGCCCGCATTACGTCAATACGGCAGTCATTTAAATCCACCTGCACGTCCACATCCTCCGCCTCCGGCATCACGGCCACCGTGGCGGTGGAGGTATGAATCCTGCCGCCGGACTCGGTCTCCGGCACCCGCTGAACCCGGTGAACGCCGCTCTCATACTTCATCCGGGAGTAAGCCCCCTTACCGGTTATCATGGCAACCACCTCTTTAAAGCCGCCGATACCGCTCTCGTTTACACTGATCAGCTCCACCTTCCAGCGCTGGCTCTCCGCATAATTTACATACATCCGATAAAGCTCCGCCGCAAACAGAGCCGCCTCATCGCCGCCTGCCCCCGCACGGATCTCCAAAATAATATTCTTGTCGTCATTGGGATCCTTGGGAAGAAGGAGAATCTTTAGCTCCTGTTCCAGCTTCTCCACTCTCTTTTTGGCATCGGACAGCTCTTCCTTGGCCAGCTCCCGCATTTCCTCATCGCTTTCCTCCTCCAAAAGAGCCAGACTGTCCTCAATATCCTTCTTAGCCTGCTTGTACGCCTGGTAAGTCTCCACCACCGGAGCCAAATCTGACTGCTCCTTCATCAATTTGCGGAACCGTCCCTGATCCTCCGTCACGCCCGGCTCGTTTAGCGCCTGCATGATCTCCTCATAATGAATCAATATATCATCTAATCGGTCAAACATCTTCTCTCCTCCTGGCACTTATGTTCCCAATGCATTGTTCCCGTTACTGTTCACTAATGTCTGTGAACCGCAACACGTCCTCTTCCCTGCACCATGCCTTAACCACCCGGTCCTTCCCCGGCAAATCCTGATATATCTGAATCCTTTTGTAGCCCGCCGCCTGAAATATCCGGCGGACGGCCTCCCCCTGATCACAGCCGATCTCCACATACACGGCCCCGGTTGGCTTCAAATAGTCCCCGGCCTCAGCCGCAATCCGCCTGTAATAGGCCAGGCCGTCCTCCTTCCCGTCCAAAGCCAGAACCGGCTCGTGCTCCCGAACCTCCGGCTCCAGAGTGTTAATCACTGCCGAGGGTATATAAGGTGGATTGGACACAATCACATCAAACCGTCTTCCATCCTTTGGCAGAGCCTCAAACAAATCCCCTTGAAAAAGCCAGAACCACCCTGCTCCTTTTTCCGGCTGCTTTTCTTCTCCCCTCTCACCTGTGTTCACAATCCAGCCGGGAAGCAGATTTTCCACATTCCTGGCTGCCACCTTCAAAGCTTCCCCGGAAATATCCGTGGCAGCCACCTGGTCAAACAATCCCTTTCTTGCAAGACTGACCGCAATGCATCCGGAACCAGTACAAAGATCAAGCAGAGATTTATGATCTCCTCTCCTGCTTTTCTCTCCAAAGCTGTCCGTATCCGCTAACACCTGTTCTGCCAGCGTCTCCGTATCCTGTCTGGGTATCAGCACATGAGAATTTACATAAAATTCCAGTCCCATAAATTCCTGCCAGCCCAGTATCTGCTGCAGAGGGCATCTGCCTCTCCGGCGTCTTATCATATCCCGGTAGAGTTCTATGGACGATTCGTTCCTGCTGTTTTCCTCCAGCTGCTCCATCCTATTTAAAAGGAAATGAACCAGATCCAGGTGGAATGCCGTCAGAAGGAGCTGTTTGGCATCCTCCTTAGCGTCCGGAACCCCCGCCTGCTCCAAAGCGCGGGTTCCCTCTGTCAACAAGCGAAACAATGTCATGAAGCGCCTGCCTTTCCGGGTCCCTTTGTCTCAGAATCCTTCTGCCAGTCCTCCTCCACAGCCTCGTAAAGACCCTTTGCCCCGGGAAAATTCTCCTGCAGATATGCCTTCCAGTCAAACACCGCATTCACCGCCGCAATAGCCACCTCAATCATCCCGTCATCCGGCTCCTTTGTGGTCAGATTCTGCATCCACATGCCCGGCTTGCTGAGAAAATTCACCAATGCCGCATCGCTTCGTCCTGCCAGCCTCAAAAATTCATAGGACACGCCGGCAATCACCGGAATCAATATAATCCGGCTGAGAATCCGCAGCCATACAGTCTCCACACGGATGACCACGAAAAACAGGATACTGATAATCATCACAATAATCAGGAAACTGGTTCCGCACCGCTTGTGCTGTTTGGAGCTCTGCCGCACATGGTCCACAGTCAGTGTCATCCCATGTTCAATACAATTGATACATTTATGCTCTGCCCCGTGGTACATAAATGTGCGGCGAATATCCTCCATCCGCGAAATCAATTGAATGTACGCGACAAATATGGCAATCCGAATACATCCCTCCAGCACTGCCATAATTGTTGCCGACCGGATAAAACGCCGAAACACATTGGCTATCAAAAGGGGCAGCACCATAAAAATGGCAATCGCCATGACCACGGAAAAAACCATCACAAAGGCCATCAGAGCTTTCTCTAGCTTTTCCCCAAACACCTTGTCCAGCCACTTCTCCACAGGCCCCGGCTCCGAATCCTCATCATCCTCAAAAAAGCTTGCGGAAAAGCTCAGGGTCCGCATCCCCAAAATCATGGAATCCACAAAGCTGAACACCCCCCGGACAAACGGCAAGGAACATAGCTTTACTTTCTCTGTCATACTGACGTACTGATCCTTTTTTACCTCAATCTGGCCGTCCGGTTTACGGACCGCAGTGGCGTAGTCCGATTTATTCTTCATCATGATTCCTTCTATGACGGCCTGACCGCCGATACCGGAATATTTCATGAAAAACTCCTTCCCAAGTCGCAACCGTTTGGTCTGCCTGCTCTCCCGTCCTAACAGGGCGGGAAGCCGCTGTCTTCCTTCCGCAAAGCTCACAAACGGTTGCCGCAAAATAGAATCCCGTGAAATAAGAAAAAGAAGGTTGAGCCAAAGTGTCTCCACTTAAGTCTCAACCTTACTTCGCTCTCACATCTCCCCTATGCGTTCATGCCGTACTTTCTGTTGAACTTATCAATACGGCCGCGGGCTGCTGCTGTCTTCTGCTGGCCGGTGTAGAAGGAATGGCACTTGGAGCAAACCTCCACGTGGATCTCCTTTTTGGTAGAGCCAGTCACGAACTCATTGCCGCAGTTGCAGGTTACTTTTGCCTGGTAGTAGGCTGGATGGATACCCTCTCTCATGATTCTCACCTCTTCGCTTTTCAATTATTCTGAGACATTAGCTTATATCGTCCTGTGATCATCTAACAGTGCCTTTTGTACCGTTAAAATCACCCCACGTCTATAAATAGCTTTGTAAGTATATCATAAAGAATAATTATTTGCAAGATAAAATCATCAATAAAAACGGAGTTTCTTGGCGTTCTCCACAAATTCCCGGTTATTTTTCGTCTTTGTAAACAAATCCAGAATCCTCTCCACCGCATCCTCGGGCTTTAAGGTGTTGGTCGCCTTCCGAATAACGTCCACAGCCTCCGCCTCCTCGCGGGTGAGAAGAAGATCATCTCTCCGGGTTCCCGACTTGAGAATATCGATAGCCGGGAAAATTCTCTTCTCGGAAAGCTTCCTGTCAAGAACCAGCTCCATGTTGCCGGTACCCTTAAATTCCTCGTAAATCACGTCATCCATCCGGCTTCCCGTATCCACCAGAGCCGTGGCAAGGATTGTCAGGCTGCCCCCCTCCCGCATATTTCTGGCAGCTCCGAAAAAGCGCTTAGGCATATGAAGAGCCGCCGGGTCAAGACCGCCGGACAAAGTACGTCCGCTGGGCGGCACCACCAGGTTGTAGGCCCGGGCCAGACGGGTAATGCTGTCTAAAAGAATGATCACGTCCCGCTTATGCTCTACCAGTCGCTTTGCCCTCTCAATCACCATCTCCGAAACCCGTTTGTGGCGATCCGGCAATTCATCAAAGGTAGAGTATATCACCTCCACATTGTCTCCAATCACGGATTCCTTGATATCCGTAACCTCCTCAGGCCGCTCATCAATCAGAAGGATGATCAGATGCATGTCCGGATGGTTGGTGGTAATGGCCTGGGCAACTTGTTTTAAAAGGGTGGTCTTACCTGCTTTTGGCGGGGATACGATCATACCTCGCTGTCCTTTTCCGATGGGCGACAAAAGATCCAGCACCCGCATGGCTGTGGTGGTCTTTCCGGTCGTCTCCATATGCAGACGTTCATTCGGGAATATGGGTGTCAGATTCTCAAAGCTTGGCCGCCGTTCAATCACGCTGATGGGATATCCGTTGACATTCTTGATATACAAAAGAGCCGCAAATTTTTCTGCCGCGGTTTTCACACGCCGATTCCCCACAATAATATCACCGGTTTTTAAATTAAAGCGGCGAATCTGGGAGGGGGCCACATACACGTCATTCTCCCCGGGAAGGAAATTCTCACAGCGAATGAATCCAAATCCATCCGGCATCACTTCCAGAATCCCATTGGCCCCGATCCCGCTGTCTAGCTCTGCTATCTCCTGAGGAGTCAGGGCATCCGGCTGACGATTTTCCCGCGCCGTACGCGCCTGCTGCTTTGTACCGCTCCGCTCCTCATTTCTTGTTTCATTCTGAGGCTTGGGCACAGGCGGAGCCACCGCTGTCTTAATAATCTCCTCCTGCTCTGCCGCCTTGCACAGAGCATCAATAAGCTCCGCCTTTCTCATCGTGCTGCTTCCCTTGATTCCCTGGGACTTTGCCAGCTCCTTAAGCTCTGCCAGTGGTAACGTCTGTAATTTTTCTCTCATATAATGCTCTCCATTTCTAAACTATAAACTATTATTTTCTTTCCCTGTGAACCGTTATTACAGGCAATCGTTTCCTCGCCTGTCTGGTTAATTGATTGTTACGGTGGGGTAATAAATGACTCCAGAAAATCCTGATGACAGATTACGGAGGGAGCATAGCAATCGCTCCCCCAACCCATATACGGATATTATATAACGATTTCTCAAAAAAGAAAAGTACTAATTCACATCATTGTCTCAAAAAAATCATATATTCTTTAATATTCTTTTCATAGCCATTATCTGTGGGATGATAAAACGTCCGTTCCTCCATCCCATCTGGCAGATATTGCTGTTTTATGTAGTGATTGGGATAATCGTGGGCATATTTGTAGCCGATCCCCCGGCCCAGATCCGTTGAGCCACGGTAGTGGGAATCCTGAAGATGGGGCGGAACCGGCATGGCCCGCTGCTCCTTCACCGCTTCCATAGCCTCGCCGATAGCACATACTGCCGTATTGCTTTTTGGCGCCGTGGCCACATAAATCACTGCCTGGGACAGAATAATCTGTGCCTCTGGCATTCCCACTCGCTCCACTGCCTGGGCCGCGCTGACTGCCACTGTCAGCGCGCGGGGATCTGCATTCCCCACATCCTCGGAAGCACAGATCATAATTCTGCGGGCAATGAATTTGATATCCTCCCCGGCATACAGCATCCGCGCCAGATAATAGACTGCCGCGTCCGGATCTGACCCCCGCATGCTTTTGATAAAAGCAGAGATAGTATCATAATGGTTGTCCCCATCCTTATCGTATCGGACCGCCCGCTTCTGGATACACTCCTGGGCCGTCTCCAAAGTGATATGGATCTTTCCGTCTGATGAATCCCTGTCCGTTGTCAGCACTCCCAGCTCCACCGCGTTGAGCGCCGCCCTGGCATCTCCCCCCGCCACATCAGCCAAAAAATCAACAGCTGCCTCATCTATGACCGCGTCATAGCTTCCCATGCCATTTTCCTTGTCCATCACTGCCCGGTATATCAGCTCCCGGATATCCTTCGGCTCCAAAGACCTCAGTTCAAATATCTGAGAGCGAGACAGAAGAGCGCTATTTACCTCAAAATAGGGATTCTCTGTGGTAGCACCTATCAATGTCAGAGTTCCGTCCTCCACAAAAGGAAGAAGATAATCCTGCTGGGTCTTATTAAACCGGTGAATCTCATCCACAAACAAAATCGTCTTTTTCCCGTACATTCCCAGGGAATCCTTCGCCTCCCTGACCACCTCCTCCATATCCCTTTTTCCGGCCACAGTGGCATTGATCTGACGGAAATCCGAGCTGGTTGTGTTGGCAATCACCTTGGCCAGGGTGGTCTTTCCCGTCCCCGGCGGCCCGTAGAAAATAACGGATCCCAGCTGATCCGCCCGGATTGCCCGATATAAAAGTTTATCCTTCCCAATAATGTGCTTTTGCCCCACCACCTCATCCAGTGTCCGGGGACGCATGCGGGACGCAAGAGGAGACTCCTTCTTCTGTGTGGCACTTCTCATATAATCAAACAGATCCATGAAACACCTCATTCTCTCTGAACAGTTTTTATTTCCTCCCCAGTATATCCCCTGTCCGGAAGAATGTCAACTTACAGTCAGATCCGTCACTCAATGATCAGCTCCTCCACTGTGACAAACTGATACCCCTTTTTTTCAAGCCGATCCACCAGCTCCAGAGCTGCCTCCACAGAGGTGGAAAAAATATCATGCATCAATATAATGTCCCCATCCCGGACCTTCTTTTCCACATTCTCCACGATTTTTTCCGTATTTTTGAGCTTCCAGTCCAGAGAATCTATTGACCAGAATACGGTGGTCATATCCAGCTGGCACTCCAGATTTTCATTCCAGTCTCCATAAGGCGGCCGAAGATATCGGGGTCTTTCCCCTGTGATCCCCTCAATAATCTCCTCAGTCCTCTCCACCGCCTCGCAGACCGTTCCCTCCCCGGCTTTTGTCAGCTGAATATGCTGATAGCTATGATTGCCGATCAGATGTCCTTCCTGCTGCATACGCCGCACCAGCTCCTCCTTCCCCTCTATGCTCTGCCCCATGAGAAAAAAGGTAGCCTTCACTCCCCGTTCCTTCAATCCGTCCAAAAGCAGGGCTGTGTATGTTTCATGGGGTCCATCGTCAAAGGTCAGAGCCACCACCTTCCCAGGGCTTTCTGCATTTGCTTTTGCCGCTGCATCGTATACCGCCATCTGATGTCTGGCACTGTAATCCCCCCTTCGGTTCTCCCATCCTCCATTCTCCCGTCCCCCAAACCGAAGCATACCGGCCGCCGCCCCCAGGCAGGATCCCTCCAACATCAGAACTGCCATCAGCAAAGCCGTCTTCTGGCCCAGCTTCCACCTTTTCTTCCCCATAATAATTCCGGATTCTCCGCTCACTCTCTCACTCATTAATATATGTAATACGGTTGCAGTTTAAGAATCCACTTGTCAGAAAAAACCTGTACCCGCCAGGCGCATCGAAAAAGGACCATCCGTCCCCGAATGATCCTTTTTAATCCGCGTAACCAATGGCGCGAATACTGCCGTCTACTTTGCTGCCAGCACCGCGTTGTAAGCCTTTTCCATACCCTCAGACTGAATAATATCGTACCACTTCTGAACCTCCGGCCCCATATCGCTCAGATCCCTGCCCCAGTATTCTGTCTTCTTCAGCACATCCTCCACGGACGCGTCCTTCATAAACTTCACGATATCTTCGCCATCGTTGGCGGCATCCGTGTGATAAAAGGCAATCAGGGCTGCCAGAGAGAATGTAAGCCCCTGAGGATACTGACCAAATTGCTCCTTGTGCTCCAAAATGGTGGGAAGCACTCTGGCCTTAAATTTAGAGACCGAATTGAGAGCAATGGAAAGGAGCAGGTGCTTGATAAAGGGATTGGAGAAACGTTCCAGCACCGCCTCGCCAAACTTCCGGTTGTCCTCTGTGTCTCCGATGGTGGGAATAATCTCCTGGAAAATGCACTTCTTTAACAGCCCGGAAACCTTCTCATCCTTCAGACATTCGCCCACAGTCTCCAGTCCGTACAGATGGGCACCCAGCACCATGGAGGTATGGGCTCCGTTAAGAATCCGCACCTTGCGCTTTTTGTAGGGATCCACATTGTCGGTCCAAACCACGTTAAAGCCCGCCTTCTGTAAGGGAAGCTCGTCCTCATGATGTCCCTGAATCACCCACAGATGGAAGATCTCTGCCGTATCCATCATATTGTCCTGCTCTCCGATTCTCTTGCACAGTGCCTCGTGCTCATCCCGTGGGAAGCCTGTCACAATTCGGTCCACCAGAGTGGAGCAGAAATCATTCTCATTTTTCAGCCATGCCTTAAAGTCCTCTCCTAAATTCCAGAGATCCGCGTACTGCAGGCAGCATTTCTCAAGCTCCTCTCCGTTATGGTCAATCAGCTCGCAGGACAGAACAATAAATCCCTTAAGGCCCAGCTGAAATCTTTTGTAAAGCAGCTGTGTGAGCTTTCCGGGAAAGGTTTTTGCCGGAGCATCCTCAAACTTATTGTCAGCCACAAACTCAATTCCCGCCTCTGTAGTGTTGGATACAATAAAACGGATATCTGGGTTCTCTGCCAGAGCCATATAGCCATCGCAATCCTTATAAGGATTGATACATCTGGAAATCACACTGATATGAGTGTGCTCATCCACCACCTGCCCCCCGTCAATGCCCCTCAGGAACAGATTATACTCGCAGTTCTGCTTCTCTAACATCTCACACATTCCACGCTCAATAGGCTGAACCACCACCACAGAACCATCAAACAATCCCTGATCTCTCATTTTCTGAAAAAAATAATCCACAAAACCACGCAGGAAACCACCCTCGCCAAACTGAATCACTGTCTCTTTCACATTGCCCATTGTCTGCAACCTCCGTTTTATGTTTTTTCTTCGCCTATGCTGCCCTGCCGTTGGATCAGCGCCATTTTGTAAGTGCTTACATTTTTGGCTATCGACAAAGCATAAATAGTTTATGGACTTATCATACACTATTTGTATCTAAATTGCAATAGCTTTTCTCATTTTTTGTAAGCGTTTACAAAACCTGTGGCAACAGCTCACAGGTACCCTGTGAACATAACGGCATATGCATACAAAAGAGAGGGCCGCAAAGCCGAAGTTCCTTCTCCTGCTTTACAGCCCTCCCTTTTGTTCATATCGCTCAGGCGGCAACAACACGCACATTCACTGCCTGTACACCGCGGTTTCCCTCCGTTGTATCGAAGGTCACCTTCTGGCCATCTTCCAGGGTCTTATAGCCGTCAGCCACAATACCAGAAAAATGTACGAACACTTCCTCACCGGTAGCATCGTTGGTGATGAAACCATAACCTTTGGTTGCGTTGAACCACTTTACTGTCCCGTTATTCATAATGGGCACCTCCTACCATTTATTTTCGCATTTCCTCAGAAACAAAAAATCACATATTTGTGTAAATCATGAGGCAATCATCATGACTTACACAAATATGTGAATCAATAGCCCATGCGGAAATACGAGTTAATCTTAGCATCCTTTTTTCTGCCTGTCAAGGGCTTTGGGGCATTTTTCGAGCAATTATTTTAAATTTTTTAAAATTTTAGCGTTCGGTTTCATTATGTCTACCTTCCAGTTACATTTAGAGGCGAAAAACCGCGAAAATTCGTCATTTGAAGAAAAATCCCCCATTGCCTTCCACTCCTTTTCCCCCACGGAAAAAGAGACTTTCATACACAAAATATGTGTATTAGATTACATAAATAGCAAATAATTTCAAAATTTATGAAACAAATCTTTCTTTTGCAAAAACCAAAAATGCTCCCTAAAAACAAAAAACTTCCGAAACCCGCAGAATACAGATTCCGAAAGTTTTTCCGTCTGTCAGTCAATCCACGCAAGTAAAAATCGTCAAATCTTACTTAAGGGTAACCTTTGCACCCTCAGCCTCCAGCTTCGTCTTCAGCTCCTCAGCCTCCTCCTTAGAGGCAGCTTCCTTCACTACCTTCGGAGCACTGTCAACTACATCCTTAGCTTCCTTTAAGCCCAGGCCAGTAGCCTCACGGACAACCTTGATGACCTTAACCTTGTTGGGACCAACCTCAGTCAGCTCAACGTCAAACTCGGTCTTCTCCTCAGCTGCCTCAGCCGGGCCGGCAGCCGCGGCCACTACAACACCTGCTGCAGCAGACACACCAAACTCTTCCTCACAAGCCTTTACCAGCTCATTCAGTTCCAGAACAGATAACTCTTTAATCGCTTCAATAAACTCAGCAGTAGTCAACTTTGCCATTTTCATTTCCTCCGTTTAGATTTATTTTTCTAATTTGTTCTCAAAATCATTGCTTGTGTTCTCCATGCCGACCGGCTGGTACCTTAAGCCGGCTCTTCCTGCTTCTCAGCAATCTGATTAAGCACACGGGCAAGGTTTGCGATCGGGGACTGCATGCTGCCAAACAGTCTGCCCAGCAAAACCTCTCTGGACGGAATGGTCGCGATGGTCTGCATACCATTGGCATCGTAGTAGGTTCCCTCCACGATACCTGCCTTAATCTCCAGCTTATCAGCCTTCTTTGCGAACTCAGCCAGAATTCTGGCAGGAGCCGTAGCGTCCTCCTTGGACACAGCAATAGCGGTCGGTCCCTCCAGATGGGGATCCAAAGCAGCAAAATCCGTGCCTTCTGCAGCCCGGCGAATAAGGGTGTTCTTATATACCTTATAAGTCACGCCGGCTTCTCTCAGCTGCTTACGAAGCTCTGTATCCTGGGCAACCGTAAGTCCGCGGTAATCTACCGCTACGGCAGATGCCGCACCATTCAACAGTTCGGAAATCTCAGCTACAATCGGCTGTTTCAACTCAACTTTTGCCATGAATGTCTACCTCCTGTTAGATTTTCTCGACTGCTTTTACCGGAAACGCTTTGGGCCTTCCAAACTTTCCACCATCCGAAAAGCCCGGCGCGCTCCCCTCTCTGAGAAAAAGGCCTCTCTGCACCAATGACAGAGAGGCCCTATGAAATCATAATAAATCTTTGATTTGCATGTTTCCTCGGCAGGCGGCTGTACCTTACGCCTTACGGCACCTGCTGTCTTCGGCAGTCAATACCTAGAAAGTATAGCACGGCCGCTTATTCTTGTCAATCTCCAAATTTCAAAAATACCCGACTCCTTAAAAAAGGAGACAGGTATCTTTCATCTTGTAAATCAAAACTTATATCGGAATTGTCAATCAATGCAGCCCCTGACAGCTTAAACAAACCTTCCGCCGGCAAGCCGGCAGGCATCCCTGTTTAAGACATCAGCTTCGTAACGTTCAGCTTTACGCCCGGCCCCATGGTGGAAGTCAGGGTCGCGCTCTTAATAAAGGTTCCTTTAAGAGCGCTGGGTCTCGCCTTGATGATTGCATCCATAAGCGTCTGGAAGTTGTCCGCTAACTGCTCCTCTGTAAAGGAAGCTTTGCCAACCGGCACATGGATAATATTGGTCTTGTCAAGTCTGTACTCAATCTTACCGGCCTTGATATCATTGATCGCCTTGGTCACATCCATGGTCACGGTGCCGGCCTTGGGGTTGGGCATCAGGCCTTTGGGACCAAGCACACGGCCCAGACGGCCAACCACACCCATCATATCCGGGGTGGCCACAACCACATCGAAATCCAGCCATCCGTCATTCTGAATCTTCGGAATCAGCTCCTCAGCTCCCACATAATCTGCTCCCGCTGCCTGAGCCTCGTCAGCCTTCACGCCCTTGGCAAACACCAGGATGCGGACCACCTTACCAGTACCATGGGGCAGCACCACCGCGCCACGGATCTGCTGATCCGCATGACGGCCGTCACAGCCGGTACGGATATGAGCCTCAACGGTCTCGTCAAATTTGGCAACCGCGCTCTTCTTCACCAGCGCGATCGCATCTGCTGTATCATAAAGTACGGAGCGGTCTACATTCTTAGCCGCCTCAAGATATCTTTTTCCACGTTTCATATCAATGACCTCCTAGTGGTATTGTCGGGGATGTCCCTCCCACGTTTTCATATACGGTGGGCGCCTCAGCGGGCCGTTCCACCCTGCACCATGCTATTTTTTCAGGTGCTATTATTCGCCAACAGTGATACCCATGCTCCGTGCAGTGCCTGCAATCATGCTCATAGCCGCCTCCAGACTTGCCGCGTTCAAATCGGGCATCTTGGTCTCGGCAATCTTTTGCAGGTCCGCCTTGGAAATGGTCGCAACCTTGGTCTTGTTGGGGGCTGCTGAACCGGATTTAATCTTGCAGTACTTCTTTAACAGCACAGCTGCCGGCGGGGTCTTTGTGATAAAGCTAAAGCTTCTGTCCGCATACACAGTGATAACGACCGGAATAATCAGATCGCCCTGATCTGCAGTTCTCGCATTAAACTCCTTGGTGAACTGTACAATATTCACACCGTGCTGACCCAGCGCGGGACCAACCGGCGGAGCCGGAGTAGCCTTTCCTGCCGGAATCTGCAATTTGATATAGCCAGTTACTTTCTTTGCCATGATAATGACCTCCTATATTGTGGTATTGTCGGGGATGTCCCTCCCACTCTGTTCCATTGCAGCAGGCATCATATCTTTCCTGCTGCCTTTTACATTTTCTTCACTTCCGTGAAGCTCAGTTCAACCGGTGTTTCACGGCCGAACATCTCAACATTGATCGTAAGGGTCTTTTTCCCTTCATTGATGGACTTGACGGCCCCAATGGTGTCTTTCCAGGCACCGGCAGTGACCACGATGGTATCTCCAATCTGATATTCCACCACAACGTCCTTTCTGGCAAATCCGAGACCTGCCATCTCCTCCTCGCTTAAGGGCACCGGCTTGGAGCCTGGTCCCACAAAGCCTGTGACGCCGCGGGTATTTCTCACCACATACCATGTGTCGTCATTCATCACCATGTGAATCAGCACATAGCCCGGGAACATCTTCTTGTCCGCCAGCTTTTCCACGCCGTTCTTCATCTCTGCCACCTCAAGCATGGGCACGGACACCTCTAAAATCTGTTCCTGCAGGTTGCGGTTCTCAATGGTTTTCTCAATGTCCACCTTTACTTTGTTCTCATAGCCTGAATAGGTATGCACCACATACCATTTCGCATCTGCCATAAAAATCACCCTTGTCCTAGAAACAAAATAATGTTGAGACCGTTTTTAATCACATAGTCCAGAATTGCGATAACCGCGCCCAGCAATACGGTGATTACCACTACCGCAGCGCTCTGCTTGGCAACCGTCTCCTGGTCAGGCCAGACGATCTTCTTGAACTCAGCCTTCAGACCCTTCACAAAGCTCGCCTTGGGAACTTTGGGGGCCTTTGCAGTATTTGTAGTCTCTGCCATCGTTCACACTCCTTACTTGGTTTCCTTATGCAGGGTATGTGTCTTGCAGAATCTGCAATACTTCTTGGTTTCCATGCGGTCCGGATGGGTTTTCTTATCCTTCGTCATGTTGTAATTCCGCTGCTTGCATTCTGTGCATGCCAGTGTGATTCTCGTGCGCACAACTTCCACCTCCACTCAGATTTTGTTTGTTCACGGTCTTTTTTTGAGCATAAAAAAAAGACCTAAGCTCTTCCATTCGCCATTCTACTATATCATATCGAAGAAAGAGCGTCAATCCTTTTCTTATATTTCTTCCGTTTCTTCCGTTTCAAAATCTGTGCTTTCAGAATCTGTGGCCGAATCTGTTACTGCTTCTGCATTTTTGTCAGCGCCCTGGCGTTCTTCTCCACCATCCTCCGCTCCACCATCACCTGACGGCCGCAGCCCACACACTTTAACCGGAAATCCGCGCCTACCCGCAAGATCTCCCACTCATGGCTCCCGCACGGATGGGGCTTTTTCAGCTTGACCACATCCCCCACCTCGTAATTCCATCTCGCGTCCATACCCTTTTCTCCCCCTACACTTCCATCAGCTGTGAGAATACCTCTCCGATCTTTCCGGTAATTACCAGGTCTGCCTGGCCGTCCATGGGCGTCACGGATTTGTTGATCACCACCAGCTTATTACCATTGTAATAATTCACAAGCCCCGCTGCCGGATACACCACCATGGAAGTCCCGCCGATAATCAGCATATCAGCATGGCGGATATAGGACACTGACTTCTGCAAAATGCCTTCATCCAGCCCCTCCTCATAGAGAACCACATCCGGTTTGATGATCCCTCCGCACGCGCACCGGGGCACTCCGTCCATGGACAAAATATCCTCCAACCCGTAGAACTTCCCGCAGCGGGTACAGTAATTCCTGTGAACGGAGCCGTGTAGTTCCATAACCTCTTTGCTTCCCGCCGCCTGATGAAGCCCGTCAATATTCTGGGTAATCACTGCCCGCAGCTTTCCCTGCCCCTCCAGCTTTGCCAAAACCTGATGGGCCATATTAGGCTTTGCGTCTGTAAACAGCATCCGGTCCTTATAGAATCTGTAAAATTCCTCCGGATTTGCTTTATAAAAGCTGTGACTGATAATAGTCTCCGGCGGATAGTCATACTGCTGGTTGTACAGTCCGTCCACACTTCTGAAATCCGGTATGCCGCTCTCCGTGGACACTCCTGCCCCGCCAAAAAAAACAATATTATCGCTCTCCTTCACCCACCGCTTTAATTGCTCCACTTCTCCCATTTCTTCTCCTCCTCATTATGTTTTTGCGAGGGCCGCTTTCCGCCGCTGCCGCCCATACATCATTCCTGCCGGCCTATACCACCTCGTCCAGAAACACCCCATGCAATGTCTCTATCAGCTCATCATATCCTTCTGCCTCCCGAGGCGTATGATAGCCAAACAGCCATGCTGTCATCTGATCGATAGTCAGCGTAAGACGGGGCATAATCCGGCTTATATCTGTCTTATATTGCTCGGACAATTCCTCTTCCTCCTGTCTTTCCAGCCAGGAGGTCTCCCTGTTAAGATGCCACATCCACCGGCCCTCGTTTTCCTCAATCAGCGGATCCTGAATATACAAAGGAATGGTGCAGTCCTCCTGCCCCCCTGCCTGTTCTCTCAGATGAATCACCGGCACAAAGGCCTCCGGCGAAATAATCCGAGCCATGATTGCCGGTTTCTCCTCCCCGGGAATCCGCTCCACATAAGGCTCCTCTCCGTAAAGAAGCCGCTGTTCTCTTTCTCCCCGTCCCCACCAGCTCTCCACAGCCGCGATCTGATTGCCGCAAAAGAGAATATCCAAGGTACCATCCTCACTTATGATCTCCTTCACCAGCCGTTCAAGGTACTCTCTATCCCTTCTTGCATAGACCTGATAGTGCTTCTCTAACCACCGGTTCATCCACTCAGCCACGGCCTGCAGCCTGTCCTGATATTCGGAGGAAGCCTCTCCGGGAATCATCGCCACTGGTTGCCGGCTCCGCCCGGCTTCCTCCTCTACCGCCCCCGTCACTTTCTCCCGCCCGGCTCCCACCTCCGCCGCCTGCAGCTCCTTCTCCTGCTGCCAGCCAGCTGGCAGCTCCCGGCCAGCCAGCTGACGCCGGCCGTCCAATCTCTCCCAGCCCGCCCCCCGGACAAACCTCTCCTGATTATAAATATAGGTAAACCCAAAGGGCTTATAAATAGCCTCGTCCGCTGGCATCAAAAAGCAAAACGGCATCTGTTCCTGTCTCAAATCCTTCATCATCCGCAGCAGAAGACAACGCATATATCCTCTGTGCCGCTTGTCCCTGCGGGTAGCCACACCCACCAGGTAATCTGCCTGCCAGCAACGGCCTCTCACCATAAGCCTATAAGGGTTCAGATGGATCATGGCATCCGCCCTCTCCTGATGGGATTCCCTTGGTCCAGGCTCCTTATCTTCTCCCTCCGGTTTCTCCCCGATCAGCGCAAGAATCCGGTTATCCCCCACCTTCTCTTTAAAATAATAATCGCCAAATTCCCTGGAATCCTCCGGAAATGCTTCCTCCCACAGCTCTCTTAAGCTCTGCTTTTCCCTGTCATTCAGATACCGTATCATATATCTGCCTCTGTCCTTTCCCGCCGCAAATTCCTCCGCAGCCAAGGATAATATCCTATCCCTTAAAATTTCTCTGTAAAACCAGATATTTCCTGGCAAATCCGGAAGGGTTGTAGGACATTTTTGCCTTTCTCAGTCCCTCCTGCCCCAGATCATCCTCCCGGTTAATAATCACTGCCTCCGGAAACTCATGAATCAAAAACTGCTGATTAATAAACTGATAAAGTCCCCGAATCTCCGCATTGGCCTTTTCAATATGGATCACCGCCATCTTCTCAAAGGGATTATAGCTTCCGATAGTAAACGCCTGCAGCCTTCCGTCAATATACACGCCCGACATCCGCACCTGAAGCTGGCAGCAATGATTAAGGATTGCATGAATCCCTTCCACCTCATAGTCCAGATGGCTCTCCACCACCTCACCCTTTTCCTCCCGCCAAGTGTCCAAAAAGCTCCACACCTCGCCTCTGTCCCCGCAGCTAAGCCGCCGATACTCATATCTCCCCTCATACTCCTTCAAAAACGCATTGAGGTGGTTTTTCTTCTTGTGAAGCTTTCTTCCGGATAAGGCCCGCATGGCATCTCCGTCATACAGATAATCCTTCAAATCCTCCTGCTCAATCACCTCAAAATCCGGTGACTCCTTAAGCTTTAAATACTCCACAGCCTCCTCATCCGCCAGATATATCTTAAAGGGGATATGAAGAACCTGATTAAAATAATCCACCATCTCATAAAAATAATAGGGAAGATCCTGTTCCTCACACATGGGCATGGCGCTGTGCTTCACTCCCTCCTCCTCCATCAGCCACTGAACAGCCTTCCCGTCACTGACGGCAAACTGGACATTATAATAATCCCTCCACAAAAAGCTGTCCAGAGCCACACTGTCACAGGTCTTGTTGGGCCTCTGACAGAAAAAAGGCATCAGCTTCTCAAGATCGTCTGCCTGTATCGGTTTAAAGTTCAAATTCATTTTGTTATCCTCTTTCCGCATATTCACTGCCGCAGTATCACTCCAAAACGCAACTCCCCACGGCGATTCTATATCTATTTTTGTAATTACAACAAGTATACCATACTTTTCAAAAAATTATCTTCCTAAATTTCACAAATTTTCTGTTTTTGTTTTACTATTATTACTGTTCACGGGGAGCATCCCCATTCCATTAAAAAGCACATCGGCCCCCTGAAAGACCAATGTGCCCCGTTATTTTTTCCTTTACGAATCATATATTTTCTGCTCATCCATCCTCTTAAGCACATGCTGATAGGAATCCATGGTATGCTTACCGATCAGATCCACCACCAGCTGCTCATCCCGCTTGCGGAAAGCCTCCAGAATCTCTCTGTGCTCCCTGACTGAATTTTCCAGCTCCTCCTTTTTCGTATACCAGGAAGGATATCTGCGGGAAAAATCATACAGATCATTCAGCATATGAAGCAGGCGGCTGTTCTCCCCCAGCTCATATATTTTCAAATGGAACCTCCTGTTTTCCTTCCAGTAGGCATCCAGATTCCCCGCCTCCACATAAGGTCCTGCCTGGTCAATCATCTCCTCCAGCATATCAATCTGCTTGTTGGAAATATTTTGTACCGCAAGACGGGAGGCCAGACATTCCAGGGATATACGGATCTGCCAGATCTCCTTTATGTCCTGTTTGGACAAAGGCGTAATCTCAAATCCTGCCCCGGTAGAATTTACCAGTCCCTCCTGCACCAATGCCTGAAGGGCCTCCCTCACAGGTATCTCGCTTACCTGATACCGGAACGCCACCTCCGAGATAAGGAGCCTTGCCCTAGGCTTTTGCTCTCCTGACAAAATCTCTGCTTTCAGGGAGGCAAATATCATGTCCCGTTTTGTTCTGTACTTTTTCTGTATCATATATTCACCATCTTGTCACTTTTTATAATGACCGCAATTTGCCAGATTCTACCAGATAAGTATAAGCCACTCTCCCCCAAAAGTCCAGTTTTAAACCGAAATTTCCGCCAGGGTTATTATTCACACCCAATGTCATGATGTTGGGGGCAAAAGGTCTTTTGACCCCTCTGAAACCGGATTGCTCCGCACTTTGTGCTCACCCGTGTTCCCGTCCATAATCAGCAGCACAATCAAATCCTGAATACTGATATTCTGAGTGGCCCAGATGCCGCTGTCCAGCTTCCACAAAGGCCCTGAGGTATTGTGTCTTGCAAGGGCATCCTTTAAACAGATTCCCCGCTCCCGGGCCTCCTTGGCCGTATCCCCGTCAACAATGCCTCCTGTAAGGTTTTTACAGCCCAGCTCCCAGGCCTCCTCGTCAAAGCAGCCTCCTGGGCCATCGGTTCCGTCCGTGTCTGCCGCTGCAATAACAATATGAGGACTGCCTGCTATAATCTCCGCGCCGCTCAGAGCAAACTCCTGATTTCTTCCCCCTATTCCAGTCTCCCCGTTTACAGCCACCGTCAGCTCCCCGGTCATAAAAAGGGCACAGGGCGCCTTAAAGGGCTGTCCCTCCCGCTCTACATTCACCGCGATTCTGGCCGCCAGCTGCCCGGCTGTTTTTGCCTCCACAAAGGTCCTTTTCGTCAGCAGATAGGGCGAATATCCCAGCTTTCTTGCCTTTTCCATTGCCTTTGGCAAAAAGCTGGCCCCATCAGGCATAATTCCAAAAATACGGCAGTTGTACCGGGAAAATTCCTTTTCCGTCAAAACATTATTTTTTCCCTGCGTTTTCAAAAGAAATTCCGTCACCGTCCCGGGAAGCTTCTCCCTAACCTGATACCTCTCTATAATTTCCATGGCCTTTTCCGGCGAGCTGCAATCCGGCAATGTGTGTAGCCAAAAATTGTTCTTCATCAGTCCGTCATAGCCCACACCCCCCAGAGCATTGGGCTCATCAAGGTCTATGGGAATTAAGTGAACCAGGCTGGCCGGCTGGAGCAGCCTGGTGATTCCTCCTCCTTTAAGCTGGTCTAACTGATTGCGAACCATATTAAGCTCCGGTGTTGCCAGTCCCTTCTCAATCTGAAGAATCCGGGTAACCTCCCTCACATCCTCCACAGACATTCCCTCCCGGGGAAGAGTCATGAGAGAGGAGCTTCCGTTTCCTATAATGGTAAAAACCAGGTCCCGCTTTGTCAGCCTTAAGCGGCGAATTTCTCCTGCCAGCCTTCTGCTGGAATCCACACAGCTTTGATCCGGAACCGGATGGCTTCCAAACACCACGCTCACCTTGCCAAGTCTGTGCTCGTCTCCGTGTTTTAAGATCACCATCCCCCCTGTCAGATGCTTTCCCAAACGCTCCTCAATGGCCTCGGCAATCCGGTGAATCCCCTTTCCTGCCCCGAAGACAAAGATCCTCTCAACGTCCTTTCCCAGCTCATAACATTCCTCTTCTGTCTTTGGCGAACCGGCAGGCACAAACTCCCTTTTTCCCACGTGCAGAAACCGGTCATTTTCCAGACTTATCAAGGAAAGAGTATTGTAGTAAGGGTCCGCGGCCTCCATGCCGGCCTCCAGTATTTCCAGAATCTGCCTCCGCCCTTTTTTGTTTCCGTGGGACTGCAAACGTGCTTTGTTCTTTATTCTCATAGCGCCTCCCTGACGATGCCGGAAAAGCAAGTTCCCTTGAGTCCTTCTCTCCCGTAAAATTTCACGCGGGGACCGATCTCCCTTTCTATCTCCGACAGTCTGTTTCCTGAATAGCACATGCCGTACTCCCTTGCAGTGCCCCCGCTTAGTCCCACCGCGTAGTCACAGGCACGGATCCCGTCTCCCCGCTCTCCGCAGACGCTGATTCCCATATTGTTTTCCCTGGCAAAAAACGCAAGCCTTATCGCCTGGGAAAAGGTTCCCACCTGTCCCACTGCCAGGCGTATGCAATTGCAGGCCTTCTTCTCCGCCGCCAGCTTCAGCCTGTCCATTCTGCCTGCCACCAGATCGTCCCCAATGATCTGAATCCCTGATTTTTCCGCAATTTTCGCAAATCCTTCAAAATCATCCTCCATCAGAGGATCCTCCACGGAGACAAAGGGATACTCCCTGGCCATTTTAAGAACAATTTCAATCATCTCCTCCCGGTTCTTTTCCTCCCGGGAAAATAAGCCTTCATATCGCTTTGTGCTCCGGTTATAAAAACAGTTGGCTGCCATATCCGCCTGAAGGCCGATCCGTCCATGATACCCCGACCGGTCGATTACCTCCGCCATCATCTCCCAAAGCTGAAAATCATCCTTTACCTTGCCCGGCGGAATCGCCATCCCTGCAATGGGCTGCATCTTGACGGAAAGCCTTTCTCTCATAAAATCATACCAGTTCATATAGGTGTTCCACAAAGCCTCCGATGCCTCCCGGTAGGTATCAAATCCATAAGCCAGCATGGAATAGGTGGGCTTGTAGCCGATCCCCCTCTCAAATCCGTATCGGTTGCTGCCGGTGGCCACAAGCGCTGCCGGAACCGGCATCACAAAGGCCCGCTCCCCTCCCACATAGCGGTACAGGGAAATCCCCACCTCCCTGGCCGCCGCATCGAGAACCGCCGAGGACAAAGGAGCAAGGCCGGCTATCCCGGGCTCCCTGCCATACTCGTCCGCCAAAATTCCATCGATTCCTGCCTGCTGCCGGACATCCAGACCAACCAGCCTTTTTCCTGTCTCCCTGTTAATATAATCCGCCACCCCTTTCAGCCCGAACCCGCCGAACCGGGAGCACTTATCATACAGCGGCAGGGGCTCATGAGTACCGACAGAAAGTCCCGGAGACCAGACTGCCTTTCCCACCGCTCCGCCCTCTGTGGTAACTGTCACCATAACCGCCGCCTTCATGCGGTCCCAGTACACCTCCCTGGCCTGAACCCTCTTGATCTGCACTCTGCTCATCCCTGATCCTCCTGCTGCCTAAATCGTCTGCCCTTTAGCCCCTTTTTCCCGGCATACCGGGCCATGGCTCCCAGCTCCTCCTCAATTTCCAAAAATCTTGTCCCGGGGCTTCCCAGACAGGATTCCCGTATGGTTCCCGCATTTAACCCCACACTGTAATCACAGATATCCAGCCCTTCCCCTCTGCTGGAGCAGGGCATCACTCCGTAGCCATGCTCATAGGCAATCTGAATCATTTCCAGAGATTCCGTTATGGATCCGATCTGGTTCACCTTCAAAAGGACCGTGTTGCAGGCCCCTTTTTCTATTCCTTCTTTAACCCGTGACGGATTGGTGGCAAACAGATCGTCTCCCACAATCTGAATCCCCGATTGCTCTGTGACAATGGCGTGGCCTTCATAATCATTTTCATTTAAGGGATCCTCAATAATGACAAAGGGATAATCTCTTGCCATTTTAAGGATCATGTCAATCTGCTGATCCCTGGTCCTCTCTTCCCTGTCAAACAGGCCCTGATAGGTCCTGGTCTCCTCTTTGTAATAGCAATCCGCCGCGCAATCCACCTGCAGTCCCACTTTGTTCTCATACCCGCGCCTTCCGATAATCTCCGTAAGAGAATCCCAGAGAACAAAATCGTTTTCAACCAGACCATAGGGAATGCTGAAAAATCCACAGCAGGTATAATAGGGAGACGGCTCCTGGGAGCGAAGCCCCCATTTCCGGTTCACATAAGCCTCCCACTCTCCGAAAATCTCCCACAAGGCATAGGAGGCCTCCGAAAAGCTGTCAAATCCATATCCGATAAAAGAATAGGTAGGTTTGCTTCCGGATTTTTTGCCGTTGCCATATCGGATTCCTCCGCTGATACAGCCGTAGGAGGCGTTGGGGAGCGTGACGGCTCCCACCCCGCCAATGTGCCGGTACAGCGGAAGCTCCAATGCCTCGGCCCCGGCCTTTAACACGGCCGCCGACACGGCCGCCACCGCGTTTCCCCCCAATCGGGCTTTCGTATCCTCCCCGAACAATCCAAGAATCCTGTGATCCACCTCCGTCTGCCTGGACGCGTCCATTCCCACAATGGCTGGGCCTATGATTTCTTCAATATTCCGAACTGCCGTGTGAAGTCCCATTCCCCGCCACTGACTTCCTCCGTCATAGGCAAAGGCTACCTCGTGTGATCCCACGGAAAGGCCGGACACACACTGCACGGTTCCCTTTTTTCCGCTGTCCGTCACCACGGTTGCCTCGATTGCCGGATATCCCCTTCCGGAAAACACCTGACAAGCCGTCACCTTTTTTATGATTGTCTCATCCATGATTATCTTCCCCCGTCTCCTTGTCCGTTCTCTGCCCTGTCAGTCCTTTTCTTCCCCAGCCACACAGGAATCAGAATCACTCCCGCCAGAAGAATGCCTGCCACGTCCGTCATGGTTCCCGTATTGACCATCAGGATGGCTGCTGCCACAAGAAATGTCCGCTGCCATATTTTCAGCTCGGTTATCATATAGCCTTGGGCCGCCGCTGCCAGACAGAAGATTCCCACAAAGCCCGTGACCACTGCCTGCACGATCACCGCCACTCCCAGAGACAGATCTAAAAGCAGAGCAGAATTGAGGGCAAACATAAAGGGGACAATATACGCCGCAATTCCCAGCTTAAATGCCCGGTAACCGGTTTTCATGGGACTGGCCCCCGAAAGTCCCGCCGCCGTGTAGGCAGCCAGGGCCACGGGAGGCGTAATATTCGCCACATTGGCAAAATAAAAGGCAAACAGATGGGCTCCCATGGTGGTAATCCCCATTTTTATCAAAGTAGGCACCAGAAGGGTGGCCACCACAATATAGGACGGGGTGGTGGGAAGCCCCATTCCCAGAATCAGGCAGGAGACAGCCGTAAATATCAGGCCCAGAATCAGCATATTCCCGGATATCTGAACCAGAGCCGAGCTTAAGCGGGTGCCGATTCCCGTATAATTCACAATCCCCACCACGATTCCCGAACAGGCGCAGGCCATGGCAACTCCAATGCAGCCCTTGGCCCCCTTTACCAGGCAAAGGATAAATGCCTTCGGCCCGATTCGGGTCTCTTTTTTCACCATAGACACCACCACGATTGCAATCAGGGAATAGATGCAGGCATAGGTGGCGCTGTAGCCCTTAATCAGCAGAAACACCAGCACCGCCAGCGGCAGAAACAGATATGCGGACCGGATGAGCCGGCCCGGCTCCAGCCCATCATTGGACTCGGCCACCGGGCGCAGCCCCAGCTTTCTCGCCTCCAGATGAACCATGATAAACACAGCCGTATAGTAAAACAGCGCCGGCACCAAAGCCCCCACCAAAATCTTCCCGTAAGGAATCCCTGTATATTCTGCCATGATAAAGGCCACCGCCCCCATAACCGGAGGCATAATCTGGCCCCCGGTGGAGGCCACTGCCTCCACCGCCCCGGAAAACACGTCCCCGTATCCATTCCTCTTCATCATGGGAATGGTTATCTGACCTGTTGTGGCCACATTGGCAATGGCGCTCCCGGATATGCTGCCGAAGAGACAGCTGGATATCACGGCCGCCTTTGCGGAGCCCCCACAGGACTTCTGGGTGAGAGCCATCGCCACCTTTATGAAATAATCCCCCACCCCCGAAGCCTCCAGAAAGGAACCGAATATGACAAACAGTATGACAAATGTGGCGGAGGCTCCCAGGGCTGTCCCGAATATTCCTTCTGTGGTCGTATACAGGGTGTCCACAAACGCGATGGTGGAGAAGCCTCCGTTCCCAAACATTCCCGGCAGATAGCGCCCCAAAAGCATATACCCCATAGCCACGCAGGCGATAATCGGAAGCGCTTTTCCCAGCTTTCTTCTGGTTCCCTCCAACACGGCTATAATCAGCATGATACAGAAAAGATATTGATACCAGGTCAGCTTCTCAATGTAAAAAAACCTTGAGATCAGCCATTTCTCATTAAAATACAGATATGCAACCGGAAGTACCCCGCAGGCAATCAGAAACAGATCCACCACCGTATCCAGGATTTCTCCTTTTCCCTTAAAAATCCTGGTGGGATAAAGCAAAAATACCAGAACCGCCGCAAACATAAAGTGAATCCCTCTCTGATAGATTGCAATCAGGGTTCCTGTAACAGCCGTGTACAGATGAAAGCACGCATAGGCCAGCGCGATTACAAATGCCGCCTTTTCCCGCAGAGGCAATGTTTGTTCCTTTTGATTCATGGAAGACTCCTCCTCCCCTTTTACTATTTCATTGCTCCGATTTCCCTGTAATATTTCTCTGCTCCCGGATGCATGGGTATTCCCAGATCCTGCGCCATCATCTCCGGCGTCAGCTCCGCATATACCGCATGGGTATCCCCGATATCATCCAGATGCTCCACAATGGCCTTTGTCATGTCATAGACAAACCCCTCATCCAAATCCGAGGAAACGATCAAATGCTGCATGGTTCCTAAGCACCGCACCTCTTCCTCCACGCCGTTGTAGGTGCCCGCAGGTATCACATTCTCAATGTAGGCAGGAGAAATCTCTTTAAGGGCCTTAAAGTCCTCGTCTGTCAGCTCAATCAGCCGTATGTCCCTGGCCGTCACAATATCCAAAACCGTGGAAACCGGCGTGGCTGACGCAAACATGAGACAGTCGGTCAAACCATCCTTAAACTGCTCTCCCATATCGCTTAAGCTGGAAAAATTGATGGCGCCCAGATCATCATAGGTAAGGCCGTATACCGAAAGAATATCCGAGCAGATCAGCTCTGCCGTATTTCCTTTGGCAAAGGTCGTCACATTCTTGCCCTTTAAGTCAGCCACCGAGTAGATATCCGAATCCTTGTTTACCAGAATATGATAATGCTCCGTGTACAGATACCCCATATTAACCACCTTGTTTAAAGGCTCCGCAAAGGGCGGCACCGCATTATATCCGTCCACCGTGGTGGGCAACTTTGATATGGCCAGGGTGATGGTTCCGTCCTGGACGCCCTGCAGATTGCTTAAAGCTGCCCCCGGCGACACGGTGGTGCGGATTCCGGGAATCTCCTCCGGAAGGAAATTTCCGGCCACGGTTGTAAACAGATTCCAGGATCCTCCCGTGGTTCCTCCGTAGATAACCACATCCTTGGGAACGATTCCCTGGGAAGCATTTGTATCCTCCTGCCCGGCTGCCTCTGTGTTTTGTGCCGCGGCCGCCTCCCCGGTCTCCTGTTCGGCTGCTTTCGTCTCCTGGACGGCTGCCTTTGTCTCTTTGTCTGCACCCGTTCCGTTCTGTCCCCCGCATGCGGTAAGAACCAATGCCATTATGCATAGGATTGCTGTCGTCTTTTTCATTTTATACCTGCTCCTTTCTTAATACCTGCTTTCTTAATACCTGCTTTCTTAATGCCTGATTTCTTTGTACCTGCTTCCTTTGTGCCTGCCTCTCTCTTCTCTAAACGATCCGCGTCTCGATTCGTCCGATGGATTCTATCTCCACCGCAACCCTTTGCCCCTTTTTCAGGAAGCATGGCGGCTCATGCTGAAGAGCCGTCCCGGCCGGTGTCCCCGTGGCAATCACGTCCCCCGGCTTTAATGTCATAAACTCAGAAAAATATTCCACTTGCTGATAAATGTCAAAAATCATCTGATCCGTGGAGGAATCCTGAACCTTCACTCCGTCAACCCAGGTGGCAATCGAAAGCTTCATGGGATCTTGGATCTCGTCCTTTGTCACCAAAACCGGTCCCATAGGGAGAGCTCCGTCCATATTCTTCCCCCGGAAAAGCTGGACGTCCTCCTTGATCCGGTCATTGGCCGAAATGTCGTTTACCACCGTATAGCCGGCAATATAATCTCCGGCATCCCCGGCCCGGACGTTTCGGCAGGTCTTCCCTATGACCACCCCCAGCTCCCCTTCATAGGTGACCTTCCTCCCCCAAAGGCAAAATTCACCTCCGGTCGGATTCACCGCGGAAGGATATTTTCCAAACACTTTCAGAGTTTTAGGAAATTCCAACCCTCCTTTCACGCAAAAGTCCTTATAGTTTAGTGCAACTCCCAGTATCTTCTCCGGATTCATCACAGGCGCTAAAAGCTGACAGTCCGACCGTTTCTCTGTCACCTGAATATCCGCCTCTGCCAGAAGCCTCTCAAGCCATTCCAGGCCGTCCTCCGCCTCCAAAAGCTCTCTGACCGAGGACAAATCCCGATGCAGCCTGGATTTTCGTGCACTTTCTTCAATATTTAAAATAATATTCTCTAAGAGCAAAACTCCCGGCAACTGCTTACCTGCTCTGCCGATGTAAGTCACCAGCTTCATTCCCCGCCTCCTTTTCCCTTTCACCGCTTCTGTTTTGTGACAGTCCGGACAGAGGTATCTTCTTGCCTGTCCAAACCGTTACCCTGTTTTCCCGGCGACTGCCGGAATCCTTTAGAATACGCTTTTACAGGACCGCTTTCCAGCGGGGATGGTCATACACCTCCGGATTGCACACATGGGGCCATTTCTCCCCCCGGATCACTGCCATCATTCCGTCCACTGCCAGCTTTGCCGCCCGAAGGGAGCACTCTTTAGAAAGGGCCGCCATATGAGGCGTGGCAATAAAATTGGGAAGCCTCATCAGAGGGCTCTCTGTGTCAAAGGGCTCCTCTGCCATCATATCTGCTGCCGCTCCGGCCAGCCTTCCCTCCGTCAGGGCTTCCCAGAGAGCCTTCTCCACCACCAGATCTCCCCTGGCACAGTTGATCAGATATGCTCCCCTTTTAAACAGCCCCAGCATTTCTTCGTCTATGATATTTTTGTTCTCCGGCACCGAAGGCATATGAAGGGTGACAAAATCACACTCCAAAAGGAACTCCTCCCAGGAGCCGGCCGGCACGCATCCCTTTTCCAAAATAACCTGGCTGTCCACAAAAGGGTCTAACACACGGACCTTCATCCCGATCCCCCGGGCCAGCCGGGCCGTCTCCCTGCCGATATTTCCAAACCCCGCCACTCCCAATATTTTCCCGCCAATATCCACGGATCTGCCGCTGTTTCTTATGGCAAAATTTCCTTTCTTCGCCTCCGCGCTGCTTTCCATCAGGTTCTTGGCTAAAGCCAGTATCATCATCAGAGTGTGCTCCGCCACGGTCACCGCATTTACACCGGGGGCAATCACCACCGGTATCCCGTTTTCCGTGGCAGCCTTCACATCAATGGTGTCATATCCCACCCCAGGTCTGGCGATCACCTTCAGTCTGGGAGCCTGCTCAATCAATTCTCGGTCAAGCTTTCCCATCCGCAGCAAATATCCGTCTGCCCTGACAAAATCATCCATGACCTTTCCCGCATCCTTCTGATTGCGGCATATTACCTCCACCGGTCCCTGCTGCCGAAGGTACTCCATCCCTGACGGACTCAGTTCATGAGAAAGCATTATTACATTCATTTGTTTTCTCCATTCTCTGTCATTTCACCCGGTACTTATCTACAATCTCCTGGTTGATCTCAAATCCAAGGCCGGGCTTTTCAGGGATCGTCACTTTTCCGTCCTTCTGGACAACCGGCTCTGTCACCAACAGGTCCCGGAACGGATTTTCCGTCTGCTCATACTCCATCCACATGGGCGCCGGCTTCCAGCTGTGAGGCGCCGGCGGCAGCGCGGCCATCACCTGCAGGGCGCCGTAGGTTCCCACTGCCGACCCCCACACGTGGGTGATAAAGCTCACCCCGGCAGCCTCTGCCAGATCCGAGATCCGCATAGCCTCCGTAATGCCTCCGCAGCAGCACACATCCGGCTGAATTATATCCATGGCCCGGCTGTCAATAATATCCTTAAACGCATACCTGGTAAACGCATTCTCCCCTCCTGCCAGCGGAATGCAAGTTTTGCTCTTAAGCTCTGCATATCCCTTCAGATCGTGAGGAGAAACCGGCTCCTCAAACCAGCTGATCTTAAGCTCCTCAAATGCCCTGGCAAGCCACTGGGCATCATACAGGCTATAACCGTGATTTGCGTCCACCATAAGCTCCACTTCGTTCCCCACAGCCTCCCGCACAGCCTGTACCCGCTTTAATTCGGCTGCCCTGGGAAGAGCAATCTTCATCTTAATACCTTTAAAGCCCTGCTCCTTATAGGCAATGGCCTCCTCCACCGCCGGCCCTGTAAAATCCTCATAATTGTCACTGTCCTTTTTAAAATACAGGCCGGTCGCATAGGGCACCACCCAATTCCGGTGAGCGCCTCCCAACAGCTTATATACGGGAAGCTCGCTCCATTTCCCTTTAATATCCCAGAGAGCCATGTCAATCGCGCTGATTGCCGCCACACCGAAGCCCTGAGGATCATAATCCTCCACCCGCTGATACATTTTCTCCCATAGAACATTGGTGTCAAAAGGATCCGCCCCCATGATCTGAGAGGCCAGCAGACTGTCCACCACTGCCTTTGTCACTTCGGCCGGGCCATAGGCCTCCCCCCATCCGGTTATCCCCTCATCCGTCTCCACCTTCACCAGCATGGCATTTTTTGTCCTGTACCACCAGCCTCGGGCAGATGTAAAAGGCGTTTTCATAGGTGTCCGCAGAATCATGGCTGTCGCTGACGAAATTTTCATTGTTTCCTCCTTTTCTTGTCAAAGGCGCTCCTCAAATGTATTCCTTGGTCTGATCAATTGTAAACACCTGGTTTTTTATGGTCAGCGGCAAGAGCGCAGACTCATCAGATCTGTTACGATAAATCTTCCTGTGGCATTTCCGAAATACATGGGAGATTGAATTGTCCGAAAATATATTTTAGTTGCTTAAAATATATTTTATGATTATAAAATATCATGTCTGATAATTTTTTTCAAGTTAATTTTTTATTTCACGAATATTTTCAACATATTTTCTATATTTCCCCTTTTGTTTTTGTGCATAATGTGACAATTCATACGGATACTTCCATAGACAAGTCCTGGGGCAGAGCAGAATGTTGTGTCACCGAGCAAGGCTGATTTTCCCGCTACTCGCCGCGCGGCCCCCATGCCGCTTTCGCCGCAAGCTTCCCTTAGCGGGTCCGCGCATAAAAAAAGACACCTGCTCAATGCAGATGCCCTTTCCACTACCAATATTTCAAATATCACTTTCCACTAGGAATAAACCGCGCAATCCGTCCCGCAAACTCTGCAATATTCTGCGTCTGCAGCACAACCCGTCCCGGACCTACCAGTCTGGTCAGGAATAGCCCCTCGCCGCCAAAAACAATATTGCCAAGACCCTTTACGGTCTCCACCTCATAGCCTACGGTCCGGTCAAATGCCACCACATTTCCCGTGTCTACTTTCAGGACCTCCCCGGGCTGCAAGGTTTTTTCCACTAAGTCTCCGTCCACCTCCAGAAACGCCATTCCTTGCCCGCTCAAATCCTGCAGGATAAAGCCCTCGCCGCCAAACAGCCCGGCGGAAATCTTCTTGCTGAAGGTAATGTTCAGATTAACGCCTTCCTGGGCGCAGAGAAATGCTCCCTTCTGGCAGATCATACCGCCGGTGGCCGTCACGTCCACCGGAAGAATCCGTCCTGCCACCGTGGAGGCAAAGGCAATCATGGCACCTGCCTGCTGGGCCCGGTAGGTAGCCATAAACAGAGATTCTCCCGCAAACATTCTTCCTAGTCCTTTCATCAGCCCGCCCTTTGTGTTGGTGGACATCTCAATCCCCTCTGTCATCCAGGCCATGCCTCCTGACTGGGTGTACATTCCCTCTCCCGGGGCGTCAAACATGACCTCCACTGCCGGCATTGTATCTCCGATTACACGATATTTCATCTTCTGCTTCCTCCTTTAGTACTCCATAATTTCTGCATCAATCCATCCGGCATCTTCCGGCCCCATAAGGGGCCAAAAAAGCTTTCCTTTGGACACTTGGATTCTACCATATTTTGAACCGTTATAAAACCCTATATGCTTATTTATTTTCCTTCCTTCTCATCCTTCCCGACATCTTCTCCAACCATCCTTTTGTCCAGGGAATATTGTTCAAAAGAACCCAAAGGATGCAAATGCTCAAAATAATCGTAAAAGGATGCCAGAACATGGCCTTTAAGGGATTCTCCGCAGATGAGGCCAGGGAAACCGCCTGGCGGAAATTGGAATCCATCATTTTTCCAAGAACCATAGCCAAAATCAGCGGTGCAACCGGATAATCAAAACGGCGCATCAAAAATCCCATCAGGCCAAACAAAAACATCAGCCCCACATCAAACAGCCGGTTATTACAGGCAAAGGAACCGATCACACACAGGCTTGCCACCACCGGAATCATAATATTCTTCGGAATGGTAATCACTTTGCAGATTCTCGGAGCCACCAAAAGTCCCAGAAACAAAAGAGCAAAACACGCAATAATCCCAGCCGCCAGAATGGAATGAAAGGCCTCCGGATTCTGGCGAATAAACATCGGCCCCGGCTGCAGGCCATGAACGTAAAATACGGACAAAATAATCGCCGTGACCGCATCCCCCGGCACAGCCAATGTAAGCATAGGAATCAGGGCGCCTCCAATACACGCATTGTTGGAGGACTCACTGGCCATGATTCCCTCCACGGTTCCCTCTCCAAAGGGAATCTTTGGATCCTTCACCAGCCGTTTCGCCTCATTGTAGGCAATAAAGGAGGCAACCGGCCCTCCGGCTCCCGGAAGGGCGCCCACCAGCATACCGATGGCGGATGTATAAAGAGAAAGCTTCCAGTGCTGCAAAACCTCCTTTAAGCTGACCTTCGTCCGCTCCATGGCCAGAACATTCTGCTCCTGCTTCATATTATAGATAACCGACAGCACCTCCGCAAAACCGAAAAATCCCACAAGTGCAGGCACTGTGCTGACTCCTCCTGTAAGATTCTGAACTCCGAAGGTCAGCCTCTTGGTCCCCATCAGAGGATCCAAACCGATCATACTGATAATCAATCCCAGCATCACACTGATCAATCCCTTGGCATAATTTTTCGTGCTGACCGACCCCACCGTAACCAGTCCAAAAAATGCCAGGAGAAAATAGTCCATCTTTGTAAATTTCAGAGCAATTTTAGAAACCGGCGTTGCTAAAAGCCCCAGAGCCACCAGGCCAAACAGGCTTCCTGTAAAGGAATAAATGGTTGCCGTATACAGCGCCTTGTAGGCCTGTCCCTTTTTGGACATAGGATACCCGTCCAGGGTTGTCACCACCGAGGAGGGAGCTCCCGGAATATTAATAAGAATTGCCGACACCGCGCCAGAAAACACCCCCACCACATAAACGCCCATAATCATTGCCAGTGCGTCCGAATGTTCCCAGGTATAGGTAATGGACACCAAAAGTGCCGTGGCCATGGATACGGAAAGCCCTGGAATGGCCCCCACAAAAAGTCCCGCCACCGAGCCGGCCAGCACCATCAAAATAAATCTTCCGTCAATTACAGTCAATACATCTAACATCTCTCTCCCCTTTCAAAGACACTTGTCACGGCAAAAGCACATGTAAAAGCATGCGGAATGCAATACTCAGAAACAAAGTAGTGCCCAGGGGAACAAGAACCAGAATGAAGGGCTTTCTCACTCCCATAAATCCCATCATCGCTGCCAAAAACACAACCGTGGCAACCTCAAAGGTGGAAAAGGTATACATAAATGAGAAAATGCCGATGGTAATATAGGGGATCTTAAGGTTGGCCAAAGCCAGATAATATCCCCCGCACAGAATCAACGTAAGCACCACCCGGCAAAGATTCTCACCGGATAGCTGCATTTTTACATTGTCCCTTGACTGGCTGTCCCTTTTGGCCGCCAGAATCCCCTCCCCTATCAGCCAAAGAGAGAGGCCGGTCATCACTGCTCCCACAATCAGCGGAAACAGATAAGGAGATTGTGCCCAGCTTTTATTAAAAGCCTTTCCATAGGAAATAAGAGAATATGAGAGCAGCCCAAGGCCGCTCCCACAAAACAATACTCCCTCCACAATATGCGAATGGATTTTATTTTTCATTGGTTACTCTCCCGCTTTTTTGATGCCAAATTCCTCCGGGCTCTTTTCTGCAACGCCATTGTCATACTGTAGCCAGCAGATTACGGACTTCCAGTTGTCATAGAACTCCTGAATGGCAGCATCCTCCGTATACTTTTCAAATACCGGATCCGCCGCGTTGGCCTTTACAAAATCCGTCCACTCCGGATCTGCAAACACCTTGGCAGAGGCTGCCTTCAGCACATCCACCACCTCCTGAGGCGTGTCATTATTCACCACAAAGCTCAGAAGCGTGTAGGGAATATCCAAATACTTTTCAGACTCGGGCACGGTCTCCGTAAAGGCCGGAATATCCGGATAGGCCTCCATTCTCTCACTGGAGAATACGGCTAACGGCTTCACGTCCCCGCTCTCTATGTAACCGCCCAAAGTTGAGATATTCGGATTGGTAAAATCCACCTGTCCGCCAATGACTCCCAACAGAGCGTCATTGCCGGAATCAAAGCTTGTCATTGCCACCTCATAGCCTAACTCCTTTAACACAAGTCCCTGATTGTGGCCGCTTCCTCCGGGACCGGAATGAGACATGGTAATCTTGCCGGGATTGGCCTTAATATCCTCCAAAAGCTCCTCTAAGGTGTTGTACTTGGAATCCTTGCCTACCACCAGCACCTTAGGATCTCCCACCAAAGGAGAAATAACCGTAAAATCATCATAGCCCAGATCACAGATATTCATGGTGCGGTAAGTACCCATGGTCTCCGCGCACACAAGAAGGGTGTATCCGTCTGACGGCTGCTCCTTCACAAACTGGCTTCCGATGGAGCCGGACGCGCCGCCCTGATTGGTGACCGTGATGGACTGGCCCAAATATTTCTCAAGAAGCACAGCCAGCTTTCTGCCCCAGGTATCCGTAGTCCCCCCTGCTCCGTAAGGGATAATCATGGTCAATGGCTTTGTGGGATAATCCGCGGTAGCAACCAACTCTCCCTCTGGCTCTGCCGCCTCTGTGGTCTCCTCAGCCTTTGTGTCCGCAGCAGCCTCTGTGGCTTCTGCCGCTGCCACAGTCGTCTCTGCCGCGGTTGTTTCCGTCTTGGATGAGGTGGAAACCGTGCAGGCTGCCAGTGACAGGCACACGGCGGCTGCCGTTGTCAATGCAATCAATTTTTTCATAATTCCAGTCTCCTCTTTCTAGTTTTTAATTATATCCAGCTTTTTTATGTACCTTTGATATAATTCCGGAGAGAATTATACCACACTCAAATTTAACAATCAACCATTTTCTTTTGCACTTTAAAGTTTTCATGTGATAAATTATAACAATTCGTACGCAAAGTCATAATTTGCCTCATCACACCAGAATCTTCCCCAAGCCATCCCCCTGTAAAGATAACGATTTGCCTCGTTACACAGATGAATAAATTCAATCATTTCCATTTTTTTAATCCTAATTCACTGCATTTATGCTTAATCATTTTATCCATAAGAATGCTATTTTCTATTTTCATTATATCCCTCATCTATGAGAAGCCAACATAAAGTCAAATATCCCGCGGCAAGCTGCGGGAATAAATTAACTATTCTCACTCCTCAGCTCTTCCATCCATCTATTATACATATCTAGATCGTTCTTTAGTTTCTTCATCTGCTCTTCTTTTTTGTTCCTCTCTTCCCTGCTAAAATCATTCACGGAAAAATACCTGATAGCCCTGCTTTGATTATAGGAAAATCCAAATCGTTCAATATCAATCGTTACCTGATTGCATCTCATAATCTGCACCTCTGTTATGTATTTCACTTTAGTTATAATTTTTATCCTCATTCATCTTCTTCCAATCGATTCTATAGATTGCTGCCCTATTTCCAACCGTTCTCTTAGGTTTACCATTAGCGAGCATTACCTGTTTTACATATTTGTAATTACCCGTTCCTATATGTTTTGCAAAAGTCTTACCTAAGCGAGCTTTTAGAATTCTAGGTTTCCCTGCATAAATCATATCAATTTTACGAAAAGTAGCTGAGGCCATATTCAGGTCAAACTCTTCAATGTGGCTATCATCCTTAATATAAACCAGGATCTCATCCAGCACTTTTTTTTCAATCTCTAAATCCGTTAATGTGTCCGGTGGAACCAAGCCATAATGTTTATTAAGTATATCATTTACCAGAACGCTAATACTTACCCCCTGCTTCTCACTTTCATTATTCAATTTGTCTTCGAGTTCATCACTCGTATAAAACTGTATTCTCATAATACATTCCCCTTCTTTACATATAATTCACATTTTAGAGTGGTAGCTACTGCTCTCATGTGTATAATATACCATACGTGAGCGAAATCGTCAACACTCATTCTTCAAATTTTCAAAATTTATTTGAAAAATGGCTACTTTTCAGTGTTTTACAGCTTCCTGCTAAGCGGCTTCTTGTCTTTTTCTTTTAAATATGCTATTTTATTTCGTGGATGCCCACGATTTCTGCCAGGTGGATTCTGCATTTCCACACAGCAAAAATCGGCGCAGAAAACATCTTATTCAGAGGAGCTCTCTATGACTAAACAACCAATTATTTTATGCGGATATACCAGCTGCGGGAAAACTACTGTAGGACGCCTTCTGGCAAAAAAACTTAACATAGATTTCTACGACACAGACCAGATGCTGACAGAACAAAGTCAAATAACAATTGCAGAGATTTTTGACCGGGGAGGAGAGACGCTGTTCCGCCAACTGGAATACGAAATTGTCAATCAGGTATGCCGACTTGGACTTTCCGTGGTCTCCACCGGAGGCGGCATGCTTGCCTCTGAGGATAATTCCCGGCTTCTGTCCCGGCATGGAATCATTATATACATACAGCGCCCCTTTGAGACCTGCTACCAAAGTATGGCGACCCAACCGGAGCGACCGCTCTTTAAAAACCATACAAAGGGAGAGCTGGCTGCTTCCTATGAAAAGCGAGCCGGCATCTATCAGAAATATGCGTCCATGACGGTAAAAAATGAAGGCAGCCCGGAAGCGGCTGTGAAGGATATCTGTGATTTTCTGCTTTAAACAATCACTCTGTCAATCCTCCGTCAAGGCATATGTCTTCGCAAAAATTTCCTTGATTGAAAAATATGAGAAAACAGGGAGGAACATATCTTATGTCCATGGAACAGCTGTCACTATTTGACCATCAAAAGATCAGCCAGCCCTTAGCCAGCCGCATACGTCCGGAGGATCTGGACGGATTCGTGGGCCAGGAGCATCTGGTGGGGAAGGGGAAGATTCTCAGAAAGCTGATCGAGCAGGATCAGATCCCCTCCATGATTTTCTGGGGGCCCCCGGGAGTGGGAAAGACCACCCTGGCAGGAATCATCGCAGGAAAAACCCACGCCCAGTTTATCAATTTCAGCGCGGTTACCAGCGGCATCAAGGAGATCCGGGAAGTGATGGCCCAAGCTGAGAACAGCAGACGGTCGGGCATCCGCACTGTGCTGTTTGTGGACGAGATACACCGGTTCAACAAGGCCCAGCAGGACGCCTTTCTCCCCTATGTGGAGAAGGGGAGCATTATCCTCATTGGCGCCACCACGGAGAATCCCTCCTTTGAGATCAACAGCGCTCTTCTGTCCCGGTGTCGGGTATTTGTGCTTCAGGCACTTTCCCAGGAGCAGGTGACAGAGCTTTTGCGGAGAACCTTAAACAGCCAGAAGGGCTTCGGCTATCTGAGCATCGACATTGCGGACGACCTGGTGGACATGATCGCCCGGTTTGCCAACGGAGATGCCAGGACAGCTCTCAATGTCCTGGAGATGGCGGTTTCCAACGGGGAAATCAGCGCTGATAAGACCACCATCACCCCGGAAGTACTGCAGCAATGCATTGGAAAGAAAAGCCTTCTCTATGACAAAAAGGGAGAAGAGCACTATAATTTGATCTCCGCCCTCCATAAGTCCATGCGCAACTCAGACCCGGACGCGGCCGTCTACTGGCTTGCCCGGATGTTGGAGGCAGGAGAAGATCCGCTGTATGTGGCCAGACGCCTAGTGCGCTTTGCCAGCGAGGATGTGGGCATGGCTGACAGCCATGCTCTGCCGCTGGCGGTGGCCGCCTACCAGGCCTGTCATTTCCTGGGAATGCCGGAATGCAACGTCCATCTTAGCCATACAGTAATCTATCTGTCCATGGCGCCCAAATCGAACTCTGCCTATATGGCCTACGAGGCCGCAAAAAAGGACGCCCAAAGCATGCTGGCGGAACCGGTTCCCCTGGTGATCCGCAATGCCCCCACCGGCCTGATGACACAGCTTCACTATGGAGAAGGCTATGTCTATGCCCACGACACCCAGGAGAAGGTAGCTGCTATGGAATGTCTGCCGGAGAGCCTGGCGGGAACGGAGTATTACTATCCGGGAGATCAGGGAGATGAGAAGGAGACGGCCGGAAAGCTGGAACAGGTAAAGGCATGGAAGAGACAGCATGGGTGGGGAAATGCAAAAGGCGATGCGAAATAATTGTAACAAATAATTGCCCGCATGCCTCAAAGCACTGATATAACGCTATATACCGGGCCATTAATCAATTGAGGCAGCTAACTTTTGTCATCCTGCCTCAATCAGTTTAAAACAACAGTACCAGGGAAAAGGAATACAGCTACAGGCCCAGGTCAAAGTACCGGGACAGAAACATGGCGGCCCCGTCTTCCTCATTGGTTCCTGTGACAAAGCGGGCTGCCGCCTTTACCTCGTCATCACTGTTTCCCATAGAATCTGAGACCCCCGCCATTTGAAGCATGGAGAGATCATTCCCGTTGTCTCCTATGGCCAGTACCTGAGAAACAGGAATCCCCAGGTGGCAGCAAAGCGCATCAAGTCCCTAAGCTTTGGATGCTGTGAAAGCATTCAGTTCCAGAATACCCTCTCCGGTACGGAACTGAGTAACCGAGGGAACAGGACTTCCCTTTTCAGTAAGCTTTACAAATGCTCCATCATCCAGAACAAACGCGCCAATTTTAATAACCTGGTACCTGGTTTTCAAAAGAAATTCTTCCAGATTTACGATGTTTTGTTCTTTCTGGCGAATAAAAGGAAAACGTTTTTTTAAATTCGGATCCCGCCAACCAGCTGAACGCCAGGTGCCCTGATCCATATGAACATATAGGCACGTGGGATAGCCTCCCAGATAGCGAATCACATCCAGGGCTTCATCCATGGGAATGGCCGCCTCGTAGAGAACCTTTCTGTCACAAAGCCGGAATACCTGTGCACCGTTGGAGCAGACCGCATAGGGGATGTCAGGAACTTTTAGAATATTATCCTTCAGTCCCGATAAGTTTCTTCCGGTGGCCGGCACAATGAAAAGCCCCTCTTTCATTAATCTCTGTATCACAGACAAGGTATACGCGGAAATAGTCTTATCCTCGTGAAGCAGAGTACCATCCAAATCTAAAGCAGCCAGTCTGATTCCTTTCCTATCCATAGGTAATTATCCTTTCTTTTCTTCATTACTTTCTCAAATAACAGCATCTACCCCTTAAACTACATTCTCAAGTATACCATGATTTTTTTATCGGAGTGTCGAATACAGTGTCGAGAACAAAAGAATTTGGTATAAATTCCCTCTCAATATTGATGAATTATACTGATAAGTGGCGAAATGCACAAAATGCTATTTTCATTTTGCTGAAATCCGATATAATGATAAACGTATCCAAAAGATTCATTCAGACAGGAGAGGAAATATGCTCAGCACAAAGGAAGAGGTATACGGCTATCTGGAGAAGATCAGCAGAGATTTCTCCCTGAGAGACCTAAGACGTTTTACAGCTAATGATATCAGCGAGACGTTGAATTCTCCAGAAATCTGGCCAGCCAGTATCTAAATGAACTGGTGAAGGAAAAACAGGCTATGAAGGTCAACTCCCGTCCTGTATATTTTTTTCACCGCCGTAGTATTGAGCGGTTCTGGCAGATTAGGCTGGATAACTGTGTGTTCTCCGGGCTGGATGAATTTTTGCTTCAGTGTCAGAGCGGTGAATCCAAAAGGGATTTTCAAAAAGCCATAGGGCACCATCTAAGCCTTGAAGCTTGTGTGGAACAGTGCAAGGCCGCCATCCACTATCTGCCTGCCGGCTTGCCGGTGTTACTGCACAGCGCCAATGGTACAGGCAAGTCCATCGGCGTGCTGGACCCCTTGTACCGCAGGGCGCCGGCTTTGCGCATAGACGGCCAGGTATTCTTATGGATGACACTGGATCTTTGCCGGCTGGAAAAAGAGATTTCCGACTATCCCCGCCGGGTGTTAGCCGCCAAATACTCCATTCCGGAAGAGCACATTGTCGTTTCCACCATACATACCCATTCCGGCCCGGATATCAGCTTTGAAGAGGAGGGCGAAGACCGGAACCGGCGTAAAGCCGTATACCGGGAATTCTGCATGAAACAGATTTTCGCAGCAGCAGATGAATGCTTTGGCCGGGGATTTTTAGAAGTCACCCCTTATGCAGTTCAGGGAACCATAGAGGGAGTATATGGAAAGCGAAATTATAAGGACAAGTCAAGCGACAAGGATGTGCATCTGATTCTGTTCCGCAACGAAAATCATGTGGTGGCCGGCATTTTCCACTTTACCTGCCATCCCACGGTTCTGGGAATCCACAATATGAAAATCAGTTCCGATCTGCTGGGCAATGTGGGAAAGGCCCTGGACGAAAAATACCAGACTACCTTCATCACCATGCAGGGGGCCTGCGGGGATATGGGAAACCGTCAGTACCGTCAAGGCAATGATGAGAAGGAACTGTGGCGTGTTCGGGATGAAATCATAAATCAGCTTGACATACTGGGGCAGGAAGAAAAGCCTCTGAAGCTAAGGACAGAAAAAACAGATACCATGGAGTATCGCATCTGCCATATATATGACAAAAAAGAACTGGAATCCCAGATTGAGGCGGACCAAAAAAAGCTGGACAACACCTCCGATGAGGATCAGAAGAAGCTTTTGTGGTCGGGAATCTGTCATCTGAAGCAGAAAATGGCCCGGGGACAGGTAGATATAAGCCTCTGTTCCCAGTTCTTCCGGCTGGGAGATCTGGAGATTGCCACAGTACCCGGAGAATTGTTTTCCACCTTCGGCATAGCCATGAAAGAGCATATGAGAGCTTCCTGTACGCCTGGTGTGGGGATATGCCAACTACAGCGCCGGATACATCGTGGAGAAGGATGAGTTTGGCAAAGGCTACGAGAGCATGTCCACCCCCTTCCCCCAGGGAGAGGCGGAAAAGTATGTGAAACAGATGATCAAAAAAATCAGGGAGGAAGACGTATGAGAAGGTTTGTAATCGGCTCTCATCACCTGCTGGCCCACGGCCTTCGGGACACTTTGGAATTTCTTACCTGCAAAGACAACATTACGGACATCAGTGCTTATATGGATGATACAGATGCAGAAGAACAGATCCGCCAGGTCTTTGCTTCCTTTGACCCGGAAGACGAGGTAATCATCATGACCGATATGCTGGGAGGCAGCGTGAATCAGAAATTCTGTCCCTATATGACTGAACACCGGCATCTGATCAGCGGGATCAATCTCCCCTGTGCCCTGAGCCTGGCCTTGTAGCCGGAGGACGTCCTTCTGACAAAAGAAGAGATACACCAGATTGTAGAAGAATCATCTTATCAACCGCTTCCTGATACAGCATCTTCAATTTCTTGTCTTTCAGTTTTTTGATGAATTTTGCTGCAGGCGGAAGAAATCGCACGTCTGTCATTTCCCATCCTCCGTGCCAAAAACATCTTCATAAGATATATAATCAGATCCTGAAAATGCAACCTGCTCTGCAACCACAGGCATTGCTTCCACCGCTGGTCGTACCTGCCCCTGTGCTTTTTTAAAGCGCTCCAGAAGATCATTGCCACTGTATCCCCTGGCAATCAAGTCCGTCAGAATCTGCTCCGCAAACTCTCCTCCTGTATTGGTTCTGACAGGACGAATAACCAGTTCATTTCCACGCACGGTACATTCTGCCTCTGTATCAAACCCCAGCATGGTAAAAAATTTCTGTGGGATTGTAATCTGCCGTTTCGCAGAAATACTCAATTTTTTCATTTCCATAGGAACTCTACCTTTCGTCATTGTTGTTGGCATTACTATATTCTCCTCCTCTATTATACGCAACTCAAAGAAATAACACTCTTGGTTTCTTGGTTTCTAAGATTATTCTATTCGCATTTCCATCGTTTGCTAAGGTCTATGAAGCCTCTTCACTCCCTGGCGCACTATTGGCATCCCAACTTGACACAACATTGCGATTTAAGTGGAACTACTGGACATAAAAACCGGTTCTGATATCAGATGCCCACCAAAAAGATTGCCTCTTGCGGTGAAGATGACCGTAGCCAGACAGCCATTGCATGGTTCAGCATAACTGCGGCAATACTATCCGATACCGACATAACAGATATTCTGGAACATGAAAACATCTATTGTGCAGACGATTTAGCATATTCAGGAAAAATGAAAATGGGTTTTTCCCACAAAAAAAGAGCGGAGGCCTTGTAAAATCAACGCTTTCCGCTCTGTTTTCTAAAGAGGCGACAACCAGATTTGAACTGGTGATCAGGGTGTTGCAGAACCTCTTTTAATTTCCTAAAATCCATTGATTTTCAAGCATTTTCTTTTATTGAGAGAAATATTTCCGCCACTTTTTCCGCCAAATTTATTTTACCATAAATGTTTCCGCCATGCAACAAAAAAAGCCGTTTCCGGCTTTTTTCTTACATTATAAAATCAGAGGCTTTACACCTGGCTTTATCCAAAAGGATTCTACAGTATCATCTGGTCTGGCATAATTATCCAGATAGTCCCTCCGGGCGGCTTTCTGAATCTGCTGAATTTTGGTTCCTTCTGTAAAGCTGTCTTTCATATTCCGGTAGTTTTCACCAGTGATTGTAAAGCGGTAAAAATCTGCTGGATGTCCGTCCCTATCCTTTTTTGCTCCGTCTGGGCGGTTGACCCTATAACAATAGCTGAAATATTTGATACGCCCTAGCAACTGTCCAATCGGGTCTGTATCTGCTTCCTCTTTATCAATCATTTTAGCATACACCTGCTCCGGCGTTTTAATTGTAGTGATATACACATCCGTCCACAAGCCCATTACATTCGCATAACGGCAGTGGACTTCTTTTTTATAGCCCTCCAGCATACTCAATACAGTTGCATAGGGAAGCTGTCCTCGAAATTCATCTAATATAACAATCGGCTCTCCTGCATAATTGTCAAATGGATTTTGGTAATCTGATACAAGATATACATTGCCCTCGCCATGTCTTGCAATTAAGTCAAAAATGATTCCAGTCTTGCCGCTCCCACTTTCGCCGAAAAGCCAGTGAACGGCTACATTCCTCTTAAATGGTGTTTCTTGTGCGCGTTTATCAAAATACATATTCTTGATCATAGCTGTCATACGACTGTCAAAAAAATTATCATTCAGTCGCCGGACTTCCTGCCATGACATCCCACGGTCTATAGCATCCCGAATCAATTCAATGTCTGCTCTGCGGCCTTGCCTCCCGATCAGTTCACCTTCCTGGGCTTTTGCCAGAATGACCTCACCTTTTTCCTCAAACTTGCCCGTCTTATTTATGTAAGCCTCTACCTGCTCTTTATTTCCTTTTGTCATTGCAATATGGCCTTTATCTCCAATAAACTTTTTTACCCTGCTGAATCGAATCGGATTATTTCCGCAAAGAACAATATGTAAGTGTTTCATTCCCTCTTTCGATACACAATACAGACAAGCCGCCTGCCTGGTGCTGGAAGCCCATTGACAAACCACATATTCGCACAATTCTTGTTCAGATAACTTGCCTGCTTCCTCTGCTGTCAAGCCACAGACACCATTTTTATCCACGTTTGGACACACAATAAACCATGACCGAGAACGTGTATCATTCTTTAATTTCAATTCCTTCCTATCTTCTGCCAAGTCTTTCTGCCTCCTTATACTCTCCCAAAACAACCTTGATAAATGTTGTTGGTGCAATTCCTCTTCGTGCCGATTCCGCCTTTACATAAGCTGTCATTTCCTTGGACAGTCTTAATGTATATCTGTCATACTTATATTGTTTCATTGATTGCCTCCTGGTTTAACACGTGCCGGGGATTTCATTCCCGGCACTTACTACATGAATCAGTGCTTATTTGTTGCACAGATAATATGTAGTGATTGGCGACAAATGGCGGCAGAAAAATTGTGAACATTCTGTTAACATTTTTGGCACAGTATAAGCTTCCCTGGCACAATCTCTATGTGCTTAAAATAAAGGCCGCAAACCTGCATAAATCCTTACTTCTCAGCATCTTAGACACATGACACAGAAGTCTAGGGTAATACTATCCCTAGACTTCTGTTTAATTGAATCCAAATCTATGACACAAAAAAAGAAGCCCTTCCAGCTCCTTATTTTTCATATTCTAATAAGTCCGATATCTCACATTCCAGATATTCACATAACCTGGCAAGAATTGCAAGATCAACCCTATCCATCTGATTATTAATATAACGGTTTAATTGCGTTCTCTGCATATCGCAATACTTACATATCTTATTTTTGCTTACACCCTTTTCAGTTAAAAGCGTTCCCAATCTGATTTTAACCTGGCCCATAAAATACCCTTTCTATTAATACATTTATTATAAATGTTGCCATATATATAAATAAGATGTATAATCATACCGAGTATATTTATATATCCTCTATGCTTCCATGGTTGTTAACACTTCATATGTAAGCTATAATAAGACTAATTAATATGTAAAGGAGTACATGTATGATGAAACGAAAAAAAGCAAGTGTAACATTAGCAATCGTAATAAGCCTTTCCATGGCTGGAACTTCCTTGGCCGGAGAATGGCAATGGCTTGATCATAATAATGACGGCATCGCGGAATGTTACTATATGGAAAATGGAGCGCCCTTAACTAATACCCTCACACCGGACGGCTACCAGGTAAATGAAGCTGGCGCATGGGTTGTAGATGATGTTGTTCAGACGCAAACCATGACTGTGAATAATGGTACAACTACTGGCGGTGTAAATCACAATGCAGGATATGACCCGGCTCATCCTCTGGCTGGGAAGATTGATGAGTGGAATTTAAGACTCGGAAATACTGGACTGATTGGTGTTAATGGAAACAGCATCAACATTTGTAATGAAAATGTTCAAGCACTGTTAACTAATCAGACGGATAAGTATTATATTCCACCGGTAGGGAACTCTACAAATCCAGATACTGGAACTCAGATGTATGTTTCTCAGGAGGATTACAACAAAAATGTCCATAATACGCAGGCTCTGTATCAGTGGTTTTGTAACTGGCTGAACGGTATGGATTTCGAGAATATGTCTGAAATGGATAAGGCAAGAGAAATTCAGAAAGTGCTTGCACAGGGACAATATGTACTTGAGAATACATCAAACAGAAACGCAGAGTATTCTGTTTTGATTGATAAAAGAGGAGTCTGTGGAGAGTATGCTATGACGGCTTGTTCTCTTGCAAAAGCTTTAGGATTAAAAGCCACTGTTTCTGGAACAGGAAGTCATGCAGTATATTACATCAGAGTGAATGGAACTGCCTATATGGGATCGAATCAGGTGCTAAATCTTGATTTTCCAACACCAGATCATGTATTCTTTCAATAAAAACCCATTTTTCCATGCTCTATACAACCTCGCCGGGGTGCATACGCACCTCGGCGCTACCTTTCCTCATCTTCCGTAAGATACTCTTCAAACTCTTCCCGAACCCGTTCAAATTCCTCGGATGTATACTCCGCATCAACCATCTTTATATATTCATCAAAGGATGTAAATGGATATTCCTGCCTTACATCCTGCTCATGAAGATTATGATATCTTTTATAAAATGGCTCTGTAATCTCCAATATCTCCCTGGCGTCCATCAAATCTTCTGAAACCTTTGTAAAATATTTCCATATCTTATCCCAGTTCTTACCATTAATCACAATAAATCGATTGCCAAAAAACTTTTTCTCTTTATAAGTAATGTCTGGCTCATATCCCTCTATACACATATCAAAGAGGATACGCCGCCTCTTTTCAAATTCTTTCTGGACAAGTCCGTCCAGTTCTTTTTGTGTTATAGTTATCTGTTTTTCTCTCATAGTGCCTCCCTTATCGACTCCGTTCATATGTCCGGTTACGCTTCTGTTCTGGTTGCGGCTGTTCCTTTCCTATGGCTATCTTTATGGCTTTTGAAATATCCGATAAAATTTTAGGTGTTTTCTTTATTGTATGTACCATCTCAATGACCGATTGCCTTTTTACTTCTTCTAAAGCCTTAATTTCCCGTTGAAGGTCTTTCGTCTTTAACTCAATAACACTCTTATTTCCTCCTGCCGTTGCTCCATTCAAAATCCCAACATCATAACCAAATATTCGTTCCATGTATTTTGACATATCCTTATGGATACTTCTTAATTCATCACGGGTAAGCACTTCCTTAGCTGATACCTTTTCAATTCCTTTTTTCTTATCAATACAAATAGGAATAAAAGCAAAGTGCATATGTGCTTGTCCTGCTTCATCTTTATGTACCCATGCAGATATAACATTTTCCTCTCTATATTTCTTAACCATAAAATCATATGCCGATTGAAAAAAGCATCTTTCCTGCTCCTCAGTAAAAGCTTCCTTAGGCAAAGTGATAATCCAATCGCATAGCGTCTTAACATCTGCCCGGTTCTGGCATTTAACCTCTGATAAACGTTTTTTATAGTATTCTATATCATATTGTTTCCGCTTTGGAGCAAGATTATAGTTAAAGTCAGAACGTGCATGGTCAATCTCCTTATTACTGAAATTCGCGGAACTCCTGCTATAATGCTTAAGCATATGACCCACCGCGTTTTTCTGGAATTTCTCAACGTGCATACTGCGCTACCTCCGTCTATTTATTTTTCCAGCCAAACATATCATGTAAGAAGTCCAGAACATTTCAAGGCAAATGGTATAGCCAGTTATACCATTTTCTACGAAAATGGCTTAACTGGCTCTGCGAGGCTTCCAAACTTCCACAATATAACCGCGCTGGTAATCCTTTTCGCCCGTCCATCACCGCTTTATGCTTCCCTTGCGGGGAAGCACAAAACGGCCATGGACTACTTGCCGCTACGAGAGCCGGAGGCACCTCGGCGATGCTCCTCCCGGCTCCGCATCCAACAAAAATGGCTTCTTTCTACTATATAATATAGTCAACGAAAAAGGAGAGGGTATCTCTCCCTCTCCTGCATCTCTCATTGCTGATTAAAAATCTTATTCAAGTTATCGGCAGATTTTACAGCGGCATCCTTATGTTCATCAAGCACATGAGAATAAATATCCTCCGTTATGCTTGGCCTTGAATGTCCGGCGTTTTTTGATATAGTTAGAAATTGATCTCTGTCTTTTCCATAAAATGTTATCCCTGAATGCCGTAAACCATGAAGCGTTATATGTTTCTCCACCTCTGCTACTTCTAAAACTTTGTTAAACAGTCGCCGGAGTGTGTTATAATCTATCGGTTTACCCGAATCCTTTTTCTGTGTCCAGATATAGGAAGAGCCTGGCCTTTTTCCTAGCGTCTGCCATCTCTGGTTATATCTCTTGATAAGTAGGTCGTTAGCCATTTCTGATAGTTTAATTGTCCTTGTAGATGTTTTTGTTTTCGTCTTGCCCTCTGCACTAACTATCTTTTTACCCTCAGCATCCTCTGTATATGTCCGATTGATTTTGACTGTTTTGGTCTGTCTGCTCCAATCAGAGAATTTCAATGTAGAAACTTCTCCAGGCCGTTCATATGTCATAAATGCAAATTTTATAATATCTGTATTACCTCCTAATCTGTCACAAGCCTTAAAAACCCTTGCAACCTCTTCAGATGTCAGCACCTGATCTTCTTCCAGTTTGGGCGCATACCCTATCTTTATGCCATAGCATGGATTTTGCATCCGGTTATCCTGATAAACATAATTAAAGTATAGTTGCAATAGTGAATAAGCTTTGTCCAAAGTGCTTTTACTATACTTATACGATCTTAATTGCTCTAAATATTCCAGAATATCATTATGAGTTACTTCTAATGGGTGCTTCATTCCTATGGAATATGTTTCAATCTGGTTCTCCCTTGTCCTCTGGTTCCTGCTATATGTTGATTCTGCCCAACCCTCCGACAATTTATATTTTAGAAAATGGTCGATTGCGTCACTCAAGGTTTCTGATTTAACCGGAACGCTTGTCAGATTTTTCTTTTCCTCTGCATCCAGCTTTTTCAACAGTGCATCCTTAGCCGCCTGCCTGGTCTTACCGCTCCCATTCTCCCGATAAGATTCCTTAGCTAGCTGCACCGTACACCTTGCCTCATAATAGACATATTTTTTTCCCTTGATTGTCCTTGTCCTCTTATTAATTTCAATAGGAGTGTACTTCATCCGTTCCTCTTTTCCGCCACTTTTCCGCCAATCGCTTTTGAAAAGTATAGCATATTTTAGTCGGATTGAAAATGGGTGTTTCCGCCAAAAAAAGACTAGAACCCTTGAAAAATCAAGGATTCTAGCCTTTTAAAATTAGAGGCGACAACCAGATTTGAACTGGTGATCAGGGTGTTGCAGACCCATGCCTTACCACTTGGCTATGTCGCCATATTAACAATATATACACCGAAATAATTTTTATTCCAATAAGTGACCCCAACGAGATTCGAACTCGTGTTACCGCCGTGAAAGGGCGATGTCTTAACCGCTTGACCATGGGGCCGGGGTCGCACAATATATAATATGCGAAAAACTCCCCGAGTAGGACTTGAACCTACGACAGCGCGGTTAACAGCCGCGTGCTC
>CAJUHR010000002.1:122124-200894 GCA_910586255.1 uncultured Lachnospiraceae bacterium | reverse complement strand
ATTAAGGAAAAAGGCCTGATTTTATGCGGGCTGCAGCGTTTCGCAAACGCCTAATGATACCCGCATAGAGCGAGGAGGGGCAAATGTATCCGGAGGACAGAAGCAGAGGCTCTGCATCGCCAGGGCGCTTCTGAGGAAACCGAAGATATTGATCCTGGATGATTCCACCAGCGCCGTGGACACCAAAACGGACGCGCTGATCCGCAGGGCGTTCCGGGAGGAGATACCGGACACCACGAAAATCGTCATAGCCCAGAGGATCTCCTCCATCCAGGATGCGGACAGGATCCTGGTATTTGACAACGGCAGGATGGCGGCGGCGGGCACCCATGAGGAGCTGCTGGAAAGCTGCCCGGTCTACAGGGAGATCTACGAATCACAGACAAAGGAGGGCGGAGATGATGAAAGCGGGAAATAAGAAGAACATGGGAGCGACCTTGAAGCGTCTGATCGCGTACGTCCTGAAACAATATAAATGGCAGTGCCTGCTTGTGGCGTTGTGCATCCTGGTCAGCACCGCCGCGAATATCGGCGGCACCCTGTTCATGAGGAACCTGATCGATGACTACATCCTGCCTTTCGTGAACCAGGTCCGTCCGGATCTGGCCCCTCTTTTACGGGCATTGCTGGTGATGGCGGCGGTTTACTATATCGGCGTGTTCTGCACCTGGGCCTATAACTTCATCATGATCTATGTGTTCCAGGGAATGTTAAAGACCGTGAGGGACGACCTGTTTGGCCATATGGAGCGCCTGCCGGTCCGGTATTTCGACACCAAGTCCCACGGGGATATCATGAGCATCTATACCAATGACACGGACACCCTGCGGCAGGTGATCAGCCAGAGCATGCCCCAGATGCTGTCCGCGGTGATCACGATCGTGGGCGTATTTGTCTCCATGCTGGTTTTGAGCCCGCCCCTGACTCTGATCACTGTGGTGATGGTCATCTGCATGGTGTTCGCCACCAGGACCATCTCCTCGAAGAGCGGATATTATTTCGTGAGGCAGCAGACGGACGTGGGTAACCTGAACGGCTATATAGAGGAAATGATGGAAGGCCAGAAGGTAGTGAAGGTATTCTGCCATGAAGAGGCCTGCGTACAGGAGTTTAAGGAGCTGAACGGAAAGCTGCGGGAGAGCGCCAACAATGCCAACCGGTATGCCAGTATCCTGATGCCGGTGCTGGGCAATCTGGGGTATGTGAGCTACGCGGTGATCGCCATGGTGGGGGCCTGCCTGTCCATCTTCGGCGGGCGGATGACTCTTGGAACCCTGGCATCTTTCCTTCAGTTCTCCCGTTCCTTCAACCAGCCCATCTCCCAATTTGACATAATAAAATCTCCTTCCTGATGTTTTTCATCTAGAAAAGATTACCTTATTATGCCGAAACTTTGTAGATAAATCCTCAAGAAATCATATCGGTATCAAAAACCTCGGAATAACCATTTTTTCGGTATAAGAGGCACAGGGATTCCAAATGATGATGGACTTTGGCGAGACGGAAGATTCCATTGCGGCAAAGACGGGATTCACCAAAAAGACGATACGGCACCGGCTGAACATCGCCAAGCCGGATCAGGAAGAACTGCAGAGGAAAGAAAAGGACGGAGGTTTCCAGCTGTCACTCAAAAATCTGTGCTTCGGCAAGCTCCGCACGAAAAGGTATAAATATACATAGGATTCTTACGATTTTTCTCTGACGCGCAAGTAGTAGTTGCCGTTTTGTAAGAAACTGTGGTAGAATAGATCAGTATGTGGTAGAATGTACGTGAAAATAAAATTGTTGAAGATTTTGAAAATCACCCCATTTTCGGCTCAAAAAAGGCCTATTCCACCGATTTGACAGGGACCTTATTTGCAGCTAATCCTTCAAAATCAATCGATTTTTCGCACCACAAAAAACAGCCAGAAATTTGTGCAATAACGACAAAAAATAAGGAAAAACCATGAGAAAACTAGCCTTATCTGATGAAATTTTACTAAGTATCCAGCAGCCCGCCCGCTACATCGGCGGCGAGGTGAACATGTGCGTCAAGGACCCGAAAGATGTGGCCATCCGTTTTGCCATGTGTTTCCCGGACGTCTATGAGATCGGCATGTCCCACTTAGGAATGCAGATACTCTATGACATGTTCAACCGCCGGGAGGACATATGGTGCGAGCGGGTATTTTCCCCATGGACGGATTTAGACCCGCTGATGCGGCAGCATAAGATTCCTCTATTTGCCCTGGAATCCCAGGATCCGGTAAAGGATTTTGACTTTCTGGGTATTACTATTCAATATGAAATGTGTTATACCAATATTTTACAGGTGTTGGATTTAAGCGGGATACCTCTCCACGCAAGGGAACGGAAAGAGGAGGATCCTATTGTGATCGGAGGCGGCCCCTGTGCCTACAATCCGGAACCTCTGGCGCCCTTTTTTGATCTTTTCTATATCGGAGAGGGGGAAACACAATATGATGCCCTCTTTGATCTGTATAAGAAAAATCGCAGTCAGGGCGGAAGCCGGGAGGACTTTCTTTTAGGAGCCGCCGGTCTTCCGGGAATCTATGTGCCGGCCTTTTATGATGTAGCTTACAGGGAGGATGGAACGATCCGCTCCTTTGTGCCAAACCGGGAGGGGATCCCTGAAAGAATCGGCAAGGAGCTGGTGGTGGAGATGGACGAAGCTCCCTATATTGAGAATCCCATTGTACCGTTTATCAAGGTAACACAGGACCGGGTGGTACTGGAGATTCAGCGAGGGTGTATCCGTGGATGCCGATTTTGTCAGGCAGGAAATATTTACCGGCCTCTGCGTGAGCATAGTCTTGAATATTTAAAAAAATATGCATACCAAATGTTAAAGAGCACCGGCCATGAGGAAATTTCCCTCAGCTCCCTAAGCTCCAGCGATTACAGTTGTTTAAAGGAGCTTGTGACCTTTCTCATTGAGGAATTCCAGGGTCGCGGGGTGAATATCTCCCTTCCCTCTCTTCGGATTGACGCATTTTCTCTGGATGTAATGAGCAAGGTGCAGGATGTTAAAAAAAGCAGTTTGACCTTTGCGCCGGAGGCGGGAACCCAGCGTCTTCGGGATGTGATCAATAAGGGATTGACAGAGGAAGCTATCCTAAACGGCGCTGCCCAGGCATTTCGCGGCGGCTGGAACCGGGTAAAGCTCTATTTTATGCTGGGCCTTCCCACGGAGACCAGAGAGGATATGGAGGGAATCGCTCTTTTAGCGGAAAAGGTGGCGGAGACTTTTTATGATGAGGTTCCCAAGGAGAAGCGTCATGGAAAGGTACAGGTCGGGGCAAGCTCTTCTTTTTTTGTTCCAAAGCCTTTCACCCCGTTCCAGTGGGCCAAAATGTGTACTAAAGAGGAATTTTTACAGCGGGCCTACATTGTGAAGGACAAGTTTAAGGAGATGAAAAACAAAAAAAGCCTCAAGTACAGCTATCATGACGCGGATGTAACCGTGCTGGAGGGAGTTCTGGCCAGAGGCGACCGGAGAGTGGCTGCGGTGGTTGAAAAGGCCTACCAGAACGGGGCCCTCTACGACTCCTGGACAGAGCATTTTGACAATGATATCTGGATGAAGGCATTCTCGGACTGCAATGTGAATCCGGATTTTTATACCACCAGAGAGCGGAAGCTTGATGAGGTGTTTCCCTGGGATTTTATCGATGCAGGAGTGACGAAGGAATTTTTGGCAAGAGAATGGAAGCGTGCCATGGAGGAAACGGTGACGCCCAACTGCCGCCAGCAGTGTTCCGGCTGCGGAGCGCGAACCTACAAAGGAGGTGTCTGCTTTGAAGATAAGAATTAAATTCTCAAAAGAGGGCACTATGAAATATATCGGTCATCTGGATATGATGCGATATTTCCAAAAGGTCATGCGCCGGGCTGATGTGGATATCCGTTACAGCGAGGGTTTCAGCCCCCATCAGATCATGTCCTTTGCGTCACCCTTGGGAGTGGGGATCACCAGCAGAGGCGAATATGTGGATATCGAAGTCTTATCCACCGAATCCTCTGTCCGGATGATTAAACGGCTCAATGACGCCATGACTGAGGGAGTGGAAATTTTAAGCTATAAAAGGCTTCCCGACCAGGCCGCGGCCGCCATGTCCATTGTAGCTGCAGCTGACTATACGGTGCGGTTTCGCCAGGGATATGAGCCGGCAAACTGGCAGGAGTTTTCTGACGGGCTCTTGGACTTTTTAAAAAGGGACTTTGTTCCTGTGTTGAAAAAGACAAAAAAGGGTGAGAGAGAAATCGATATCCGTCCGTGGATTTACAGACTTTGTCCGGAAAATGATTACACTATTAGGATGCGTGTGGCTGCGGGCAGTGCTGCCAATCTAAAGCCGGAGGTGGTTATTCAGGCTTATATGGAGAGCCGGAGGGAAAAGCTGGACCAGTTTGCACTGGCTATTCACAGAGATGAGGTCTACGGAAACCGGTCAGATATTGAAACGCCGGATTTTTGTCCGTTGGACCAGTTTGGAGAGAACATTGAATAAGCTGATAATAACCCGATGGAGAGATCGGATCCTGACAGCCTTGTTTTCCGAGAGTGAGGCTCTTGAGCTAAGTCTTGAGGAGCAGGGCTCGGTTCTGGGAAACATCTATATAGGACGGATCAATCGTATTGTAAAGAATCTCAACGCGGCTTTTGTGGATTTCGGCCAGGGGCGGACCGGCTATTACAGTCTGGAGGATAATCCGGCAGCTCTCTTAGTGGGAATAGCACAGGGCAAACAAAAGGATTCCTGTCAGCTGAAAAGCGGAGATGAGATCATCATCCAGGTTGCCAGGGACGCGGTGGGGACTAAGGATCCGGTGCTGACGTCAAACTTGAATTTTACAGGCAAATATGTGGTGTTGACAGCCGGCAAAAAGTCTGTGGCATTTTCCTCCAAGATTCATGACCGGACATGGAAGGAACAGCTGCGCCCGAAGCTGGAGGAGCTTTTAAATAATGAGATGGGAATCATTATCCGCACCAACGGGTATGAGATGGATGAGGAGATCTTTAAAGAAGTAACCGTTTTGCTGAAGGATTATCGCAATGTGGTGGCATCAGGAGACTACCTTATTTGTGGAAGTCTTTTGCGCCAGGCAGAGCCGGAATATATCAAGAGCCTTAAAGGCAGCCATGTGGGAACCATCAAAGAGATTCTGACAGATGAAAAAGAAGTTTTTGAGACCATCCGCAGATATATGGAACAATATCAGCCAGAGGATCAGGAAAAGCTGCGGTTTTATCAGGATCCTCTTGTATCCTTAGCAAAGCTGTATTCCTTAAAAACCGTCATGGACCAGGCCTGCCAGAGGAGAGTCTGGCTGAAATCCGGTGGTTATCTGGTGATTGAAACCACGGAAGCCATGGTGGTGATTGACGTAAATACAGGAAAATATTCCGGAAAGAAAAATCAGGAGGATACCATCCGCATGATCAATTTAGAAGCTGCCAGGGAAGTCTGTCATCAGCTAAGACTGAGAAATCTGTCCGGCATTATCATGGTGGATTTTATTGATATGAAAGAGGAGAAGGACAAGGCTCTTCTCATGGAATGCCTGCGCGGCTTTGCGGCTCTGGATCCGGTCAAGACCACGGTTGTGGATATGACCCAGTTAAATCTGGTGGAGCTTACAAGAAAAAAGGGAAAAAAGCCTTTGCGGGAGCAATTAGCCGGCGTGATGTAACAGCTCAGACGAGTATCTTGTTGCCCGTCTGAGCCGGACAACAAGCAAGCTTGACGCCTAAAATTCCTGTCAAATCCTCCATTGTCTGAACGGTTAAAGCCTGTTACTAAAAAATGGATAAAAAAAGGAAAATCTGATTGACATTCTTTTTATGCCATGCTATCATATCTAGGTATGCCGCACAGCGAGGTTGAGAAGCTTCGGAAGGAAATATGCTTTCCGGACACCAAAGCTGGCGAGTAATGATAACAGGAGGTGCTATATGTACGCGATTATTGCGACAGGTGGTAAGCAGTACAAGGTAGCGGAAGGCGATGTCATTATGGTTGAAAAGCTTGGTGTGGACGCCGGCGAGACCGTTACGTTCGACCAGGTTCTTGCAGTAAACAACGGTGAGTTGTCCATCGGATGTCCTACTGTGGCAGGAGCGACCGTTTCCGGAACCGTTGTGAAAGAGGGCAAGGGAAAAAAGATTATTGTGTACAAGTATAAGAGAAAGACCGGATATCACAAGAAAAACGGTCACAGACAGCTCTATACTCAGGTCAAGATTGACAAGATCAATGCGTAGACTATGATTAATGTAACCGTATTAGTCGATTCGGATCATTCTTACCGTGGACTTTTGATGTCAGGACATGCAGGCTATGCCGACAACTATCAAGAAGGGCAGGAGCTGGTGTGCTCCGCTGTATCCGCCCTGACTCTTAATATGGCCAACAGTGTGGAGCGTTTTACGGATTCCCTGTTTGAGGCTGAGGCGGAGGAAGAGAGCGGTACATTCCGTTTCCGTTTTACCGGTAAGGCAGATGCAGAAGCGACACTCCTTATGAATTCTCTGATATTGGGTCTGACGAATATCGGGGAGGAATACGGAGAGCCATATATTAAAATCAGTTATAAGGAGGTGTAAGTGATGTTTAAGATGAACCTTCAATTGTTTGCTCATAAAAAGGGTGTAGGTTCCACAAAGAACGGCAGAGATTCCGAGGCTAAGAGACTGGGCGCCAAGAGAGCAGATGGTCAGTTTGTACTGGCAGGCAACATTCTGTACCGGCAGCGTGGCACCAAGATCCATCCTGGTCTGAATGTGGGCCGCGGCGGAGATGATACCCTGTTTGCTATGACAGATGGTGTTGTCAGATTTGAGAGAAAGGGCAGAGACAGAAAGCAGGTTTCTGTGTATCCCAGAACAATCAACGAATAATTGATCATAACAATTCAATCGGACTGACAGGCTTCATACTGATACCAGGTATGGAGCCTTTTTTACCAAAAGGGCAGTCAGGCAACAGATGATACTGTCTGCCGCTGAAAGGTCAGGTGAAGGAATGTTTGCAGACAGAGCAAAGATTTTTATTAAATCCGGCAAGGGAGGAGACGGCCATGTCAGCTTCCGCCGGGAGCTTTATGTGCCTGCAGGTGGTCCGGACGGAGGAGACGGAGGCCGGGGCGGAAATATTATTTTCCAGGTGGATCCCGGACTGAATACGCTGACGGATTTCCGCCATGTGCGTAAGTATGTGGCAAAGGACGGACAGCCGGGAGGAAAAAAGCGCTGTCACGGTGCGGATGCGGATGATTTGATTGTGAAGGTGCCAGAGGGCACAGTGATCAAGGATTTTGAGAGCGGTAAGGTAATTGCCGACATGTCCGGGGACAATCGGAGGGAGGTAATTCTGCGAGGCGGAAAGGGCGGTCTGGGAAATATGAATTTTGCCACAGCCACCATGCAGGTGCCCAAGTATGCCCAGCCGGGGCAGCCGGGCCATGAGCTGTGGGTGATGCTGGAGTTAAAGGTAATTGCCGATGTGGGGTTGGTAGGCTTTCCCAATGTAGGAAAATCCACACTCCTTTCCCGGGTCAGTAACGCCCGTCCCCGGATTGCCAATTATCATTTCACCACACTGGATCCCCATCTGGGGGTGGTGGATTTAGACGGAGATGCCGGCTTTATCATGGCGGATATTCCGGGGCTGATCGAGGGAGCATCTCAGGGAGTCGGCCTGGGCCATGATTTTTTGCGCCACATTGAGAGGACCCGGGTTCTTATTCATGTGGTGGACGCGGCAGGAACAGAAGGGCGCAATCCGGTGGAGGACATCCGGACGATCCATGAAGAGCTCAGGCATTACAATCCGGAGCTTCTAAAGCGTCCTATGGTGATTGCGGCCAACAAGATGGATGCGGTATATCCGAAAGATGAAGATCCTCTAAAGGTGTTGCGCCGGGAATTTGAACCGGAGGGTATTTCGGTTTATCCGATTTCTGCTGTCAGCGGACAGGGAATAAAGGAGCTGCTGTACAAGGTTTACGAGCTATTGGGAACAGTCAGCCGTAAGCCTGTGATATTTGAAAAGGAATTTGAGATTGAATATGCCGGGGACAGAAATCTTCCCTATACCGTGGAGCGTGATGAGGATGGCGCCTACGTGGTGGAGGGTCCCCGAATCGAGAAAATGCTGGGATATACAAATCTGGAGTCTGAAAAGGGATTTCAGTTCTTTCAGAATTTCTTAAGGGAAAATGGGATTTTGGATGATCTGGAGGCGGCTGGAATCCAGGAAGGCGATACCGTGCGCATGTACGGACTGGCATTTGACTACTATAAATAAAAGGAGAGGCCTCATGACAAGCAAACAGAGAGCCTATTTAAAAGGCATTGCCATGACCACAGAACCAGTTCTTCATATTGGCAAGTCCAGCCTGACACCGGAGCTGACAACCGCCGTTGAGGAGGCATTAGAGGCCCGGGAGCTGATTAAGATTACGGTATTAAAAAACTGTCTGGATGACGGAAAGTCCATAGCAGAGATTTTGTCGGAACGAACCCACTCAGAGGTTGTCCAGGTAATTGGGAAAAAAATCGTTCTCTACCGTCAGGCAAAGGATGAAAAAAAGCGAAAGATTGCGCTGCCGGTCCAATAGACTTATACAGCTGCCAAAGGGTAAATGAAAGGCGTGAAATTCATGGCTGAGATTGGAATTATGGGGGGAACCTTTGACCCGATCCATAACGGACATCTGCTGTTAGGCAGACAGGCCTACAAAGAATATAAGCTGGATGAAATCTGGTTTATGCCATCCGGAACTCCGCCTCACAAGAAGGACCATGTGGTGACGCCGGCAGAGCACCGGATGGAGATGGTTCGCCTGGCAATCAGAGATTATCCTTATTTTGTGTGTTCGGATTTTGAGGTTTGGCGGCAGGGGAATACCTATACTGCAGAGACCTTAAGGCTTCTTCACGAACAGTATCCGGAGCACTGCTTTTATTTTATTGCCGGAGCAGATTCCCTCTATCAGATTGAAAATTGGTATCACCCCCAGGAGGTGATGAGACAGGTGGTTTTGCTGGTTGCTGAGAGAGAATACGAGGAGGCCCCTTGTTCCATTGAGGAGCAGGCCGATTATCTTAGAAGGATCTACAGGGCGGATATCCGTTTTCTCCACTGTCCTGAGGTGGATATTTCCTCCGGAGAGCTGCGGGAGATGGCTGCACAGGGAAAGGAGCTTGGCCCGTATGTAGCGGACAGTGTGAAGGCGTACATTCATGCTCACAGGCTCTACGAGAAGGTATACCCATAAGCAAAATGATTTGCCAACATAATTCTTTTATTTCCAGGTAACTTACCCAATCATTTGGCAAATAAGTATGCCCGCGAGTATGAGTATAAATAACAGGAGTACAGGATGATTACCATAGACGAACAGATTTTCACTTATCGGAAGCAGTTGAAATCCAAGCTGGATCCCATGCGTTATGAACATTCCCTGAGCGTGTCCTATACCTGTATGGCACTGGCCATGCGTTATGGATATGACCTGCGAAGGGCAGAGCTGGCAGGACTTTTACACGATTGCGCCAAGCGGTACGGGGATAATGAGCTGATTGTCAAGTGCCAGAAACATGGCATCAAACTGACGGAGGGTGAAAAGAAGGCCCCGGCAGTGATTCATGCCACCTACGGCGCCTGGATGGCTGAGCACAAATTTGGTATTCAGGATCCGGAGATTCTTTCGGCTATCCGTTGCCATACCACCGGCAAGCCCCGGATGGGAATGTTGGACAAGATTCTTTATATTGCAGACTATATTGAACCAAGAAGAAACAAGGCCTCCAATCTGGAACAGATGCGTTATCTGGCTTTTCAGGATTTGGATAAGGCTATGTATGAGATTCTTGCAGGGACTCTGGCCTATTTAAAAAAGAAAAATTCCTGTGTGGATTCTTTGACCTGGCATGCCTATGAATATTTCAGAGAGATCGTGGAAAAGGGCATAAAGACAGATAATTTCTGTGAGACAGAAAGATCATTGGAGAAAGGAGAGTGAGCGGATGGATCAGGCTAAAGAGATGGTAAAGCTGGCGATTCATGCATTGGAGGACAAGAAAGGGGAGGATATCCGCATTATTGATATCCATGAGGTGTCTGTGCTTGCTGACTATTTTATAATAGCCAGCGGTTCCAATGCCAATCAGGTTCAGGCCATGACTGATAACGTGGAGGAGATCCTTGGAAAGGCCGGATATACTCCCAGACAGATCGAAGGATATCGAAGCGCCAACTGGATTCTTATGGATTACGGAGATATTATTGTTCATGTGTTCTGCAGAGAGGACCGGTTGTTCTATGATTTAGAGCGGATCTGGAGAGACGGAAAAGTAGTGGATGCCGCAAAATTTCACTGAGATATTTTAAAGAGAGATTTTCAAGAGATAATGAATAAACATTATTGCCCGGATGTGGGAGTGTTTGAAAAGCACTCAGGTAGACATAAAATAATTATGTTTACTAATCCGGGCAAATTTTTATTTTCAAAAATTCAACTCCGAAGGCAAGGAACCTATCCGGTTTGCCGAATGCTTTGTTCCCTGTCTGAACTGCCTCAAATTTTTTCACGGTCAGTTAATAATGCTCATTCAACCGTCACTGACTTGGCCAAATTTCGCGGCTGATCCACATCCAGATGCTTACTGACGGAAGCATAATAGGCAATCAGCTGTAATGCGGCTGCAATGGGGAATACGGTAAAGTGGTCATCCACATTGGGAATCCGAAGCTGAATATCTGCCAGATTGTCATCCACCTGGGCATTTTCTTTGACAAGAAGAACGATATAAGCCCCTCTTGCCTTGACCTCCCGAATATTGGAGATGGTTTTTGCAAACACATGTTCCTGGGTGGCTATGGCAATAACCGGCACCTGGTCAGAAATCAGGGCAATAGTTCCATGCTTCAATTCTCCCGCGGCATAGGCCTCTGAATGAATGTAGGAAATTTCTTTTAATTTCAGCGCGCCCTCCAGGGAAAAGGCGTAATCCAGACCTCTTCCGATAAAGAACACATCCGAGCTGTGAATAATGTGAGAGGATATCCCCCGTATAAAATCCTTTTGAGCAATCACTGCCTCCATGGCAGGAATCACATCCAGAAGATCCGCCAGGAACGAACATGCCTGCTCCTTTGTATATTTCCCGCGAACCCAGGCCATACGGCAGCTGATCATGTACAGAGCGGCAAGCTGTACGGAGTATGCCTTTGTGCTGGCCACCGCAATCTCCGGGCCGGCATGGGTGTAGAGCACATAATCGCTTTCCCTCGCAATGGTGGAGCCTTTAACATTGACCACTGCCAGGGTTTTAGAGCCGCACTTGTGGGCCAGCCTGAGGGCAGCTAAGGTGTCAATGGTCTCTCCTGACTGGGAGATAATAATGACTAAGGATTTGTCGTCAATCAAAGGATCTTCATAGCGAAACTCTGAGGCGATGGACACGGTAATGGGAATCCTAAGAACCGGCTGCATGATAGCCCGGGCTACCATCCCTGCATACATGGCTGTACCGCAGGCAATAATCTGCACCTGATCACATTCTTTAAAAATACTGTCCGGGATCCCATCGTCACTGAAATCCGGTAGTCCCTTATTGACCCGGGGCATAATCGTATTGCGCATGGCGTCCGGCTGTTCGTGAATCTCCTTTAGCATAAAATGGGGAAAGCCGTTTTTCATGGCTGCATCCATGTTCCAGTTGACTGTCATGATTTCCGGATAGTCCTTGCTGAAGGTATCGTCAAGATTATAAACATGGATTTTGTAGGGAGTCAGCTTGACAATATGCTGCTCCGGCACCACAAAATACTGGCGGGTATAGGGAATCAGCGCGGTCAGATCTGAGGCAATCATCGAGCCTGAGGAGGTGGACGCCGCCACAAGAGGACTTACATTGCGGATAGCGAAAATAGCACCCGGTTGATCTTCAAACATAATGCAAAAACTGTAAGAACCGTCCAAAAGCCGAATCAGACTGCGGATGGCCGCCAGTGGATCTCCCTTATACAGTTCGTTGAGCACCTGGGCAGCCACCTCGCTGTCTGTCTGGGAAACCAGGCGCTCTTCAAGCTGGAACTGCTCTGTGAGAGCATGATAATTTTCAATAATTCCGTTGTGAATCAGAATGACCTTCCCTGCCTGATGAGGATGGGCATTGATATCTGTGACGCCGCCATGGGTAGCCCAGCGGGTATGTCCGATTCCGCTGTGGGCCGAGCCGGAAATCTGCTGACTGCAATGCTCTTTAAGATTCTTTACCTTTCCCGCCCTTTTTATGAGACAGATATGGGAATCTTCCATGCACAGGGCAATGCCTGCACTGTCATATCCCCGGTATTCTAAGCTGGCCAATCCTTCCAGCAAGATTTTGGGGGCCTCCAATGGTCCTGTATATCCGATAATTCCGCACATAGATTTTTCTCCTTTTATGAATTTCAGAAAATTGCATTTATTATAACTTATGATGCTTTATTCGTCAATTCCCGCTTTTTCTTCCGTTTCTTAAGGTTTCTTAAATGATTTTTTAAAAGTTGTCTCTGTTTTTCCCGTTTATTTTATGCTATAGTATAGAATGAATATCTAATAAGGCTTTATCATCAAAGATTTTTCGATAAAATGAGACAATAACAGGGGCATAAGATGAATAGACAATGGATTTCAGCTATTTTGATGACAGCAGCCGGAGGATGTATTTTTGCTGCTTCAGATTTATACAAACCGCAGCCAGCTGTGGCAATCGTATCAGAGGCAGAAGCTGATATAAGACCACTGCCGGCTGTGACCAGCCTTTCAGATACAGAAACTATGACAGATGCAAAAGAGACGGAGGAAGAAACAAAAGAAGAATTTCAGCCATCACCAGAAGAATTGAACCTGGCTCATTATTTTCCCGAAGATGCTGACACGGAGGATCTTTCCAAAAGCTATGGGGGAAAGGCATTTATAGAGCTGATGACCCAGGACGGCTTATGGATGAACAGTATCTATGACTATGCTGATCTGACGCCAGAGCAGTTAGCATCCCGTTTGGGACAGCCCCGAACCAAGGTGATGGGAGATTTCAATCCAAAGGATGAGAAACACGACCCGGATAATCCGGATACCTGGACTGTCAATTCGTTTCGCAATATCCGTACCACTGTGACCAACGGGGACGGAGAGCCAATCAGTGCCTATTCTAATGTCATTGATATTATGTCTGTGGCAAATGTATATTCCTACTACAAAAATGCCGGAGACTATGATTTATTTCTTTCCTGTGCCAAGGCTCTCTGGGAGGTATCCCATTCCTATTCTATCAGCATGAGTGAATTATACTATTGTGATGGCTGCCTTAGCGAGGAGGATGAGAGGAAACGTCTGGAACGGGAGGCAGAGGCAGAGGAGGAAGCCGCAAGACAAGCTGTCGCCCAGGCCCAGGAGGGAAGCCGTGCTGTTTTCGGGGGAGTGGGCAATGATCATTCCACAAGAACTTGGGAGAAAACGATTATAGCAGGAACCAAAACGGCCAGGGATGCTTCCCGCAAAAACGCCTCGGATACCCAACCATCCAGAGAGGCGGCGTCAGTCACCGAATCGGATACAGAGACCGGCAATGGGGAACTGCAGGCTGCAAATCCGGAGAGCAAAGCGGGAGAGGCAGATGATTCTAAAGATAATGCAGATTCAGCGGGAGCCTCAGCGGCATCAAAGGTAATACAACCTGCCGCATCCGCCTCTGAGGGGATATCAAATTCTATGGCAGCGGGAGAAAGCCCAGCGGAGGTTTCTGAACAGAAGGATGCTTCAGCAGAAAATGAACAAGAATCGGACACTGCTTCCCCTAAGAGCAGTTCCCTGGTACTTATAGCAGGTCAGGGAACGGCCAGTCCCTCTGCTGCGGGCAGCGATAGCGCAGAGGAAATTACATTGCCAAAAGCAACTCCTTCCGATGTCTCCGAGACAGTGCCGGCACAGGAAAATATCACTGAGGAAAATACCAACGAGGAAAACGCTGTCAAGGAAAATAAAAACGGCAAGGATGCTTCCGAACCACAGAAATGTCCGGGACATGTGGATTTGATAATACATATGAGGATTCGGGGCATTAAGGAGAATGACGGTCTCTTTAAAAGGGATCCCTATGGGAACAATCCGGACAATATCGAGGAAAACGGATGGCAGGGGTGGAATCAGGAGACTATGGATGCGGCGAGATATTTGAGCAGTCAGGATTGGTATCAGAAGTACGGCCTGACCGTATCTGCCTTTTCCATGAGAAATCCTTTGACCAGCTATGAGATCGAAGAATATATGGAACGGCTCCCAAGGGAGCTTTCGGAAACTCGCAGGAATGTTATCCGTTTTGCCCTTTCTTCCGTGGGAAAGGTTCCTTATTATTGGGGCGGCAAGCCTTCTGCCCCCAACTATTCCCGAAACAATTTCGGAACACTGATCAGCCCTGACGAAAAGGGAAGAATCCTCAGAGGTTTAGATTGCTCCGGCTGGATTAACTGGGTTTATTGGAGTGTCACCGGCAATCGCCTCCCCTATGAAAGCACATCCGGACTGGCTATTTGTGGAAGTCCGGTCAGCCGGGATAATCTACAGCCAGGTGATATTATTATCCGCACCGGCGAAAGCGCCCACGTGATTATGTTTCTGGAATGGACAGAGGACGGAAGAATCCGCTGTATTCATGAGAGCAGCGGTGATGTCAACAATGTAACCGTAGCCGTCCGGGATGCCAATTGGCCCTATTACAGGAAGCTGATTGATTGAGAAAGGATTTCTAGCCATTATGAAATACAGAAATAACAATTATGAAGATGAAATTGACCGGATGAGGGCAAGACAGAAAAACGGCAGAACAAGGACTTCCCAAAAAAGAGAGAAGGATTTCGATGATTTTGAGATCATCGAAGATCTGGATGAGCTGGAGAATCATCGCGAAGGCCGAAAACGCTCATCGGTTTCGGGACATGGCTCCTCAAACAATCATTGGTGTGCAAAGAAGCCTAAGAGACGAAAAAAGAAAAAATGGCTGCGATTGGTACTTCTTTTATCTGTGCTGCTGATCGGCTTTGGCATATGGAAACATTCAAAAACCAGCGGTTACTGGACGATTGTTGTATATGGTGTAGATTCACGGGATGGCAATCTGGGAAAGGGCGCTCTGGCAGATGTACAGATACTTTGCAGCATTAACCGGAAAACAGGAGAGATTCGCCTTGCCTCCGTGTTCCGGGATACTTATTTGAAGATCGACCCGGAAGGGAATTATAATAAAATCAACGAAGCATACTTTTTGGGTGGGAGAGAGCAGGCAGGAGAGGCTCTAAAGGAAAATCTTGATCTTCACATAGAAGACTATGCAACCTTTAACTGGAAAGCCGTTGTGGACGCGATCAATATTCTGGGAGGCATTGACCTGGAGATCACTGACAAAGAATTTGCCTATATCAATTCCTTTATTACAGAGACAGTCAATTCCACCGGTGTGGGCTCCGTACAATTAGAGCATAGTGGAATGAATCATTTAGACGGAGTACAGGCTGTCGCCTATTCCCGGCTTCGGCTGATGGATACGGATTTTAACCGGACAGAGCGTCAGAGGAAGGTTTTGGGCCTGGCTATGGAAAAAGCTAAACAGGCAGACTTTAATACTTTGCGGATTCTGGTAGGCACAGTTTTTCCTCAAATATCAACCAGCATCGGCGTTGATGATCTGATGATTGTTGCTAAGGATATAAAAAAATATTATATCGGTCAGACATCGGGATTTCCCTTTTCCCACTCGGAAATGAAAATCGGAAAAAAGGATTGCGTCATCCCCACAACCTTAGAGAGTAATGTTGTCCAGCTGCACAGCTTTTTATACGATGACACGCAGTTTGTACCGTCCGGAGTTGTCAAAAATATCAGTGCGAGAATTGCAGAGGTCAGTGGCCTGGGGAGTCCGGGAAAAGACACGGAATCCGGAAAAAATGTAGGGGCTGAGGGCAACACCGGCAATCAGCAAAATCCGCCCGAGGCGATAAATCCTACCGATTCGGCCCCGGCAGAGGCAGCACCTCCGACAGACAATGAAAATCAACCGGAACAGCCGCCGAAACAGGACGAGGCAGAAAATCCGTCCTCCCAGGAAGTCACCGAATCTGTGGAGGAAACATCCGCCGGGGAAAGCCAGGAAGAAAATGAGGAGGAAAATGAAGGGTCACAGCCGCCTTCAAACGCGCCGGAACCAACTGTCCCAGATAATACAGAGACAGACTCTGCAAATGGTTCTCTGGCTGCGCCAGGCGGCTCACAGACATCCCCGGGAGGAACGGATGGCCCGGGAGGAGGAAACGGTCCATCAGAGAATCAAGGGGATTCTCCAAATGCATTTTTAGAGGCTCCCGGACAGGAACATTCACCTGCAACCGGGCCAGTTGCAGGACCTGGGAATTAGAGGGAGGGAACAGTTCCAACTATTCGTTAAACTATTCTTTATCACGAATAATTACGAAAGAGCTATCCGGGAGATTTCATCATCCAGGCGGGAGAGGATAGAGCGCATATTTCGGAGCTCCGAAGTTGTTATAGCTATCTTCTCCTGCATGGCCTCCTCATATTGGGAAGATAGAAGCCTTTCACACCGTTCTAACTGCCGCTCTGAATCACGAATATCGGATGACACCATTCTCCGGAGGAAGAGGAGCTCCAACCTGGTAAACTCAATCAAAGGGCGACACCTCACAATCTAACATCCGGTAAAACCCGTCCGGAGTAAATTCTATTTTCTGAGTGTGGGAGCCGGTGGGAAATACTTGAGTAACTGTATTAATACGGCGTAAAAACGCCATCCAATCATCTGGTTTGTCCATCTGGATCCCTGTATATTGCTGAGAAAGCGGGATATTTGTTAAAATATACACCTTGGTATAAGAAGCATGTTTATTAAAATAACGGCAAGGAAGCTCAACCGGATGCCCGTCAAGATAACTAAGCATTTCGGAAAAAGGAATACCAGAGCGAAACTCCTCAAAAACCATAACATCTTGTCCCTTATAGCTATCAAATGGGTGCATATAATCTGTTACGCGATATAGATTGGTGTAACCAAAATGTTCCACAACGGAACGAGTTTTTCCAGAACCAGTAGTCCCGTAAATATAATGACAGCTAACATTCCGAAAAACTTCTTTGTATTGTTCATACCGGAAAGTCTGTCTAATACGTTCCATTTTATCTAAATGGATTAAACTTTCCGGCATGACTTCCAGTATCTGATAATCGGAATATCCATCCTTTATCATACTGTAGAGGTCATCCAGATCATTTCTACGGCCCTGGCGTTCCACCGGCATTTCTCCAAATTCCTCAAAGGTGCCGGATACCGATGTCTCTGATTTTTTGTTATCCTTCCATTTGCCGGTTTTGGAAACATACTCCATGTTCTGCTGGGATGTACCTTTGGCCATTTCAAAATGAGCGCCCTCAAACCGTTTCTTTAATGTTGAAAATTTTGTCCCTCCACGACTTTGAAGAAAAATGTGCGTATGGTATGTACCGTTTTCCCCTATCTCATCAGCCATGCACCAGTAGATCAGTGATCTCATATCAGACAGGACAGATTTGATAAAATCGTGGGTATAACCCTTTTCGACAGGATTGTTAATTGTGATTTGCCATTTGCGTGATTGTGTATCCGTTTGTGCCATTTTTATTCCCCCACTATTTTTGTCAGTCCGGAAACGGACATATTTTCTAGCTTGCTTACGCGCCTACCGCTTTGGATGCGAAAAACAAAAAACGTGTTTTTCCGATAAATCTACGGCGTAAATCACTGTACCTGGCATCTGGGACGATAATTTAGGGATTTTTTAAAACCTTAATTTGTGGTCGCTTATCGACATTATCGACTTATCGACAATGTGCTGTCGATGGCCGGAAACCCTTGATTTGTAATCGCTTTTTGACCTTATCGACAGAAGTCCCGGTAATACTAGCGGGACTTCCCGGCCTCCGGGCACAAAAATCCATGCCGGAAGTCTTACGGGCAGACAAGGCGGTTGATAGGAAAGTGCGCCTATCAACCACCAGCAGGCCAGTATCCTAACATTCAGGCTGTCAAGGGACGGGTCGTATTTTCCTGGTAATGCGTCAGGAAAATCTCCACCCTCAGGCCCTTGACGGCCGGCTAGTGCTACTTTGAGGGGGGAATAACGGTCAGGCCGCAGACATAGCCCCGGTTGTTGTATTCCACATCGATACAGGTGCCGGGGGTTATGTCTATGATTCCGGGGATACCAAGATTGTCTGAGACAAATACATTGGATACGGCATCCCCACGTACCTGCTGGTCCTTATGCATGACATGAAATGTGATACCTTTAACCGGTTGGCCAGAACGCTTGCTGACATAATCAACCGGCTGTACGCCTAATACAGTTGCTTTCATTCAACCACCTTCTTCTTTTTATATTTGACGGTTCCCAATGCACCGACAACAACCTCTTTGACAATGACGGTCTCCAATGTACCGACAGCAACCGCGACAACAGATTTTCTCTTTCAAAAAAATTCAATCTATGATACAATATGATTGGATTTTTGTGCCCAGGAAGGGCAAAAGACAGGTTCCATACTCTCAGGTCATTCTCACTGCTACTAGGATTCTGGATTCTGACATCTACAATGCTGGTTCTCATTACTATGCCCTGAGAGTATGGGGATTTTATCTAAGGTAAACTCTACCTTAAGGTTATATTATACAAAAACATGAGACCATGTTTCAATTGGCAAAACCGACAAACATGAGACCATGTCTTTGTGCAACATACACATGAGACCATGTTTAGAAAGGAGAAACATGTCATTTGAAAAAGTAAAATATAATACTCAATATAATAAAGATAATTACACAGAAATCAAATTCCGAGTACCCAAAGGCCGGAAAGCTATCATTGAAGCCCATTGGAAATCCAAAGGATACAAATCTTTAAACAACTACGTGAATACATTGATCGACCGTGACATGGAGGAAAACGGTGGGGGGGGGCAAAATGACTAATAGCTTAGTTGCTGCTTGACCACCAGCAGAAACCTATGATATAGTATTCATAGAGACAGGAGAGGAGAGTGAACAGTATGACTGATAATGAAATGCTGGATGCCATGAGGGACCTACTAAAACCAATTAACAACAAACTAGAGGAGTTAAGTCTAAAAATAGATGGTACAGACTTAAAAATCGAATCACTAAGATTAGAAAACAAAACAGAGCATAGAGCAATGAGGAAGGATATTGAAAAACTGAATGACGAAATGGAAACTATCATCGAAGTCCTAAAAGGTAAAAACATCCTCCCAATAGCAAAGTGATTAATTCAGGGAAACAATTCCGACAATAGCTGCTGCAGACCGGCTGATCAGAGCCTTTGAAACAAAAAGTGTCATACAATAGTTGCTGCAGCTTGATGAATTATCTAAAAACATTAGCAGGCCCGCACAGCGTTGCGGGCCTGCTTTTTAACGTTTCTTCCAAAAACGAAGGACACGCCGGGCTTCCTGGAAGGAAGAGTGAAAAGAGAGAAATGGCTTCCTGCGGGGGAAATCGGGAAATGTGTCCCCGGTAAGGCCTGGGAGTTGGGGCGGGTCATAGCTTTTAAAGTACTTTACATACTTTGGGATATAAGTCACAATCATAGAACCAAACATACACATCCAGATGGAATCTATGTTATAATCATCTACAATCTTACTTTCTCCCTGTGCAGACTTGTCCGCATGAACCACGGTGATCTTCTTTGTCACACGCCGGGCAGCGCTTGTCCATAAAAACCCTCCGTGATATGATAAAGGCAGAAGAGACTCTCAGATAAAAGCATCTATCCAACTATTCGCGAAAGAGTCATCTGAATTGTTTAAGTAATCAAAAACAATAATGCATTTTCCGGAGCAAATAATCTAAAAAATCAACCGGCAGCGCGAAGAGTTGTATCATAAATTTCTCATCCCCACACAGAGAGCCGCCAGGCCAAAGCCTGTCTGGCGCTCTGTGTGGGGATGACATTTTTTTTAATCCCTTACTAATGTCTGGGAGGATCATCAGCCGAAGAACGGTCACTGCAGAAAATTAGTTTTAAAATACTCTTAATCAATTTTATAAGGTAGATGGTAAAAATCACCAGGAAAATCCAATGGAATGACTTTAAAAACGCGGAAATAATTCCTTTGCCTGCCGCGGAGGCCACATCCCCCACGGAATCAGCAGCAATGACGGAAGGGGGTTTTTGCTCATAATAGAGCTTTACTACCAGATTGCCGTCTGCCGGAATTGTACTATCCCCGTTTTCGGTTAAATCCGGCGAAAAGCTATAAAGGTCATAAACCTTTTCTTCATAGGAAGCCGGATCCAGATAATAACCTTCCCGTTCGTCTGTATCTTTTTTTTCCCATACTTTTTCCCCGCCCGGACGGATGCCGGTTTGAATGTAGTGCTCCACCCTGTAAGGAATATGGTAGTCTACTTCCAGGCCGCCAGCGGAAAGAATAGATGTAAGTTCAGAAAAATCCGAACAGTAAGGAAGATTATTCACACAAGACAGCGCTTCAGACAAATCTGGTGGCAAGACCATAGAAGTGCCTACACTTTTTACTTGACTCCTTTGAATAACATAAGGGACTTTGCCTTCCTGCCTAATCCCAAGTTCAAGCGGGCATACATCCTTAGAAAAAATATAATTCATATCCCCCGTTTTAAAATATTTTTCAGCACAGTCCGTACTGATAAAAACTTTAAATGGCAGGTTCATAACAGACCGGATATTAGTTCCAATGTAATTGACAGCAACACTGCCCGTGCCTTTGTAATACATAACATCATCATCAGTATAACGTTGAACAGACATACCTTTTAAATCAATAAAAGAATACCCTTTGCTGCTGGATGTATCCCGAACAATGAATTGGATGCGCATGTCGTCCTTATACCGCGCATACCCTGTATTGACTCCAAATATCTCTTTCCCATCAGGGGCGTATACATTCCTCTGGCTATAATAAAGACGTTTATTTAGTGAACGGTAGCCGCTGTACACATCTGAAAACAAATAATGGTACCCTGTATCAGGAATAGGGTTGGGATCTGAAAAAGGCGTTGTGAGCAAGCTGTTAATATCCGGTGAAAATACCTTTGCAGGCTGGGGAGATGGTTTTGAAGGGAGATTATAAAAAATACTATCTGTCCCATATGAATCAGAAAGAGAAAGCCACTCCTTGACGCTGTAAAAAAGATTGTCTATGCCCGTAGCTGTTTCCCCCCAAGATAAGTCCTGATATCTATGTAACTGGTTTAATAATGCCTGATTTCCGACAGATTCCAAATACCCTTCATATGCAGACCGAAATGCATCCACCCAATACTCAATAGATACCCCACAGCCACGCAATACCATAGCAAAAATATAGTCATCCGGCCCCATGTCATCAGCAAAGGCCACAAAAGGGCAGGAGAGGAGAAGAACCGGAACCAGCATGCATATAAGAACCTTTTTTATCATCTTCATTATCATTCACTCCTTTTCCTGGATTTCATCATCCGGCAATGGAAGATCACATCCATTTGGATTTTCTTCTTTTTCATCATCTCCGAATGGAAGTTCTCTGTATTTCTTTCCTAACCGGTATGGCTTTAACACCCCTGACCGGTCAGGCACGTCTTTTGGCCTTTCCTGGGATGGAGCGTCCAAAAGCTCAAAAGTATCATAAATCTTAAAATACCGTTTCCTGCTTTTAAAAAATTCTGCATTTACCTTCTCTTTCATCGGATACCATACCCGTACCTTCACAAAAAGATTGAAAGGAGCCAGCATCAGAAAGGAGAGGAGATAACCGCGCCAGCCGATATTCTTTACTTTCCGGTGGATGATCTCATACTCAATCAGGCAGCGCACCTGGCAATCCAGCATAGCGTCATACTGACAGCACAGGATAATATAAAACCCAAAATGACGGTGCATAGTAAAGAACCAATTCCAACGGTCACGCCCCTTTGAACGCCAGTCCCGGGCATTAAAAAGCAACTGGGATTCATCCAGCATCAAAAGGATGGCATCTTCCCTTAAAGGGCGGCCGGAAAAATACTCTCTGGAAAATGCCACTAAGTCATCAGGATTCAATTCACTGTTTGGAACAAAATAAATTTCTTTTTCCTTACGCATCCGGATATTATCTACATTAATGGGAAAATTGCAGATAATCGGGGCACCACGCCGGCACCAGTTATAAATGGTCCTGGCACAGTCCAAGGACTTCCCGGATCCGGGAGTGCCACTGTATAAAGTAATCATAAATGTTCCCCCTTAATTAATCGCCTTAACCATCCGTAAGATGGCACTGACCGCATAAAAAGCGCCAACCGCAACTCCCCAGACAGAAAGAAGAGCGACAAAATCTGAAATCGGGATGAAATAATTCAGATAACCCAGATAGGGGATATCGGAAAGACCATCCAGCCATGACCGGAAAGGGGAATCCGGCAGGAATTCCAAAACAGCCGCAATGACAGAAGAAACACTTTTCATCAAAACATCCATAACTTACCCCCTTATCAAAGCACGGGTTCCGGTGATGAGACAGACACAAAACAGCAAATCCAGCATTACCCGGAATACGGTCACCAGCGTGTCATAATCAGCGAAATCCAGAATAAACACTTCCCTGTAATGAAAACTGAGATAATCAAATGCAATCGGAATCTCAAAACGGGGAATTTCCCTTTCCGCCATCAAAAGCCGGATTAAGTAAATGATGTCAAACGGGATACAGAAAGGGAACTTGCTCATAATGATATCCGGAATGGACATTTCATCCAGGACCTCATCCCCCTTTTTATCAAACTGTCCGAAAATCGAATCCGTAATCTGCGCGGGAATGGCGGCCACTTTTTCCATCAGTTCCTTTATATCCGTGTCCGTAATTCCGGGATTATCCGGAATATCCGTTACCTCATCCGTCCAGTCAATCACCAGGCCCGCGGAGCCAAGCGCGGATTTAAGAGCGGCTTCATCCGATATGGCGTCAGAGACTGCTCCGGCATTTTTAAGGGCGGCTTCCGCCGTGTCCGGAAGAGTGATCACATCCGGAATTACAGCCAGAGCGGCTTTCTGGACATTGACATTGATACCTAAAACATCCAGCCCAATCTCACCAAGCTTTGCAATACTTTCCGTATCAATCGTCCCGCTAAGACAATAATCCCGGAGAGCAGCTTCATTCAGAAATACCCGGAATGGAAGATTGCCAAGATATTCCTTAGCACAGGGGACATTTGTAAGATACTCTGAACAATGCTGAGAGACATGATAGGCATACAAGCCGTTTTCATCTACCTGCTCATATTGGTTAAACGTACTTACCTGTATGTATCCGGAAGCACTGGCTGCATCCTTCATGTAAAACCAGACCCGCTGCTCTGATTCATCATAAAGGCCAAGAACCTCAGAATTCTTCCGTTTATACCAGTTGCGGATTAAAACATACTTGGATGTAGAGGGCGTATAGGATGTAAAAAAATACATACGATCCGGATCATTAATGATTTTATCTGTATCGCTGCCGGAGGTTGGCTTTACTAAAGGATAAATTCTTGTGGTACAGAACAGCTCCATCGTCCAGGCAGGATTGTAGCTGGACGCCGGAACCGTGTAAATCACCGTTTCTGTTCCATAACCGATCAAAGTTGCCAGCCATTCCTTGACTGCCGCAATTAACGGTTTCACTCCGGAAACAACCGACCCCCAGGAGGAATTAACCGCGTCATTAAGCGTATGGATTAAAGAATCAAATTCCTCCCGGGCTTCCAGAGTAACCGCATTTTGGGAACCATCGTACAGATATTGGCTAAATGCCCCTAACTGCCCTTTTGAGCCACGCTCCATATAGTCCTCATAGCCGGACCACTGACCAAGGACAGAGGCAACGGAGCTGAGGGAAAGATCAATTCCGCAGGCATTTAAAATCAGGTTTACAATGTAGCTGCCGACTGAATAAGAGACAGGCACCGCAACGGAAGTGGCATAGGCTTTAAAAGGAACCGATAAAAAAAGAAAGCACGCCAGGAAAACGGAAAGACAACGTTTATATTGATATTTACACATAAAATGATTTCCCCCTTAAAAAAAAGCGCCCTGGTTTTTAAGCCAGGGCGTAGACAAAATAGCATCTGGAATCATGCCTTACTGGCAATCTTCTTGAATACGGCAATTCCGATGGTTACCACAAGGGAAACGCCTACCAACGGAATGACAATGGGGAGGATGGAGCCAATCGCGCCGCCAATGCTGGTTGCCATATCCGTCAACGATGTGGTAAGCGCTGTCACCGCGGTAGACATAACATCCGAACCGCCAGAAGCATCCTCAGACGCATAACTTGTAATGGCAGGAACAGCCGTCATTACAACAGGCGCCGCCAGAAGGGCAGACGTTTTTGCTTTCTCCAATAAATCGGTCTTAATCATAAAACATTTCTCCTTTCAAATATTTTTTAATATATTGATAATTGTACGGATGCCAATACCAAAAAGAAGCGGAAAGCATCCGAACAAAAAACCAATCCCTACAAGCGGCGAAACAATGGAAGATATCTCATTAAAATTCATCATGTACATTCCTCCAATCATTTCAAAAACAAACACAGAATTACAACGAGGAGGCAGCCAAAGAGGAGCGCCAAAAATGCATCTACAAAAATCAAAAGCCTCATACAGGTTTCCAGGGCGTTCCGAATAGAGGATATTTCCTCCTGGGAAAGAGAAACCGAACCGCCTGTTAAATCATTAATTAACTCCAAATCCTCCCAGTCCGCTTCAAAAGCTTCCGATTCCAAAGGGGCCGTATCTGATGGAGTAGCCTGGGAAGCAAATGCCGGAAAAGAAAAACATATCATAACCAAAAAGAACAAAACAACCCATAAATTTTTCTTGCCCATATAAAATCTCCATGTTATTATGAAAGAACACCCATAACGGCCAAACCGGTAACGTCACCTAAAGGAAGCAAATAATAAAAATAAACAGAAGATAGTTCAAGAGAACATCCGCCGGCAACCGGTCCAGTTTCCGGACCTGGGAATTAGAGGGAGGGCATGGCCTTCAACTATTCGCGAAAGAATAGTTTAGTGCGAAGAGTTTAAAACTATTCGTTAAAGTATTCTTTCGCGAATAGTTGGAACTGTTCTTCTCTATTTTCTGATTTTCTAATTTATCAATAATTATTTACACATCACATGGAGGTTTATATCCGATGAAGCTGCAACGTTTATACAGTCTTACCAGAAAAGCCATTGATACCTATCATATGATTGACGATGGAGATCAAATTGCCATTGGGATTTCCGGAGGCAAGGACAGCCTTACCTTATTGTATGCGTTGCATGGTTTGAGTCAGTTTTATCCAAAGAAGTTCACATTGAAAGCCATTACTGTTGATTTAGGCTTTGATGATTTGGACTTGTCTCCCGTTTCCGGACTTTGTAAGGAGCTTTCCGTTCCCTATACGATTGTTTCCACGGATATCGGGAAAATTTTGTTTGAGGAACGAAAAGAATCTAACCCCTGCTCCCTATGTGCCAAGCTCAGAAAAGGCGCGCTGAATAAGGCTGCGAAGGAATCCGGTTGTAACAAAATAGCCTATGCCCATCACAGAGAGGATCTGATTGAGACTATGCTTCTATCCCTGATTTACGAGGGGCGATTCTATGTATTTCCGCCATCTACCTATTTGGACCGCATGAATTTAACGGTGATTCGTCCGCTGATGCTGGTTGCGGAAGCAGATATTATAGGCTTTCGGAATCGTTATAAGCTCCCTGTGTGTAAAAATCCCTGCCCGGTTGACGGACATACCCGGAGGGAATATGTGAAAATATTAACAGATAATCTGGAAAAGGAGAATCCCGGTGTAAAAACCAGATTATTCCATGCAATTGTAACCGGAAAAATCCCGGGTTGGGAGAACAACCTTTCTGAGGAGGTATATCATTGAGCCAGTTATCTTACTATGAACAAAAGGATATTGAAAATATCAAAAAGCTACGAGCCCTGATTAAAGAACTACCGCCCTGCTGTGTGGATTTTTTCAGAGGAATCGAGCCTCGGACATCTTCCCGCACGCGGATCGCTTATGCCTATGATTTAAACGTTTTTTTTGATTTTCTGCAAAGGGAAAATCCGTTTTTTCGGAAGCTGAATCGAAAGGATATTCGAATTGATCATCTGGAGATGCTTGCGGTCAATGATCTGGAAGAATATATGGAATATTTAAAATATCGGTTTAATGAAAATAATCAGGAGATCACCAATAAAGAGCGGGGAATTATGCGAAAAGTATCTTCTCTGAAAAGCTTTTATAATTACTTTTACCGCAATGAGAAAATTCAAAACAATCCGGCGGCTTTGGTGCAGCTCCCGAAACTTCACGATAAAGAAATCATCCGTCTGGATGTAGATGAAGTTGCCCTTCTGTTGGATGAGGTGGAACGTGGAGACAATCTTACAGACAAACAAAAATCCTACCATAACAAGACCAGAACGCGGGATCTGGCGCTTTTGACCTTGCTTCTGGGGACTGGTATCCGGGTATCGGAATGTGTCGGCCTGGATGTGGATGATGTGGATTTCAAAAACGGAGGAATCCACATTCACAGGAAAGGAGGCAAGGAGGTAACCGTGTATTTCGGCTTTGAGGTGGAGGACGCACTGCAAGATTATCTGGATGAGCGATTCGGAATCAGTCCTCTTCCAGGCAGCGAAAAGGCCTTGTTTCTCTCCTTGCAGAAAAAACGGATTAATGTGCGAAGCGTGGAAAATCTGGTAAAAAAGTATGCAAAAATCGTCACTCCCTTAAAAAAGATTACCCCGCATAAGCTCAGAAGCACTTATGGCACCAATCTCTATCGGGAGACGGGGGATATCTATCTGGTGGCGGACGTACTGGGACACTCGGATGTAAATACAACAAAAAAGCATTATGCGGCGCTGGAGGATGAACGCCGCCGAAGTGCCCGAAATGCAGTGCGTCTAAGGGAAAAGGAGGAATCTCACTCCGAAAAGTAAACAATGGTCAGATATTCACCGGCATGAATATGACCATCCGTCAGCCCGTTCATCCTCTTCAGTTCTTCCACATACTCAGGAATGGAATAACTGCTTCCCTGAGAATAGCGGCTTGCTATTTTCCAAAGATTGTCTCCGGGTTCTACCTGAATACTGGTATAATACCGGTTTTGAACATCGGTATCTTCTTTGGCGTATGCATCAAAAAGTGTGCGCCCAAAGAAGCCGGAACAAAAAGCAGCCACGACCAGCAGAGCAACCAGAAGCTTATGAACCCTTTTGCGGCGGGCTCTGCGCTTCATAGCCAAAAGCATACATCTGCTTTTAGTGGGCTCCTTTTTGGGAGAGGGAGTCGAGCGCGCCCTCTCCTTTTGCAGTGAGGAGGGCACTCCTGCTCTCCCACCCTTTTCCACCACAGTGATGGTGTAATACGGCTTTGACATTTGCTTGCAGTCCTTTTTAGACTGTCTGTCAACGTAATATAGAATCCCCTGATGTTCCTGCCAGCCCTCATCTGAGCTAAGAAGATGCTGCCGTACTCCGTTCCAATCCTCTCTCCTGTCCTTTCTTAAGCGCTTGTTCATCACTTTTCCCCCTGTAAATAATGAATCCCACGGTCAGTTTCAGTATCGCTCGCACATTTTCAAACATGTGTTCGTTTCCTGTGTTGCTATTATAATTCCAGAACATGCGTTTGTCAACATTTTTTTAAATTTTCCGAACAAAAGTTTGCTTTTTTACCGAACATATGTTAGTATAGTAACAGAGGAAAATTATTGAACATTACACAATAAAAAGCAGGAGGAATGTAATGAGCCAGGGAAAGATTACAGCCAAGCAAAAGGAAATACTGGAATACATTAAAGAGACTATTTTAAAGAAAGGATATCCGCCTACCGTAAGGGAGATCTGTGAGGCTGTCCGGTTAAAATCCACATCCTCCGTCCACTCTCATTTGGAGACATTGGAACAAAACGGTTATATTCGCCGGGATCCTACCAAGCCCAGAGCCATGGAGATATTAGATGATACCTTTGCCCTGACACGCCGGGAGATGGTTCAGATTCCCATAATCGGCACCGTAGCCGCAGGACAGCCTATTCTCGCGGAGGAGAATATTGAGGACTATTTTCCTGTTCCGGCAGAGATGCTGCCCAACAGTGAGATTTTTATGCTTCGCATCAAGGGAGAAAGCATGATCAATGCAGGCATCTTTGATGGAGACCGGGTGATTGTGCAACAGACCTCGGTGGCCCAGAATGGGGATATTGTGGTGGCTCTGATTGATGATTCTGCCACAGTGAAGCGTTTCTACAAGGAGGACGGCCACTATCGCCTGCAGCCGGAGAACGATACTATGGAGCCCATTATCGTGCCGAATCTGAATATATTAGGTAAGGTGATTGGGCTGTTTCGCTTCAATATTTAATGTTTTCTATAACATGATACAAGCTCGTCCCACCATCTTACAAAAGCTTTTTTGACGCTTCCGGCATAATATTAACCAACTGAAAATCCGGCAGTGCATGCATATCACATGTTCTGCCGGATTCTCAGCCAATTTGATTTTCCGCCTATATAATCCGAGGATATTGTCGAAAATCCTTTTATCAGCTTTTCTGCGCTTTTTTCTCCAGCCAGGCGCCCTTTACACGGGCCAATTCCAGGATCATCTCCACTGCGCCGTCAATGCCCACAGAGCTGCTGTTGATGCATAGGTCATAGCTGCGGGAATCGCCCCACTTTTTGCTGGAATAATAATTATAGTAGCTGGCACGCTTTTTATCGGTTTTCACCATAATATCTTTAGCCTTAGCCGTATCCACCTTGTAGAGCTGTTTCAAATACTCAATCCGGTCGTCATCATTGCCTGTGATAAAGACACTGACAACATGGGGATAGTCTGCCAAAGCATAATCCGCGCATCGCCCTACAATCACACAGGACTCCTCGTCTGCCAGCTTCTTGATTGTGTCAAACTGGGCCAGGAATATCTTATGATTTAATGGCATATCCATATAAGCTGAATTGGAATAACCCATTGAATAAGTATCCATCACCAGTGAATACAGAAAACTGCTGGTGGGCTTTTCATCGTGGGTCTCAAACAGTTCCTCACACAAGCCACTGTGTTTGGCAGCCAGGGTCAAAAGCTCTTTGTCATAGCACTTTACGCCAAGACGCTCGGCAACGGTTTCTCCGATTCGTTTGCCGCCACTGCCACACTGTCTTCCGATTGTAATTACTAAATTCCCCTTCATAGATCCCCTTCTCCTTTCAGCAAGTTCTTATCAGTTAATACTATTATACACCAAAATTTCAGAAAAGTATATAAAGAAGCAGCTATTTTAAAGAAAGTTTACGCAATAATTTTTCAAAATATTCGGGAAGAGGGGCTTGTATCTCCAGATATTTACCGGTTCGCGGGTGACGGATTCCAAGAATGCCTGCATGCAAGGTCTGGCCTTTAAGACCAGGAAAAGGGCATTTGGACGGGCCGTAAACGGAATCTCCCAAGAGAGGATGGCCAATGGAAGCTAAGTGAACGCGGATCTGGTGGGTGCGCCCGGTCTCTAAGCGACATTCCAAATAGGTAAAACCTTCTGAGCATCCCAGAACATGATAGTGGGTGACAGCAGGCTTGCCGTTTTTCTCGTTGATGCTCATTTTCTTCCGGTCAGTGGGATGACGGCCAATTGGGGCATTCACGGTGCCGTCCTGCCGGATTGTCCCGTGAACAATGGCATAATACACCCGCGTGATAGAATGGAGTTTTAACTGCTCGGCAATATCCTTGTGGGAAAAATCATTTTTACAGGCCACCAAAACCCCCGTAGTGTCCATATCAATCCGGTGTACAATCCCCGGACGAAGGATACCGTTGATCCCTGACAAATCCTCACAGTGGGCCATCAGGCCGTTTACCAGAGTTCCTGAACTGTGCCCCGCGGCAGGGTGCACCACCATCCTCTTTGGCTTGTTAATCATAATCAGGTCCCCATCCTCATATAGAATATCCAGATCCATTTTTTCCGGAAGAATTTCCGGCTCCGTAGCATCCGGAACCTCCAAAAAAATCTTTTCTCCCCGAGAAACCTTATAATTATTTTTAACTGCCTTTCCATCTACCAAAACACCACCGTTTTTCAGAAGCTTTTGCAAATAGGAACGGGAAAGATCCTGACAGCGTTCGCTCAGGTACCGGTCAATTCGGATTCCGTCCTCTTCCTCTACAACCATGGTGCAGGTCACAATCGTTCTCCTCCTTCAAGGTTATCTTCTTTTCGGGAAAATCGAAAGATGTTTAAGTCATCATCTGTATAAAAAAACATCATCAAAAGCACAAGTATGGCAGTGGCTGTTGTCACATATATATCAGCAACATTAAAAATCGGGAAATCAATCAGCTTAAAATACAGAAAATCCACTACATACTGTTGTCGGATCCGATCAACCATATTGCCGACAGCACCGGATGTTATAAAAACCACACAGATTCCAAGCCAACGGTAATGGGAATTTTTCCAGGAAGGGAGCCTAAGCATTACATAGACAGCCGCAGCCAGCACCAGGATTCCGATCACAAAAAAGAAAGCTTGCCGCCCCTGCAGCATGCCAAAAGCGGCGCCTCTGTTTTCTGAATAGAAAAGCTCAAAAACGCCGTTCCATAAAACGAATGGTTTCTGCCCCTTTAAACAGACAACCGCCAGATGTTTGGTATACTGGTCAAACAGCACCAGCAAGCAGGAAGAGACTGCCCACAAAAGCAGGTTGGAAGCCCCTCCTGACTGCAATCTTTCTGCCCTATCCATAGTGTTCCTCCGACATCCATTGCAAAGTGTCTAAAATCTCTTTATCACTGACAGTAAGATCAATATATGCCTCTCCGATCCGATGAAGAAGAATAAAGCGAATGGTCCCCAAGTCCATCTTTTTGTCACTTTTAGTAGCATCAAGAAGCTTTTCATGGTCCAGTTTAAGTCCCCGCAGATTTGTGGGAAGTCCGAACCGGGAAAGCATACGGCAAAATGCCTCCTCCTCCTGCCGGGAAACAGCCCCTCGCATGAAAGACAAATGAGCAGCACCCACACATCCAAGAGCCACACATTGACCGTGAAGAAGCTGAAAATCCATAAGCTTTTCAATGGCATGTCCCAGTGTATGACCGAAATTTAAGAGAGCCCTTTCTCCCTGTTCCAGGGGATCCTGCTCCACAACCGCCTGTTTGATCTTATCACTCTCTAAAATCATATGGTGACATTTTTCCCCGTCCCGCCGGAGAATATCCTCTGTGTTGTCCCGAAGCCAATGGTAATAAGCACAGCTTTTAATCAGACCATGCTTGATGATCTCTCCCATTCCGGAGGCATACTGCTCTTTGCTTAGCGTCAGCAGGGTGGCTGTGTTGGTATAAACCAGCGCCGGCATGTGAAAGGCTCCAACCATATTTTTGTAAGCGTCAAAATCCACACCTGTTTTGCCGCCAATACTGCTGTCTACCTGGGACAACAATGTGGTTGGTATTTGAATAAAGCGTACACCTCGCAGATAAGTGGCAGCGGCATATCCGCACAGATCCCCCACCACACCGCCGCCTAAAGCCACCAGCAAGTCCTTTCGGTCATAATGATGGAGAATCAGATGCTGATATAGCTTTTGCACTGTATCCAGATTCTTCTGAGCTTCTCCTGCCACAAAGACAAACGCTGTGATTTTGTCGGAAACCGCAGACAACTGTTCTTTCACCTGCTCCAGATATAAAGGAGCCACATTGGTATCTGTGACAATGCACAGCCGCCTTCCCTTGACTCCTAAGGAGGATACCTCCTCCCTCAGCCTGGAAAAGGAAGCCTCCAATACAATGTCATAGATATCTCTTCCGTCTCTGTGAACGGTAATTCTGTCAACCATGCTATGTTCCTTCTCTTCTAAAAAATATTTGGTAGATAGAGACATGAAATAACCCCGCTGCGAGCAACGGGGCATCCCATTTGTCTCTTTGAATATTATTCACTGGCAAGTTTCTACAGACGAATGTTCATACCAGAAACATCAAGCGCTCCGCTTCCCAAAAGATCCTGAAAATCACCGGACAGCTCTACCGATTCAGGGGTAGCGATAAATATATAGCTGGAAATTTTCTGAAGATTTCCGTTCATGGAATAGGTGGCTCCGGAGGTAAAGTCAATAATGCGCTGGGCAACCTCCGTATGAATCCCTTCCATATTCAGTACAACCGCTTTGCCATCCAGCAAAAAATCACAGATATCCCGCGCGTCTTCTATGGAAGTAGGCTTAATCATGGAAACTTCCATACTTCTTTTCATAGGTACTACCTTTGAGGAAGACCGGGAAAAAAAACGAGGCCTGGGTTCATCCTCCTCCTCATCATAATCATCCCGAGAATTGCTGAACGTATTTCTTCTACCTGGCCTGTCCAGTTCATAGTCATCTTCCGGTCCGAAGTAATCGTCATCGTCATCGTCATTCAACCGAGTCATTTCCATTAACTTGCTAATCAGGCTCATATTTATTTACTCTCCATTTCTCATCTGACACCAAAGATACCGGTGCCGACTCTAATCATGGTCGCCCCCTCCTCTACGGCCACCTGATAGTCACCGGTCATTCCCATAGAAAGGACGCTCATATTAACATTATCAATGTTTTTGTGTTTGATGTCAACATATAATTGAAATAATTTTTGAAAAACAGGCCGATTTAGTTCGGGATTTTCGACAAAAGGAGCAATTGTCATCAGGCCGCAGATACGAATATGTGGAAAGCGGGAAATCTGCAAAACCCCATCCATTGTATCCTCCAAAGAAAAACCAAATTTGCTCTCCTCTCCTGCCACATTGACCTCCAAAAGGATATCCACAGTTTTTCCCAGACGTTCGGCTTCCTGTTCAATCTCCCGGGCCAGCCGGACGGAATCTACCGAATGAATCATTTTTACATGGGGAAGAACCTGTCGTACCTTGTTGCGCTGTAAGTGCCCGATCATGTGAAAACAGGTATCCTCCGGCATCTGTGGGGCCTTCTGTAAAATTTCCTGAACCTTATTTTCTCCAAAATTTCGTTCGCCGCAGCCATAGGCTTCAAAAAGCTCCTCCAACGGCTTTGTTTTGCTGACGGCAATCAGCGTTATATCCGCCGGGGATCTGCCACCGCGCAAACAGGCCGATTGGATATTCTGATGTACCTGTTTGAGATTTTCAGAAATCATTTCTTTCATTAATAATCACTCCCTGCTTTTGTTTCAATTATCTATCGATAAATCAGCTGTCCCTCATAGACTGTGCTGGCGTCCAGAACAATGTGGTCATAAACTGACAATCCGTAGTTCATTCCCTTGCGGATCGTATAGTACTCTTCATTTGACTTTAAAATTTCAATCAGCTTGAATACAGCATAGCCTTTGTTGATATTATAAACCCCCTGAAGGGAATCCGTGGAAACAATCTGATACCGGTCTTTGGAATCCGGCTTGATCACAATATCTCCGGCTTTAAGGGGACTTTTCTCTCCCATTTCAATATAATAATACTCCTCGGTAGAGTTGTAAATAGTCACAGGCACAAATTCCGCCAAAGCTCCGTTTTCCGAATATGTTTCCTTCATAAATCCTGTGTCCCGGCTGTCTCCTCCCTGTGTCATATATTCCAAGGGCACAAGATAAAATTCTTTGGTAGTCACTGCAGTCACCGGAATCTTTAGTCCGTCCGTCCTCTCTGTCTCCACTTCAAAGGAGACATACCGATCTGTAATAAACTGTACCATATATTGATTGAAATCCAGCTTTCCATAAAGATTGCCATCTGCCCCGGTGATAATGGAAAAATCTCCGTCTGTTTCCAGATTTCTGGAATTAAAGATCACGTGAAGGCTGGACTTTCCTTCGTACTCTGCCAGTTGTTCCTGGGAAACAGGGAAAAGGATGCTCCAGTTGTCGGATGTAACCAGCTTATAAACCGGATCAGAGGCGGCAATCCGCTGACCGGCCTTGGTGATCTGCCTTGAATAGCCGGAACGGTCAAAATCTGCTGCTGTAATCTGAGAGGCGTCAAAACCCTCATACTGATCAATGCCGTAGGATACCACACCGGATACAGGCGCTTGAACCTGCCAGAAAGAAGTCCCCGTCTGTCCGATAATACTGTCTAAGCTTTCCAGCGTATTAAAATTCACATATTCAGCCACAGAGGCATCCAACGTGGACTCCAGGGAATAGACCATATCATAGTCAAGATCCGAATAGCTCATGGCAAAGGAGGACAGCTGACGTTTGACCTCCGAAAGATTCTCTGTGGTAAGTATGGCATTGTTTTCATTTTTTTCTGCCAGCAAAGAGGCAACATTGCCTGTCTCATCAATGGAATAGATCCGGGAACCTACCGCCGCCCGTTTTCCTTCCCGCACATAATAATGAATGTAGCCGGCACGGTCCGTGTATTGAACGGCCTCCTCCCTGAGAATAATCCCGGTGTAGCCATGATCTGTGACTATGTCTCCCTCTACCACCTCATAAAACTGTATTTTTTCTTTTTTGACATAAGTGTAGACACAAAACGCCATGTAGATAAAAATAATCGCAAATATAATCATTCCAACATTGATATTTATGGGACGGCGGTAATGTGCCTGATTTTTTGAGTTTTTCCTTTTTTTGCGCAAAATATCTTTCCCTCCGGCAAATTCTCTCCACTACCCTCTTAAAAGGTTACTGTTCACGGGGGACATCTTCTTGTCCGGCTCTGCCATATCCTTCCCTCATTATAAAAGCAAATGGCAAAAAGTGCAAGAAAGAACGCAAAAAAGAAGAGGACCTGCTTTTCAAGTCCTCCTTTGTATCTATTCTTACAGTGAAATAATCACGTCCTTCTGTATGGACTCAGGCATTTCATGGGAATCCATGGAAATGCTAAGTACAAAGTTCACGCTATATTTGGCGCTGAGCTTTTCCAGAACTGCAATGGTTTCGCTGATGTCCTCTCCCTCTAAGCAGGCAAGCTTCAAAAAGCTGTCCAAAAACATGGTCTCAATATCGTGATCCTGAGAAATTATGCCGCTGATAAAACCGATAAACCCCTGGCTATTGCCAATAGGAAACTCGTTTACATTGATCAGACGGATCCGGTTATTTAATTCATACATATGTTTGGAGCTTTTATCCAGATAGACGATGGACCCCTCCGCCGTCTTAATAGAACTGTTGGCCATATCCAACAGATGCTTGGTCTTTCCTTTTCCCTTGTTGCCTGCAATAATCTGCACCATATTAATCTCCTCCTTAGGCTTATTGGATTTGTATAAAAAGTCTAATCATCATAAAATAATTATAGTATAATTCTGCGAATTAAGCAATCACTAATTGACAATTTTCCAAATTATATTTGACATATCCCGATACAGAGCCTGACGGTTTTCTGCTTTCAGCACCACGGAAATAAATTCATGGCCCTGTTCATCGCGGCTTCCCATAATCAAACAGCTTCCCGCTGCTTTGGTAGTGCCGGTTTTGCCGCCTAAAACAGACAGGCCGCCAGGCATGGTCTGCTGACCGGTAAGATATTGATTGCTGTTGTTCCAGGTCTGGCTCTTGGGCTGTCCCTGTGCATCTGTATACTGAGCCGTATACTCGGCTGTGGAAATAAGCTTGCAAAAGAGGGGCTCCTTTAAAGCCTCCTGGAAAATCAGATAGAGATCATAGGCTGTAGTGTAGTGCTGTTCATCGTGCAAACCATGGGGATTCACAAAGTGGGTGTCTGTAGCTCCGATAGCCCTTGCCTCCTGATTCATAAGCCGTGCAAACTCTTCCATACTGCCGGAAATGTGCATGGCAATTGCTGCCCCCGCGTCATTTCCGGAAGGAAGCATCAGACCATACAGAAGCTGCTCCATAGTAAGAGTATCCCCCGGATTAATATGACAGAGGGATGCCCCTGATTCAGTGATGACCGCCTCCTGACCAATGGTTACCTTCTGATGGAGACGGCTCTCATCCTGAAGATCTCCATGGCGAATAGCCACAAGAGCCGTCATTACTTTGGTAATGCTGGCCGGATAAAGCCGCTCAAAGGCATTTCTCTCCAAAAGCACCTGATGATCATCCAGGGAAAACACGGCGGCCGCCTCTGCCCCTACTGCCTCCTCCGGGGACGGTACGTCATCTGTGACCACACAGAGTCCGGAGGCGTAGAGCTCTGCCCGGCAAATATCCGGCGGATACAGAGCCTCCAGTGAATCTAACCGCTCCTGCAAGGGATAGGAAAGTTCGTTTTCTTCATCTTCCGCGCGGTTACATCCCGCAAGAAACAGACCGGTTATCAGTATTCCAGTCATGAGTAACATAATGATTCTGGCAAAATGATTGTAAAACACATTGTGCCGTTTGCTGTAACATTGCTCCAAGATAGTTTCTCCTATCGGTAAATCTCCCTCCACTCCAGATCTCCACGGTCAAGAGCTTTAATCAGCAGCTCTGCCGTGGCTAAGTTGGTGGCAAGGGGAATATTGTAGGTGTCGCAAAGCCTGACAACACTGTTTACATCCGGTTCATGGGACTTGGATGTTAGAGGATCCCTGAGAAAAATCACAAGATCCATCTCATTGTGTTCAATCTGCGCCGCAATCTGCTGCTGCCCGCCCAGATGTCCTGCCAGATATTTGTGAATATTTAAATTAGTCACTTCTTCTACCAGTCTCCCGGTAGTTCCTGTTGCAAAAAGCTCATGCTTGTTTAAAATCCCCCTGTAAGCAATACAAAAATTCTGCATCAGTTTTTTCTTCGCATCATGTGCAATCAAACCGATATTCATAAGTAGAACCCTCCTTTAATAGTTACTGATTTTTCTTTGAAGTCCGGCATTAAGGGTTAATCCAATTCCTATATACATACTTAACAGAGAACTTACCCCATAGCTGATAAAGGGAAGAGGCAAACCGGTATTAGGAAACACACCGGTTGCCACAGCAATATTGGAAAAGCTCTGAAAAGCCAGCAGCGCGGCCATACCTACACAGAGAAGCCGACCTGCCATATCCTTTGCCTTTGCTGCCATAATGAGACATTCAAAGACAATCAGGGCAATCATAATAATTACCATTGTACACCCCACAAAACCAAGCTCTTCTCCAATAACGGCGAAAATGAAATCTGTCTGCTCCTCTGACAGGAAATTTCCGTTTTTGACGGAATTGGCCGTGTAATTTAGCCCCTTTCCGTGAAGCATTCCAGAACCAATGGCCATAATGGAATTGTCCTGCTGAAGATTCGCCTCTGCATATTTTTCTTTAAAGAAAAATGCCAGTATTCTCCGTGCCTGATAACCTTTTAAAAACGGCACCCTGTCATATTGAAGCAGGTAGATAAACAGGGTCCCAACGGGAACCATTACCGCTAAGCCTCCCCAAATCCATCGATAGCTTAATCCCGCGGCAAACAACATACATGTAAAAACAAAAATAATCACCAGGCCGGTGGAAAGATCCGGCTCCTCATATATCAGCCCGAATACTACCAGCAACAGAGTGCCGGCCAGCAACAGGGTAGTAAGATAATTGAGCTTTTCCTGTTTTTTGTTAAAAAACCAGGAAAAAAACACAATCAGACCTACCTTTACAAATTCCGATGGCTGAATCTGACCGATACCGGGAAGCTTCAACCATCGTGTAGCATTGTTTACATTTTCGCCAAAAAACAGTACAGCCAGTAGTCCGACCACACAGGCAATGTAAACCAGAGTCGCCATAGATGTAATTTTATGATAGTCCAAAAGGGATAAGAAAACGGCAATGATAAGGCCTACCCCAATCCCCAGGATCTGCTTATTTACCAGGGCGCTGTCCTGGCCGGTAGCGCTGTTAATCACCAGGACACCCAGTATATTTAACGTCAGTATATAGACAATTAATCGATAATTGTAATTTTTGAAGTGATAATCAAATAACGTCATTTCCTTCATTCCTCATATTGGGAAACCGACAGATAGGAATCCTTGCCGAAAGGGCCGGTATCAATTCACCGGTTCCGGCACATTCCATCTGGGTCAGGCAGAGATCCACCTTTCTGGAATCAAATTCCATATAACGGGACAGCACCCGGATGAGCTCATCCCGAATGCTCTCAACCAAGCCGGGATTGCAACCGGACTGATCCGCTGCCAGAACCAGCTTCAGACGGCTTCTGGCGATTTCACCGGAATTGCTTTTGTGAAAACAAAACATCCGCCTCATCAACTGCCCTCCTATGCCCGTTTCAAAAAATCAGAAAGCCTCAAAAGGAGCCCGCGCTGTGGATTCAAATCCAGCAGAGGAACCGCCTCCCCGGAAATTCTTTTGCAGATGTTCAAAAAGGCTTGTCCGGCCAGAGAATCCGTGTCCACCAGAGGCTCTCCCTGATTGGTAGATACAACAATATCCTCATCATCAGGAACCGCGCCAATGATGTTGACTGCCAGAATATCGGCCACATCATCGATGGACATCATATCTCCCCGGCGGACCATGTCCATGCGAATCCGGTTAATCACCAGATCCACCACCTGCATGTCTGCTGCCTCCAAAAGACCGATAATCCGATCTGCATCCCGAATGGCAGACACCTCCGGCGTAGTTACCACCAGCGCCCGGTCCGCACCGGCAATAGCATTCTGAAACCCCTGCTCAATACCAGCGGGACAATCCAACAGTATATAGTCGAAATCCTCCTTCATATCCTCCGTCAGCTTACGCATCTGCCCCGGATTCACTGCGGTCTTGTCCCGGGTTTGGGCCGAGGGGAGCAAGTAAAGGTTAGGATATCTTTTGTCTTTTATCAGGGCCTGCTTCATTCGGCAGTTGCCTTCCACCACATCGACCAGATTGTAAATAATCCGGTTCTCCAGTCCCATGACCACGTCCAGATTCCGCAAACCGATATCTGTGTCAATCAGTACGGTACGGAATCCTAAAAGGGCCAGGCCGGTCCCGATGTTGGCGGTGGTTGTCGTCTTGCCGACCCCGCCTTTTCCAGAAGTAATTACAATGACTTCACTCATAGAACGCCTCCTGAAAAATTTGAATACACAATTATATTCTACATTAAAATCTCAACTTTTGCTAGTGTTAATTGAAATTTATCATGTTTAAAAAGCTTTTTTTTATGGGTTTCGTACAAATATTGTCATTTTCGACAAAGGCTGTCATGGCACCTTTGCCTAATTTTCTGCCTTTGTCTCCATACTGCCGGCTAAAGCCGCCGATCCTCAGCTGAAGAGGCGCCATCTCCAAAGCAACCACCACCGATTCCTCATTGCCTGAGATGCCTGCATGGGCAGAGCCCTTTAAGGCTCCCAGAATAATTATATTGCCCCGAGCCGCCACCCGGGCGCCATGAAGCACGTCACCGATAATAACGATACTGGCCTCTGAGTCAATGGATTCTCCCCGGTGAAGATCTCCTCTGTAAAATTGTCCGGTGCGGTAGGAAAGCTCCATCAGCTTTTGATTTAAAGCCTTCTCACACCGTTCGATTCGATTGGCGTCATTGTCAATCAGACAGAGAATCTCAACGCTGGAATTGTCTGTAATGGCATTTACAATCTGAAATTCCTCTCCTGCGGTAAGTTCTCTTCCCTCCAACATCAGTGCCATCTGGACACTGCCCCAAAAACGGGCATTCTCCCTGAATTTGGCAGAGATATCGGACAGAAGCTCCTCGAAAGTACAATCCGGGTCCAAAATAATGCACATTCCCGACTTGCTGCTTTTGATTACTACTCTGCTCTTCAACCTGCTCCCCTCTTTCCGGAAGGCGGTCTGACGCCGCCCTCCTTCCATGAATCCTGCAATACAATATTCCTGCCCTGTGGTCACAGGGCATCCGACAGGCACATCTGAAAATCTTTGGACTGCATTTTAGTCTCCGATGGTAACATCGGAAGCCGCCAGAGCGCCATGACTTCTTACGTATTCCAGATCCGTGTATCCGTAATAGAAGCGATACACATTTTTGGCCAGAGCGGCCGCGTTGGCGGAGGAATACCCGTAAGGGATATTGACCGTCACGCTGATATCCGGATTGGCATAAGGGCCATAGGAAATAAAAAATGCATGGTTTCCTCTGGTCTTATCCTCCTGTGCCGTCCCGGTTTTTCCGGCAATCTCCACCTCCAAGTCCTTAAAGATCCGGCGGGAGGAGCTCTCATAGATTACATTGTACATTCCCTGCTGTACCGCGTCCCAGGTGGACTCCTGAATATCGATATGGCCGGTTACCTTGGGAGTGTAATCCTCCACCAGCTCTCCTTTAGAATTTGTTCTTTTATCCAACAGGCTTAAGTCAAATACTGTGCCCCGGTTTGCCAAGGCCGCCACATAACGGGAAAGCTGAATATTGGAGTATCGGTTGGTGCCCTGTCCCATGGCCGAACGCTCCGGATCCTTGGTGGACATTTCCGGCTCCACCTCGGAAATCTCTATCCCTGAGGGACGGTCAAGCCCAAACATGGCGGCGTATTTTCTCAGGGTTTTCAGCCCCCGCTCCGTAGAGTATACCCCGTTTTCATCAGTGGAAAGGCGATGAGCCACCTCGGAAAAATAGTAGTTGCAGGAGTTCTGGATCCCTCCCACCAAGTCCAGAGGACCGTGATGGCCGCTGTAAATCCAGCATTTGATATCCGGTGTTACCTCTGTGTAATCCCCGGTACAGTCAATGGTCTCGTCAAGCTCCACCACCTTTTCCTCCAGGCCGGCAATGGCGCTGATCGGTTTGAAGGTAGAGCCGGGAGCCTTCTGGGCCTGGGTGGCATTGTTGTACATCGGAAGAGACAGATCCTCCTGAAGCTGGTTAAAATAAGTGGCATCCACCGTACCGGACAAGCGATTGTTATCATAGCTGGGATAGGTGACCAATGCCTTTACCTCACCGGTATTTACATCTGTGATAACCACACTTCCGGTACAGGGATCGAGAGCCAGCTGGGCTGGAGTAATGTCAATATTGGAAATTCTTTCAATCATAAAGGTATAGGCATAGTTTTCCCCATTGGAACCAAGAAGCTGTATCTGCTGCTCATCGTAGGGAAGAACCCCCTGAGCATAGAGAGCCAAACAGAGCTGCCGTCCGGTGATAATCTCGTCATTGACCAGATAGCGGCAGATCCGTTTGTCAAATTTGGTATCCTGGGAAAGCTCCTCCATCACCGTGTCCACCAGCACCTCATAGATGGTATCCGCACTGGAATATTTATTTTCAATATTCAGGCGGGTAGTATCAATCCAGTTATCGGCAATACCGGCATAAATATAATCCCTGAGACTGATATCATCACTCTTCCATGCCAGATATGCCTGGCTGTTGACATCAATGCTGTCCCGCTTTACAATACCTACCGTGTCTCCGGACAAATAATTGTAGATATACACCATATAGGCCATCATATCCTTCGGCAAATCCTTCATGATGGTGGCGTGCTCGCTCATCAGCTCCTGACGGAGCTGGTTTAAAATCCGTTCTTTGTTGGAGGAAAAGCTTCCGTAAATCTCTCTCTCTATTCCGGAGGCGTCCTCCCTGCTCATGGCATTTAAAGAAAGAACATTATTGTTGATCAGCTGGAAATAGGCATCCTTGATGGGAAGCTCGATCTTGGAGGCATCTGTGCTGCTGGTTACCTCCACATCGTAATTTTTCAGCTTGTTTACGAGAATTCCGGCCAGCTGCTGTTCAATCATATGGTATATGCCGATCTGAAGCTCCCGGTCTATGGTCAGATAAATATCGTCACCGGTCTTTGGCTCTGTCTCCGAAACCACTTCCATGATGCTGCCCATATTGTTGACAATCAGATTCCGATAGCCCTTCTCTCCCTGCAGCTCCGCCTCCATCCGAAATTCAATGCCCGTGCGCCCCACAATATCATTCAGGTCATACCGGGGATCAATCTTTTGCAGCTCCTCCAAATGATCCTCCTGCATTTTTCCGGTATAGCCGATAATAGGTGCAAAATAGATGCTGTCATTGTACATGCGTATGGTAGTCTCTTCAATATTGACCCCCTGCAATAGAGCCTGATTTTCTAAAATTTCAATCATGGTGCTCTCATCTACGTAAGAGGTAATGGGAATAGCCTCGTATTTTTTATAGGCGCTTAAGGACATGGTATAGCGGATATTAAAAATATCCAGCGCCTCCTCATCGGACAAAAGAAGGGGATTGCCCCGGTCATCCTTCATTTCATCCAGCCTGTAACGCTGCCACCGATCCTCCAAAAGCTCCCGGGCCCCCACGGCCGTGGGATATTTGCCATCCGGGTCATTGAGCTTGTCCACAGAGCGGACACCGTAATAATCCCGAAGGAAACGAAGGCGGGCCGGCTCGGAGCTGCTGGTATACACCATCCTTCCGGCTTCGTCCAGACCGATCTCCAGCTTGCCCTGTATGCTGTATCCATGTTTTTTTAAAATCCTCACCAAACGCAAAAGCATGGCATTCATGGATGCGGCATCCGGATAAGCGCCGGTATCCTGAATAGTCACCAGATAAGCAGGCTCATTGTAGGCTAAGAGATATCCGTTGCAGTCATAAATATTTCCTCGGGTGCCGGGAATGGACACCTCCCTTTGAGTCAGCTTTTTATAGTCGTTTAAATATTTTTCTCCAGCAACGATCTGCAGGTTAAAAAGCTTGACAATCAAAATGACAAACATAAGCGTGTATGCCAGTCCCAGTGCAAACAACCGGGATTTAGCCAGACGGTGAAGGAGCTCCTGCAGTATTTCCAGTAAATCTTTAAACATTCCTTTCTAATCTCTCCTTTTTTCCAGTTCCTCCAGCCTTCTGTTGGTAAACAGAAAAGAGCGATAGAGGAATAACGTGGCCACAACTGTGAAAATTGTCTCCGGCAGAATAATCTCCCAAAAATAATAAAAGAAATCCAGCCGGTTACGGATCAGAAAACTGAACACATAAATATAGAAATTGTAAGCAAGCTCGTTGAGCAGACTTAATATCAGCGGCAGGGTAATGTAATCCTCATAATAGTATTTTGTACAGATTCCGTTGACATAGCCGATATTGATATACAAAAGAGTGTAAAATCCAAAGGGACCGCTGTAAAATAAATCCAGAAGAATACCTGCCAAAAGACCGTACCACATACCGGCCTTTTTTCCATAGATAAAGCCAAAGGAAAAGGTCAGAATCAAAAGCAGATTGGGAGTGGAGGCCAGAAACGGCAAAAGCGGGAACACTCCGCTCTGAATCGTAAAGGCCAAAAGCATCAGCAATATATTTAAAATAATCCGCTTCATTCCTGGTCTCCCTGTTCCGATAATGTTTCACCATCCATCTGGTCTGCCTTCAGCTCCAAAATCACCAAAACCTCCTGAAGATTATTAAATCTTGCGGCAGGAACCAGATAGCCGGACTTGGTCAAACGGGTATCGTCTGTGGTAATGTCCGTGGCATAGCCGATCAGAATCCCAGGAAGATACTTGGAGCTGGTATTGGAGGTGACGATCCTGTCTCCATCCTTAATATCCCCGTCCTTGGTAATCTTGCTGACGCGCAGCCGACCCTCGGCAAACAGGGTAAGATCTCCCTCCACAAAGCAGGTGTCTCCGGACTGCTGCGCCATGCCGCTGACCCAGCTCACATCATCGATAATGGAGCGGACCGTGGCATAGTTGGCCCCCACATCAGTTACAATCCCAACCAGACCTCCGCCGGCAATCACATTGGCATCCACCCGAACTCCATCGGCCGAGCCCTTGTTAATGCGGAACACCTGAAACCAGGCGCCGGAATCCTTGGCTATAATGCGGGCGCCGATCTTTTCGTATTGCTGGTAATCCTGATCTAACTGGTACAGCTCCCGCAGACGGTCCAGTTCAAACTGCTCTGCCTGCAGGCGGGTATTCTCCTCCACAAGGGAATCAATCCGCTCCCGAAGCTGCCGGTTCTCCTCCACTGCTCCCTTAAACTGACGATAATCAGTGATCTCATTGTAAATCAGAGTTCCGGCCCGATTCACCCCGGACTGGACCGGAATCAGAAAATATCCCACGCCTGTTCGCAACGGCTCCAGAAAGCTGTCCTTAAAGGAGGTCACCAAAATCAGCACCAGACAAAAAAGCGACATGCCGATCAAAATATATTTGCTGTGTCTTGATTCCATCTATATCAATCCTCGTTCCTTCATGCTTACATAAGAGTGTTCCCCGATAACCACGTGATCCTGCAGATAAATTCCGATCATCTGACCGGCCTCGGCGACACGCCGGGTCAGGGCAATGTCAGCTCTGCTGGGCTCCGGATCTCCGCTGGGATGATTGTGAACCAGTATCAAACTCACTGCCTGATAGCGAAGCGCTTCAATAAAAATCTCCCTGGGCGTTGCAAGGGAAGCATTGACAGTGCCCTTAGAGAGCTGGATATCACGGATCAGGCTCTGCTTGGTATTGAAAAGCATCAGATAGAACAGCTCCTGGTCCGCATGGCGCATATCCTCCTGAAAGTATTCGGCCACCTCCTGCGGGGACTGGAATATAAGCTTCTTCTCCCTGGTCTTCCGCTTCCAGATTCTCCGGGACAGCTCGCCCACACAGAGAAGCTGAATCCCCTTAACCTTGCCAATGCCTTTTATAGACATCAGCTCCGGCAATGTTAGCTGGAGAAGGCCTAAAATACCGTCTTTTGGGTAGTTTAAGGCAAGAATATCCGCGGCAAGCTCCAGAGAATTAGAATCCCGGGAACCAGTGCGGATAATAATCGACAATAGTTCCACATCGCTCAGCCTCTCCGGCCCTTCCCTTTGGCATCGCTCATAGGGTCTGTCGTCATTGGGTATGTCTTTGATTTTCATATCTCCTGTCGTTCCTTCCCGCGCGACTCTCCAGGTACGTGGAGGAAGAAAAAGGGATAACTCACTTATTTTACCATAAAATTGGAAAAGTGTATATATGAATGTAAAAGTTTAGAAAGAGTTTAGAAAATAAACGCAACAGTTCACGGGGCGGGGAAAAAAGGATAAAAACAGGCGTCAAACTTGCTTGTAAGACTGTTTTTATCCTTTTTTCCACATCGTGCGTTCGCCCGATGCTTCTTGTTCGGCGTAAGCCGGACAAGAAGATGTTCCCAATAAATCCCGATTGCATTTATAGTTCTCTATAATATGGACAAATATTTTCATAACGTCCATTTTTTAGCCTGAACCCTTTCGGTATTGTTCCAAGCTGTGTAAAGCCCAGTCGTTCATATAGATGTCTTGCATGCGTATTGCTCTCAACAACCGCATTAAACTGAATCACCATGAACCCAAGCCTTTTGGCATTAAGCAAACAATCCTTTACCAATTGTTCTCCGATATGTTTACCTCTGCAGACCTCGTTTACTGCATAGCTTGCATTGCAAATGTGCCCGCACCGTCCCACATTATTGGGATGCAGAATGTATAGGCCAACAATCACGCCATTATCTTCTGCAACCCCGCAATAACTCTGTGAACCGAAAAAAAGCGATCCATTTATTTGATCCAGAGCTTCTTCCTGTGGAAATGCTATACCCTCTTCCACAACAGCATTCCATATTTTTATCATTTGCGACAGGTCGTTTTCTGTGTACTCTCTGATTAACATTTGCTTTTTGACTCCTCCAAATCCTGGAAATTGTATTCTATTCAGAAATCATTATGCCAACCCCCGAACAATCCCTCTATCCAGCAGATTTTGGAGGGATTTTAATATCCCCAGCTTAGCGTGATACCAGGTCAGGCCGCCCTGGAAATACACAGCGTAGGGAGGCTTAATGGGGGCATCAGCGCTGAGCTCAATGGAGGAGCCCTGAACAAAGGCTCCGGCAGCCATGATAACCGGGGCATCGTAGCCGGGCATGTCCCAGGGCTCCGGAGTGACAAAGCTGTCCACGGGAGCCGCGGCCTGGATTCCCTGGCAAAAGGCAATGACTCCCTCGGGAGTGCCGAAGGTGACGGCCTGAATAATGTCATGGCGGGACTGGATACTGTCAGGAACCACCAAAAAGCCAAGGCGCTCATAGACATTGGCGGCAAAGATCGCCCCCTTTAAGGCGCCTGCCACCACGGTGGGGGAAAGAAACAGACCCTGGAAGAAGGATTGATTCATGCCTAAGCTGGCGCCCACCTCCTTTCCTAAGCCCGGGGCGCTGAGACGGTAAGAGGCCCGGTCAATGCACTCTTTCTTCCCCACAATGTACCCGCCAATGGGAGCCAAACCGCCGCCGGGATTCTTGATCAGGGAGCCTACAATCATGTCAGCCCCCACATCCGTAGGCTCTGCTCGCTCCACAAATTCTCCGTAGCAGTTATCCACCATGCAGATAATATCCGGCCTGATGTCTTTGATGAAGGAAATCAGCCGTCCGATCTTATCCACAGACAGGGTTGGCCTGGTGGCATAGCCCTTGGAGCGCTGAATGGTTACCAGCCTTGTGCGGTCATTGATTGCTTTTCGGATTCCGTCATAGTCAAAGGAGCCGTCCTCCAAAAGATCCACCTGGCGGTAGATGACGCCGTATTCCTTTAGGGAACCCACAGAATCACGGATTCCGATAACCTCTTCCAAAGTATCGTAGGGCTTTCCCACAGGGGACAAAAGCTCATCGCCGGGGCGGAGATTGCCGGACAGGGCCACATGAAGGGCGTGGGTGCCGCTGATCAGCTGTGGACGCACCAGAGCATCCTCCCCGTGAAAGGTGTGGGCATAGACCTCCTCCAGCACATCCCGCCCCAAATCGTTATACCCGTACCCGGTGGTGGCCGCAAAATGAATGTCGCTGACACGGGCCTTCTGCATGGCGCGGATCACCTTCATCTGATTGTACTCGGCTGTCTCATCAATGGCCTCAAAACGCTCTCGCAATTCCTTTTCAATGTTCTGCCCGTATTCAAGAACCTGCCTACTGATTCCCATTTCACTGTAAAGCTGCAAAAGCTCCATAAAATTATTCTCCTTTTTACATTGTATGCCTTCTGAGAAAATTAACAACACAACATCATAACATTGGTTCTGATACCCTTTAAACAGTTACTGCTTTTCATATGCTTTGGATTCTTCCTGCCTGAATTCCTCCAAAATGTGCTTAAGAACCTTGTCCGGATCGGAATCAAAGTCCTCCAGCTTCAGCCACCGCACATCTCTCTCCCGTCTGAACCAGGTAAGCTGCCGCTTGGCAAAATGACGGGTATCCCGTTTCAGGACCCTGACAGCCTCCAAAAGGGTACGCTGACCGTCCAGATAATCAAGAATTTCTTTATACCCCAGGCCCTGCATGGACACCATTCCCCGATGGCAGCCGGATTCTTTCAGACGCTCTACCTCCTCAACCAGCCCTGCCTCAAGCATCTCTTCCACCCGCCGGTCTATCCTCTCATACAGCAAAGCCCGGTCACAGGTAAGAACATAATAGTAGAATCGATAAGGGGAGCTTTTTTCCCGCTCCTGTCTATTGTGCACGGAGATAGGCTCACCGGTCAGCCGGTAGTATTCAATGGCCCGGATCACCCGCTTTTGGTTGTTGGCATGAATTTGCCTGGCAGATTCCGGATCTATCTGCAAAAGGAGTGCATGAAGGTATTCACTTCCCTTTTCCCGTCCCAGGGCTTCCAGCTCCTTACGTATATGGGAGCCGCTCTCATTTTCCTTAAAGTCAATATCATACAAAAGGGCCTGGATATAAAAGCCGGTACCGCCAGCTACAATGGGAATATGCCCGCGGCTGTAAATGCCGTCCAGAGCCTTTTGGGCAAGGGACTGAAAGGCCGCCACATTAAATTCCTCCTGAGGCTCCAATATGTCAATGAGATGATGGGGGACTCCTTCCATTTCCTCAAAGGTCACCTTGGCAGAGCCGATATCCATATGACGGTATACCTGCATGGAATCAGCGCTGATAATCTCTCCGTCAAGGGCCCTGGCCAGGCGGATGGAAAGAGAAGTTTTTCCCACGGCCGTAGGCCCGGTCAGGATAATCAGTGGTTTTTTCATAGGCTTGGTTCCTTTTTATAATTAATATGACTTTCCCTACAGGATCCGCTTAAATTTCTTTTCCAACTCATATTTGCTCATGGAAATGATGGTGGGGCGTCCATGGGGACAGGCGTAGGGATTTTTGAGCTTTAAAAGCTGGTCAATGAGCCGGTCAGCCTCCATGGCGCTCATGGAATGCTTTCCCTTGACAGCTGCCTTGCAGGACATGGAAGCCACCTTTTCGTAGATCATGGACGGCTCCTCAAAGGCTCCCTCTTCAGACAAGCCGTCAATCAGTTCCGTCAAAAGCTCTTTCTGGGCAAGGGAAAAAAGATTGTCAGGAACAGCCCGAACCGCGTATTCCCGGCCACCAAAGTGCTCAATCTCAAATCCCATTTCTTCAAAAACCTTTTGATGCCTGTGAAGCAAATCCTCCTCCTGCCTGCCGAGAGTCAGGATAATCGGCGGAGCTACCATCTGGCTGGTCTGCTTTCTGGAGGCCAGCGTTTCCATGATCTCTTCATACAATACCTTTTCGTGGGCCGCATGCTGATCAATAATGTAGAGCTGGTCATTAAATTCCACCAGCCAATAGGTATCAAAAAGCTGCCCGATCAGCTTGTGCCGGCTTCTCGATTCCGGAGACAGAAGGCGCTCCTCAAAAAGATCCATTTGGAAGGCTGAACCATAGCTTTTCTTCTCTTCTGCCACCCCTTCCCGGCAATTATTCAGAGGAATATTCTCGTATTTTATTCCGTTTCCGGAAGAAGCGTTATTCAGAGAAGCCTTTACATCCGTAATTTTTTTTGCCTTTGCAGCTTCTTCCTGATTAGAAATTTTCTCTGGCTCCACCCCTTCGTCCGGACTGGAAAGATTCTGTGCGGCTACAGCTTCTCCCTGTTCAGAAAATTTATCCTTATCAGAAACAGGCGTCTCTTCCTTCCACCGGGCCAGACGTTTTTTCTCAAAGGGCTCCGGCACAGGCAGACGCTTCTTTTCTCCTACCGGCTTTTGTTCCTTTTCATTGTCCCTTTTGCCCAATTCCGTCTGTGGAATCAGCTCCTGACGGCTCAGGGCCTCCGCGACAGCCTCCTTCACGATCTGAAAAATAGCTTCCCCGTTTCTAAAACGCAGTTCCATCTTGGTGGGATGGACATTTACATCCAAAAACTCCGGCTCAATGGTAAGCTTAAGCATGGTGAAAGGATATTTGTGCTGCATCATAAAGGGACGGTATGCCTCCTCAATCGCTCTGCCGATCACATTGCTTTTAATATATCTGCCGTTGATAAAGTAATTTTCAAAATTCCGGTTGCCGCGGGCAATGACCGGCTTCCCCACAAAGCCGCTGACTGTGACAGCCTCTGCTTCTGCCTGAACCTTTAAAAGATTTGCTGTCATTTCTCGTCCGTATACGGTGTAGATAATATCCTTTAAGCTGTTATTTCCTGAGGTATATAGCTTGTTTTGATTATTCTGGATAAAACGGATGGAGACTTCCGGATGGGAAAAGGCCAGCTTTTCCACCAGATCTCCCACATGGGCTCCCTCCGTCATGGCTGTCTTTAAAAATTTTCTCCGCACCGGCGTGTTGTAAAACAGATTTCTGGCAATAAATGTGGTTCCTTCCGGCGCGCCGATCTCCTCCATCCCTTTTTCAACTCCGCCTTCAATCTGATAGCGTACACCGGTGAGCTTTCCTGCCACGCGGGTGATGACCTCCACCTGGGACACAGCCGCAATGCTGGATAATGCCTCCCCGCGAAACCCTAAAGATGACACCAAAAACAGATCCTCCACGGACCGGATTTTGCTGGTGGAATGACGGAGAAAGGCCAGGGAAATCTCCTCCCCCAAAATTCCAAATCCATTGTCTGTGACCCGTATAAAGGAAATGCCCCCGTCCCGTATTTCCACCGTAACGGCCGTAGCTTTGGCATCAATGGCATTTTCTAATAATTCCTTTACCACGGAAGCAGGGCGCTCAATGACCTCGCCAGCAGCAATTTTGTTGATTGTGTTTTGATCCAGAACCTGTATGCTCGCCATGGCCTCTCCTCCGCTTTTGTTTACATAATATTTTTATGTCGCCTTATTGTCAGCTTCCCACCGATTATTCAGCTTTGTCTGAAAGCGATACAGAAGATTCAGAGCATCAATCGGTGTCATCTGTCCCAGCTCCATCTCCCGAATCTCTTTAATAATATCATCCTCTCTCACCGTGTCAAACAGAGTTAGCTGGCTCATCTCTACATCGTCCGGCTTTGCCACTACCTTCCGGCTGGAAATATTAGCGCTGATCTGGGCAATCTCCTTTGTTTTTGAGGTGAGATCCGAAGCAACCAATTCCTCCACCAGCTCCTTGGCCCGGTTAATCACCGTCTCCGGCACACCAGCCAGCCTGGCCACCTGTATTCCATAGCTTTTGTCAGCCCCGCCCCGGACAATACGCCTAAGAAATACAATGTCATCGCCCTTTTCCTTGACTGCTATACAGTAATTGTTGACTCCGCTGATAATCCCCTCCAGCTCTGTCAGCTCATGATAATGGGTTGCAAACAGGGTTTTGGCTCCCAAAAGCCTGGTGTTGCTGATATGCTCCACAACCGCCCAGGCAATGCTTAATCCGTCAAAGGTGCTGGTGCCTCTCCCAATCTCATCAAGAATCAAAAGGCTGCTGCGGGTGGCGCTGCGGAGAATATTGGCCACCTCCGTCATCTCCACCATAAAGGTACTCTGCCCGGAGGCCAAGTCATCAGAGGCTCCCACCCGGGTAAAAATACGGTCGCAGATGCAGATATTGGCAGAGTCCGCCGGAACAAAGCTTCCTATTTGAGCCATCAGAACAATCAGAGCCGTCTGTCTCATATATGTAGATTTGCCAGCCATATTGGGACCTGTAATGATGGAAATACGGTTCTTCCCATTGTCCAGATATGTGTCATTGGATACAAAAAGGTCATTTCCCATCATTCGTTCCACCACCGGATGACGTCCGCCCTTGATTTGAATAATCCCCTTTTCATTAATGGAAGGCTTTGCATAATTATTGCGAGTAGCTACCGTGGACAGAGACACATACACATCCACTGCCGCCAAAGCCCGGGCTGTCTTCTGGATGCGAACCACCTCACCGGCTACCTGATCCCGCACCTGGCAAAACAGATCATATTCCAGGGAAAAGAGCTTGTCCTCAGCTCCCAAAATAATGTCTTCCAGATTTTTCAGCTCATCGGTTGTGTATCGCTCCGCATTGGTCAGAGTCTGTTTGCGGATAAAGTATTCCGGCACCAGTTCCTTAAAGGAATTGGTCACCTCAAAATAATACCCAAACACCTTGTTGAATTTGATCTTTAAGTTTCGGATTCCCGTTTTCTCCCGCTCTCTTGCTTCCAACTCAGCCAGCCATGTTTTTCCCTCTGTCTTGGCGTGCCGGAGACGGTCTGCTTCCTGGCTGTAGCCTTCCCGAATCATTCCGCCCTCCCGGACAGAAACCGGTGGTTCATCCACAATCGCGCTGTTAATCAAGGCATACAGCTCCTCCAAGGGATCCAGCGCATGGTAAAGCGCCTGAAGATTTCCACAAGTAAATTCTAAGAGAAGCTTTTTGATATGCGGGATCATGGCAATGGAATTAGAAAAAGCCAAAAGGTCTCTGGGATTGGCAGTTTTGTAGCTAATGCGTCCGATCAGCCGTTCCAGATCATACACCGGATTTAAATACTCCCCCAGCTCTTCCCTGCCAATATAATTTAAATTCAGCTCTTCAATGGCCTGTTGACGGCCCAGAATTGTTTCCCGGTCAATGAGAGGCTGCTCAATCCAGGTGCGTAAAAGCCGCGCCCCCATGGCTGTCCGGGTCTTGTCAAGGACCCACAAGAGGCTGCCTCTCTTCTGCTTTTCCCGCATGGTTTCAAGGAGCTCCAAATTCCGTCTGGTGAAGGAATCAAGGACCATATAACTTCCCGTAGAATAGGGGACAATGGCAGTCAGATGATTCAGGGTATTTTTTTGTGTCTCATACAAATATTGGAGCACCGCTCCGGCTGCAATTGCTCCTGATTCATAGCCTCCAAGACCTAAGCCCTCCAGACTGCCCACCTTAAAATGCTCCTTAAGAATCCGTTGACAGCCATCCTCCTGAAAAAAACGAGCATCCAGACAGGACATTGTAAAATGATATCTGTTTTTGATCTCCTCCAAGCTGATTCCTGACATGGAAAAAGCATTATTGTAGACAATCTCAGAAGGGCTGAATTTATTGATCTCATCAAAAAGGGATCGTTCCGATCCCACCTCTGTCACCAAAAAATCACCTGTGGTTATGTCTGCCACAGACAATCCCATCTTGTCTCCTAAGTAGACTATGCCCATCAGATAATTGTTCCGGGTCTCATCAAGAGCCTGGGCACTGGTAATGGTTCCAGGTGTCACAACCCGGATCACCTCCCGCTTGACCAGACCCTTGGCAAGTTTTGGATCCTCCATCTGCTCTGCAATCGCTACCTTGTAGCCCTTCTGTACCAGACGGCTTAAGTATGTGTCCACAGCATGATAGGGAACCCCGCACATGGGCGCGCGCTCCGCAAGTCCGCACTCCTTTCCTGTGAGAGTCAGTTCCAGCTCCCGGGAGACGGTTTTGGCATCATCAAAAAACATCTCATAAAAATCTCCCAGCCGGTAAAACAAAATACAATCCTTATACTGCTGCTTTGTCTCCATATACTGAGCCATCATCGGCGATAATCCACTCATTTTTCACCTCAGTCTTTTTCAGTCATTCTTCCTATATAGTAAAATCCCTTCGCCTCCGTCAGCTTAACAGAAACAAGCTTTCCTATCAGAGACGCTTCTCCCGGAAAGTGAACCAATAGATTATTGCCAAGCCGCCCGCTGACATAGCCCTTTTGATGATCATTTTCACATTCTACCAGCACCTGCTGAATCGCGCCTGCATCCCGCATACAGACCTGGGAGGCAATCTGCTGAACCTGGCGCAAAAGCCGGTCAAATCGTTCCTTTACCACTGCCTCCGGAACCTGATTTTCCATAACAGCTGCCGGAGTTCCGGCTCGTTTGGAATAAACAAAAGTAAAGGCACTGTCATAGCGCACCTTCTCCACCACATCCAAAGTCTCCAAAAAATCCTCCTCCGTCTCTCCCGGAAACCCCACAATAATATCTGTGGTCAGGGAAATGTCCGGAATCGCCTGCCGGATTTTCCCAACCAGCTCCAAATACTGTTCCTTTGTATACCGGCGGTTCATTATTTTCAAAATACGGCTGCTACCCGACTGAAGGGGAAGATGGAGGTGACGGCAAACCTTCGGACAATCCCTCATGGCCTCAATCAGCTCATCAGACAGATCCTTGGGATGAGAGGTCATAAACCGGATCCTCTCAATGCCCGCAACCTGAGCCGCCTGCCTAAGCAGCCAGGCAAAGGATACCGGATTTTTCAAGGTTTTCCCATAGGAATTGACATTTTGTCCGAGAAGCATAATCTCCTTCACCCCGTCACAGGCCAAAGCGCGAATCTCAGAGAGAATCTCTTCCGGCTCCCGGCTGCGCTCCCTCCCCCGCACATAAGGCACAATGCAATAGCTGCAGAAATTATTGCACCCGTACATAATATTGATTCCGGACTTAAAGGCATATTTGCGCCTGGAGGGAAGCTTCTCCACAGCAGCATCTCCAGACTCCCAGACATCAACCACCATGGGACCGCTTGTCTGACAGACATAAAAAAGCTCCGCCAGCTTAAAGATATTGTGAGTGCCAAAAATCAGATCCACAAAGGGATAGGATTTTCGGATCCGCTCCACTGCCGTATTCTCCTGCATCATGCAGCCGCAAAGTGCAATCTTCATGTGAGGATTCTTCTTTTTTAAGGTCTGAAGATATCCCAGATGGCCGTAAACCTTCTGGTTGGCATTGTCCCGCACCGTGCAGGTATTGTAAAGCACAAAATCGCAGGCCTCGCTCTTCTCCTCTGTAAGCCCGGCCTGCAAAAGAATACCTCGCAGCTTTTCCGAATCATGAGCATTCATCTGACACCCAAATGTCTGAATAAAAAAGCACGGACAATGTCCGTTTTTCTGCTCAAACTCCCGAACCCATTCCCGGCATTTTGCCATGAAATAGTACTGTCTGGCCGGTTCCTCTGTGGGTGGCTTTACATTAATATCTATTTTATCTAAATCAATTTTGTTATGCATTTTTCTTGACTTTCTTCCCTTTCAATCATAAATATATAAAAAGAAACGGATTTTTACCGTACAGCTTTTTGTTTTCAGAATGTCTTATCACCAGCTCTGCACGAAATACATTATATCACAAGTCATTTTAAAGGACAATATTTCCAAACATCTTAAGATTTTTGTAATTTGTCTTTTTTTAGCATTTGTGGTATAATGGCCTACAGGAGGGGGTCTAAGGGGGAATTTTAAATTACTGGCGGATCTGTCCGTTACCATAAATAATATATTTCGTTGTCGTCAGCGCCTCCAGCCCCATAGGTCCACGGGCATGAAGCTTTTGAGTGCTGATTCCGATCTCCGCGCCAAATCCAAATTCATTTCCATCTGTAAATCTTGTGGACGCATTCACGTAAACCGCCGCCGCGTCAATCTCATTTAAAAATCTCTGGGCATGTTCATAATCCTTTGTAATAATGGATTCCGAATGGCCTGTGTTGTACCGGTTTATGTGAGCAATCGCTTCATCCAGGGAATCAACCGTTTTCAGTGAAACAATATAATCCAGATACTCGGTCTCCCAGTCCTCCTCAGAGGCTCTTTGAAATTCCGGAACCAGCCTGCAGGCTCTTTCATCCGCTCGCACCTCCACCTGCTTGTCCTTTAAGGCTGACCAAAGAACAGGAAGAAAGCTTTCTGCCACCGCCTGATGAATCACCAAGGATTCACAGGCATTGCACACACCGATACGCTGGGTTTTTGCATTTACAATAATATTTAAGGCCATGGAAAGGTCTGCTCCCTCATCCACATAAATATGGCAGTTTCCTGTTCCTGTCTCAATCACCGGCACTGTGCTGTTCTCTACAACCGTGCGGATAAGGCCCGCGCCTCCTCTGGGAATCAACACGTCCACATAGGAGTTCATCTTCATCAGCTGTCTGGTGGTCTCCCTGTTTGCATCTGTGATAAGCTGTAGGGAATCCGTCCGAATATCAGCCTTTTGCATCCCCCTCTGCAGACATTTCACAATCGCTTTGTTGGAGTAAATAGCATTGCTCCCGCCCTTTAATATCACTGCATTTCCTGTCTTAAAGCAAAGGCCAAAGGCATCTGCCGTCACATTGGGGCGGGCCTCATAAATAATGCCGATCACTCCTAAGGGAACCCGTTTTTTGCCAATCATGAGTCCATTGGGCCGTTGCTTCATGGACAAAATCTCCCCTACAGGATCCTCAAGAGCAGCCACCTGCAAAAGCCCCTCTGCCATGGCTTCAATCCGGGCAGGAGTCAGCAAAAGACGGTCTATGAGCGCCTGGCTCATTCCTGCATCCTCTGCCCGCACAACATCTGTCCGATTGGCAGACAAAATCTCCTGCTTTCCGTAAAGCAGCGCCTTGGCCGCCGCCGCAAGCCCTTCATTTTTTCTCGTCACTCCCAGCTGACTTAAATACATAGCAGCCTTTTTGGCATTTATGCCCATTTCTGTAAGATTCATTTCTCCCTCCGTTCTGCGGGTGCTTAAAGAATTAATAGATTAGATACAACAAGTAAAAAACATCCAAGCCGTCACTGACATTCAATCCATGTATCTGGTGTCACAAGATAATGAAGCCTTACATCGTGATTTTCCGTCATGTCAAGCCTTTTTACCTGAAAAGGATAAGAAGCCCCAATGCGCGGATGATCCGGCTCCAAGGCAAAAAACCGGTCATAATACCCGCCTCCGTAGCCGATCCGTTTTCCGTCAGGAGAAAAGACAAGTCCGGGGGTAATCACCGGCGCCCGGAAAAAATCCGCTTTTCGGCAACTAAAATCCGGCTCCGAAATCCCCATGGAGCCGGGGCTTAGCTGGTACTTGTTATCCACAATATAAAACAGGATGTCTTTTCCCTCCACCCGAGGCAAGGCAACCGTGATTTTGCTTTTCCACAATTCTGCCATAAGAGCCCAGGTATCCGCCTCTCCTTTCATGGAAGCGTACAGATAAACCGCTTCCTCCTCCCAAAGCTTTGGAAAGCTCAAAAATTTTTCAAGAATCCTGGCATCCATCCGGGATTTTTCCTCTAAAGACAGCCGGCTGCGTAAAAAGCGCATTTCCTCTCTCAGCATCCTCTTATATTCTTTGATATGGGAATCAGGCATCATGATTGAACATCCTGAATCCCGCCGTATTTTTTTCCAAGATCCGTTATGGTTCCATCCTTCTCCTGAATGGAAATACTGTTTAAATTGGCCCGCATATTTCTTCGTATATTCTCAATATAAGCCTTCCGCAGCGCTGCCTGCTCTGCCTTTTCCTCCTCTGTCAGTCCTACTGCCTGGGATTTGTGATATAACTCATTAATCCGGTCTATATTGCTCTGATCCATTCGCTTTTCCTTCCTTTCTGTAAAATCCGATCCCATTAGTATTTATGGCTGATGTAATCCATCAAATCAAAATCCAGATTTGTATGAGCCATAAAAAGAGTCCCTTTTTTCTCTCCAGACATAATCTCATGAATGATCTCCACATTTTCTCCATTGGCAATCACCATATCCGAACCGCTGTCCGTGGCAATCCGCGCGGCTGCCAGCTTTGCCGCCATGCCTCCTGTACCTATATCGCTTCCTGCCGTGTCCTTTCCCATCTCCAAAAGGGCAGGCGTGATTTCCTCTACCAGATCGATAAAGCGGGCCTGGGGATTTTTCCGCGGGTCATCGGAATACAGTCCATCTATATCAGAAAGCAGTATCAGAAGATCCGCCCCCACCAGGGCTGAGACTATGGCTGAAAGCCGGTCATTATCCCCAAACCGGATCTCATGGGTGGATACCGTGTCATTTTCGTTGACAATGGGAACCACGCCTAAATGCATCAGCTCATCAAAGGTATTCTGAGCATTATATCGTGATGCCTCGCCTGACATGGTGTCCTTTGTCAGAAGCACCTGTGCGGCAACATGGTTGTATTCAGAAAAAATTTTCTGGTAAACCATCATCAGGCGGGCCTGCCCCACAGCCGCATAGGCCTGCTTTTCCGAGATTGTGGACGGCCTTTTCTGGCCGCCTAAGGCCTGACGCCCGGCAGCAATGGCCCCAGAGGACACTAAAATCACATCCCGGCCCTCTCCCTTCATATCACAGAGAATGCGAACAAGCTTTTCAATTTTCAAAAGGTTTAACTCTCCCGTCTCCGGATGGGTCAGAGAAGAAGAGCCAATCTTTATTACAATCCGCTTTTTATCCTTTAATTTTTGTCGTATATTTGCAGCCATTTTTGTTCTCCTGATTTTCCGGCAGTTGTCCTTACCGTTTTTTGTTTCTTTAGCCTTCAGGCAATTTTCCAGCCAAACGGGCAAATGCCGGAATTTGATTTTTGCAGATTTAAAGTTTTGTTGCCCTTGCTCTCAAAGGCTGATATGCACCGGCAATGGCCTCTGCCACCCGAACTCCGTCCATGGCGGCAGATGTGATGCCGCCCGCATAGCCAGCGCCTTCTCCGCAGGGATAAAGGCCTCTCACAGCGCTTTCCAGGCCTTCGTCCCGCCAGATCCGAACCGGAGATGAGGTACGGCTCTCCACACCGGCTAAAAGGGCATCTGGGCGGTCAAATCCGGGGATCATCTGCCCAAAGCCTGCCATCCCCTCCCTGAGAGCATTTTTGACAGGCAGAGGCAGCACTTGATGAACGCCTGCAAGGGTCCACAGGCCTTTCATCTGAGGCATTACCTCCCCAAGCTGGCGGGAATCCTTTTCTGCCAGAAAATCCTCATAGAGCTGAACAGGAATCCTTCCGCCGCCGGCCTGAAAGGCCAGAGCTTCCAGCTTTCTCTGAAACTCCACTCCCGCCAGAGGCCCGTCCCCGGAAAAATCCTCCGGCGTCACAGTCACAATAAGGGCGCTGTTAGCATTGACTCCGGCCCGGCTGTGGTAGCTCATGCCGTTTACAGCCAGCAAATTCTTTTCAGAGGAGGCATTGACCACATATCCGCCAGGACACATACAAAAGGAATACACGCCGCGCCCGTCAGAGGCTTTCCAGGTGAGCTTATAGTCAGCAGCTCCCAAGCCTCCCACCTTTTCTCGCCCGTACTGGGAAAGATTGATCATGGACTGGGGATGCTGGATGCGAAGACCTACGGCAAAGGCTTTTGCAGACATGCAAATTCCCCGGCTGTGCAGCATAAAAAAGGTATCTCTGGCACTGTGTCCAATGGCCAAAACCACCAATGAAGAGGGAATTGTCTCTCCGTCCCGGACAGCCACCCCCTGCACCTTTCCGTCTTCTATTGCCAGATCCTCAACCTGGCATCCAAAACGGACCTCTCCGCCCAGACGAATAATCTCCTGGCGGATTTCTTTGACAATGCCTGCCAATACATCCGTCCCAATATGAGGCTTGTTCTGATAGAGTATTTTCGCGTCTGCGCCAAATTCACAAAAAGTCTTCAGCACAAGGCGGTTCCGTCCGCAAGAATCCTTTACCAGCGTATTTAATTTGCCATCGGAAAAGGTTCCGGCGCCTCCCTCGCCAAACTGCACATTGGAGCAGACATCCAGCTCTCCGGTTTGCCAGAAATGGGACACTGCCTTTTGCCTTTGCTCCACATCCTGTCCCCGCTCCAAAAGCAGAGGGCAATAGCCGAGACGCGCAAGCATCAGCCCGCAAAAGAGCCCGGCCGGACCTGTACCCACAATCACCGGCCGATAAAGCAGAGGTTCGCCGCCCGGATTCGGATAGCGGTAATCGCTCTCCCCAGAAAGCACAATCTGTGCATTTTTTGCTTTATGTACAATAGCGCGCTCCGATGCCTCAGAAACGCCAGAGCCAAGCTCCACGTCCACTGTGTAGCTATAAAATAATTCCGGCTTTTTCCTGGCATCCAGAGACTGACGCCGTATATGGACCGCCTTTATCTTCCCCGGATTTAATCCCAGCGTCCTGGCGGCCTTGTCCCGCAGCGCGTCTGCCTTGTGGTCTGCCGGAAGCTTTAGCTGTGTAATTCGTATCATATTTTCCCGCCTCCCCCGTAGATTCCCGCCAGACATCCTGTGGACCATGCCCACTGCAGATTATAGCCGCCGCAGATTCCATCTACATCCAAAAGCTCTCCGGTCAGATACAGACCTGGCACCAGCCGGGATTCCAGCGTTTCCCCACAGATCTCCCCGGTGTCCACGCCTCCGCAACAAACCTGGGCCTGATCAAAGGATTTTGTGGCCGTAACCTCTGCCTCAAAGGCCTTTATCTGCCCTGCCAGTCTCTGCCAGGAGACCTCCTTCACGGTTTTTACCGGCAGTTCCTTTGGAATGTCAGCCAGCCTCACAAGCACTGTAGCCAGCTTTTTGTGAAAAACTCCTGTAAGGAAATCCTGACTTCTTAAATGGGGAAGAAGCTTAGCCCGTTCCTTTAAAAAGTCTTCTGTTTCTCTTCGGCTTCGGGAGGGAAAAAAGTCCAGCACTGCCTTTACCGGCTTTTTCTGAGCCAGAGCCACAGAGGCAAAGCGGCTGACCTGAAAGGTGGGGATTCCGGAGATTCCATAGTCTGTAAGCTGCACCTCTCCCTTATCCTCAGCCAGTATTTTCCCGCAGGAAAGCAGGGATACTCTGGCCTCGCATCGGATCCCTGCCAATTGCTTAAAATATTTTTCCCTGCAGCAAAGCTGGACCAGAGCAGGCAGAGGCGTCACAATCTGGTGACCAAAGCTTTCTGCCAGCTCATATCCGCTGCCATCCGATCCGGTGACAGGGGCCGCCCTTGAGCCTGTTGCAAGAATCAGTGCATCCCCGCCGAAATCTCCCAGACTGGTGCAGGCCAGAAAGCCTTGTTTTTTCCTGTACATTAGCTTCCTTATCTGGCATCCGGTCATCACCTGTATCTGCCGCCGCTCCAGCTCCATGCGAAACAAATCCAGCACTGCCGCCGCCTGCTCCGAGTTGGGATAAATGTATCCGTTTTTATTTTTAACCACAATCCCCAGCCCATGAAAAAAATTCAGCGTGTCCTCCACTCCGAATCTTTTTAACACCTTCATGGGAAATTCTTGCTGGCTACAGTGATAGCAATTCCGGTTCACAGTCAGGTTGGTAAGATTGCATCTGCCGTTGCCGGTTGATAAAAGCTTTTTCCCCACCCTGTCCATATGCTCCAAAAGAATCACCTTAGCGCCCTGGCGCGCGGCCATAATCGCTGCTGTCATGCCGGAGGCTCCGCCTCCCACAACAATCACCTGTCTCTCCAATCCTCACCCTCCGGTTATACAACACCCAAAACATCGCCATCTCCCTAATTGTAGCCATTTTGCCTTCACTTTTCAAGCATATTTTTAACTGGTATAAGATTCAAGATAATGAATCACATCCATCATGCCCGGAAACCAGATTCCTTCCCGCAGCCGTTCCTGCTCCTTCTCCGGAAAATCCATCAGAGGGATGTGGGTATAAAGGCAGATCGTCTCCCGGTCCTTCCCAAACACCAGCAAAAACCCGTCCTCTGAGACAAGATAAAACTCGCCCTTAGGGGCAGGCATCTCATGGCGCACCTTATTTTTGTTGGCTGCTGCCAGATTTTCCGGCACAGTTTCCGTAGTCTCTACGGTGCCCATTGTCTCTATCTCCGATTCTGCCGCAGATGGCAAAGAGGTATTCTGGTATTGGCGGGTAAGGAAATGTCCGGCAATGAGGCACGCGCCGCTTACCCCCACAAACAAAAATAAACAGATAATATATCGTTTCATAAAAGAAACCTCCTGTTAAAAAGGATATTGTCTGCTTATTTTTGCCATATTTAATCAATTTTATTCTGTTTCTAAATCAGACAGGAATTTCTAAAGCCTGATTTATCACTCAAAGGTAATCTTGTCCGCATCCGAAGTAGGCACAATGCATATCCAGGTTTTGCCGGGATTTAAAACAATCTCCTGTCCGTCCGGCATATAATAGTGGGTCACACCGAACTCTCCGTCTTTTTTCCAGGAAATGCCGGTAGCCTTTCCGTTGGTTATATAATATCCGCCCCATTGGTCCTCATGAACATTGATATTTCTGTAATCCGTGGTGGCATAATATCCGGCAGAACAGCACTGAATGAGAATATTCTTCACAGAGATCGGGCCTTCGTCTCCCTCATGGGCCGCCCCGTACTGGTATCGGTAGTAGAGCCCGTCCTCCTCACGGTACTCAAACCAGGGGCGGTTCATAGGATAACCCGGTGTCACCTTTATGGCATTTAAAATGCCGTCCCCCTCCAGATTAAGCTGCTTGTCTCCCCAGGAAAAATAGTAATGTCCCCGGTAATCCGAATCATATTCCAGAGAATATCCCAGCTTCTCAATGGCACTTTGTATTCCCTTATAGCTGGCGTATGCATTGTGAGGACTCTTCTTGTCCTTGGAGCGGAAGTAGGCGCCGCTTCCCACTCCCTCTATTCCGTTAATATTGTCAACATTTTTCAGATAAGGCTTTGCAAAGGTGCTCTGGCCAAAATGAGCGTATATGGCATCAAACTCTCTGGCAAAATATGTATAATAGGTGCGGCAGCTCCGCACGGACCCAATTCGTTCCAGGTCGTCATAATCCTCTATAATAGCCATATACCGGTTCATATCCCCCTCCACCGGCGCCTCATAGACAATGGATGCCCGGTTAATGCCGTATTGGGGAAGGGAAGCCTTGTCATTGCTCATCATAATGGCAAGAGGACGGCGATTGCCTTTTGCCCCGGGAACCATCTCTCCGGTCAGATAGCTGCGGACCATTCCACCTTCTTCCCGTCTGTCCCAGGGATCCAAAACCAGCATCTCTTCCCGCGTCTCCTCAGGCTCTGTCTCATCTTCAATGATAATGGGCTCTGTCTCCGGTTCAATATAGATCTCTGTCTCTGTCAAAATCACCTTATCGGAGTCTGCTTTTTTTGAACAGCCAGCCGTAAAAAGCACTACCATCAAAAATACCAACCATTCTGCCCGCAAGAATCTTCTCATCTGTCATATCCTTTCCCGGATAATATTTCCCGCTGTCTCTCTTCCATCTGCTGCCGCTTTTCATCGTCCATGTGATCGTACCCGCATAGATGAAGCATGCTGTGAGCAACTAAAAACGCCAGCTCCCGCCGGGCAGAGTGGCCGTATTTTTCTGCCTGCTCCGTCACCTTTTCCACAGAAATCACAATGTCGCCCAAAAGAAGCTCTCCCGTATCCGGGTTAAAAAAATCCTCTGACGAGTTCTCCACGTGGCCAAAATCCGACTCCCGCTCAAACTCAATCATGGGAAAGGAAAGCACATCGGTGGGAGCGTCAATCTGCCGGGTATCCCGGTTGATCTCCCTAATGCTTTCATTGTCCGTAAAAAGCACGCTGACCTCCGCCTCATAGGGACATTTTTCACAGTCCAGCACAGCAAGAACCACGTCCTGTACAATCTCCTCCACGGCAAGCTCCAGCTTTTTCTCTGTCTCATACTCAATATTGATTGTCATCCCATTCCCCCTTTATCCGTGTTATTTCCGGGCAAGACGCTGTTTTGACCTTACCGGCTTTTCCCTTCGCTCTTCTTTCTTCTCGTAATTGTCATAGGCCTGTACAATTTTCTGCACAAGAGGATGGCGCACCACATCCTCGCTGGTCAGATTGCAAAAACCGATATCATCAATCCTTTGAAGCACCTTCATGGCCACATCCAGCCCTGAGGCAGCGCCTCCCGGCAAATCCTTCTGTGTCTTATCTCCAGTAACCACCACCTTTGAGCCAAAGCCGATCCGGGTCAGAAACATCTTCATCTGGGCAGGGGTAGTATTCTGAGCCTCATCCAGAATAATATAGGCATTATCCAAGGTTCTTCCTCTCATATAAGCCAGAGGCGCCACCTCTATGAGCCCCTTTTCCGAATTGTGAAGAAAGCTTTCCGCCCCCATGATCTGATAGAGAGCATCATAGAGCGGCCTAAGATAGGGGTCAATCTTGCTCTGTAAATCTCCCGGCAGAAAGCCCAGCTTTTCCCCCGCTTCAATAGCCGGCCTGGTTAAAATAATTCGGTTTACCTCATTATTTTTAAATGCCTGAATGGCCATAGCCATGGCCAGATAGGTCTTTCCGGTGCCGGCCGGACCCACGCCAAATACAATCATTTTTTTGCGGATTGCATCCACATATTGCTTCTGTCCCAGGGTCTTGGGCTTTACGGGCTTTCCATTGATTGTGCGGCAGATAATGTCCTTATCAATCTCAAGAATTGCGTGATCCGACTCCGTAAAGGACAAAGAAAGGGCATAATCCACGTTTTGCTCCGTAATGGTGTTTCCTCTCTTTGAAAGCTCCACCAGGTTGTTAAAAACACTTTTTGCCTTTTGAATCATTCCGTCAGGTCCAATCAGCTTAATAGCCCCGTCCCTGGCTACAATTGTAACCCGAAGGGTTCTCTCAATCTTTTTTAAATACTGGTCAAACTGACCGCACACGTTTTTTTCATGCTCGACAGGTATGTCGATGATGGTCTCAATCAAACTCATCCGGCTGTCTGTTCTCCTTTAGTCATTGTAATGTTGCCGGTTGACTCACATTCCCGGCTGTCCAGCGATATTTTCCGGCTGTTCGGCAGTGTCCTCCGGCACTCCGGCAGTGTCCTCCGGCACAAGCTCTCTCCCGATTCCGATGGGTTCTTCTATTAGAAATTCTCCCCGAATCTGCCACCCAGAGCCTTCTTTTACTATTTTAACACTATTTTCAAGAATTTGTACCCCCTTTTCCGTCAAATTTTCTATTTTTTTCTGATGAATCCTCTGTTTTTCCTGTTCCAGCTGGTCGTTTGTCAGAAAATATTCGTAGGTCTGATATTCCTTTGCCTGAATCCGATCCACCCAAATTGGCAGATAAAAGTCTCCCAGCACTGTTACCTGGCTGGTTCCTGCAGTAATTTCCCAGGGATTTTCTCCCCACGAAGGCATCATCCAGAGAAAAGAAAGTCCTCCCAGACGCAGACGCAGTCCCCGGCGTTTTCTGCCGGTGTCAGCTCGTTTTACAGACAAAAAAGGAACGGATTCCTGATAGCTTTCCCCGGTGACGGCATAGATATCCCCATCGGCCCGTACAAACTGCTCCCGTATTAGCTCCTCTGCATCATTGTAGATAGGAACAGCGCCGCGAACCAGCACCTCCCCGGCCTCCACCTCATCTCCGGGAGCTACCAGGGCCTTTCCCCGGCGAATCACCATATGGGTGATCCTTCCCGGCTTTTGTGCCACTAAGTCCCGGGGAGCATCATCCTTATCGGGGATTACTCCCATAACCTCGTTTTCCTTAACCTTGATCATCAGGCGTGTTCCGGAAATACGGGCTGACACCCAGATAATGTCCGGATATTGGCTGCGGATTGATTCCTCCAGACTGTCACAGTCAATTCCTGCCTTTTTTCTCCCATAGCGGATATCCTGTTGGTCCAGAAAGCGCAGCAGAACATCATCGGTAAAATGATAATTTCCCTCAATGGAAATATCCCAGATAAACTGTGACATCAAAAACAACACCAAAAAGAAGGACAAAATTCCTGCGGCGAACAGCTTTCTTTTTCGATTCCGGTATAAAAAAAAGGGAAGCCCGTATCTTCCCAGAATCCGAAGCCTTACCTGTGCCTTTCGCACCAAGGGCCGCACCCTCCGGTAATCCTTAACACTGATTAAGAACTGATAGCCTCCGTCCTGGTATTTCAGGTCCCAGATTACGATCTGTTTAGCCATACAGAGGTTGAGAAAGCGTTCCGGAGAAAATCCTTTCAGCCGGATGCACAGATATCCTTCCCAGTAATGCTTCAGGGCATCCTTCAAACCTTTCACTCCCGTTTCTTATTTACAATTGTGATTCTTATTCCCCAAATTCCATGGACTGAATCCATCCGCTGATTTTCATCTCGTCATGGTTATAATAATCAATATGAAGTCTCTTTCCGCAAAACTGCAGCTTACAATGCTTTGCCTGCAGCTTCACGGTTCTGTCATCATAGATTAAAATTCCCCGGTAGTTCTCAACAATTACACAGCTACGCCCGACAAAGGAGACCAAAACCTCTCCCAGCACCACATCCTTTGGCAGCTTTAGATTGTCAGCCGCCGCAATTTTCATCTGCTCAAACAATGATCTCATCCCATGCCAAGAATTACTACTATTCTACGAAAAAATCCCCAGCCATATGACTGGGGATTTGGAAACGTTTAATTAAATTTACGTTTTCTTGCGGCTTCAGACTTTTTCTTACGTCTGACGCTGGGTTTCTCGTAATGCTCTCTTTTACGAATCTCCTGCTGGATACCTGCCTTTGCACAGTTTCTTTTGAATCTGCGCAAAGCACTGTCCAAGCTTTCGTTTTCTTTAACGATTACGTTCGACATCGCTCACACCTGACCTCCCTCCAGTTGTGTACTTGTGCATAATACAACTGTTTGGGTATTTTTTCGCACTGCTTAAATTATAGCATAAATTCTCTATTCGTCAACTATTTTTTGCAAAACCTGGGGATTTTTGTGTTGCAGCTCTCTTGTACGACAATTTGCGCGATTCCTGAACTAAGAGATCTGCTGGGCGGCAGTATCGTATACCTTTTCCAGGGCCGCATCCACTCCTTCCGGATTCTTGCCTCCGGCCTGGGCCATGCCAGGCCGGCCTCCGCCACCGCCGCCCACAAGACCGGCAATGGCCTTGATCAGGTTTCCGGCATGAGCGCCCTTCTTCTGAGCTCCTTCTGTGACCGTAGCCATCAGACTAACCTTGCCGTCCAGAACCGATGCCAGCACAATCACGCCCTCGCCCAGCTTTTCCTTCAGCTGATCGCCTAAATTGCGCAGTCCGTTCATATCCGCATCGCTTACCTTAGCCGCTAATACCTTGACACTGCTAATCTCCCTGACCCGATTCATCACATCGCCTAAGGAATCCTTGGCCAGCCGGGCCTTCAGCTTTTCGTTTTCCGAGTGAAGGGCCCGAAGCTCCTCGGCCATGGACTCAATCTTTGCCTTTAACTCACCGGGAGTGGTCTTGGCTGCTTTGGCTGCCTGATGTAAATCCTCCTCCGTTTTCTGGTAATAGGCCATCAAACCATCGCCTGTCAATGCCTCGATTCGGCGGACATTGGCTGCGATTCCGGATTCGGAAAGGATCTTAAATGCATGAATCTGGCCAGTATTGCCCACGTGAGTACCGCCGCAAAGCTCTGTGGAGAAAGTGCCCATCTTGACCACACGTACCGTCTCGCCATACTTTTCCCCAAAAAGCGCCATAGCGCCTGTTTTCTTCGCCTCATCCAGACTCATCTCCTGTGTAATCACATCCAGATTTTCCTGAATCTCCTTGTTGACCAGCTCCTCCACCCTGCGAATCTCCTCATGGGTCATCGCAGAAAAATGGGTGAAATCAAACCGCAACCGATCCGGGGTAACTAAAGAACCGGCCTGCTCCACATGCTCGCCCAGAACAAGCCGCAAAGCCTTCTGAAGCAGATGGGTGGCACTGTGATTCTTTTCAGTTGCGCGGCGGGTTTTGGCGCCTACCTTTAAGGTAACCTTCTCTCCTGTGGCAAACATTCCGGAGACCATTCTTCCCACATGTCCGACCTTACCACCCTGAAGATGAATCGTATCCTCCACAATAAAGCTGCCGTTATTGTTCTCAATGACACCGGTATCGCCGGTCTGTCCGCCCATAGTGCCGTAGAAGGGGGTCTCCTCCACAAGAATCGTTCCGCTCTGTCCGTCTGTCAGAGCCTCCACCAGCTCTGTCTCCGTGGTAAGGACCGTGATGGATGACTCGTGGGTAAGCCGGTCATAGCCTACAAAGCTGCTGGTAATCTCAGCCGGGATAGACTGATAAACGGTCACATCAGCGCCCATATAATTGGTAGTTTTGCGGGCCTTGCGGGCCTTTTCCCGCTGTTCCTTCATGGCAGCCTCAAAGCCCTCCCCATCCACGGTCATTCCCTTTTCTTCCAGGATCTCCACCGTCAGATCAAAGGGGAAGCCATAGGTATCATACAGCTTAAAGGCATTGGATCCGGAAAGAACCTTCTCGCCCTTTTTGTCCATCTCTGCCTCCATCTCCGCCAGAATGGAGAGGCCCTGATCAATGGTCCTGTTAAACTTTTCCTCCTCCTCGGAGAGAACCTTTAAGATCATCACGCTCTTTTCCTCCAGCTCCGGATAGCCGTCCTTAGAAAGGGAGATAACGGTCTTTGCCAGCTCTGCCATAAAGCGGCCCTCAATGCCCAGAAGTCTTCCATGACGGGCAGCCCGGCGCAAAAGACGGCGGAGCACATAACCCCGGCCCTCATTGGAGGGCATAATGCCATCCGAGATCATAAAGGTGCAGGATTTTACGTGATCTGCAATAATCCGCAGGGACACGTCTTTTTTCTCATCAGCCTGATAGGTGGTATGAGCCATGGCGCAGACCTCGTCCAGCAGAGCCTTGTTGGTATCCACCGTAAACAGAGAATCCACATCCTGCACCACCACGGCAAGACGCTCCAATCCCATGCCTGTATCGATATTTTTCTGAGTCAGCTCTGTATAATTGCCGTGGCCGTCATTGTCAAACTGGGTGAATACATTGTTCCACACCTCAATATATCGGTCGCAGTCGCAGCCTACCGTACAGCCAGGCTTTCCGCAGCCGTACTTTTCGCCGCGGTCATAATAAATCTCGGAGCAGGGTCCGCAGGGACCGGCTCCGTGCTCCCAGAAGTTGTCCTCTTTTCCGAAGCGGAAAATCCTCTCCTTTGCAATGCCGATTTCCTTATTCCAGATATCAAAGGCCTCGTCATCTTCTAAATATACGGACGGATACAGACGATCCGGGTCAAGCCCCACCACCTCAGTCAAAAATTCCCAGGACCAGTGAATGGCCTCATCCTTAAAGTAATCACCAAATGAGAAATTGCCCAGCATCTCAAAAAAGGTTCCGTGACGCGCTGTTTTCCCGATATTCTCAATATCTCCGGTTCGGATACACTTCTGACAAGTGGTCACCCGCTTCCTTGGCGGAATCTCCTGCCCGGTAAAATAAGGTTTTAAGGGCGCCATACCGGAGTTGATAAGCAACAGGCTGTTGTCATTGTGAGGAACCAGAGAAAAGCTCTTCATCGCCAGATGGCCCTTGCTCTCAAAAAATTCCAGAAACATTTTTCTCAGTTCATTTACGCCGTACTTCTTCACGTCTTATGTCCTCCGCATCATTTGCCTTCCTGGCTGACTGCAGCCTTGTCGGCATCCTTTTTATCTCTGAATTTTTTGCCGCAGATGATCCCTGCGTAGGCGAGCACCGCAAAAATCAGCGCCTTAAATGTGTAACCAAGAAAGCTTATTCCTATTTGTGCCATGATTAGTCGCACCTCCATTATGAATATCAATTTCTTTCATCCCTTTATCTTATCATAGGAAATGCCATTTAGCAAGGCAGCTTTTTCCTATAAAGGGATCTTTTTGGGTTACTGCTTTCGCATCCGCTTATTCTCCCACAGAATACAAAAGCATCTGATTTCCCAGACTAACGGCTATGTACAGAGGGCTTCCCCCGCCGATTGCATCATCAGGCACCTCAAAGAGAATCTCTCCTTCCTTTGTCTCCCCCACCTCAAGAGATTTGCCGTTTAAACACTCCCGGTAGGTCATGGCATCTGTGGCGGGATAATAATTTTCACCGCTCTCGTCAATAATGCCTGCGAACATTGCATAATCGGACGTGAGATGGAGATCGCCGGCAAGGAAGCTGTCCAATTGAAAGCCCCTGTTCGTGACCGTAAAATGTCCCCGCACAATCTGACAGCCATCGCTGGCAGAATAGGTGTAAAAATTGTCGTCAAAGGATTTAACAATCTCGCAAGAGTTCATGGTGATCTCCCAGGGCCCCAAAAGACCGGTACCGCCGGCCTGCAAGGGCTCCTCAAGGTCACTGGTATTGTCAAGCAATACCTGGTAGGCATCCGGAGTATTGATATTGTGGTAGATATAGGAAAGGGTATCTGCCTTCGTGATCTCCGGATATTGGGCGGCATCCTCTCCCAGATCCTTAAAAATCGTGCTGGATGGATTCTCCATCACATTCCCGATATGGCCAAGGAAGGAGCCTGTGGCAGCATCGTAAAGATCCAGGGATGTGCTGGAATAGACTGCCTGAATCTTGGTAGGCTCTCCGGATTGATCCTGATAATAGTCGCCAAACTGATGATCGGCCGTCAGAACCAGATAATAATCTGCCCCGTCCAGAGTTGCCGGAATCTCCTCCTCGGTCAGTCCCATAATAAAATCACCCAAAATACGCCAGGAGGGAGGGCCGTCCACATCCTCCGCCGCCGTGGGATTGTGATAGAGCGCCACAACTTTTTTTCCCTCTAAGTCTATGGTTTCAGGAAGCTTCTCCTCTGTCGGCTCAGGAAGCTCAAGCTCCTCCTCAATGGAAACTGCCAGCTGGGTGGAGTAATATTCCTCCCCGGTGATATCCGATGTCCGGCAATAGCTGTCTCTGCTGATTTTCCCTTCCATTCCGGGAAGGAAAACATCCCGCATATAACGGATGTAAGCTAACCCGTCCTCTGCCGTCTTTGTCCGAATCCGATACAGATCTGTGCTGTTGGTAAAGTAGGTCCCCGTCCACTCATAGCTATTCCAGTCATCAAAATAACCCATTTCCAGCAACTGATCCCCTGAGGCGACAATCTGTCCCGGCTTGTACTCAACCCATGCCTCTATCGCTTCCTCCAGCTTTGTCTTGCACGTGCCTTCCAGGGACGTTCCGTTTAAAAGCTTAGACACAATCTCCCCATCCAGATTCTCGGTGGCGGCAATCATAGGCAGAAAGTAGTCATAGGGATAATAGGCATCCTTTAACGACTCCCAAAAGGCCGCCTCATCCGTCTTGATGCTGGCAAAATACTGGTCCGCATAGGCGGAGGTATTGGGATAATCAAACTGAAACACATCATGGTTTACCCATCCGGTAAGATTGGCATCATCGCCGGAGGAAAGATTGTCCTGATATTCCGCCATGCACAAAAGAGCAACAGCCTTAAACTGCTGTCCCAGTGTCTCCGCGGACTCCGCCTCCGCCTTCAGATCATCTAGCTCCTCTCTGTGCTCTGTCACATAGACAGCAGTGTCATCTGCTTTTTTCGCGGCGTCCCACCTGGATTCAGCCGGAGTTCCCTTTTGACCGCATGCAGTAAGGCTGACCAGAGTCAGGATGCCTAAAACAATCCATGATCTTTTCTTCATATTCCTCTCTCCTTTGGTATCATGTGATATAGATATTCCAGAAAATTATACCAAAGACAGCCGGTTATTTCAAGAACTACTCCTGGCCTGCAAAAATCTCTGCATAGGCGTCCGCCAGCTCATAAGCCCGGGCGCGGGTCAGCTCTGCCAAGGAGCTGTTATAGCTGACCTCCTCCATGGTGCTTCCCCATTGTCTTTTGGAGGCATCCACAGCCTGATTCTCCCGGCTGCGCATCCAATCCTTCTGTTCCTGCATCAGGGCCTCCTGCTCCTTGGAGTCCAGGTTTTCTTTGAGAGTATTGAGAAGCCGCTGCAGCTCGGTCTCCCACAGTGTCCATTCATTTTCTGCCCGGGTCTTTCGGGAGATAGCCGTTGCATCCGAATCCCGGGAATAATTTCGGGCAATCTGATCATCTAACTCCTGCAGACGAATCCTGGCCGGATTGTTCCTTGCGGCTTCGGATATTAGACTTTCGGTCTGGATTTGGGCATAATCCTCCTCTGCCTTCAAATCATCGGAAAGAGGAGCCGTCTCATTTTGATCTGAGGGCGGATCATTGCTTCCTGATTTAAGCTCCTCATCTGTCGATGCTTTAAGATCGTATTTAGCGGCTTCAACAGCCGTGGCAGCAGAAACCATATCGGATATCTGTCCGTCTTTATCCGCTTTATCCGGCTCATCTTCCGCTTCCTGATATTTTGATGTCCCCTCTGCCACCTCAGAGGGAAATGCATAAGCTGTGGCTGCCATCTCCGGGGTCCCTTCTGTCCTTTTTTTTACATAATCAGTCATAAAGAGGCCGACCACAAGGATTATGCAAATGGCAATCCAGGTTCCTTTTGGTTTCATATTATTCATCCCGCCTTTAATCTTTTCCGGTGAATTAAATTCCAGCAGTAATCTACTGGTTATACCATAACACAATCTTCCAGGAAAGGGAACCAGACGACAAAAGAAGTAAATATTTGTAAGAGAACCGTAACTAATTGAGGGTGTTGGCATAATATCAGAGCGTGAAAATCTCCCTTTTTCCGGGAATGTCATCATGACAATTCCCGAAAAAAGGGAGATTTTTATGAGATATCCAGACCGTTGTCCACTAAAAGAAGCTTCCCGTCTGCCGCAGCAGTAGCCAGCTTGTCACAACGCTCATTCTGAGGATGACCGGCATGTCCCTTGACCCAGATAAAGCTCACCTGGTGAGGCGCCTTGGCATCTAAAAGGCGCTCCCACAGATCAACATTTTTCACGGTCCCGCTTTTGCCTCGCTTCCATTTATTTGCCACCCAGCTATCAATCCAATGCTGGTTAAAGGCATCTGTCAGATACTTGGAGTCAGAATATAACTCTACCTGACAGGGACGGTTGAGAGCCTCTAAGCCCACAATAGCGGCCATCAGCTCCATCCGGTTGTTGGTGGTTTTTTTGTAGCCGGCAGAGAGAACCTTCTCATGGAGCTGTCCTTTGCTGTCCATAAACTGAAGTACAGCCCCGTAGCCTCCCGGGCCGTTGGGATTGCCTCTGGCAGAGCCGTCTGTGTATATCTGAACCTTGGTCATTGTTTTAATATCTCCTTCACTATCTGTCCCACTTGTCGCACAGAGAATTGATCTGGTCGGCAAATTTGGCCAGATCCTTGTTGGTGCCTCCCTCATTCCGGGCAATCACTGCCATCAGGCGCTCGCCGGCAGCCAGCAGGCGGGCAAAGATCCCTTTGGCTTTTCTGGTAGCCGCGCTCTTGGTGACAATGGGCACTCCAACCGTTTCTTTGACCCACTCGCCGGCGATTAAGTCGTACTCCGCGCCGCTAAAGGGCGCTTTCGCCGGAATACCTGTCCGCTCTGTCACCAATTCGGCAAACTCATCGCACACCTCATCGCTTCCGTGTACCACAAAAATCTGATCCGGCTTTTTGTCAAAATGCTCCACCCACTCAAGGAGCCCGTCCCGGTCTGCATGGCCGCTGATGTCGTGAAGGGTTTCAATGTGGGCTTCCACATCAATAGTCTCGCCAAAAAGCTTTACGGTCCGGTTCCCGTCCGTCAGACTCCGGCCTAAGGTGCCTTCTGCCTGGTAGCCGGCAAAGATAACCGTGCACTCGCGCCTCCACAGATTGTGCTTTAAGTGGTGGCGGATTCTTCCGGCATCACACATGCCGGAGGCCGAGATGATCACCTTGGGGCTTGGATCAAAGTTGATGTTTTTGGATTCCTCGCTGCTGACGGAAAGCTTCAGCCCGGGGAAGGAAATGGGGTTGATTCCCATGCGCACCAGGTCTCTGGTCTCCTCATCGTAACACTCTACCTGATTTTGCTTAAATACGTGAGTGGCTTCCACGGCCAGCGGGCTGTCTACATACACCTCAAAGTTTTCGTGGCCGCGGATCAGGCGCTGAGTCTTAATGTGGCGGAAATAATACAAAAGCTCCTGGGTTCTTCCCACGGCAAAGGCGGGAATCACCACATTGCCGCCTCTGTCTAAAGTCTCCTGAACAATGCGGACCAGCTCGGATATGTGATCCTTTCCCTTCTGGTGAAGCCGGTTGCCGTAGGTTGACTCCATGACCGCATAGTCGGCGGAGGTCGTGTAGGATGGGTCGCGGATTAAAGGCTTGTTTTTATTTCCGATGTCGCCGGAAAATACGATTTTCTTTTCAGTCTCCCCCTCCTTTAGCCAGATCTCAATGGAGGCAGAGCCTAAAAGATGGCCGATATCCGTAAAGCGGATGGTCACATTGTCGGTCAGCTTTATAATGTCGCCGTAGCTGTTGGGAACAAAGTGCTCTAAGACGCCTAAGGCATCGTTCATTTCATAGAGGGGCTTTACTTCGGCCCCGCCGGCCCGGCGGGCCTTGCGGTTTTTCCACTCAGCCTCCATCTCCTGAATGTGGGCACTGTCCTTTAACATGATGTTACACAGATCGCAGGTGGCGGTTGTGGCCATCACGCTGCCGGAAAATCCCCTTGCATAGATGTAGGGAAGCATTCCGGCATGGTCAATATGGGCGTGGGTTAATAGCACGTAATCGATCCTGGACCAGGGGACAGGGGGTTCTATGTTTTCATAAATGTTGAAGCCTTGCTCCATACCGCAGTCGATGAGAAGATGGGTATCTCCGGCCTGCAGGTAGTGACAGCTTCCGGTTACTTCGTGGGCAGCGCCGCTGAATACTATACGCATTTGGATTCCTCCTCTTTGGTGGTGGGGGTGGGTTGGGGTATGGGGAAGCTTTAAAAAGGATTTAAAAAAACTTTTAAAAGCTGGGTTTGTGGTTGCTCATGGTGGCTCCGGGGCCGCAGTGCAGCTCGATTCAGCTTCGCTTCATCTCGCTGTCGGGCTCTCGCCCTATCAAATAATCCAAAAACATTTTTTCTTATGTGCGAGCACAACGAAAAATTGTTTTCGTCTTATTTGGCACTGCTAGATGATGATGCATATCATCCCCCCATTGCTGTCATTGATTATCTTTTGTAGGGCATCTTGTAATTTCATTTGACAGTCTTCGGTCATTTGGCTGACTTTGGCTTGGATGCCGTCTTCTACAATCTGTTCGATGGATTTTCCGAATATGTTGGTGTCCCAGATTCCGTCCTCTTTTTTTCTGGCATTTTCTTTCATATAGGAGATCAGATCCTCTGCCTGCTGTTCACTTCCTACAATGGGGGCGATCTCTGTCTGAATGTGGGCCTTGATCAGGTTGATGGAAGGTGCCTCGGCGCGCATTTTGACACCGTATTTATTGCCGTGGCGGATGACGGTCGGCTCATCCAAAATGATCTCTGACCGCTCCGGCGTAACGACACCGTAGCCTCGCATGCGTACCTGATTCATGGCATTTAAGACCTTATCGTACTCGGTCTGCATGGAAGCCAGATCCCTTAACTTCTGCATCAGCTGGTATTCGTCTGTAATGGGTAACCCGGCAAAATCGCTTAAGGTCTGATAATAATATCCGTCCTCCAATGCTACCTGGACGGAAACGCTTCCGTTTGACAGATCCATCTGATCCACCTTCATGGAGCGGATCACATCGGAATCTCCGCCGCCGAAATCTGCAGGTATATCCTTCATGTGGCGGACCTTTGCCATCAATTCTCTAGCTGTCCCCACTGCCTGTTCCTTCAGCCAGTGGCTTCCCGGCAGAATCTCCAGCCATTTGGGAATGAAAAAGTCTACCTCAGTCACCGGAAATTCCTTTAAAACCTTTTCCAGTATCCGGTGTACATCCTCTCTCTTTAGCTGCTCGCAGTTGATGGGCATAACGGTCACGGCGTATTGTTTTTCCAGCTCCTGTGCCAGACGGGCCGTCTCCTCCGAATAGGGCCGGTCTGAATTGAGAAGCACCAAAAACGGCTTCCCGATATCTTTGAGCTCCTGAATGGCCGTGTTCTCTGCCCCTATGTATGCCTCCCGCTTCAGATCTCCGAAGGAGCCGTCTGTGGTGATCACGATTCCGATGGTGGAATGATCCTTGATCACCTTGCGGGTACCGATCTCCGCGGCCTGGGTAAAGGGAATTTCCTCCTCAAACCAGGGAGTTTTTACCAGGCGCTCCCTTTCGTTTTCCACGTGTCCGGCAGCTCCGTCCACCATAAAGCCCACACAGTCAATAAGCCTTACCTTTGCCTGGATTCCCTCTGCCGGCTGAATCAGAGCTGCCTCCTTGGGAATAAATTTGGGCTCTGTTGTCATAATGGTTTTGCCGGCGGCACTCTGGGGAAGTTCATCTCTGGTTTGGTTTTTCCGGTGCTCATCCTCCATTTCCGGCAGCACCAGCTGTTCCATAAAGCGTTTGATAAAGGTTGATTTTCCTGTCCGCACCGGACCCACAACGCCTAAGTAAATCTCTCCGTTGGTCCGGGCTTTGATATCTTTGTAAACATTATAATTTTCCATGAAGATACCCCCTTGCTATGCTTAAGTATTGCCGGATAGCCTGTTTTACCCACAGGAATTCTCCGGCTATACCTTACTGCTATAAGCATATGCCAGGGGGAATTATATTATCACCTGTACTTTAAATCTTTCCGCCGCTTCCCTGGTTTTTTAAAATGGCAAGAGTTTTCTTTACCCGTTCCGGGGCAGTGTAGGTCTGAAACGACATTTTCCGGACACGCATAATGTCCTGGTTGTCCTCAAGCTCTGCAATCTTTACCTTGGACGCCAGTTCACTGGAATGTATGTCCTCAATGTAGTCAAAATATTTCATGTCAGGTTTCTTTGTCAGCATGCCAATTGTTTCCAGGACAGTTCGGGAAAATCCGGCCTCCTGCAGCTCGTGCAGGGTCATATCCGTATCCTCCACCACGTCATGAAGCACCGCTATGATCTTCTCCTCCTCCGTGTCCATCCTGCTCATGACACGCATGGCATGGTCAATATAGGGATTCCCGTTGGCGTCCGCGACACCCTGAAAAGCCTTCGTAGCGATTTCAATTGCCTTTGACAACATAAATTATTATTCCCCTTTCTTCCCACGGCCGGAAGACATGTAAAGATGACGCGGAATTCCGCCTACCATGACACAGGGAGAATCGCCCTGGATCAGGGGACGCACGTAATCAATAAATTCCTCCGTTACATAGGTGCCGTCCTTGTTGATCCATTCTCTCGGCACCAGTTTCTCTCCATTGGCAATCTTGTGTACATCATAGATACCGGTTGCGCTCTGATAAGGATCATCGGATACCCGGTCAATAACCACCATCTTTCCGGAATCTCCCTCATCTGCAGCCTTCACTGCGGCGCCGCCAACCATAAATGCCTCGTTTACATCCACCCGGGATGCCAGATGCGCGGCGCTCCGCTGCAGGGTGCTGAACTCCACGGCTCTGGCCTTGCAGCCGATCTGCTGATTAATTACATTGGCCAGATAGCTGGCGGAGCCGGTCAGCTGCTTGTGGCCAAAGGCATCCACATAATCCGTGGAAGCAGACAGCTCACTGATATATTTGCCGTCCTCTGTGCGGATACCCTCGGAGATGGCAACCACCACTACATCCTTCTTTTCCAGAAGCTTTCTCACCCGGCTCACAAACTTGTCAATCTCAAAGGGAACCTCCGGCAGATAAATCAGATCCGGTCCGTCACAGTCCTCTCCTCTGGACAGTGCCGATGCGCCGGTCAGCCAGCCGGCATTCCGTCCCATAATCTCAATGATGGTCACAAGCTTTTTCTTGTAGGAAAAGCCCAGTCCGTCACGGATCACTTCCTTGGTGGATGTGGCAATGTACTTGGCCGCGCTGCCGTATCCCGGGGTGTGGTCCGTCAACGCCAGATCATTGTCAATGGTCTTGGGCACACCTACAAACTTCTGCATCTTGCCGGTGAGAATGGCATAGTCGGAAAGCTTTTTGATTGTATCCATGGAATCATTTCCGCCAATATAGATAAAACATTCAATATTGAGCTTTTCCAAGATCTCAAAAATCTTCACATAAATATCCTGATTCTCATGGATATCCGGCAGCTTGTAGCGGCAGGTTCCCAAAAATGCAGACGGGGTACGCTTTAAAATCTCCACGTCCAAATCGTTCTTAATATGCTTGGACAAATCCACATACTGCTCGTCCAAAAGCCCCTGAATTCCAAATCTCATTCCATAAACCTTTTTGGCCCCCCGGTCGATGGCAGTGCGGTATACACCTGCCAGGCTGGAATTAATCACCGCCGTGGGACCTCCGGACTGTCCGACTATCACATTTCCTTTCATAGCAAAAACCTCCTTAAAAATTATAAAATTACACTTTAACCTTACCTTGCTATACTCATATATTACCACAATAATAAGGGAAAAGTCTAGGACTTTCCCCTTGAAATCAAAGAGTTTTCTGAAAATGCGTTACTGTTCATTATTCGCTCAAATAAGCCTTTTTCACCGAATCATCATTCATCAGTTCTTTGGCATCCCCGTTTAGAACAATCTTACCTGTCTCCAACACGTAAGCCCTGTTTGCAATGGCCAGGGCCTTCTTGGCATTCTGCTCCACCAAAAGAACCGTTGTCCCGTCCCCGTTGATCTTCTGAATGATATCAAAGATTTCATTGACGTAGATGGGAGACAGTCCCATGGAGGGCTCATCCATCACAATCAGCTTGGGATGGGACATGAGTGCCCGCCCCATGGCCAACATCTGCTGCTCTCCGCCGGATAAGGTCCCGGCCATCTGATTTTTTCTCTCCTCCAGGCGGGGAAACCTTTTATAGATCACTTTTAAGGTATCCTCAATCTCATTTTTGTCTTTTCTGGTATAGGCCCCCAGTTTTAAGTTCTGGAGCACCGTCAGCTGGGCAAAAACACGCCGTCCCTCCGGAACATGAGCCATACCCATGGATACCAGCTTATGTCCGGGCAATCGGGTAATATCCTTCCCGTCATAGATAATATGTCCGGCCTTGGAGGGAATCAGTCCGGTAATTGTCTGCAAGGTGGTGGTCTTTCCGGCTCCGTTTGCCCCGATGAGGGCAATGATCTCGCCCTGGTTTACTTCAAAGGAGATTCCCTTGATGGCCTGGATAACCCCATAAAACACTTCCAGATCCTTTACTTCCAGTATCGCCATAATCCCTTCTCCTCCTACTCTCCAAGATAAGCCGTGATAACCCGTTTGTCATTTAAAACCTCAGCCGTTTCGCCCTGGGTCAGCACCTGTCCGAAATTCAGTACTGTCAGCCGCTCGCAGATTCCGGAAACCAGCTTCATGTCATGCTCAATCAGGAGAATTGTCATATCAAAATTATCCCGCACAAAGCGGATGGTTTCCATCAGCTCCGCCGTCTCATTAGGGTTCATTCCGGCTGCCGGCTCATCTAAAAGAAGCAGTTTGGGCTTAGTGGCAAGGGCTCTGGCAATCTCCAGCTTTCTCTGCTTTCCGTAGGGAAGGTTGGAGGCCTTATAGTCCCACTCCCTGTCTAAGTCAAACACCTTCAAAAGCTCCATGGCCCGCTCATCCATCTGCTTTTCCACCTTGTAATATCCCGGCAGACGGAAAATACCCTCCAAAGTGGAATATCGGTAGTGATTGTGCAGACCTGCCTTCACGTTGTCAAGCACGCTCAGCTCCTTGAAGAGACGGATGTTCTGAAAGGTCCGGGCAATTCCGTCCTGGTTGATCTCAATGGTTTTCTTTCCCGTAATGTTCTGTCCGTCCAAAACAATCGTCCCTGTATCCGGGCGGTACACCCCCGTAAGCAGATTAAATACGGTGGTCTTTCCAGATCGGAAGAGCACACGTCTGAA
>CAJUHR010000002.1:0-122114 GCA_910586255.1 uncultured Lachnospiraceae bacterium | reverse complement strand
CCGCGCCGTTGGGGCCGATCAGGCCGTAAAGCTGTCCTTTTTCGATGGTCACGCTAAAATCATCCACTGCCTTTAAACCGCCAAAGGAAATGCTTAAGTTCTTTACCTCCAACATTGCCATATTACGCAGCCTCCTTTGCAGCAGCCTTCTTCTTTTTAAACCGTTCCATGACTACAGAGCGAAGCCCGATCGCCTTGGGACTGGAATTGAACAGCATCATCACAATCAAAACAATGGCATAAATCAGCATCCGGTAGTCATTGAGCCCCCGCAGAAGCTCCGGAAGCAGGGTAAGGACCACCGCCGCAATCATGGAGCCCCGGATATTCCCCAATCCTCCCAAAACCACAAACACCAGAATCATAATGGACATGTTGTAGCCGAAATTTTTGGGCGTGGCTGCCAGGGTTGACAGATTGTGGGCATAGAGCACCCCGGCCACTCCGGCCAAAGCCGCAGAGATGGCAAATGCCATCAGCTTATACTTGGTAATATTGATTCCAATGGACTCTGCCGCAATCCGGTTGTCACGGATGGACATAATGGCCCTTCCGGTCCTGGAATGGATCAGGTTCAGCACAATAAACAAGGTGAGCAAAAGAAGCGCCACCGCAATCAAAAAGGTAGCGGCTTTGGGCGTGCCCGTGATACCCTGTGCCCCCTTGATAATCACTACCCCGGTCTCATCCATCCCAAGAGACAAGGTATCCTTGATGGAAAAATGAAATCCGTTCTGATCTAATCCAATGTACATTACGTTAATCAGATTCTTAATAATCTCTCCAAAGGCCAGGGTCACAATGGCAAGATAATCCCCCTTCAGCCGCAGCACCGGGATCCCGATAAGAATCCCGCACACCCCGGCCATGGCTGCGCCGATTAAGATTGCCAAGAAAAAGCGCGCTTGTAAATTGGGAAGAATATTTTCCATGCATTTTGTAAAAAACGCTCCGGAAAACGCGCCTACACACATAAAGCCTGCATGGCCCAGGCTCAGCTCTCCCAAAATTCCTACTGTAAGATTTAAGGAGATAGCCAGAATAGAATACATACACAAAGGTACCAGGATTCCCTTTAACAAGCTGGTCATATGGCCTGTTTTATCCATGATCTGCACCAGAATCCAGCATCCCACAACGATCCCATATGTGATGCCGTTCTGCATCCGTACTTTCTTTTTGTTCATCAGGGCCACCTACACTTTCTCATTAATCTTTCTGCCAAGAATCCCTGTGGGACGGATCAAGAGCACAAGGATCAGCACCGAAAATACAATGGCGTCTGAAAGCTGGGAAGAAATATATGCTTTGGACAGATTCTCAATCACACCCAAAAGCACGCCGCCAATCAAAGCTCCGGGAATGGAGCCGATCCCGCCGAACACTGCTGCCACAAACGCCTTGATACCCGGCATGGAGCCGGTGTAAGGGGTTAAAGACGGATAGGTGGAGCACAAAAGCGCCCCTGCCACAGCCGCTAAGGCAGAGCCGATAGCAAAGGTGATGGCAATGGTCCGGTTTACGTCAATTCCCATAAGCGTGGCCGCGCCATTGTCCTCAGACACGGCAAGCATGGCCTGTCCTACCTTGGTTTTGTTGATAAAAGAAGTCAGGCCAATCATAATCAAAATACAGGAAACAATCGTCACAATGGTAACGCTGGAAATGATCAGGGCGCCGTCTGCCAGCTTTAAGTTAGGCAGTGTTACCACAGAAGTAAACTGACGGGCATTGGAGCCGAAAATCAGCAGCGCTACATTCTGCAGAAGATAGCTGACACCAATGGCTGTGATCAAAACCGCCAGAGAGGATGCTCCCCTTAAGGGACGGTAAGCCACCCGCTCAATGGTTACCCCTAAGACCGTGCACACGGCCACAGCCACAAGAATCCCCAGAAGCGGAGGAAGCCCCATGGTGCTGACAATGGTGAATATGGCAAACCCTCCTACCATAATAATGTCCCCGTGGGCAAAATTCAGCATCCTGGCAATCCCGTACACCATTGTGTAGCCAAGCGCAATGATGGCATAAATACTGCCCAGGCTGATTCCATTAATTAAATATGACAAAAAACTCATGAAATCCTACCCCTTTTTCTTTTTCTCTTTGTGTTAAATGAAAAGCTGTCAGGATTCTGACAATTTAACACGTTAGGCAATTAAAACATTAAGTCGAATTATATCATAGGAAAGTGGGATGCGCAAGTAAAAATGAACAAAACGCACGATGCTTCTTGTTGAGCGTAAGCCGGACAAGAAGATGCCTCCGTGAACAGTAACATTTTGTATAACCAGGGTTTCTGCTGTCACGAAACAAACAGGGAGCGCCGCTTAGACACCCCCTGTCAGGTTCTTAGTTACACATCATTATTACATAATCAAGACAGTGAAGGCTTATTGCATCTCATACACGCCATTCACAATTTTCACGGCCTTGGGTGCCTTCCCGGTCTCACCGGCCGCATCCCAGGTCATACCCTCACCGGTCAGGCCGTCAATGGTAATCTTTGTCATGGCATCCTTCATGGCGTCACAGATTGCAGATGCATCCATGTCCGGGCTGATCCCTGCTTCTTCGGCAGCAGCCTTGATGGCATATACAGCATCATAGGCATCTGCAGCAAACTGGTTCGGCTCAATACCATAAGCCGCCACATAAGCATCGGTAAACGCCTTGCTGCCCTCCTCTGTAGCAGAGAACGGGGTCAACAGCATAACGCCTTCAGCCAGAGAAGTATCAAAGTTCTTAACACTTAAGATACCGTCCATACCATCCACGCCAAAGAATACCGGCGCAAACTCCTTATCGCTGGCCTGCTTTAAGATCACAGAAGCCTCCTGGTAATAAATGGGCATAAACACCAGATCCGCACCGGCATCCTTTGCCTTGTCAAGCTGTACGGAAAAATCCGTATTGGTATCAGCGGTAAACGCCTCATCCGCTACGATCTCCAGTCCCTGATTTGCAGCCTCAGCCACAAAAGACTCACGGATACCAGAGGAATACTCGGTAGAGCTGTCATAGATAATCGCAATCTTACTTCCTAACTTGTGCTCACCGATATACTGGGCTGAAGCTGTACCCTGTGCCGGGTCGGCAAAGCATACACGGAATACATTTTCCGGAACAGCGCACTCTACGGCAGAACCAGACGGGGTAATCTGGAACAGGTTGTCATTGGCAGATTCTGCTGCAACCGCAATACAGGGCTTGGAAGTTACCGCGCCTACCAGCATCTGCATCTCCCAGTCCTTTAAGGTGTTGTAAGCGTTTACGGATTTCTCCGGATCATGCTCGTCATCCTGTGAGTTCATCTCCAAAACAGCGCCGTTCACTCCGCCTGCCGCATTGATTTCCTTAATCGCCAGATCCACACCATTCTGTACAGCAATTCCATAAGCTGCCGCCGGTCCGGTCAAGGGTCCGATCACACCGAGCTTAAATGAGCCGCCCTCTGCAGCCGGCGCGGCCGCATCGCTCTCTTTATTGTCCGCTGCAGCTTCTGTCGTCTCGCCTTCCGCGGCTGGTGCAGTCGTGGCGGAATCCGTGGAACTGTTGCCGCCACAGGCAGTCAGTGAAAATGCAAGCACTGCTGCAAGTCCAAAAACAACAAACTTTCTCATAATTTTGTTCCTCCTCTTTATTATTTATTCTTTTGCTTTTCACGGCTCGTCCCGGTCTTATACCTGGCAAAACCGTGGATAAAAGAATACTGTCAGGCGTTTTCCGCCCTGCAAGCCAGTAAAGGGAACCGCCTTTATCTGTGCAAAAACGGCACCCTCTAAGCTGAAAAACATTATAATCGCATAAAAATCCATTGTCAAGAACTTTTAAAAATCTGGGAACCCCTACTGCAAATGTTCCCAGCCCATATCCTGACTCTCTCTTGTCCGGTCCCGCAGCATCAAATCATTTACGGCTGCCCGGGCCGGTTTTCCGGCAAACAACACCTGATTTACCTCCTCAATAATCGGCACCGGCACCTGATGCTTCTCTGCCAGGGCTAAGCCGGCTCTGGCGGAATAAACTCCTTCCACCACCATCTGCACCTCATCCATGGCTTCCTTCATGGAGTATCCCTTTCCGATCAGGATTCCGGCCCGCCGGTTCCGGCTGTGCATGCTGGCGCAGGTTACGATCAAATCCCCAATTCCGGAAAGACCTCCGAAGGTCTCCTGTTTTCCTCCCATGGCTGTTCCCAAACGAGTGATCTCATAAATTCCTCTGGTAATCAGGGCTGCCTTTGTGTTGTCCCCGTACCCCAGCCCGTCTGCAATCCCTGCCGCTAAGGCAATCACGTTTTTCAGGGCGCCGCCAATCTCAATCCCTGCCACATCGGGACTGGTATAGACCCGGAATACCGGGCTCATGAACCGCTCCTGCACAAGCTCTGCCGTCCGCCGGCTTTTTGCCCCTGCAACACAGGTGGTGGGAAGTCCCCGGCTTACCTCCTCCGCATGGCTGGGACCTGATAAGACCGCCACATCTGCCATGGGAAGCTCCGCCTCGATTACGGCGGAAAGGGTCATTAAGGTTTTGTCCTCAATTCCCTTGGCTACATTGACTAAAATCTGCCCTTTCCGGCAGAAGGGGCGCATCCTGGCGGCCGTCTGCCTCACATAGATGGATGGCACTGCCATCACGAGCAAATCCTTTTGCTCCATGGTTTCGGCAAGGCTGCCGGTAAATATCATATCCTCCGGAAGCTTAAGATCCGGCAGAGTCTTAAGTCTCCGGGTGCGGCTCAGCTCCTCAATCTCCTGTTCGATGGCTGACCACACGGTGATGGAATTCCCCTGGTGATACAACAGAGATGCCAGAGCAATGCCCCAGCTTCCTGAACCGATCACGCCGATTGCTGCCATAGCATTCCACTCCTCCCGATTATATTTTTGTAATGCTTCCTGCTATTTCTTTGCCCCAAGCTTGTTTTCCGTGCCGGATAAAAGTCGTTTGATATTGGTCCGGTGGCGCCAGATTCCCATTATACTGATCACCTGAACCATCACGCAGAATTCCGGCAACGCGCTCTCCTCGATGCCGAAATCTCCTTTTATTCCAAAAAACACCATACCGACAGAAAAAACCAGCATGACCAGGATTGAGCCTAAGGACACATAACGTGTAACGGCCACCACGGCCACAAACACCACCAGAGCCACAAGCATCACCCGCCAGTCCATGGCAGCCAAAAGCCCGGCCGATGCGGCGATCCCTTTTCCTCCCTTAAATCCCATGTAGAAAGGAAAATTATGGCCCAGTATCACGCCAAAGCCTGTATAGGCAAGATACACATAGACCAGTGTCGGCTGTTCACGGAAAAGATACCGGGTCAGAAGACAGGCAAAAATCATCTTAAAGGAATCTCCAATAAATACGATAAGGCCAGCCTTAACGCCCATAACCCGCAGCACATTGGTGCTGCCGGAATTGCCGCTTCCGTAATTGCGGATGTCCATATTGTGTGCTTTGCTGTACAGATACCCGGTCTGAAAAAGACCGAACACATATCCCATTGCCAGGCAAATAACTCTATCCATCACTGCTCCTTCCCGGAACGCTCACGAATGAGAAACCGCAGAGCCGTCCCCTTAAAACCAAAGGTTTCCCGAATCTTGTTTTCCAGATACCGCACATAAGAAAAATGCATCAGCTCCTTGTCATTGACAAATACCACAAAGGTAGGCGGCTTTACGGCCACCTGGGTCATGTAAAAGAGCTTCAGCCGCTTGCCCTTGTCGGAGGGAGGCTGCTGCAGCGCCACGGCCTCGGTCATAATCTCATTGAGGACACCGGTGGCAACACGCATATTCTGATTCTGCCTCACCACGTCAATCAGCTCAAAAAGCTTTGACAGGCGCTGTCCGGTCACTGCTGAGATAAAGACAACCTCCGCGTACTGCATAAAGGACAAGGTGTCCCGAATCTTTTTCGTATATTCATAAATGGTCTTATCTGTCTTTTCCAGGGCATCCCACTTGTTGACCGCCACGAGAATCCCCTTTCCCCGGTCATGGGCGATTCCGGCGATCTTGGCGTCCTGCTCCGTCACTCCCTCCACCGCATCGATCACCAGCACCACCACATCGGCCCGCTCCACCGCCGAGACGGTGCGAATAATGCTGTACCGCTCTAAATCCTCCTTGACGCGGCTTTTTCTTCGCAGGCCGGCTGTATCGATAAATACATATTCTGTGCCGTTGTAAACCACCTCCGTGTCCACCGCATCCCGGGTGGTCCCTGCAATATCCGACACAATCACACGGTTTTTGCCGATCAGCTTGTTGATAATGGAGGATTTCCCCACATTAGGCTTTCCCACAATCGCTATCCGGGGACGGTCATCGTCCTCCTCCTCAAGCTGCTCTGCCCGGAAATGCTTTGCCACCTCGTCCAGCAGTTCTCCTATTCCCAGACGGGAGGCGGCTGACACCGCTATAGGCTCCCCGATACCAAGATTGTAAAACTCATACACGTCATTTCCGAATTTCTGGAAGCTGTCCACCTTGTTGACTGCCAGCACCACCGGCTTCGTGGAACGGCGCAGCATATCTGCCACCTTGGAGTCAGAATCCACCAGCCCCTGACGCACATCCACGATAAAAATAATCACGTCTGCCGTGTCAATGGCTATCTGGGCCTGCTCCCGCATCTGAGAAAGAATAATATCCTTGCTGTCGGGCTCAATGCCTCCCGTGTCAATCAGTGTAAAATTCATATCCAGCCAGGTACAGTCTGCATAGATTCTGTCCCTGGTCACCCCCGGAGTGTCCTTTACAATTGAAATCGTTCCCCCTGCCAGTGCATTAAACAGGGTGGACTTTCCCACATTGGGACGCCCCACAATTGCAACAATCGGTTTGCTCATAGATTCCTCCGTTCTTTCTCGTCACAAAACAGAAGCTTTGCCCCTGGTCCTCCCAACCTCTGCTTTTCAAATACTCTCCGGCTCGTATCCGCCGTAACAGGCAGCATCTTCCCCATCCTCTTTTGGCTTCCGAATACCTAAGACGGCATAAACCAGATCCCGACCGCCCGATTTTACAATATTTACCGGAACTTGTAAAGTGTTTTGTACTTCCAAGCGGGTCACATCGTCCAAAAAGACCTCTTCTCCGCTCCGAAACATACATTCCGGCAGCAAAAGCCGTTCACCCAAAGGGCGGTTTGTCAGTTGTTTTATCACATCCTGTCCGGTGAGAAGCCCTGCCACGGTAATCATATCCCCGAAAAAATCATTGTGAATGGCATAGAGATAAACCTCCTTAGAGGGATATTGCCGGGTGATTTTTTCAAGCTGTCTTTTCATATAGGGATAAGCCAGCTCACCGGTGGCTATGGACAAGATTTCTGGCGCCCTCTCATCTGATTCCTCCAAAAAATTTCCGTCCAGCTCCTCAAGAGCACCGGTCACCTCCCTGTCCAGAAGCCGCAACATTCCCACACCGTTTTCCAGCTGGGGATAGCCGTCATACCGGTCTTCCTCCGGCATCTCTCTGCCTGCCAGAATATAGAATTCATCGCTGGCGTGAATAAAATGGGTTTTGTGCTGGCTGTAAAGGGTTTTCTGCCACCGCTCAATAATGGCCAGCGTTTCCTCTGCCGCCTCCTTGTCAAAAGGAATCAAAGGCTCCAGCCCGTCCCGATATTTGGAAAGCCCCACAGGAACCACCGACACACTTTCCATAACCGGAATGAATTTGGTCAGCTCCCGGATAGTCCGCTCAAGCTCCTTCCCGTCATTGATTCCCCGGCACAGCACAATCTGTCCATTCATGGGCACTCCGGCTTCAAAAAGCCTGTCCATTTTTTTGAGAGCTTCCCCTGCAAAACGGTTGTGAAGCATCCGACAACGGAGGGACGGATTGGTGGTATGGACGGATATGTTGATGGGCGCCAGATGAAAGCGGATGATCCGCTCAATATCCTTGTCCTTCATATTGGTCAAGGTGATATAGTTTCCCTGCAAAAAGGAAAGGCGTGAATCGTCATCCTTAAAATACAAAGTTTCGCGCATCCCCGGAGGCATCTGGTCGATAAAGCAGAAAATACATTTATTGCTGCAGGATTTGTAATCGCTCATCAGACCATTTTCAAAGGTCAGTCCCAAATCCTGGTAATCGTTTTCAATCTCCAGCTCCCAAAGCTCCCCGTCCGCCTTCTCCACCAGCATAACCATGCTTTCGCTGTCCATGTAATATTCATAATCGAAAATGTCCTCGATCTCATTTCCGTTGATCTTAACAAGATAATCCCCCGGCTCAAGCTCCAGTTCCTCTGCAATAGACGCGGGCTTAACTGCCTGAATCATGTGTTTTTTCCTGCTCATATATGGCTTCCTCTCCCATTCCTGTTAAGCTTTTTCTATCATATCAACATTCCCGGCCTTTGTAAAGGAACGGGAGTTTTGTTTTTTTTTACAAAATCTGACGCTTTCTATTGACGGTCTGCTTTTGTAAATGCTATAAGTAAAGTAGTTCCGTTGTTACTGTTACAATTTCATTACGCAGAAAGGAGTCCGCTATGGCAAATAACTATGTATTTAATGATATTCTGCCCATTGCTCCCTTGAAAATTGCAGCGCTGGAAAGCTGCCGGCATCTCGCGCAGAAGGTCAATGACCATATTGTGGAGTTTCGGAAAAACGACACGGAGGAGCTGATTCGCCGGCAAAAGGATTTAAATTACCGGGGTTACAATGTGGATTCCTATCTTTTAAAATGCACATGCCCCCGTTTTGGCTCCGGGGAAGCAAAGGCAGAGATCTTAGAATCCGTAAGAGGTGTGGATCTGTTTGTCATGGTGGATGTGACCAATTACAGCATCCCCTATGCCGTGTGCGGCTATACCAACCACATGTCGCCGGACGATCACTATCAGGATTTAAAGAGAATCATCGGCGCCAGTGCAGCCACTGCCCACCGGGTCAACGTAATCATGCCTTTTCTCTATGAGGGACGCCAGCACAAACGCACCAAGCGGGAGTCCTTAGACTGTGCCATGGCCTTAGAGGAGCTGGTCCGTATGGGGGTGTCCAATATTATCACCTTCGATGCCCATGATCCGCGGGTACAAAACGCCATTCCTTTAAGTGGTTTTGACAATTTTATGCCCACCTATCAGTTTATCAAGGCCCTGTTTGCTCATGACCGGACCTTAAAAATTGACAAGGATCATCTGATGGTCATCAGCCCGGACGAGGGGGCCATGAACCGGGCCGTATATCTGGCCAACAACTTAAGCGTGGATATGGGCATGTTCTATAAGCGGCGGGATTATTCCCGAATCATTGACGGAAGGAATCCCATTGTGGCTCATGAATTTTTAGGCTCCTCTGTGGAGGGAAAGACGGTTCTGATTATTGACGATATGATTGCCTCCGGAGAGAGCATGTTAGACACGGCAAGGGAATTGAAGGAACGGAAGGCAAAAAAGGTGATTATCTGCTGCACCTTCGGTCTTTTTACAAACGGTCTGGAAAAATTTGATGAATTTTACCACAAGGGATATATTGATTATGTGATCACGGCAAACTTAAACTATCGTCCTCAGGCCCTTCTTGAGCGGGAGTGGTATCTGGAAGCAGATATAAGCAAGTATCTGGCTGCAATCGTCAATTCCTTCAACCATGACGTATCCATTGAGGCGGCTCTCTCCTCCACGGAAAAGATACAGAAGCTGGTGCGCAGATACCAGGCAGACGGGTATGAGTACTTTCAGAGAATCGTATGATTGATACAGTAGGCTTCGGTGAAGGATTTCACCCGGAGCCTATCATTTCTTTTCCTCCTTGTATTTTAATATTTTATTCCGCACAGTGGATTTTCCCATTGGAGACCTATCCGACTGGGAAATCGGAAGAAGGCCCTGGCCCTCTAAAACTGCAAACAGCGTCTGAATCCCATCCTCTGCCCTGCGAAATCCCCTGGCGGTTTGATACTCCAGATGGGTAAGACGGTTATCGATCTTTTCTGTTTTGTGTTCAATCTTCGCGATTTTCAGGCCTAAATCCTTAATTTCCAGATTCATATCTTCCATCTTTAAGCTCATATCTTCTAATTTCAAATAGACCGGCTGTAAAAGATCCCGCATAGCGTCAAGCATCTCGTTATCGATCATTTCTTTTCCCCATTTTCAAACTAAAACATTTGCTCTCTAAATGGCCGGTTCTCGTCCATATTTTCCTGCAATATCTCCACTTCCACAGCATATTCGCAGGCCCGCATATTAAATCCATGTGTAATCGGCGAAAACAGCCACATAGATGAATGAAAACACAGAAATCCAGAAACATTTCAGATAACTAAATACTATCACATTCTGCAGCTACCGTCAAGCAGTTTTTAATACACAGATATATTTTTGTATATTTACAGATATATTTTGATTATTCTCTTCGGAGGACCTCTGGATATCAACAAAACCCATTTTTATAAACCTCATTCAGCCTTCTCTGATTGCGGATCACCGTAACCTTCTCCCCATATTTTTCCATCACAGCCTGATATTCTGCCTGGCGCTTTTTGTCCCGTCCCTCAAAAAGGACCCACCAGGCGAACTCCCTGTCCAGCTTCTCCGTGCATCCCCGGCCCATATCGGCCCGGGTTCTGCCCCTGTATCTGCGATATCGCCTCCACACCCGGTACAGGCAGGCAAAACGGTTAAATTTAAGAAAAATAATCCGGTCAGCCTCCCCAAGGCGCCGGTTATACTCTGTCTTTGTATAATTGCCATCAATGACCCAGGAGGAATGTTCGTCCATAAAACAGGCAACCATCTCCCGCATTTCCTCCCTGGGGCGGGCTTCCCATCCGGGAAGCCAGAATATGTGATCCAGATGGAGAATCGGAATCTGATACTTTTTGCCCAGATATTCCGCAAGGGTGGATTTTCCGCTTCCGCTGTAGCCGATAACCATAATCTTCATTTCCAGCCCTCCTGTCTGATCTTTCAAAATTTGTCTGTCACGGTTCCTTCAAACACAAAAAAGCAGCCAGATTACCCCGCTCAGTTCCCACTGTCCGGTGAGAAAACAAAAGCTGGGGATTACAATGGGTGCATATATCCGTAGTGTAAATATTTTCCTTTGCTACTCCGGCCTCAGAAAAGATGATCTCATTGGCCCGCCAAAGGTCCAGCTGATATTTGCCGTTTTCCTTTCTGTAGTAGAGCCGGGACAGATCTGTCTGGCTGAAGGCTTCCCCAAAGGCCTCCGCCACCTCCTCCCCCACCTCAAAGCAATCCTGACAGATGCTAGGGCCAATGGCTGCAATCACATCCTCCGGCCGTGTGCCGTATTCAAGGTTCATGGCCTCTAAGGTTTTCTTTCCCATCCGGCGGACCGTGCCTCTCCATCCGGAGTGGGACAGTCCAATGGCTCCGTGAACCGGATCCACTATGTACAGAGGCACGCAATCGGCAAAAAAGGTCACCAGTGTGATTCCGGGCACATTCGTTATCAGTCCGTCCACGTCCTTATAATCCCGCTCTCTTATGATTCCCTTACCGGCATCCTCCTCTGTCACCACCCGGACATTGGTGGTGTGGGTCTGCCAGGATAAAACCATCCGCTTCTCATCCACCTTAAGCACACGAGCCATCCGCCGGTAATTCTCCATAACATGCTCCGGGTTATCTCCCTTTGTAAAGGTCAAATTCATGGTTGCAAATTTTCCCTGGCTGACACCGCCCAGTCTGGTGGAAAATCCGTGGTGAACCATCCCCGTGGAGGACAGCCCGGGAAATTCCAGCCATACAACGCCGTTTTCTTCTTTTATGTCAAGGGCCCTTCGGCCCGTTTTTCTTTTCCACTCCACTTCCCTTTCCTCCTTCAAACACTGATTAAAAGGCGTCCCGAATCCAGCAGATTTCCTTTCCCAAAATACTCACTACGTCAAACCTGCATGGGATTTCCCCACACCGGTGACTGTACAGATAATACCTGGCCGTTCTGCGGATATGCTGCTGCTTTTGCAATGTCACTGCCTCTGCCGGAAAGCCGTTCCTCCCATCTACCCGGTATTTCACCTCCACAAAGACCAGGAAATCTCCCTCCTGCCCGATCAGATCGATCTCTCCCTGCATACAGCGGTAATTCTGTTCCAGAATCACCATTCCCTGCTCTTCAAGGTATTTTGCCGCTATGGCCTCATACTGAAAGCCAACACGGCGCCTGTTGAAACCGGCTTTCTCCGGCTGATTTTTAAACGGGACTTCCATTATCTTCACCTTGAGTCCCGCTTATGTATTTCTTTAAAAATGTCCGCCTGTGAATGGGACACAGACCATGCTCCTTGATAGCTGCCATGTGAGCGCTTGTCCCATATCCTTTATGTCTTCCAAAGCCATATTCCGGGTATAAGGCATCATACTCCTCCATCAGATGATCTCTGGTCACCTTGGCAAGGATGCTGGCTGCTGCAATGGACACACTCTTTGCATCTCCCTTAATGATCTTTACCTGCCGGGTTGTGACATCAGGAATAATCACTGCGTCATTCAGCAGAAGATCCGGCGTCACCGAAAGTCCCTCTATGGCCTTTTTCATGGCTTTGTAGGTGGCCTTTAGAATATTGATCTCATCGATTTCTCCGGCATTGACGATTCCCACCGCCCAGGCCACAGCCTTTTCTTTAATCTCCAAAAACAGCTCCTCCCGGCGCTTCTCTGAGAGCTTTTTGGAATCATTCAGATACAAAATCTCGCAGTCAGCCGGCAGAATCACCGCTCCTGCCGCCACCGGTCCGGCAAGCGGCCCGCGCCCCGCCTCGTCAATGCCGCAGATTGCCTGACAGGAGGCGTACTGATGCTCATATTCCCTCATACATTCCAGCCGCTGCCGCTCTGCAGCCAGCTTTTCCCCGCTAAGTGTTTTCACGAGAACCTCCTCTTTTGCTCTATGACGGCCGTTTGGAACAGCCGGCGGTTCATGTAAATCCGCCCGCTTTCCGTACCGGCCGTAACAAAATGTAATGGTTCGATTATTGTTTTTTTACTTCATCCGGCAGCTCCAGCGTAATCCGGCCCAGCTTTCCGCTTCGGAAGTCATCAATCAGAAATCCTGCAGCCTTTGACAAATCCGGCTCTCCTCCCTTCATCAGGCAGGCGCGGACCTTGGCAATCTGGTGCAGCATGGAAAGGGGCCGGAGACTCTCATCCTCAGACACCTCCTCCATAATCCCATATCGCTCCGCCAAAGCCTCCGGATGCTTTCTTTCAAGGAGCCTTAAAAGCTCCAAGGCCAGCTCCTCCTGATTGAGGATCTCATCCTTGATGGAACCAAGCATTGCCAGCAAAAGCCCCACTTTTTGATCCTCGAACCGGGGCCACAAAATCCCCGGAGTGTCCAGAAGCTCCAGGGTCTTATTTAGGCGGATCCATTGATTTCCCTTGGTTACTCCCGGCTTGTTTCCGGTTTTCGTACAGGCCTTTCCTGCAAAGGAATTGATAAAGGTAGACTTGCCCACATTGGGAATTCCCACCACCATGGCCCGCACCGGGCGGTTTAAAATTCCTCTTTTGCGGTCTCTCTCCAGCTTTTCTTTACAGGCCTCCAAAACCATGGAATTGATTTTTTTCAGTCCCATGCCGCTTCGGGAGTTGACCTCCAAAACATAAAAACCCTGTTCCTGAAACCACTGGCTCCACAAGGTATTTGCCTGCTCTTTAGCCAAATCCGATTTATTTAAAAGAATGAGACGGAATTTTCCCCTGGCCAGCTCGTCAATATCCGGATTTCTGCTTGAAAAGGGAGCCCGCGCGTCCACCAGCTCGATCACCAAATCAATCAGCTTTATATCTTCCTTCATGGCACGCTTCGCTTTTGTCATGTGCCCGGGATACCATTGTATATTCAAGGCTTCTGCCTCCTTGTTCTATTTTGCTTTATCGGGAACCAATGAGACCAATATCCATCAAGGGATAGATCCGAAACCATACCTTCCCCAGAATCTGATCCTCCCTCACATTTCCCACATTGGCAAAGCGGCTGTCCTCGCTGCTGTCCCGGTTATCTCCCAAAAGAAAGTACTCTCCCTCTCCCAGCTCAACCGGATTTTCCGCCAGCCCGGCTAAGGATACCTGATCCAGGCCGTTCTCTGCCCTTAAGCGCTCTCCGTTTATATATACATAGCCGCCCTGAATATGGACCACATCCCCGGGAACGCCGATCACCCGCTTTACATTGGTTTTTTTGTCCTCCCGCTGAAACACCACCACGTCCAGCCGTTCCGGCTTTTTGAAATCATAGATCAATTTGTTCATCAAAACCACATCTTCAGAATTTAAAAGGGGGGTCATAGACTGTCCCGCCACAACAATCTGCACGCCAAAGGAATGCAGACAAAACCAGGCGAAGGTCAGCACCACCACCACATCTACTACCCAGCGCATTACCACCCGGACCAGGCTTGCGTCTTCTCTATAATAAAAATCCACGTGTTTTACCTCATCTATATAAACGGAAATACCGATAGGGGAAATCAGAAAAATCAGAAAAACTAAGGGACAATTTTCATTGTCCCTTTGCTGTCTCATCACTTTACAAGTTCTTTAACCTTAGCAGCCTTGCCTACCCGGTCTCTCAAGTAATACAGTTTTGCACGTCTCACTTTACCTCTCCGGACAACCTGAATATCGTCCACAGAGGGAGAATGTACCGGCCATGTCTTCTCAACGCCGATTCCATTGGAATTCTTCCGGACAGTAAAGGTCTCACGGGCTCCGCCGTTCTGCCTTTTGATCACAGTGCCTTCAAATACCTGAATTCTCTCCCGGTTTCCTTCCTTAATCTTGTTGTACACGCGGACCGTGTCTCCTACGTGAAACTCCGGAACAGAAGCCTTCAGCTGCTCATCTTCGATTTTCTTGATGATATCATTCATATTGTGTGAACCTCCTTCATATGTTTGATGTTCTTAATGCTTATCAGGGCAACAGCGGACCATCTCTTTTTCTTATTCACAACGCATTTGATATTAACATAATTTGACTATAATTGCAAGGACTATTTTCGTGTTTTTGCCGTAATGTTCAGCTCTTATATGCTGTTACTTTTTGTTATCCGTTTTCTTCCCCGCTGACAAGATTCTGTAAATACGCCCTTTCCTTATCTGTCAGCCGGGCGCCTGCCAGGAGATCCGGACGTCTTTTGAGCGTCCTTTCAATGGACTGCTGCCGTCTCCACAAATCAATATTTTTGTGATGTCCGGATAAAAGGATCTCCGGGACCCGTCTGCCCTCATAGATCTCCGGGCGGGTATACTGGGGATATTCCAGCAGATTGTCGTGAAAGGACTCAATCTCCGCGGACAGATCATTATTCAGCACTCCCGGCACCAAGCGGGAAATACAGTCAATCATAACCATGGCCGGCAGTTCACCGCCGGTGAGAACATAGTCGCCGATGGAGAGATAATCCGTGACAATCATTTCCAGAGCCCGCTCATCGATTCCCTCGTAATGGCCGCATAAGAATACCAGCTCCTCCTCCTTTGACAGCTCCCTGGCGATGGACTGATTAAACACCTGTCCCTGGGGAGTCATATACAGCACCCGGGGCCTCCTTCCCCCCAGACGGGCGCACAAGGCCTCATAGGCATCGCACACAGGGGCTGCCTGCATCACCATACCGGCACCGCCTCCGTAGGGTGCATCGTCCACATGACCATGCTTCTCCTTTGTATAATCCCGTATATTAACGGCCTCAACGGACAAAATTCCCTTCTCAATCGCCCGGCCGATAATGCTGGTGTTCAGCCCGTCCCGAACCATATCGGGAAACAGCGTAAGGATATGATAATTCACTTAAGCCTTCCTCCCTTACAGCTCCAACAATCCATCCATAATATGAACAGTCATAATTTTGGCATCCAGATCCACATTCTTTATGCACTCCCTGATAGCCGGAAACAGATATTCCTTATTGCTTCCCTCAATGACATACACATCATTTGCCCCGGTTTTTAAAACGTCTTTGAGCACACCGAAATCCTCTCCCTCATCTGTCACCACCTTAAGGCCTATCAGATCTACAATAAAATTCTCATCCGGCCCTAGCTTTACTGCCTGATTGCGGTGAATCAGCAGATCCCTTCCCTTGTATTTTTCGATCTCATTGATATTGTTGAATTCTTTAAATTTCAGGATTACCATATTTTTAAAAAATTTAACGTTCTCAATATTCAGCGTGACCGGTTCCGGCCGGATATCCAGGATTACGGTTTTCAGCTTTTTGAAACGTTTGGCATCGTCCGTAGTGGGATATACCTTTACCTCTCCCCGCACTCCATGAGTGGAGGAGATGACCCCCACCCGCAGCATATCTTCCATATATCCACCTCTGTCTGCATTCTGTCGTTACTGTGTGCCTCCATGCGCCCGGCGACTTTCATCGCAACAGAAAAACTGCCGCCTGCATCTGCCAGGCGACAGCTCATGGTGGCTATTGAATATCCACAACAACCTTTTTGTCTTCTTTAGAAGCGGCTGCCTTGACAACGGAACGAATGGCCTTTGCGATTCGTCCCTGCTTGCCAATCACCTTTCCCATATCGGAGGGTGCCACCTTTAGTTCTATTACTGTCTCTCCGTCCTTCTCAGTCTCGGTCACAACCACCTCATCCGGGTTCTCAACTAATGCTCTTGCAATTACCTCAACCAGTTCTTTCATAGTAATCACCTCATCATTACTGGATGCCCGCGGTCTTTAAAAGCTTTGCTACGCGATCAGTGGGCTGAGCACCTGTGGCTAACCATTTCTTTGTTGCTTCTTCATCGAACCGGATTGCGCTGGGCTCCTGGTTCGGATCATAGGTACCAACCTCCTCAATGAACCTGCCATCTCTGGGGGATCTGGAATCTGCAACAACGATTCTATAGAAAGGTTTCTTCTTTGCACCCATTCTTCTCAGTCTCATCTTAACTGCCATGTCGTTTCACCTCCTCTGTTAGTTTCTATCAACAAATGCCTGTCTTTTCCGGCTTATTAAAGCCGAGAAAAAACCGCATTGTTACCAAAATCACCGATACCCGTCAGTTAAAAATTCATTCTAAAAGGGCATCTTCATCTTGCCAAAGAGACCGCCAAAGCCTCCCCGGCCCTTCTTGCCTCCCATCATTCCGGGAAGCTGCTTCATCATCTTCTTCATCTGATCAAACTGCTTGACAATCCGATTAACCTCACTGATATCCACACCGGCGCCCTTGGCAATCCGCTGCTTTCTGGAGGGATTCATGAGAGAGGGATTGGCCCGCTCTTCCTTGGTCATGGACAAAATAATGGCCTCCACCCGATTCATGGCAGAATCGTCCACCTCCGGAATACCGCCCTTTATCTGTCCCATGCCCGGCAGCATACTCATAATACTGCCAATGCCGCCCATCTTTTTAATCTGGCGCATCTGCTCTAAGAAATCATTATAATCAAACTCTGCCTTGCGCAGCTTCTGGCTCATCTGGCGGGCCTTCTCCTCGTCCAGCTCCAGCTCTGCCTTCTCGATCAAGGTCAGTACATCGCCCATACCCAAAATCCGGGAAGCCATACGGTCGGGATAAAACTGCTCTAAGTCGGAGAGCTTCTCCCCCATACCCACATAGAGAATAGGCTTGCCGGTTACGGCGCGAATGGAAAGGGCCGCCCCGCCCCGGGTGTCGCCGTCAAGCTTGGTTAAAATCACCCCGTCAATGCCCACCTTTTCCTGGAACATGGAAGCCACATTCACCGCATCCTGTCCGGTCATGGCGTCTACCACCAATAGGGTCTGATCCAGGGAGACACTGTCCCGAATCCGCACCAGCTCCTCCATCATATCCTCATCCACATGGAGACGACCGGCGGTATCTAAAATGACCACATTGTAGCCGTTTTTTGCCGCGTGCTCCACAGAGGCCTTGGCAATATCCACCGGATCCTGATGGTTTCCCATGGAGAAAACGGGAACTCCCTGCCTCTCCCCGTTAATCCGAAGCTGTTCAATCGCTGCCGGCCGGTACACGTCACAGGCCACCAAAAGTGGTTTGCGTCCCTTTGCCTTAAGCTTTCCTGCAATCTTGGCAGTGGTGGTGGTCTTACCTGCACCCTGCAGGCCTGCCATCATAAGGATTGTGATCTCATTGGACGGCTTTAAGGGAATCTCCGTGGTGTCGGAGCCCATCAGGCGGACCAGCTCCTCGTTGACGATCTTGATAACCATCTGGCCTGGCTGCAGGGAGCCTAACACTTCTTCCCCCACAGCCCGCTCCTGAACGGAGCTTACAAACTGCTTCACCACCTTGAAGCTTACGTCCGCCTCAAGGAGCGCCATCTTTACTTCCTTTAAAGCGGCCTTTACGTCTGCTTCGCTGAGGCGTCCCTTGCCCCGCAAATTCTTAAATACATTCTGCAATTTATCGGATAAGCTTTCAAAAGCCATATAAATCCTCCCCACGCATCCGTTCGGACAGCTCTTAAACCATAGTCTCTACAGCTCCATAATATCCACGGATATCTGTTCGATCTGAGCAATCAATGATTCGTCCTTGGTCTCCTTAAAGGCCTGCAGCCTCTGGCAGATATCCTCCACCATCTTGCGGGTTTTCTGAAACTTGCTTACCAGGTGAAGCTTCTCCTCATACCCCTCCAAAAGCCGGTCGCACCGCTTGATCAGGTCATGAACCCCCTGGCGGCTGATCCCCCGCTCCTGGGCGATCTCTCCCAAGGACATATCGTTAAATACCGCGTCTTCGTACACGGCACGCTGATGCTCTGTCAGCAGCTCACCATAAAAATCGTATAAAAGACTTTGTTTTACAATGCTTTCCATAACATCACCTGGATTATCATACACGAAAAGGCGGGTGGTGTCAAGTGTTTTTTCTTGACACCACCCGCAAATCGCTGGCTTGAAATGTTCAATTCTCCTCCATCTGCTCCCTGGTAGGATAAGAGGCAATGGCGCCATGGCCCATAACGCTCTTTCCGCAGAATCGGTTGGCAAAGGCCAGATAACGCTCCATCTGCTCCCTGGTCAGACTGTTCAGCCTATCAGCGGTTATGCCATCGGCCGACAGACAGTAAAGGAAAGAGCCGATAAATCCGTCACCAGCGCCGGTGGTATCCACTGCCCTGACCTTCTCGCCGGGTGCAAAGGCAGAAGTCTCGCGGGTATAGCACTCTGCCCCCTCGGATCCCCTGGTATAAATCACCAGGCGGGTATTTCCTGTCAGAAGCCGGGGAAGCGCTTCCTTAATATCCTTGCAGCCGGTAATAAATTCCAGCTCCTCGTCCGACACCTTCAGCACATGGGCCATAGGGGCAAACTCATGAATCACATTTTTCAGGGCATCCAGATCCTCCCACAGGGCAAAACGCAGGTTGGGATCAAAGCTCACCAAAGCCCCTGTCTCGGACGCATAGCGGACCGCCTGCCGGTGGGCCTCCTTCATGGGGAAGTCCCCCAGAGAAACGGAACAGAAATGAAGGCCGAAAATGTCAGAAAACCAATCCTTCTTTATATCAGAGACATCCATCAGCATATCGGCCCCCGGCTTGCGGTAAAAAGAAAATTCCCGGTTGCCGTCCTCCTTTAGAGCCACAAAGGCAAGGGATGTATTGGCGGCCTTTGTGCGTTTCACATACTCACAGCCGATTCCGCAGGAGGCAAATTCATCTGCAATCTTATCTCCAAAGGGATCATCTCCTAACTGGGTGATCATGGAGGCTTCCCCTCCCAGCTTCACGTAAGCCCCGCACACATTGGCAGGGGCTCCTCCCACGGCGGGAGCAAAAGCAGAAACCTGCTTCATCTCTTTTCCTGTCTCAGAAGGAATAAAATCGATCAGTGCCTCTCCGATTGCCAGTAAGCGTTTCATAATACATATCTCCTCCAGTACAAACATATTTAAGCATTGGCAATTACCGGATATTCATCCGGATAATGGCCGCAGGCTTCTTTAGATATCATAATATATTTGCGGGAAAAGAGCAATGAAAATATTATGTACTCAGCTGTATTAAAAATCTGTATATGTACAATTATGGGGGTATTGTTCACACATAATGACTAATATTTCTCCTATCCCATAAACGCATATAAGACAATTGGTACAAATGGCGCCAAAATCAAATTGGCCAGCCTGATATTTGTGATCTTCAACATATTCAGCCCCAAGGCGATTACGAGAACAGATCCGATACAAGCCATTTCATCCATAACAACAGGTGTCAGAAATACTCTGAAATCTTTACTGTGCTGTTCATCTCTGCCACCTTCAAAAAATCGACCTGCCGCCGGCATATGCCAGTCTTTTCATTGTCAATCATAGCAAAAAAGGAGCTCTATATCAATCAAATTATCTGTGACAATTATCGTTCAAACAATAACGGTCACTCCGCAATCAACTGCTCACCAGCACAACACCGTCCCCGCCTTATCTGCCTCGGCCTTGTCAAAGACAATCACATTTCCATACCCTAAGCATCCGTCCGCCTCCACCAAATCCGTAGGGGAATTTACCTCCTGATGGCACATGATGACGATATACTCCTTTTTCCCCACCGTAAGCTTTAAGCCCTCCGCCATATGGAACGGATAATAGATTCCCTTCAAAGCGGATTTTACCGGAAGGCGCTCCACCTGACACTCGGGCATTTTACCGGTTTCTCCTGTCTGAATCACTGTCAAAAGAGAAGTGAAACCGCTGCCCTTTATCTTCATCCTGATTTTCTGACGGGTTTCCTGCCGGTTGTAATGGCGGGCAATTTTTCCAGGAAGAATCTCTCCGACAGATTCCGGCGTCATAAAAAAGAATTTGGCCCGGGCCTTTTCTCCAATGAAATCACCCCTCTGGACGGCCCCTGTTCCAACAGATTCCATGTAAGCGCCCTTTATTGTTCCCGGTTCTTCTCTGTGAATAGTCGGATCCGGATTTCCCGCTTTTTCAAGCCCGGGAAGCCGGGGAACCTTTACCACACTTTGCTCGCTTAAGCGCACCTGTCCCCGTTCGCTGAAATTCCAGTACTGTTCATAGCTGTGGGAATCCCCGCTGTACATCTCATCCATTATCACATATAAATCCGGCTTGATCCATATAATTTTCCGGTTTACGAACACACCGCCCGTCCTGTCCATATATCCCAAATGCCCGCCTTGAATAAATTCATACCGATCCGTAAACCGGTGGGGCTGCTTTACCGGCTGGCAAAGCTTCTCACACTCCCAGGAATCCTTACAGACTGTAAAAAATTTTCCGTCCACTGTAATGGTATTGTGGGCATCCGGATTCTTAAAATCAAACCTCCCTTTATCCGCCGCATAAGTAAAACGCCCCGAATCGGTCAGTACATCCTCTCCCCGGACCACCAGATCCACATGCAGCTTGTCCGAATGACCGTGGCCGGCTCCCATAGTACCGCAATGGAAATGGAGCACATTGGCATCCTTTTTCCAGCCGCTGCGCAGATAATAATGGCCGGAATCTTCCAGGGCAGCTGACACAAAATCCGGCTTCACCATCTCCATGGCCTCATACTCCTCTGCACCGGATGCCCCGATATCCCAGACGCTCTCATAATCCAGCACCGGCCGTCCTCCTGCCTTTAACATCGGATCATGAAACAGCCAGGCAGCCACCCCCAGATAATCCCGGATATCCATGTCATCGCTGTCGCCCGTCATAAATTCCCGGCCGTCCGGCTTCTGCCATGCCAGGTTTGCACAAGCCATTTTTTTCACTGCCTCAAGAAACATCTCAGGCACTGAAATCTTGTTGCGCTTTGCCAAAATCAGCACATCCTCAAAGCAGTGGAATACCTCGTTGTGGTACATGGGCGACTGCTCCCACTGCACTCCGTCCCCCAGGATCTGCATCTGCGCCTGAATCCCCAGATGCTCCATTGCAATGGAGGTATACCGGTTCCGCCTTTCCTCGTCCGGCATGGAAATGCCGATCTCAAACAGGCCATGATTTTCCAGCACTCCCCAGTTGCTGATATACCGATAAGGAGAATGCATTTCTATAATATACTCGGCATGCTCTATGAGACAGTGATAAAATTTGTCCACCACCGAATCTGTCAGCAGAGGGCTGTCGGCAAAATACCGGATGGCCTTTGTCCAGTACTCCCCCCGAAATCCCGCCTCCAGGATCCGCCATCCTGTCTTTTCCGTCTCCGGCGTCCGCCTCATCCGTTCCATCCAGTCTGTCAGAAGCCGCAGAAAATGATGCACATAAATCTCATCTTTTGTCAGCCAGTATGCCTGGCCAAGACAGATAAAGGGCACCAGCATCACCAGAGCCAGGGCGATCAAAATCACATAGAGCATCACCCACAGGGTTCTTGTTTTCGTATTCTTAACCCCGGCTCGTTCTCATTCCCCAGCTTAAACTCCCAGATTCCGGACAAATCTGAGACCATACGCACTTCATTTTCTCTTGGATACAGCATGCTTTTACTCCTTCTTATAATTTCCTTCTATTTTACAGGAAAATATAAGAAAAAGAACATGCTTTTTCTGACGAAATACCTGTAATATCTTGCTATTGTTACTGTTCATAAGCAATGTCATGATACCACGGATTACTCCGCATTTCCGTCCACTTCCCTCACCTTTTTAAGGGCGTGCCTTCTGGTAAAGCCTAGCTAAACGACATCGGTTCACACACTTTCCCTTTTCATTTCTTCCTTTATCCACCCCTCCGCCTCCTTCAGCCACAGTTCCTCCGGTCTGGTCAGCAACACATACCGTATTTTTCCCTGGAGCATTTGCATATACCGCAGCCGGTCAGGCTTCCCGTCCGGCAAGGCAAAGGCCTTTTCCATCCCCGTCATCCGCAGATGCTCCTCCACCCCGTATTTCCTGCAATAATAAATCTCCTGCCGCAGCCTTCGCCGGTACTCCCTTGAAGGCTGTGCCCTTTCATTGACAACCAGACCGGTCACTGTTTGTCTGGAAGCCCTTGACATCACCCGGGTCTTTTTTCTGTTCAGCTCAAAGCCCATAGCGCCTAAAAAGCTTTCCGACTTACGAAGCACCTCTCCCGGATCAAAATCTCCAGAAAAGGTCAGATCATCACAATACCGGCTATAGGTAATCTGTCTGCAGCCGCACCACTCTGCCATATACATATCAAAGGGCTTCATCACCAGATTGGAGATTGCCGGCGAGGTGGGAGCGCCCTGGGGCAGATACTCCCGAAAGCAGCAAAGGCTGGCAAGAAGACAGCCCGCCTCCGGGGGAAAATATTTTACGGGAAAGGCATGGCAAAGCACCATGGGAAAAGTAATGCTTCCAAAAAAATCCTTGATGTCCAGCTTCACAACCAGCCGTTTTTCCTGATGCATAGAGGCATTTTCCAGCACGCCGCAGACAGCAGAAGAATTTATTTCCTTTTTGCGGTATGCAGTTGCATAATCAGAAAGAGAAAAGCCGTCCAACACATGGTGGAGGATATTTCTCTGCACATGCTTAAGAAGGGGATCCGGCACCAGCAATGTGCGGAATCCCCCTGATCTTTTTGGAATCCGTATTTTTTTATAGTGATTCTCTGTGTGATTGCTCAATGCATACAGGCAGGCGATCACCTGGTCATCTGTCCGGTCATTTTCACCGAACAGATGAAGGGAAAGAAGCATTTCCCTGCTGTGCTCCCAGGTACAGTACTGCCATAGATCTGTCCTGGACACCTTCCATATATGGTTTTTTATATTTTCGGGAGAAATGGTACTCTTCATGTTATCGAAATTTCCTCCAAAGACAGTGATTATTGTCGTTTTTGTCCTATACATTTTTCTGCGGCAAAAACCACAAAAAACAAAAAACAGCAGCACATATCCGGATACCGCAGACTGCGCAGAGGTACCGCACGCCGGTGAAGGCGGCGATGGCACATGAAATGTGCGGATGTACCTTGGAGCAGGCTGTGGGCTTTCCTTGCACTTCTGATTCCGGGTGGCGACTCGCCATCCGCCAAAGTTTGCTGATGTCCGGTACTACTTACCGTGTACCAATATGTTTCGCTAAATACTTTGATTGACTGCTGCTGTTTTTTGTCTTTCCCACATTATATGATACAAACGTCAGAAGGTCAAGCACCCCATAAGCTCCCACACGATCACACAAAACGTCTCAATCCCGTCCACCAGCACCTTCTCATCAAAGTCAAAGGCCGTGGTGTGCTGGGCCGATGCCATGGGAGTCATGGAACGCATATAAACCGCCTTTCCCCCGTGTTCCTGAACCCGGTTCATCATGAGAGAAATATCCTCGCTTCCCCAGTTTTTGGCATTTTTACAGCTGCTGACCCTTAGGTGAGGCAGATCCCGATTTATCACCTCAGCAATCCATTCCAGAAAATCCTCATCGCTGTGCTGGGATTCCGATCCTCCCTGAAGAACCATCTTGCAGCTGCATCCGGCCATCTGGGCGGCTCCAAGACAAATTCTTCTGGCCTCCTCGTCCATAAACTGATTGATCTTGGTGGTCTCCCCGCGGACTTCAAACTGAATCATTGCATGATCCGGCACCACGTTGCGGCCGGTTCCTCCATGGATTGTTCCCACATTGACTCGGGAGCTTCCGCCGCTGTGTCTGGAGATTGCCGTCAGATTCAGAACCGCATTGGCAGCAGCCACAATGGCGCTCTTCCCATTTTCGGGAAATCCCCCGGCATGGGCCGCCTGTCCGTAGAAATGGGCATCATATTTGCTGGTAGCAAGAGAACCCCAGGTGCCCGGCGTCACATCTCCGTCATCGGGGCCGTCCGTGGGAGCCACATGGGTTCCCACAAAATAATCCACATCATCTAAATGTCCGTGGGCCACAATGGCCCGGGCTCCTCTGGCCCCCTCCTCGCCCGGCTGAAAGATCAGCTTCACCGTGCCATGAAGCTCATCCCTTATTTTCATCAGCACCTGAGCGGTCCCCAGGCCGATCACCCCATGGGCATCGTGCCCGCAGGCATGCATCATCCCGCGATTTTTTGAGGAAAAGCCTTCCGCATAGGGACGGTGCTTTGAAGTCTCCTCCTCGATCAGCCCCAGCGCATCGATATCAAACCGCAGAGCCACCACCGGCCCTTCCCCGCAGCGCAGAATCCCGATAACTCCGGTAAAGCCCTCCCTCATATCCTCCGTCAGATATTCCTTTGGCACTCCCTGATCCAGGACAGCCCTGGCATGCTCCGAAAGCTCCTCCTTTTCGGGGACTCCCATCCGGGCTGTCTCAAGGCACACCTGTCTGCCGGTCAGCACCTCATATCCCAATTCTGTCAATGTCTTAGCTATAATGGCGGAGGTCCGCATTTCCAGCCAGGCTGTCTCCGGATACTTATGAAAATCCCGCCGCCGCTCTCTACTGATCTCATCCAGCTCTGTTGCATACTGTTTTATTTTTTCTGCCACACTCCCGCTCATATCCATATTTTCCTTCATGTTCATCCCCATCACTTTTCTTACACAGGCAGCTTCCTTCATACCTATTGTCTGGCTCACACAATCCCTATTTTTCCTTCTTTTGCCCGCCTCAGTCTGTTCCCAGGATTTCATCACATCGCGGAGCCTGTCCTCCGGCAGGGACGCGCCCTGGGTCTCCACCACCGCACGGGACACCCCATTGGCACAGGCTATGGCCTTCCGAAGAGGAATATCCTTAGTCAAAAGAGCCAGAATCGTTCCGATATGGGCATCTCCGGCCCCAATGGTATCCACAATATGCTCCGAAGGCACCGAAGAAACCAGATAAGCATCCCCGTTCCCTTCCCGGCAGTAGGTCCCCTTCTCTCCAAGAGTTATGATCACCGTATTACCTGTCCTGGAAAAGAGCGCCTCCGCCGCCTCCGTGAAGGATCCCGCCCCGCTAAGCTCCAAAGCCTCCTGTTCATTAATATGGAGAATCGGATGAAGCTTCATCATACGGTCATTTTTAAAAGCAGGTATCCGTACACCCCGGGGTCCGGGGGCATAGCACACCTCCAAATCCGGATGTCCCTCCAGATATTCGATCAGACAAACACCTGTGGGCTCCTCGATTTCCAACCCGCATATATAGACCAAACCATAGTCCGAAGACGGATAAGGCTCCATCCAGGACTTTTCAAAGGTATATTCTGCTCCGTGAACGGACAGAAAGGTTCTCTCTCCGGAGGCCTCCACCAGACAGTAACAGCATCCGTTATCCTTATCCGGGACATGAACCAGGATGGGAATCCCCCTGGCGGTGAGCTCCTTTTCCACGTAATCCCCATAAGTTCCGGTGCCTACAGGCGTGATGAAGGTGTGAGGCGCTTTTAAAAGCCGCATCATATGGGATACATTGTAAGCGCATCCCCCCAAAGCCATAGACTGAGAATAGGGACGGAGATTCTCGGCTGTTTTTGGAAGGTGGTCCAGGTTGATGATTACATCCACGCAGGTCGAACCAATAATAAGGGCTGGTTTCATAAAAAAAGCTCCCTTTCTGAAAATAGAATTACCAAATACTCATAACAGAACTTCCTAACGAAAAGAGGGCTCTAACACCTGGTGTCATACCCTCTCCTTCGCAGTAATCTAAATAGTTAAACCTCTGATAACCATTATCTGTCTCGTCTTTAAAGCTCCTTCCGGGACATTGGTCTACACCACGCTCTTAAGCCCCAGAGTTTTCTCAATCACCAGCATCACTCCCAGAGTAATCACCATCAAAAGGGTTGCAAGAGCGGCAATGGTCGGGTCAAAATGATACTCCACATATGCCATCATCTCAATGGGCAGCATGGACACCCCCGCGCTGGTCAGAAAGGCCGACAGAGACACATTGTTAAATGAATTGATAATTGCCATAATACATGCCGACACGATTCCTGACTTAATATTGGGCAGCAGAATGTGGAAAAACGTGTACACATTCCCTGCCCCCAGAATTCTTGCCGCCTCCTCCATGGAAAAATCAAAGTTGGCCAGGCTGGAGGTGACAACCCGCATCACGTAGGGAATGGACAGAATCGTGTGGCCGATCAAAAGGCTCGGCATGGCCGGAAGCCTGAAACGGTTCACCACATAGCGGAGCATCACAAAGCCCAGCACAATCACCGGAATCAGCACCGGCGACAGAAACAGACTCTTGATCAGTTCCTTTCCCTTAAATCGATAACGGTTTAAGGCATAAGCCGCCGGAAGCCCCAAAAGCAATGCCACAAAGGTGCCTGCAAAGGCAATGATAATACTGTTTTTTGCCGCGCTTCCAAAGCTTTTTACCTGCAGAATCTGGTGGTACCAGCGCAGAGTAAAGCCCTCTCCCGGAAACTTCAGATAAGTGGTGTCGCTAAAAGACGCCGCCATGATCACAAGCAGCGGGCCAATCAGAAACACATATACCAGCAATGTCACAAAAAACAAAGATTTGCTCTTTCTCATGATAACTCCTTTGTACCGGACAGCCGGGGCGCCGGCAGTTTACTGAATTACGGCAAAATCCGTTTTCACAATTCCTACTGGACAGAGAACAGCTCGTTCCACTTAGCGATCCAGTCAGCCTTGTTGGCATTGACCACGGACCAGTCGGGAATCAGCAGATTGTCGATCATTTCCTTGCCATAGGTAAAGTTGGCAGCCTGCTCCGGAGTCAGCTCCACATCGGTTCTCACAGGAGCATCCACCCCGTCCAAAGCCTCAGCCAGCTGAACCTCCTTGGAAATGTAGAAATCAACAAATGCCTCAGCCAGCTCCTTGTTGGCACAGCCCTTGATAATGTTCACCGTATTAAAGCCGCTGTACACGCCTTCTGCCGGATCTACCCACACATAATCATCGGAGGCAGACTGAGCAGCCGTGTAGGAATAGTCCAAAAGCACAGCAACGGATATCTCACCCTGGTTTAACATGGTGATGGTATCATTGGCGCTGGTGTAGGTCTTCATAATATTGGGTTTTAACTCTTCAAACTTGGCCATGATCGCATCGTCATCCTTCCCCGGAGTCAGACCTGCCATCTTTGCCACGGAGAAATACATCAGCGGGCCGGTGGTGGTGGTAATGTCTGGAATTGCGATGGAATCGGCCAGCTCCGGATTCCACAGATCCTCCCAGGAGGTAATCTCAATGGGGCAGGTAGACTTATCGTACACGATCCCCATGCGGTTAAAGCTGTAGGCCGGGCCATATTCCTCCCCAAAGGGAGCCTTTGCGTTGTCATAGATGGCATCCAGATTGGTCAGCTTGGACGTATCAATGGTCTCAATCAGATCTGCGTCAATCAGGTCGGCAATAAATGCATCCCCAATGACCACAACATCATAATTCTCTGGTGATTCCTTAATCTTTGTCACCCGCTCTGCATTCTTTCCGGTCTCCACGATCACCTTACAGCCGGTAGCTTCCTCAAAGGGATCATAGATGTTTTTCTGAACCAGCTCCGCATTGAAGGAAAATGTGGAGATCCGAAGCTCCTGCCCCTCAAAGGAAGGAAGCTCGCTGCCTGCCGCGGCCTCTGTCTCCTTTTCTGCGCTCTCTGCTTTCGCAGCCTCTGTGGCAGCAGCCGTGGTGTCTGCCGCAGGCGTCTCTGCCTTGTCAGAGCCTCCGCAGGCAGCCAGCGATGACGCCATCAATGCTGCCATGGCAATGCTTAAAAGTCTCTTTTTCATAACCTTTTCTCCTTTTCCACTTTAAAGTAAAATAATCTTTCCCGAAGGCAGGGACAATGTGACCTGATCTCCGGTTTTGTAAACACTCTCCTGGTCCGTGCTGACCTCAAACTCACCGATGGCGGTGCGGACATTGTACTGGTTGCGCTTTCCAAGAAATGTACTTACCGTAATCTGACCGGAAAGAGGGTTGGACGCATGGAACCCCTCCGGCACAATCAAAATATCCTCCGGCCGGATACATGCCTTCACCGTATCTGCCCCCACCATGACATCTGCCTGGATTCTGTTTCCGTTCGGCAGCAAGTAGAGCCCATCGTTTCCGGTTCTCTTTAAATCCATAAAATTCTCAAAGCCCACAAACCGGGCGATAAACTCCGTCTTTGGATGATTGTAGATCACGGAGGGACTGTCCATCTGCTCGATCACCCCGTGATTCATGATGGCTACCTTGTCGGAGATGGCAAAGCACTCCTCTTGGTCATGGGTCACATAGATGGCAGTGAAACCGAACTTTTGCTGGAGCCGGCGGATCTCCACCCGCATCTTCACTCTCAGCTTGGCGTCTAAATTGCTCAAAGGCTCGTCTAAAAGCAGAAGATCCGGCTTGATCACCAACGCCCTGGCCAGGGCCACTCGCTGTCTCTGTCCGCCGGACATTTCCTTGGGAAACCGGTTTTCAAATCCACCCAGATCCACCGTCTCCAGCATATCCATGACCTCTTTTTTGATCTGATCCTGCGGGATTTTGCGCATCTTTAAGCCAAAAGCCACATTGTCAAAGACCGTCATATGGGGAAACAGGGCATAGCTCTGGAACACAAAACCAAAATTCCGTTTGTTTAAGGGAACCTGGGTGTAATCCTTTCCGCCAAACATGAATTTTCCTGACATGGGAGTGGAAAAGCCTGCAATCAGCCGCAGGGTGGTGGTCTTTCCGCAGCCGCTTGAGCCTAAGAGGGAAACCAGCTCTCCCTTCTCCACCTGAAAATCCAGATCCTTTAAAATCACATTTTTGTCATATCCAGCCGTAATATTCTGAAGCTCCAAAAGCGCCATATCGTTCTCCTTTATCTTTCCGGATTGTACTAAATAACCTTTTAAACAGCCTTATATTTCACCGGTTTGCTTCCCATTGCACAGAATACAAAATACCCGGCACCGCCTTATAAGGTCGGGTTCAGCTTTCGGCTAATGCCGTTGATCACATTGGACACCACAATCGTCACTACAATCATCACCACAGCAACCACCGATGCCTGAGTCCAGTCGCCCAGAGACATGGCCTGCTGATAAATCATGGTAGCCAGCACCCGGGTATCGGTGCCTCCCAAAAGCTGAGGAGTGGTATAGGCTGTGAGACAGCCGGTGAATACCAGCACGCTTCCCGTCACCAGCCCGGGTATGCTAAGGGGCAAAACCACATGGCGGAACACTCCCAGCCGGGATGCCCCCAAACTTCCTGCCGCCAGGTTTAAGTCCTCGGAAATATTGTCCATAATCCCGATTAAGGACAGAATCATCAACGGCAAAAACAGCTGAATAAATCCTACAATCATGGAAAACTCGTTATAAAGAAGGCTGATGGGCTTTGCCACCACGCCCAGGCTTACCAGAATTTCATTGACGATCCCCTTCTTTCCCAGAAGAACCATCCAGCTAAAGGAACGGATCACCGGGCTTGTGAACATGGGAAACACAGCCAGAGCCATCAACATTCCCTTGTTTTTGGAATATTTGGAGATGTAGTAGGCAGTGGGAAAGCCCAGGACGGCACACACCGCCGTGCTGATCAGGCTTAAACGGATGCTGCGCCAAAATACCTGCTTAAAGTAAGTACTCTCCATCAGCGCAAAATAATTGGCCAGGGAAAAGCCTCCCTCCTCGTTCAAAAAGGACTTAAACAGCAGAGAAAACAGAGGGATCAGCATGAAAAACACCAGAAAGAGACAGCCTGGCAGAATAAACAGCCAGTATATGTTTGTTTTTTTCTCAAGCAAGGGGATTCCACCTTTCTTTTGTCACTTTTTCATGAAACAACACCGCTGGCGGGCTTTTATCACCATATGAATTACCATATCATTCCTGTCGGGAAATGTCAACGGGGTTTTTGTACCAGAACCCTCTATATCATGTCCCGGTATTTTAATGCCTGCTCCTGAAAGCGGCTCATCCGGGCCAGAAGCCGGCCGCGCTCCGCGGCCAAATCCGTGTGCAGAAGCCGTTTTTCTCCCACCAACTGCCTTCCCTTCACCCACACACTGTCCACATTGGAGGCATTAGCTGAATAGACGATGGCTGAGCAGGGATTATAGACAGGAAACATGTTGGCGGAGGATGTCTCCACAAGAACCAGATCTGCCTGCTTTCCCGGCTCAATGGATCCGATCTGGCGGTCAGCTCCCAGCACCCTGGCCCCGCCTCTTGTTCCCAGACTTACAATCTTTTGGGCGGGGAACGCGCTCCGGTCGTGATACTTTGTTTTCTGGCAGCAGGCGAACATCTTAAACTGGGTGAACATATCCAAAGTGTTGCCGGAGGAAGGACCATCGGTGCCAAGTCCCACCTCCACCCCCGCCTTCTCCATATCAAGAACCGGGGAAATCCCCTTTCCGGCCTTGGTGTTGGAGCCGATGCAGTGGGCCACTTTCGTGCCGGTCTCTGCCATCAGGCGGATATCCTCCCCGGTGACATGGATACAGTGGGCAGCTACCGTCCTCTCTCTAAGCACACCCAGCTCCCAAAGAAAGGCTACGGGCGTTTTTTTGTAGGTATCGCGAAAATAGCGCATCTCATAATCCATCTCACTGGCATGAAGAGTGTAGAGAACATTGTATTTTTCGGCCAGGTCAAAGGCAGCCTTTAACATTTCCGGTGAATTTGTGTTGGTGGCATGGGGAGCCACTATAGGATGAATCCTCTCGTGGCCCTGCCATTTTTTGATAAAATCCTCACAGAGCGCCAGTCCCCCGTAGGGATCCCGGCTGTCACAGGTCTCCTGACCGATAATTGTCTCCCCCAGCCAGCCTCGGATTCCCAGCTCATCACAGGCCCTTGCCACCTGATCTTCAAAATAATACATGTCCAGCACGCTGGTCACGCCGGATAAAAGAAGCTCGCAGACGGCGTAGCGGGAGGCGGCATACACAAGCTTTGGAGTCATGGCCTCCAGCTCAAGAGGAAACAAAAAACGCCGCAGCCGGTCCGGACAATCATCTCCCATGGACCGGAAGGGGATCATGGGTATATGGCTGTGGACATTGATCATCCCCGGCATAAGGATTCCTCCCTTACCGTCAATCACCACATCCGCGGAGGGCTGCTCTTTGCAGATATGGTTTTTGTCTCCCGCCGCAAGAATCTGTTTTTCATCAAAGAGGACATAGCCGTCCGGAAACACCCGGCTCTCATCGTCCATGGTAAGAAGCGTCACATGTTCAATCTTTGTTATCATAATCCTTTCTCCTGCCTCCTTTGACATGCCCCGTCCGTCTGTCTGCCCGATCCTGATTTAGCCCTTTAAAGAGATGCTTCTAATTGGATTTTCGGTCAATATATTCTGTCCTTATTTTGGAGTAAATGAATTTCTGACTGTGGTACAGTCCGTAATATCCGGACAAGGTAAAACTGATGGCCACGCCAATGGAAAAGAAGGGCATTGCCTCAAACCCAAAGAGCTCAAAGGCCATGAATATAGTGGACACGGGACAGTTGGTTACGCTGACAAAAAGACAAACCATACCCACTGCCGCGCAGAGGCCGGAGGGCATTCCCAAAAGGGATGCCATGGTATAGCCAAAGGTAGCCCCCACGCACAGGGTAGGCACAATCTCGCCTCCCTTAAAGCCTGCCCCCAGGGCCACTGCCGTAAAGAGGATTTTCAGCAAAAATGCATAATAGGGAACCATCTCCCCCTCAAAGCACCTCTCAATCAAATGTAGACCGCCTCCATTGTAAAGCCGGTCATTAAAGATCAGCGTCAGAACAATATAAATCACACTGCCTGCAACGATCCGCTGGTAAGGGCTGGGAAAGTACTTCTGGTACAGAGAGCCGCTTTTGTGCATGGACTGGCACAAAAGGATCCCCACCACGGCACACAGCATCCCAAGAAGCACGGTCACTGCCGCTCCCTGAACGTCAAAGGCAGGTACCAGCCCGATCTCATAGTGCTCCGCCGCCAGTCCCAGCCTTCCTGAAACCGCCGCCCCGACAAAGGAGGAAAACAGGCAGGGAACCAGGGCCGCGTAGTACATGATTCCGATGCTGACCACCTCCATGGAAAATACTCCTGCCGCCAGCGGCGTGCCGAAAAGAGCGGAAAAACAGGCGCTCATGCCGCACATAATGGCGATTTTTCTGTCCTTCTCATCCAGATGAAGGATTTTCCCTGTCAGATTTCCCAGGGCGCCCCCCAGCTGCAGGGCTGCCCCCTCCCGTCCGGCCGAGGCGCTGACCGTGTGGCTTAAGATCGAGGATACGAAGATCAAGGGCGCTGTGATAACCGGGATCTCTTTGTGGGCGGAAACCGACTCCAGCACCAGATCGGTTCCCCGGTTCTTTTCCTCATGGTTGACTTGATACAGCCACACAATGACAAGCCCTGCCACCGGCATCAGATAAACCGTCCAGTGGTGCTTCTGCCACGCCATTGTGGCAAGGATTACCCCATGGCCGAAAACACTTCCGATTGCTCCCACCAAAAGCCCGATTGCCACGGAAATAAATGTCCATTTAATAAAATAGTGAATATTTTGTGCCAGAGGCGTCTGTCTTCTGTCCTCTTTTTTGTCCTCCATAGGCCCCTCCCCTTAACTCTTACATTCCCTTGGACTTTACCAGCTTCGGCCTATAGCCCTCGTCATTCAGACGCTGAACGATCTGATTTTTGTGAACCGTGCCCTCTGCCTCCAGAGTAATCCGAAGCTCCACGGCCGCATTCCGGTTGATGCTGATAAACTGGTTGTGCTCCAGCTTAATCACATTGCCCTTCTCCTCAGCCAAAAGGGCGGAGACCTTAGCCAGCTCCCCGGGCTTATCTGGCAGAAGAACGGACACCGTAAAGATCCGGTCTCTCTGAATAAGGCCGTGCTGCACCACCGAGGACATAGTGATCACATCCATATTTCCGCCGCTTAAGATGGAGACAATCTTCTTTTTCTGAACATTCATGTGCTTTAGGGCAGCCACGGTCAGAAGGCCAGAATTTTCCACGATCATCTTGTGGTTCTCCACCATGTCCAAAAATGCCACGATCAGCTCCGAGTCCTCAATGACAATCACATCATCCACATTCTCCTGAAGGAGGGGAAACAGCTTCTCCCCCGGGCGGTGAACCGCCGTGCCATCGGCAATGGTACTGACTGCGGGAAGGTTTACCACCTTTCCTGCTTTTAAGGAGGCCTGCAGGCAGGCAGCTCCGGAGGGTTCTACCGCAATCACCTTGATTTTGGGATTCAAAAGCTTGGCCAGGGTAGCCACGCCGGCGCAGAGACCTCCTCCCCCCACAGGAACCAGAATATAGTCCACCGTGGGCAGCTCCTTGATGATCTCCATGGCAATGCTTCCCTGTCCTGCCGCCACATCCGGGTCATCGAAGGGATGGACAAAGGTATATCCCTTCTCCGCCGCCAGCGCGTAGGCATGCTCGCAGGCCTCGTCAAAATCATTGCCGAAAAGGACCACCTCCGCACCGTAATTTTTCGTCCGGTTGATCTTGATGAGCGGTGTGGTGGTGGGCATGACGATCACTGCCTTGATCCCTGCCAGCTTTGCCGCATAGGCGACTCCCTGGGCATGGTTTCCTGCAGAGGCGGCAATCAGTCCCCGCTCCCGCTCCTCCTGATTTAAGGTGCTGATCTTATAATAAGCCCCCCGTACCTTATAGGCTCCTGTAACCTGCATGTTTTCCGGCTTAAAATACACCCGGTTTCCGGTTTGTGCCGAAAAATATTCACTGTACATAAGCTTGGTTTCCTGGGTAACCTTCTGTACAATCTCCGAAGCCTCCTCAAATTTCTCCAATGTAAACTCGTCCATGATTTTTCCTCTTTTCTTCACTTAATAAAAACCGCCTTGCCGCAACAGTCCGGATATGCTCCGAATTGCCGCCTTGCGTTCTCTTTATTCCCGCCTTACCTGAAACAGCGCATTGACGAAATCCTCTGAATTAAACTTCTGCAGATCATCAATCTTTTCTCCAACCCCCACATACTTTACCGGGAGCCCCAGCTCCGACTGGATAGCCACCGCGATCCCTCCCTTGGCGGTCCCGTCCAGCTTTGTGAGAATAATCCCCGTAATGTCCGCAACCTCCATAAACTGCCTGGCCTGGGACATGGCATTCTGCCCGGTGGTACCGTCAAGAACCACCAGTGTCTCCCGGTAAGCTTCCGGATATTCCTTATCAATAATCCGGTTAATCTTTTTGAGCTCCTCCATCAGATTCTTTTTGTTGTGGAGCCGTCCTGCCGTGTCGCAGATCAGCACATCCGCCTTCCTGGATTTGGCGGCAGCCACCGCGTCATAGATAACCGCCGCCGGGTCAGAGCCCTCCTTCTGGGCAATGATCTCCACCCCGGCCCGGTTGGCCCACTCGGTCAGCTGCTCGATAGCCGCTGCCCGGAAGGTATCGGCGGCCGCAACAATCACACGCTTCCCGTCATCCTTTAACTGTCCCGCCAGCTTTCCCACCGAGGTGGTCTTTCCCACCCCGTTGACTCCGATTACTAACACCACGGAGGTGCAATTTTCAAACTCATAGGCATTTTCCCCCAGATTCATCTGATCCTTTATGGAATCAATCAGAAGCTGACGGCACTCCCCCGGCTCCTTGATATGCTGCTCCTTCACCCGCTTGCGCAGATCCTCCATGACGGACGCGGTCGTCCGGATTCCCAGATCCCCCATGATCAGAGTCTCCTCCAGCTCCTCATAAAATTCCTCGTCAATGGCTGAGAACCCGGAAAAAATCGTGTCCATGCCGGATACAATATTATCTCTGGTCTTGGCCAGTCCGTCCACCAGGCGGCTGAAAAATCCCTTTTTCTTTTCTTCCATGTCTGTCTCCTTTTCTCTAAGCGTCCAGCTGATCCTCAATCAGATTTACGGATACCAGCGTGGACACGCCCTTTTCCTGCATGGTGATTCCATACAGCCGGTCCGATGCCACCATGGTTCCCCTCCGGTGAGTGATCACAATAAACTGTGTGTTCTTGATCAGCTTGTGGAGATACCCGGCAAAACGATCCACGTTGGAATCATCCAGAGCAGCCTCGATCTCATCCAGAAGACAGAAGGGGGATGGTTTTAAATTCTGGATGGCAAAAAGCAGGGAGATGGCCGTGAGAGCTTTCTCTCCTCCTGACAGCTGCATCATATTCTGAAGCTTCTTTCCCGGCGGCTGAGCGATGATCTGGATGCCTGCCTCTAAAATATCCTCCCCCTCAATCAGCTCCAGTGTTCCGTGGCCTCCGCCGAAAAGCTCCCGAAACACCCGGTCAAACTCGCCGCAAATCTCCTTAAACTTTTCCTCAAACTGCCGCCGCATGCCGGTGTCTAATTCCTCGATGATCTGCAAAAGAGTCTGTTCTGCCTCCACCAGATCATCATGCTGGGTTTTCATAAATTCATACCTCTGAGAGATCTCCTTGTAGTCCTCAATGGCATTTACATTGACATTTCCCAGGGCCCGGATCCCGTTTTTCAGCTCTTCGATCTTCCCCCGAATCTCCTGAATTGCTGTCAGCTCCGGATTGCGAAACGGCTCGGCTGTGGTAAAGGTCAGCTCATACTCGTTCCACATATAGTTGACATGACTCTCCAGCTTTTCCTCCAGCTTTTCCCTCTGATTCTGAAGGCGGAAGAGATCCTTGTCCAGACGGCTGACCCTTTCTGAAAGCTCCTCCCGAATTTGGAGCATTTCCTTCTTCTTTTGGCTTTTCTCCTCCCTGAGAGCGCTTAAATTTTCAATCTCCTTATCAAGAAATTCCCGGCGCTCCACAGCTTTCTCAATCTGCTCTTTAAGAGACTGAATCTGGCGGCGCTTGTCCTCTATCACCCGGTCCGAATCATTGGTTCCTGTCTTAAGGCGCTCCGATTCCTCCTTAAGGCGCTGGATTTCCTCCCGGACACGCCGGATATTTTCCGTCACAAAATCCACCTGCTGCTTCAGTCCCGCGGCCTTTAAACGGATTTCCTCCAGCTCATGGGCCAGTTTTTCTCTGCTTTCCTTTTCTGTCTCCATCCGGGCGGAAAGCTCCTCCACATCCTTTGTAATCTGCTCATTTTGGGCTACCAGACGTTCTGAATCATGAGAAAGCTCCCGGCGGTTCTTCTCAATCTCCTGAAGCTGCCCTTCCAGCTGGCTGTTTTCCAGAACCAGATCCCGCGATGCCTCCTTAATCTCCTCCCGCTTGTCCTCCAGACGGTTTACATTGCTCTGTAGGGTGTTTTGATTTAAGGATTCCTCGTGATGCTCCCTGCGAAGCTGCTCTAACTCCTCCCTTTTTGCCGCCAGAATCCCCTCATTCATGGTCAGCTCCTCCTGCATCCGCTCTGCCAGAGACATGGCCTTTTTGCAGGCCGCCTCCAGCTCCTCAATCTCCCTCTTTCTGCCAAGCAGATTGCTGGAATTTTTAAAGGCTCCGCCGGTCATGGAGCCGCCGGCGCTCAAAAGCTCTCCCTCCAGAGTCACAATCCGGAGGGAATAGCGGTACTTTTTTGCCACTGCAATGGCGTGGTCAATGGTGGAGGCCACCACCACCCGGCCCAGAAGGTAGGTTGCTAACACCTGATACTCTGGCTTTACATGAACCAGCTCGCTGGCAAGGCCGATGATCCCCGGCTCCTTTAACACCTCCGGCTGGGAGAAGCCGCCCCGCTGTCCGATGCTTGTCAGGGGAAGAAAGGTCACCCGGCCGTATTTGTTCTTTTTCAGATACTCAATCAGCTGCTTGGCTGTCTGCTCCGAATCCGTGACCACATTCTGAATGCTGCCTCCTAAGGCCGTCTCCACAGCCGTCTCATACTGCTGCTCTGTGGTAATCAGATCGGCGACCACTCCCCGGATCCCGCGGACCCGGTCCCGAACCTCCATAACCCGGCGGATGCTGTTGCCGTAGCCCTCGTAGCGCTCTGCTAGGTTTCTTAAGGATTCCAGGCGGGTGCTGGCTGTCTGGTACTCCTGCTGTCTCTGGTTTAGCCCGCGTGTCAGACGGCGCACCTCCTGTTCACAGCCGTCAATTTCCTCCTCCCGGACTGCCTGGCTCTTTAAAAGCTCCTCCATCCGCTGCCCGGACTGATCCAGCTTTTTTAGCTCCTCTTTAAGAAGCTCCTCCTGGGCCGACTCATCGCTTTTGTGGCGCAAAAGTCTCTGGCATACCTCAGACCGCCGGACCTGCACCTGCTCTAACATAGCCTCATACCGCTGCTGTCTGGCCCCCAAGGATGCCTTCTCGTTTAAACCATCGATCATGCTGCCTTTTCCCGCCTCGATCCTCTGATCCAAAAGCATGATCTGCTCGTCCTTCTTCTGCAGCCGGCTCTCCGCGTCCAAAAGACCTTTGGCGCTTTCCGATGCCTCCCTGCGGATTCCGGCACTGTCTCTTTCGTACTCCTGGATCTGCTGCTGCTTTTCCTGACATTCCCGCCGGATTGCCTCCATGCGGGCATTGATATGGTCCGCATTCATCCGCTCCGTGTTGATCTGTTCTCCCAGAACGTTGATCTGGCCCTCCAACCTTCCCTTTTCCATCTCCGCCTGGCTGAGACAGCCGCGCTTTTCAGTGATCTTTGCCTCCATAGCGCCCAGCTCCTGTTCCTGACGGTCATAGGCGGATTTATTCTCCTCCGACTGGCGGGACGCCTCCTCCATATCCTGCGACACAATCGTTTCCCGCTTTTCAACCTCTCCTAGCTGCTGCCGGATGCCCTCCGACTCCAGAAGAAAAAGATTCACGTCATAGGTCTTTAGCTGTTCCTTAAGACCCAGATATTTTCTGGCAGCCTCCGACTGGCGGGCCAGGGGGCCCACCTGCTTTTCCAGCTCGGCCAGAATATCTCCCACCCGGATCAGATTCTGCTTCTCGTCCTCTAACTTCTTCTGGGCAATCGTCTTTCGTCTTTTAAACTTGACAATCCCGGCGGCCTCGTCAAACAGCTCCCGCCGATCCTCCGGCTTGCCGCTTAAAATCTTGTCGATCTGGCCCTGTCCGATAATGGAGTATCCTTCCTTGCCAATGCCCGTGTCATAGAACAGCTCATTGATATCCTTAAGCCTGCAGGCGCTTCCGTTGATCCGGTATTCGCTTTCCCCGGAACGGTACAGCCTGCGGGAGACGGTTACCTCATCATAGTCAATAGCCAGCTGATGATCCGAATTGTCCAGGGTGATGGCCACATAGGCAAAGCCCTGGGGCTTTCTCATCTCTGTCCCGGCAAAGATTACATCCTGCATGCTGGCCCCCCGCAGCTGCTTGATCCGCTGCTCTCCTAACACCCAGCGAACCGCATCAGCCACATTGCTTTTTCCGCTTCCGTTAGGTCCCACAATCCCGGTAATTCCGTTGTGAAACTCAAAGATTATCTTGTTGGCAAAGGATTTAAAACCCTGTACTTCTATACTTTTCAGGTACATATATGCTCCCTCAGTCTGATTATTCCCCGATAGGCTGCCACCTGCTCCGCTGCCTTCTTGGTTCTTCCACTCCCCCTGCCGATCTCCCTTCCCCCCAAAAGAGCACGGACATCAAAGGTTTTGTTGTGGTCAGGTCCCTCCTCTCCAAGAAGCTCGTATTCCAGCACCTGCTCCGTATCTTCCGCCTGCACGATCTCCTGCAGGATAGTCTTGCTATCATAAAAGAGCTGCTTGTGCTCCATATCGCTCAGCACAAACCGGCACACAAACTCTTTTGCACTAGCAAAACCACCATCCAGGTAAATGGCCCCAATAAGCGCCTCCATGGCATCCGACACCACCGAATCCCGGCCTCTTCCTCCGGTGGCTTCCTCCCCGTTGCCAAGAAGCAGATATCCTCCAAGGCCGATCTCTGACGCGCAGTAGGCCAGGGTAGGCTCACAGACCAGGCTGGCACGGATTTTCGTTAGTTCGCCCTCGGGCTTCTTCGGATATTCATGATACAAAAAATCGCTGGAAACCACCTCTAACACCGCGTCCCCCAGAAATTCCAGCCGTTCATTGCAGTCTTTTTTCTCGATATGGTGCTCATTGGCAAAGGAGCTGTGGGTCATGGCCTGGCGCAGAAGCCTTCTGTTTTTGAATACATAGCCAATTCTTTCCTCCAGACCCTTAAGGTCATGATTCATGGGTTTATTTCCTCCTTCTTTCCGCTTTCATATGGAAAGGGCGATGCCCAGGCTTTCCTGCGACACGCCCCTTTTCTCTAATTCAACGCGTTCTTGATCTGCTCCACCGCATCCCCGACCGTGACGATCTGTTCCGCCGCTTCCGTTGGAATCTCAATATCGAACTCTTCCTCGATTCCCATGACAATCTGGAAAATATCCAGAGAATCTGCACCAAGATCCTCTACAAAGGTGGTTTCCATGGTGATCTCCTCCGCCTCCACATTCAGCACCTCGGCAATAATACCCTGCAGTTTCTCAAACTCCATAGCTACATCTCCTCTCAATTATATTTGCTTTTCTGCCGCCTGTTCTTTGGCCTCCAGGCTTTCCTTAATCTTTTCATTGATTTTCTGTTCCTTAAAGGTCACGCACTGAATGATGGAATTGCTGACCTCCCGCGCCCCGGCGCTCCCATGAGTCTTGACTACCAGACCCTTAAGCCCCAAAAGCGGCGCTCCCCCGTAGCAGGAGGCGTCAAATGCCTTCAGTGTCTCTTTTAACGCGGGCTTTACAAGAAAAGCCCCCAGCTTGCTGCGTAGGCTGCCCATCATACCCTTTTTGACCATGGATATCAGAGTGGCACCCGTTCCCTCATAGAGCTTTAGGATTACATTGCCGGTAAATGCCTCGCACACGATCACATCCGCTCCCCCATGGGGAATCTCCCGGGCCTCAATGCTGCCGGTAAAATTAATGTCTCTGCACTCCTTTAAAAGGGGGAAGGTCTCCTTCACCAGAGCATTGCCCTTCTCCTCCTCAGCGCCGATATTGACGATACCCACCCGGGGACTGCAAACACCGATCACATGCTCCATGTATATGGAGCCCATGCGGGCAAACTGGACCAGATGCGATGGGCGGGCATCCACATTGGCACCGCTGTCAAGGAGCAGGGACACTCCCTTCTCCGTGGGAATCAGTGCTCCAAAGGGCGGTCTCTCCACCCCTTTAAGCCTTCCCACAATCACCTGTCCGCCTACCAGAATGGCCCCTGAACTCCCGGCCGACACAAAGGCATCTGCCTCCCCGGCCTTTACCAGGTTCATCCCCACCACAATGGAGGAATCCTTCTTTCTCCGTATGGCATTGACCGGCGGCTCCTCCGTCTCGATCACCTCCGATGCGTTGATCAGCTGCACCTGCTTTTTGGGGTAGGTATGCCGGGAAAGCTCCTTGCTCACCAGATCCTCCCTGCCCACCAAAAGGACCTGAATGTCCGCCCTGTGGGATACGGCATCCACCACGCCTCTTACAATCTCACCCGGCGCGTTGTCCCCGCCCATTGCATCCACTGCGACTTTAATCATACTCTTCTCCTCTCCCCGTTCCCGGCGAGCCCTGACGGCTCTTCCACTCCTTACCTACTATACTAAATAATGGTTTATAAATCAACAAAAATCAAAAAAATTGTTGCTATTTTGTTACCGGACGGTTACTGTGAACGTATGTGAACCATAACTACCGGCACAGGGTTCTTCTGACCACTCCCCGAAGCTTTGCGGCCACACTCACCGCCCCCAGGCAAAGTCCGAAGTCCGGCGCCACGGTGAGTAAAAAACAGTTAAACAGAAGAATCTGCCATGTAACCTCCTTAGAAATAATCAGGCGGCAGATAAAAAAGTAGTAAAACACCCCGATTCCATAATAAATCAGCAATCCTGCCACAGACACTGCCAAAAGCCTCATAAAACCTGCCACGCGAAACCTTTCACACAGCCATGCCATCGTATATGCTGCCACCGCGAATCCCAGAAGATACCCGAAGGTAGGACGGATCAGATAGGAGGGCCCTCCCCCGGAAGCAAATACCGGTATACCGATCAGGCCCAGAAGCAGATACGCCCCCACACTGGTGGCCGCCAGACGTTTGTCCAGCAAAAGCCCCGCCAGTAACACAAAAAACCACTGAAGGGTAAAATGCATGGGCATTGGCTCTGTGGGCAGTGTTATTTTGATAAACGCGCCGGCTGCAATCAACGCGGAGAACAGGCCTCCCACCGTCAGCTCCCTGATGGATAAAACTGTCTTTTCTCTTACCATTCCTTTTATTTGTACTCCTCCTTCAATCTTTCTTTTCTCCCTCCGCGTCCGCCTTCTGGCTTTTTATCCGCCAGCTTCGGTAGCAGAAAACAAAATATCCCAGCTTGGTGCTGTACAAAAGGCTACAGGGATATCCCTTCATAAAATCCCTGCGGAATTTCTCTCTGGTCAGCAGGTTATTTTTCTCCAGCTCATATTCGGTCTCCACCCGAAACAGCTTGCTCAGACTGCTGAACAGCTCGCTGAATATATGCAGAATTTCCTCCTCAGCCAGCTCGCTTCTTGTGTTGCCCGGCATCCGGCTGACTCCCCGCAAAAGCAGAGCTTCCTCCACCCCCAGAAGAATCTGAAACCGAACTCCGCCCTCCACGTCATAGAACTGACGGCAATAATATCCCTTTCCGATATTCTGTCCCTTGTATTCACTGTTAAAAAGCTTGGCCTCTGTCTGAAACACCTCCGATGTGGTCCGGTTCACCGCCCTGGATATGATCGGTATCTGTGAGGAAAGACTGTTGCTTTTCCGGCCAAAATCCCTTCCGACAATTGCCTGATCCTCTATCATAATATGTTCTGCCAGCCAGTTATTTAATGTTACCACAAAACGCTGGACTGCCGATGAGGAATAATTGGATAATTCCAGATCCTTTTTGAGGGAGACTAAGGTCTTGTCCCTGAAATTATCATGAATCCGTTTGTGCCGGGCATAACCGCCGTACCGAATGGAGCGCATGTACTCCTCCTCCTCGGCAAAGTGGGTCATGGAATAGGCATCCAGATACTTAATTCCCTCCCGATAAGTATGTTGATTTGCTGCTCCTTCCTTTGAAATTTCAATCAGCTTCTTCATGATCCGAAAAAGCTTGGCATGGGCTTTGTCCACAGCCTCCACACCAATATTAAACTTATCATCCCACGCAATGATTTCCGTCATAAAGAATCCGGCCTCCTCTCATTTATTTCCGCTTGCATATCATCATACTACTTTGCGGGAAAAAGTGCAATGATATCTGTTTTTTTAAATTCTCCTTGAATTTTTTACAATATCTGCTATAATATATTTCGTTGTTCATCTGCCAGGGACACTTGTCTCTCATGGATGAACACATCGTTAAGGAAGTTTCAAAACCCGTAACAATCGCAAGGGAAACGCTTTACAAAAAACAAGCGAAACAAGGAGGAACGTATTATGAAAATCAGGAAATTTATATCTGTGGCCATAGCCGCCTGTCTTGTGGCCGGATCCATTGCCGGCTGCGGCGGCAAAAAGGCCGAGGACAAGGTAATCAAAATCGGCGTGTTTGAGCCCACCACCGGAGAAAACGGCGGCGGCGGCTTTCAGGAGGTCTTAGGCATCCGCTACGCCAACCAGATACACCCTACCGTGACCATCGGCGGAGAGGAATACAAGGTGGAGCTTGTGGAGGTTGACAACAAGTCCGACAAGACAGAGGCTGTCAATGCCGCACAAAAATTAGTCAGCGAGAAGGTAAGCGTGGTTTTGGGAAGCTATGGTTCCGGCGTGTCCATTGCTGCCGGACAGATCTTTGCCGATGCCAAGATCCCTGCTATCGGCTGCTCCTGCACCAATCCTCAGGTGACAGAAGGCAATGACTTTTACTTCCGCGTGTGCTTTATCGATCCCTTCCAGGGCACGGTGATGGCCAACTACGCATTCCAGAACGGCGCCAAGAGCGCTGCTGTTATCACCCAGCTGGGAGACGACTATTCCTCAGGTCTTGGCTCTTTCTTTAAGGATGCATTTGCCGGCCTGGGCGGCAACATTGTAAGCGAGGAGCAGTTCCAGACCAATCAGACGGATTTTAAGGCGATCCTGACCAACATAAAGGCCGCCAACCCGGATATTATCTTTGCTCCCTCCTCCATCACCACAGCCCCGTTGATCATAAAGCAGGCCAGAGAATTAGGCATTACCGCCACCATCGCTGCCGGCGACACCTGGGAGAACTCCACCATCATCGAGAACGCCGGCGCCGATTCAGAGGGCGTGGTTCTCTCCACCTTCTTTGATGAGGCGGAGCCGGCCAATGACGAGGCAGCCGCCTTCATCGAGGGCTTTAAGAAATATCTGACCGACAACAAGCAGGAGGAGATCATTCCTGCCGTGTCTGCCCTGGGCTATGATTCCTATCTGGCAGCCATCAAGGCCATTGAAGATGCCGGCTCCACCGACACCGCTGCCATCCGGGACGCCCTTAAGGGAATCCAGATCGATGGGGTGACCGGAAGCATCACCTTCAATGAAACCGGCGATGCCAACAAGGATATCGCCTTTATCAAGACAATCAAAGACGGAAAGTTCCAGTTCCTTACCACCACAACCGTAGAGTAAAGAACCCGTCCCTATGCCGGATGAGGCCGCAGGTGGCAGCTATTGCCCCGCGGCCTTTCTCCGGTATGACCAAAAGAAAACAGGAGGCAGACTCTTATGAGCTTCACAACAATCCTTCAGCAATGCCTGACCGGCATCTCTTTAGGCGGCGCCTATGCACTCATTGCCATCGGGTACACTCTGGTATATGGCATCCTTCGCCTGATCAATTTTGCTCATGGGGATATATTTATGATGGCAGGGTATTTTATGATTTTTTCTATGGCCAGCATGCCCTGGTTTATTGCGGTCCCTGTAACTCTGGCCGTCACAGTAGCCTTAGGCGTGTCCATTGAGCGTGTGGCCTACCGCCCTCTGCGCCAGGCTCCGAGAATGTCCGTCATGATTTCTGCCATCGGCGTCTCCTACCTGCTGCAAAATCTGGCCACGTATCTTTTTACCGCCCTTCCCAAGGGATATCCGGAGATCCCCTTCTTAAAAAGGATTTTTCAGATCGGCGGCCTTTCCGCATCCTTTGTCACCTTCCTCACCCCGGTGCTCACCCTGGTTTTGGTCTGTCTACTCATTTTTCTGATTAACCATACGAAAATCGGGATGGCCATGCGGGCCGTGTCCAAGGACTATGAAACCGCGTCTCTGATGGGGATTAAAATCAATAAAACCATCTCCTTTACCTTTGCCGTAGGCTCCCTCTTGGCAGGCATCGGCTCCATCCTCTATTTTACGGACCGAATGACCGTATTCCCCTTCTCCGGCTCTCTGCCCGGCTTAAAATGCTTTGTGGCTGCTGTATTCGGAGGAATCGGAAGCATCCCCGGAGCCGTCATCGGCGGATTTATCCTGGGACTGGGTGAAACAGCTTTGGTGGCTATGGGACAGTCCACCTTCAGCGATGCATTTACCTTCATCCTGCTGATTGTAATGCTTCTCATCCGGCCCACCGGCCTGTTCGGCGAGAAGACAACCGATAAAGTGTGAGGTAATATCCATGAAGAATATAACAAAAAACAAAAACAACCTTTACTCTCTTCTTGCTCTGGCGGTGCTATTGGGCTTTTTGGCCTTTTTGCAGTCCGACACGGCAGGCTACAGCTATCAGATATCGATTTTAGAGCGCAGCGCCATCTACGGGGTGGTGGCCGTTTCCATGAACCTGCTGACAGGATTCACCGGACTTTTCTCTCTGGGGCAGGCAGGCTTTATGGCCATTGGCGCCTACATTGTCGCTATTTTCACCATTCCCGTAAGCGCCCGGGCCAGTGTCTACTATGTCAGCGGGATATCGCCGGTGATCGCCAATATCCAGCTGCCGGTGCCGGTGGCTCTGCTGCTTGGAGGGCTGGCGGCTGCCGGTCTGGCCGCCCTTATCGGGATTCCGGTCCTCCGCTTAAAGAGCGACTATCTGGCCATTGCCACCCTGGGCTTTTCCGAGATTATCCGGGCCTTCATCGCCGCTCCTATGTTTGACACCATCACCAACGGCTCCTACGGACTGAAAAATATCCCGGGCTTTTCAAGCATCTTTACGGTATTCGGGCTGGCGGCGCTCTGCATTGCCCTTATGGTTTTGCTGATCAATTCCTCCTACGGCCGGACCTTTAAGGCCATTCGGGAAGATGAGATCGCGGCCCAGTCCATGGGGCTCAATCTGTTTCGGTATAAAGAGCTTTCCTTTGTGATTTCCTCCTTCTTTACCGGAATCGGCGGCGGAATGTTGGCCATGTTTATGCGCTCCATTGACTCCAAAACCTTCCAGGTGTCCCTCACCTATGATATTCTGCTGATTGTGGTCTTAGGCGGTATCGGAAGCGTGACAGGCAGTATTCTGGGATCCTTTTTGGTAACCTCCGGGCGGGAACTTCTCCGGTTTTTCGATGAGCCTCTTATGGTGGCAGGCATCCAGATCCCTCTGTTTCGCTCCGGCTTCCGCATGGTTATCTTCTCCATTCTTCTGATGGTGGTGGTGCTCTTCTACCGCCGCGGAATTATGGGTGATCATGAGTTTTCCTGGGACGGACTGTTTCGCCTGATACGGGGAGTGCCTGACCGCTTAAAAAGGCTTAAAAAAACTCCCCTTAAGGCCGGGAAGGGAGGCAGAAAATAATGTCGGATATAAAAAATGTCCTTCACATGCAGGATATCACCATGCAGTTCGGCGGTGTGGTGGCTGTCAACGGACTGACCCTTGATGTGAATGAGCATGAAATCGTGGCGCTGATCGGCCCTAACGGCGCCGGAAAAACCACGGCTTTTAACTGTGTAACCGGTATCTATCAGCCCACCTATGGCTCTGTGTCCTTTCAGGGAGAGGTGATCTTAGCAGACACGCCCCAAGGAAAGACGCGCCGCCTCTATGGGGGGGATGTGACTCCTGACCCTTCTTTAAAGCCGGTTCACAAGACTCCGGACCAGGTGACAAAGCTAGGAATTGCCAGAACCTTTCAGAACATTCGCCTTTTCGGCAATCTGACCGTGTTTGACAATGTGCTGATTGCCAAGCACATGCGGGCAAAGCAAAACGTATTCTCCGCCGTCCTTCGTTTAAACCATGCGGAGGAAAAGCGGATGAGGGAGGAGTCCTTGGAGCTTCTTCACATGCAGGGCCTGGCCCATTTAAAGAATGAGATCGCCTCCTCCCTGCCCTACGGTCTTCAGCGCCGCTTGGAGATTGCCCGGGCTCTGGCCACCGGCCCTGACCTGCTTCTTTTGGATGAGCCGGCTGCCGGCATGAATCCTCAGGAAACTCAGGAGCTTACGGATTTTATCCGTCAGATTCGGGACGACTACCATCTGACCATTTTTATGATTGAACACCATATGGATCTGGTCATGCAGATTTCCGACCGGATTTACGTGCTGGATTTCGGCAAGCTGATTGCACAGGGCATGCCGGAGGAAATCCAAAATAACGAAAAAGTAATTGAGGCATATCTGGGGGTGAGTGACGATGCTGACGATTAAGGATTTAAGAGTAAACTACGGCGGGATTGAGGCGGTAAAGGGTATCAGCTTTACGGTTCCGGACAAGTCCATTGTCACCCTGATCGGAGCCAACGGGGCCGGCAAAAGCACTACTCTGCGCTCTATCACCGGACTGGTAAAGGCTTCCGGCGGATCCATAGACTTAGACGGCACGGAGCTTCTTGGCATGGACACTCCGGATATTGTGGCAAAGGGCATTACTCTGGTGCCGGAAGGCCGCCGGGTGTTTCCCGATATGACCGTCATTGAAAACATCCGCATCGGCGCTTATCTGCGCAAGGATTCCTTAGATGCGGATGTGGAATGGGTGTACAGCCTGTTTCCCCGCTTAAAGGAGAGAAGCTGGCAGCTGGCCGGCACCTTATCCGGCGGAGAACAGCAGATGCTGGCGGTAGCCAGAGCCCTCATGAGCCATCCGCGGCTGATGATGATGGATGAGCCTTCCCTTGGATTGGCGCCTCTCATTGTGCAGGATATTTTTAATATTATCAAGGAAATCAATAAGCAGGGGGTGACCATCCTCCTAATCGAGCAGAATGCCAACATGGCTCTGCGGATTGCCGACCAGGGCTATGTGCTGGAAACCGGCCGCATCTCCTTAAGCGGCACAGGAAAAGAGCTTTTGGCGGATGAGTCGGTAAAGGCCGCTTATCTTGGAAAAAAGAAAGGATAGGACGTCTTGGCGCCCTATCCCTCAAACAAGCTAATCTGATGTCCGTTTTCTCTTCTCTGGCGGTCTGCTTTTGGCTGCTGTCTCAAAACGGTGCTCTTTGATACAGGCCGGACAAAGGGGGATTCCTCCCGGGAACCGGTCATAATCAGCTCCTCTTTGGCTCTGGTCATGGCCACATACAAAAGCCTGCGCTCCTCCTTATAGTCCGTGTCCCTGCCCTTAAATTCCAGGGGAACCATCCCTTTTTGGATACCGCAAAGAAACACCGCGGGAAATTCCAGTCCCTTGGAGCCATGCATAGTCATCAAGGTCACCGCGTCTGAGACATATCGCTTTCCCCCAAAACGTTTTAAGTCGCTTTCCCTGCCAAAATCCAGGGCAGTCAGCATCTCCTCCATGGTTTTATAAAAGACTGCCATGGAGGCCAGCTTTTCCATGGACGGATTTTCCAATAAGCCCATATCCCTTCTCCATAAATCCCACAGCTTTCCGGGCTTTCCCCGTTTCCATAAATCCCGGTATTTTTCTTCCAGCTGAGAGTATGTATACAGAGGGGCAGGCAGATTTTTGTCGTTCCACAAAAGCTTCTCACACAGTTTTCGGGAAAGGCAGTCCTTTGGGTCCCTAAGAGCCCTGAAAAATCCAAGGCTTCCCCTGACAATATCTTCCTCCAAAAACTCCTCCCGGCCTGTCACCACATAGGGAATCCCTTCTTTTTTCAGACACATCTCCAAAAGCTCTGCCTGACGGTGGGTCCGATAGAGAACGGCAATGTCCGCAAATCCCCGAACTCCCCGCTCCTGCTGACAAAGCTCCGACTCCTGGGCATCTAGCATGTCGATTCCCCCCACCAGCCGGTTGATCTCCTTGGCAATAAAGATAGCCTCCTCCCTCTCGCCGGACATCTGTACCATCTGCACGGGAAGAGCGGATTTTTGCACCGGATCCGGAAATATCCCCGCCCCTTTGTCCTCTAGTGGCAAGGCTTCACCCATTATTACCTCCCGGGAGGCCTTAAGGATCTCCGGAGATGAGCGGTAATTTTTGGTCAGGCAGATTGTCTGTGTATCTGCTTCCCTGCAAAAGCGGGAAAAGCTCTCTGAATCGGCTCCCCGGAATCCGTAAATGGCCTGGTTGGGATCCCCGATGATAAACACCTCCCTGCCTCCCCGGCTCCATTCCTGAATCAGACGGTACTGCAAAGGGCTGATGTCCTGAAATTCATCTACCAGCAGATAGGGAAAGGCCGGCGGCTTCTCTCTTGCCATCTGAAAGGCCCGGATGAGAAGATCATCAAAATCCAGGGCAGACAGAGCAGACAGCTTTTCCTGATACCTTTTTAAAAGCTTATCCATCGCCTCCTCCTGCTCCCGGTTCTTCTCCTCCGACTTTTCAGTATTCTCTTCGCCCTTTGCTTCCGGCCCTCTAATCTCCTCCTCATCCTGTTCTGCCAGCTCCAGCTTTCGCGAAGATATGCTTTGGCGCAATGTCTTTGCACTCCCCTTCACCCCCAGCTCCTCTGCCGCCTCCCTTAAAAGCTCAATGGCAGTATTTTCCTCAGCCAGCACAAATTCCTCCCCGGCTTCCCTTAAAAGCTCATGACAAAGGGCGTGGAAGGTTCCGATGCGGAGCCTTTTTACAGCCCCTCTTTTGCCGGCCTGATCTTCTAAACGGCTTCTCATCTCCCGGGCCGCCTTATTTGTGAAGGTGACAGCCGTGATCTGAGACGGCTTCACTCTGCGGTTTTCCAGCAGATAAAGGATGCGGGCCACAAGAGTCTTCGTCTTTCCGGTTCCCGGCCCGGCGATCACGGCAATTCTGGGCGCAATGGAGCCAACTGCCAAAAGCTGCTCCTCATTAAGCTTTGCGGCAGCAGCCTCCTGGGGGGATTCGCTCCTAATACTCTCCCTCTCTGCCTTCCTCTTATGTGTTTTTTCCTCTGCGGCCATCTCCTTTGTACCGCTGTCTTTTTGCATCCCCCTGCTTTCAACGGCAGATGGCCATATGCCTCCCGCGCCGAACAGACTCATCTGTCCCTCCATGGCCTGAAGCTCCGATGGCTCAAAGAGACGGATTGTACCGTATTCCCCGTCAAATCCGGGAAAGCGCCAAACCCTTCCCTGCCTCAGCCGCCGGATTCCCTCCCCGATCTGATAGCCGGACAGGCTCTGAATCTCCTCGATGGAGCGCTCCCTTAAAATAGCAAACTCGTTTCCCAGACCATGGAGCATTTCCCCGTACAGTCTTTGAACCTTTGCGCTGGACGCCCCATGGCCTGTGGAAGCGGCAATCACCTCCAGAAGCGGCACCAGGCTCTCAAAGGAAACGGCGCCGGGCCGCACAAAGCCCTCCTTACGGTCTGCCAGCTGAGCAATGCGGTGAGACACGCCCAGAGTGAGCTTTTTACCGCATACGGGGCATTTCCCCTGATATTTTTCCGCCTGGGCGGGGCTTAGGCAAAGATGGCATTTTCTGTGGCCGTCATAGTGATATTTCCCTTCCTCCGGAAAAAATTCAATGGTCCCTTTCAGCCCCTTCCCCTCCTGGATGGCCCTGTAAAGGCCTTCATAGGAGAGAGGAATATCCAAAAGATTGGCCTCCCTGCCCAGCTTGGACGGGGAGTGGGCATCCGAGTTGGAGATCATCTGGAACCCGTCCAGCGCCGAAAGGCGCCAGTTCATCGGCGGGTCAGAGGAAAGCCCGGTCTCAATGGCGCGGATATACGGGGTCAGATCCTCAAAACATTCCTCCACCGTATCAAAGCCGGAAAAGGCCCCAAACATGGAAAAATGGGGCGTCCAGATATGGGCTGGCACAAAAACAGCCCTGGGGCAAACCTCCAGGGTGATTTCTAAGAGATCCCTGCTGTCCAGTCCCAATATAGGACGGCCGTCCGAGTGAATATTGCCGACCAGCTCCAACCTGGCTGACAGCCTTTCTGCCTCATAAAGGCCCGGAAGAAGAATCACATTGTGAACCTTCCTCACCCGCCCGTTTTTCTTGTAAATGGAACTGATTTCCCCGGAAACCACAAACCGGGGAGAACGGTTTTCTCCGGATATGGACTCCTTTATCTGAAGCTCCTCCCGCAGGCGGTACAGTCCCTCCTCCGCAGGAACAAGCTTCTCTGCCAGTTCCTTCCTCCACGCCGGATGGGTAAAGTCTCCGGTTCCCAAAAGGTCGATTCCCTTTTTCCTGGCCCACAAATCCAGATACTCCGGAACACATTCTCTGCTGGTAGCCCGGGAATACCGGGAATGTATGTGTAAGTCTGCAATATACATCTTTTGTCTCCCCTCTCATCTGCCCGCAGCCGTCCCGGCCGTCAAAAGAGCATGTCCAGCACAGCAAAGGTCTTGCGTCCCAGCTCATCAGCCAGATGGACAGACTTAGCCTGTTCATCCACCTCCCTGGGCAGCTGATACAAATCAATGACGTCCAGTCCCTTGCCTTCGTAATATTTCCGCAGATAATCCTTCCCTGCATGGAGGCTGCTGGAAAGAAAGTAATTGTGGTGCATCTCCTCCTTCACCTGCATTTCCTCTGCAATATATTCAATCCAGCTGACAAAGGTTTTCAGATTGTAGTCATTGAGAGAATAGCCCACAAACAAAAACACATGATCAATCAGAAGGGATTTGAGGAAGGTCTCCATTAGACGGTGAGTGTGGGAATAGTGGAGATAATCATCCTCCTTAAACACCATCTTCTCCGGCTGGCGGATATCTCCGTGAAGCTTAAGCAGGTAGTGAGCGGAGATTCCCGTGAGCAGATCCCTGTCCTCCCGGATAATCTCATAACCATTTGCAACCTGATCCAAAAGGGTGTCAAAGTTGGTCGTTACTATGTGCTTGGGATGGAGAGACACAATCAGCTTATCTAACAGATTGGGCCGGATATTTTCCGGTATCATGGATTTTATCAGGGAGTAGTAGGAAGCATGGTTTTCGCTTTTATCCAGACAGTAGTAATACTGGGGAATCCGGATATACTCTTCCGTGGCCAGACGTCCCTTGGTTGGATATCCGATCTCTTTTGCAAAGGCATGGACAATCTGCCCCCAGGTGGGGAGACCGGAGTTTTTCGATACTCCGGCCCCCACAAAAATCACCAGCTTTTCCCTTTTTAAGGCAAATGACAGATCCTCAATCATTTCATAAAAGGTCATGGCTTCCTCCTGCTTACATCTTGACGAATTTCCGGGTAAATTCCTCCACAAGCCCGGTCAGAAGCTCCACCACCTTCTCCATGGACTGAACACAGATGTACTCGTGAACTCCGTGATAATTCTCTCCACCGGTACACAGATTGGGACAGGGAAGCCCCATATAGGACAGGCGGGCCCCGTCCGTACCGCCCCGGATGGGAACCACATCCGGCCGAATCCCCGCCTTCTCCATAGAAGTCCTGGCAATATCAATCAGGTAGGAATGGGGTCGGATCTTCTCCTCCATGTTGTAGTAGGAATCCTTCACAGTGATCTCCACTGTGTCCTTGCCGTATTTTTCATTGAGAAATGCAGCCGTCCGGGCAAACAAGGCCTTTTTCTCCTCAAACCTCTGTCTGTCATGATCCCGGATAATATAATCCATCCGGGCCTCCACCACATCTCCCCGGATATCCGCCAGGTGGAAAAATCCCTCATACCCTTCCGTGTACATGGGATTCTGGGCCACGGGAAGCATCTGATGAAATTCCATGGCAATCAGGGAGGCATTTTTCATCACATTTTTTGCAGACCCCGGGTGGACTCCCCGCCCGTGGATCACTACCTTGCCGGAGGCCGCGTTAAAGTTTTCATATTCCAGCTCCCCTAAGGCGCCTCCATCCACCGTGTAGGCCACATCCGCCCCGAAAAACTTCACATCAAAGCCATCGGCCCCCCGGCCCACCTCCTCATCCGGTGTAAAGCCAATGCAGATTTTCCCGTGAGCAATCTCCGGATGGGTCAGGAAATATTCTGCCATGGTCATGATTTCCGCCACTCCTGCCTTGTCGTCCGCGCCCAGGAGCGTAGTTCCGTCCGTCACAATCAGATCCTGCCCCCCATAGCGGGCCAGAGAGGGGAAATCCTTTGGTGACAAAAAGATCTGCTGCTCCTCATTGAGGCAGATATCTCCCCCGTCATAGCCGGTTACCAGCCGGGCCTTCACATTCTTTCCGGATGCAGCCGGGGAGGTGTCCATGTGGGCGATAAAACCAAGTGCCAAAACCGCTTCCTTAGCGGTGGCGCCAATGGTGGCGTAAACATAGGATTGGCTGCTGACAGTCACGTCCAAAGCCCCCATGTCCCGCAGCTCCCCGGCCAGGAGCTCAGCAAAAAGCCGCTGCTTCTCTGTGCTGGGGATGGCTTCTCTCTCATCCTCCGACTGGGTGTCCATTGCCGCATAGCGCAAAAATCGTTCCACTACCTTTGACATGCTTTCCTCCATATATTCACAAAAGATTTTGCCTGTTTTCCGCCAATACAATGCTGTGTCAGCGGTTGGCTAACTCCCCGGTGATCTCCTCCCAGCTAATCCCCTTCATGGCCATGAGTACCATGGCATGATAGAGAAAATCGGCTATCTCATACTTGATCTCCTCCGGATCCGGGTTTTTGGCCGCGATCACAATCTCCGTAGCCTCCTCCCCCACCTTTTTGAGGACCTTATCAATGCCTTTGTCAAACAGATAATTGGTGTAAGAGCCCTCCTTGGGATGAAGCTTCCGGTCCTTAATCACCGCGAACACATCCTCAAATACCTTCAGGGGGTTGGTCTCTCTTTGCTCCTTTTCCGTCAGTATCTGGTAAAAGCAGCTGGTATTGCCTGTATGGCAGGCAGCGCCGATCTGATGAACCCTTGCCAAAATGGTGTCATTGTCACAGTCCAGGCGGAGGGATTTTACATACTGAAAATGCCCGGAGGTTTCCCCCTTAAGCCACTGGCACTTCCGGCTGCGGCTGTAATAATTCATCTTTCCGGTCCGCAACGTATCCTCAAATGCCAGCCTGTTCATATAGGCCAGCATCAGAACCTGTTCTGTCCTGTAATCCTGGACAATCACCGGAAGCAGGCCGTCCTCATTGGTCTTAAAGCTGTCCCAGTCCACGGTACTGGTAAAGGTAGCCACATTCTGTCCCCGTTTCTTCAGCTCTCCTTTAAGCTCCATATAACTGCCTTCCCCTTCCCCAGGCACCGTCAAAACCACCCCCGCGCAGTGGTCTGCCGCCATGCACACGGAAACAACAGGAAGCTCCTTCTCATTGCACATAATGAGAAACGGCCCCTCCTGGCGGGTATAGGACTCTGACTCTAAAATCTCCACATTTCCTCCGGTTTCTAAAAGGATCATGGATGCTCCCAGCTGGACAAATTCCGACACCCGGCCAAGGAGACGGGGAGATGGCAGATAGACATAGATCTTCTCATCGCCGAACCGGTCCGCCGCCTCCTTAATCAGATCCACATTGTCCATATCAGAGCCGTCCAAAAATACTGCTTTGGCTCCCGCGTAGAGATACTTCTTCACATCCTCCAGACGCCTCACCCGGCCGCCGGTGACAATGGGAATATCGATTTCCCGGGCCAGCTCCTTGATCATCCCGATGGTTCTCTCATGATCCGCATCATTTTCTGACATATCCCACAGCAACAATCCGTCCGCCCCGTTATCATTATAATAATGAGCCAGAGCCTTTAAGGAACGGCTGCTGACGGCTCCTGCCTGCCCCAGCAAAATTGCCTCTCCCTCTTTGCATCCGATTCCTGCCAGCAGCCTCTTTACCTCTGACATTGGTCCAATCCTCCTTTTAACCGTTTCCTTTTCTGCGCTATACAGACAGCCGATAGGCCTGCCGCCTCAGCCTTTCGCTGCCTCCTCCCGCGCGATCATCTCCTGTGGCATGACAGTCTCTCATCGTGTCCCTGTCTCATACCGCGCGATGGCCTCCGGCAGATGAATCCGCTTCTCATACAAGGCCTTCCCCACAATTACTCCCCCAATCCCGCTCTCATAAAGAGTTTCCAAATCCTCCATGGAGGATACGCCGCCAGATGCAATCACATCCAGCCCGGTCTTTTCTGTAAGCATTTTCGTATAATCTACATTAGGTCCGCTCAGCATGCCGTCCCGGGAAATATCCGTGTATACAATATGCCGCACTCCATATTCCTTCATCCTCAGGCACAGCTCCACTGCTGTCATCCCGCTAATCCGCTCCCAGCCGTCCACAGCCACCATACCGTCCCTGGCATCCACTCCGGCCACAATCCTCTCCGGCCCAAACTCCTCCACCAGCTCTCCTATAAATTCCGGGCGCTCCGCCGCCTTAGTGCCGATAATACACCGGCTCACCCCCAAATCCAGCATATACTTAACTGCCTCCCCGCTGCGAAGCCCGCCGCCTAACTCCACCGGCACATCCACCTGCTCTACAACCGCCCGGATGGCCTCTTCATTTACCGAATGACCTGCCAGCGCCCCGTCCAGATCCACCAGATGAAGAAAGGAGGCTCCCTGGCTCACCCACAGCCTTGCCATGTCCGCCGGACTGTCTCCGTATACCTTTACATTGTCAAAAAGTCCCTGTGTCAGGCGGACACACTTGCCGTTTTTCATGTCGATTGCCGGATATAGCTGCATAATCTTTGCTCCTTCTCTGTCATGATTTTTCGTAACAATTCCAGCCGCCTCTCTCCTCTTTTTCATGGCGTGCCTCTTGCTTTTATAAGCTCCCCTTCGTGGACAGCACCCCCTGAATCCTTTTATCCCGCCTGGAAGCCTCATCCAACGCCTTGCCAAAGGCCTTAAAGGCCCCCTCGATAATATGGTGATTATTGCCTCCCTCCATCTGCTTTACATGGAGATTCATGGCCGCGCCGTAAGAGACCGCATAGAAAAACTCCCGCACCATCTCCGTCTCCAGATCCCCCACCTTCTCCCGGTCCAGCTTTAAATCATACACCAGATAAGGCCGGCCGCACAGATCTAAAGCGCAGAGAATCAGAGCCTCATCCATGGGAAGGATCCGAAAACCATAGCGGGCAATCCCCGCCTTGTCCCCCACCGCCTGCCGGATGGCATTTCCCAGCACGATCCCCGTATCCTCAACGGTGTGATGGGTATCCACCTGCAGATCCCCCTTCACCCTCACGGTCAGATCAAACAGCCCGTGGCGGGCAAATCCGTGAAGCATGTGGTCAAAAAAGCCGATTCCCGTGTCAATCTGTGCCTGCCCGGTTCCATCCAGATTGAGTGTCAAAGAAATATCCGTCTCCCTGGTGGTTCTGGTAATCGAGGCGATTCTGTTTTGCTCTGTATTATTCTCCATATGATAATTCTCCCTACTCCTCAAACCGTACCCGAATCGAATTGGCGTGGGCCGTCAGCCCTTCCGCCCGGGCAAATTCCTCAATATCCTTATGAATCGGCTTAAGCGCCTCTTTAGAATAATAGATAATGCTGGATTTCTTCACATAGTCGTCCACTCCCAAGGGGGAGAAAAATTTTGCCGTCCCGTTGGTGGGAAGCACATGGTTAGGGCCTGCAAAATAATCCCCCAAGGGCTCCGAGCTGTACTCACCCAGGAAAATCGCCCCGGCATTTTTGATTTTGGTCATCACCTCAAAAGGATTGCGGGTCACGATTTCCAAATGCTCCGATGCGATCTGATTGGCCGTGTCAATGGCATCCTCCATGGAATCCGCCACCAGAATATACCCATAATTTTCAAGGGATTTCTCAAGAATCTCTCGCCGGGAAAGCTTCCTCACAAACCTATCTGCCTCCGCCGAGACCTGTACGGCCAGCTCCATGCTGGTGGTCACTAAAATCGCGCTGGCCAGCTCGTCATGCTCTGCCTGGGACAAAAGATCCGCCGCCACGTATCGGGGATTGGCGCTTTCATCGGCCAGCACCAGAATCTCGCTGGGCCCGGCAATGCTGTCAATACTCACATGGCCGTAGACTGCCTTTTTTGCCAGGGCCACGAAAATGTTGCCGGGACCGGCAATCTTGTCCACCCGCGGAATGGTTTTTGTCCCAAAGGCCAGGGCCGCAACCGCCTGGGCTCCTCCCACCTTGTAGCTCTCGGTCACCCCCGCTAAGTGGGCGGCCGCCAGCGTCACCGGATTTACTTTGCCGTCCCTGCCCGGCGGCGTCACCATCACGATCCTCTCCACGCCCGCCACCTTGGCCGGAATAATATTCATCAGCACCGAGGAAGGGTACGCCGCCTTTCCTCCCGGCACATACACACCCACACTGGCCAAAGGCGTCACCTTCTGCCCTAACATGGTGCCGTTGGGCCTGCTGTCAAACCAGCTGTACTGCTTCTGCTTCTCATGATACTCCCGGATATTTTTCATGGATTTTTCCATCACCGAAAGGAGGGAAGGCTCCACAAGCGAAAGTGCTTCTTGAATCTCCTCCTCTGTAACCCGAAGCTGATCTGCCGTCAAATCCACCCCGTCAAATTTCCTTGTATATTCCAAAAGAGACTTATCCCTGCCCCTTCTCACATTCTCCACGATCTCCTGAACCGTACTCTCGTAACCGCTGTAATTGTTGGGATCCCGTTTTAGTAAATTGGCCAGGATATCCTGCCTGCTCTTTTCGTTCAGTCTGACAATTCTCATGCTTTCCTCCGTTCTCTTATTTGCCTCAATGCAGTACCAGCCTCTTCATGTCCTGAATGATTCTGGTGATCCGCTCGTTCTCCCGCTTCATGCTCACCTGGTTCACCACCATTCTGGCTGAAAGGGGACAGACCTCCTCAAGCACTGCCAGCCCGTTCTCCCGCAGGGTGGAGCCTGTCTCCACAATATCCACGATCACCTCCGCCAGCCCCACAATAGGGGCCAGCTCAATGGAGCCGTTCAGCTTGATGATCTCCACTGTCTGATGCTTTTTATTATAGAAATAATCCTTGGCGATAGCCGGATACTTGGTGGCTACCCGGATCAGTTCATGATGCTTTAAATACTCTCCGGACGACTCCGGCCCGCACACACACATCCTGCACCGTCCGATGCCCAGATCCAGCACCTCATAGAGCTTCCGCCCCTCCTCCAGAATCGTATCCTTTCCCACAATCCCGATATCCGCGGCGCCGTACTCCACATAGGTGGGCACATCGTTGGCCTTGGCCAGGAAAAACCGCGCCTTCAGCTCCTCATTGGTGAAAATCAGCTTTCGGGAGCTTTTATCCTTTAACTCCTCACAGGTGATTCCGATTTTCTCAAACATTTCCAGAGACTTATTAGCCAGCCTGCCCTTTGCAAGGGCAAAGGTAAGATATCTCATTCCATTTCCGTCCTTTCGACAGCCGCCTTCCACTCAGGGCCGTCACTCCCATATTCATCTGTTTTCCACATTCTCATCTGCCCGCTTTCCACCTGATACTCTGCGATCTGTGCCCCGTCTCCTGACAGATACCAAAGAATCCTCATTCCCTGCCGCCCGGCATAGGACACATAATCCGTCACCGATCTTCCATCTGCTCTGCGGATCATCTGAACGGCTTTTCCCGCTGCCCGCAAATCCTTTGTCAGGCGGATCGCCGTCATCCTGGCCCCAGGCTCATAAAGTACAATCCGTTTCACCATATCCGCCCTCGTCACGATCTTCTGACGGGAAAGGGCCTGCATCAGCCGGTCCACCACAATAGCAAATCCCACTGCCGGCGTGTCCTTCCCAAACTGCACCAGCAGCTTATCGTACCGGCCGCCGGTCACCAGATACTCCCCTGTGCCATAGGTGTAGGCCTTAAAAATAATCCCGGTGTAATAGGAATATTTGCTTAGCATCCCCAGATCGTAGGACACATACTCCCCCAGCCCATATTTGTCTAAAATCTCCTGCACCCGCTCCAGCCGGTCAATGGCCCTCAGCGCCCGGGGACTCTCAGTCATGGTTCTGGCCAGCCGGATCTTATCAATATCCCCGAACAATTCCGGCAGCTTTAAAAACAACTGCCTCTGCTCCTCCGTCATTGTCTGCTCCGTCAAAAGCTCCTCCACACCGAAAAAATTCTTATTTTCAATCAGCTCCCGCAAACGCTCTTTAGTATCCTCATTAAGCCCTGCCTCCTCCACCAGTCCCCGGTAAAACTCCACCTGTCCCAGCTCCACCTGAAACTCCTTAAGCCCGGTGGCCTTAAGCCCATCGATCACCAGAGCTATCATCTCCGCGTCCCCGTCACTGGAATCATCGCCGATCAGCTCCACCCCCGTCTGAGTGGTCTCATTGAGCCTTCCCTGATAGCTGACCCCGTTCAGATAGGTGGGACCCAGATAACAAAACCGCAGAGGCCCGGTCTCATCCATAAAATACTTGGCCACACAGCGGGCAATGGGAGGCGTCATATCCGGCCGCAGCACCAGAGTATTGTTCTCCCGATCGAAAAACTTGTACATCTCCCTGGTACCGGCGCTTCCCCGCTCCTTCTTAAAAATATCATAAAACTCAAAGGTGGGAGTCTCTATATTCTGATAGCCGTACAGATGAAACACTCTCAAAAGCTCACTCTGCACCGCCATCTTCCTGGCACATTCCTCCGAATAAATATCTCTCACCCCTTGTGGGGTATGTAATAGCTGTCTGCTCATTCTCCTTTTGACCTTCCTCGGATTTCTCCTGTTATTTTATTACGGTAAAGCGCTACCTTATTAACGTGTTTTCTGATTATAAAATAAGATTTCCTGCTTGTCAATCTCTTTGCTTTTATCTTTTTGCCGATCAAAAATAGCCGCAACAGTTCAAGGGCTGTCTGAACTGTTACAAATGGCGGTTATCTTCTTACTTAAGCAATAGTATAACACAGTATCCTGACATTTGCCACTTATATCATCACCGACAACCTTAAAGCCACCTTTTAAGACAGATTATCCAAGCAACATTGCCCTCATCCATAGCCCGCGATCTTTTATTAGAATTTTTAATAAATACAACGATTGTCTTATGTGTATCTAATATGTTACACTCTCTCTGTATTGTTTTGTATTACTTTCTCATCCGGGCCCATTGTCTTGCTGCATGACCCGGAGCCAGTATATAAAGCCTGTCTGGCTATCAGACAGACCAAAATCAGGAGGACTCACATAATGGGTGGATTTTTTGGCGTCACCTCAAAGGAAGACTGCGTCATGGATCTTTTTTTCGGTACCGACTACCATTCCCACTTAGGCACCCGCCGGGGAGGCATGGCTGTCTATGGCAAAAGCGGTTTTCAGAGAAGCATCCACAACATTGAAAATTCTCCGTTCCGCACCAAGTTTGAGCGGGACGTAGAGGAGCTGGCCGGCAATTCCGGCATCGGCTCCATCTCAGACAATGAGCCGCAGCCGCTGCTCATCCAGTCCCATCTTGGCAGCTATGCCATTGTAACCGTAGGGAAAATCAACAATGAGGAAGCTCTTATTCGCCAGGCCTTTGAAAACGGACATATTCATTTCATGGAAATGTCCGGCGGAAGAATCAATGCCACAGAGCTGACGGCCTCCATTATCAATCAAAAGCAGAGCCTGGTGGAAGGTCTTCTCTATGCCCAGGAGATGATCGAGGGCTCCATGACCATTCTTTTGCTCACCCCGGAGGGAATCTATGCATCCCGGGATCGTTATGGGCGTACTCCTGTAGTGGTCGGGAAAAAGGAGAACGCCTACTGTGTCTCCTTTGAGAGCTTTGCCTACATAAACCTAGGCTACCACGATTGCACGGAATTGGGCCCTGGAGAGATTGTACTGATCAGCCCCGCCGGAATCCAGTCCTTAAGTCAGCCCCGAAATAAGCTGAAAATCTGTTCCTTCCTGTGGGTCTATTACGGCTATCCCACCTCCAGCTACGAGGGCGTCAATGTGGAGGAAATGCGCTACCGGTGCGGAAAAATCCTGGCCCGCCGCGACCTTGGCGCCGGCAAAGACAGCTGTGGCCTTTGCAGCGGCTGCAAAGAAGCTGCTGCTTCTGAAAAAGCCGGGACGCCTGAAAGTCCGATTTGTCCGGACATTGTGGCCGGCGTTCCCGATTCCGGCATTGCCCATGCCATCGGCTATGCCAACGAGTCTGGTATCCCCTTTGCACGGCCTTTCATAAAATATACACCCACCTGGCCCCGTTCCTTTATGCCTCAGAATCAAAGCCAGCGGAATCTGATTGCCAAGATGAAGCTGATTCCTGTAGACGCGCTGATCCATGACAAAAGTCTGCTTTTGATTGACGACTCCATTGTACGTGGTACCCAGCTGGGAGAAACCACGGAATTTTTGTATAAAAGCGGCGCCAGAGAGGTGCATATCCGCCCGGCCTGTCCGCCGTTGCTCTTCGGCTGCAAATATTTGAATTTTTCCCGGTCCAGCTCGGATTTAGATCTGATCACCCGCCGGATTATCCGGGAACGGGAGGGAGATAAGATATCGCCGGAGCTTTTGGCAGATTATGCTGACCCGGACAGCCAGAACTATAAGGAGATGGTGGAGGAGATCCGCAAAAGGCTGAATTTCACCTCCCTGAAATATCACCGTCTGGACGACTTAATTGAGTCCATCGGCCTTCCGGCCGACTCTCTGTGCACCTACTGCTGGAGCGGTAAAGAATAAATCAAATCAAAAAGACGGATAGGCCAGGCCCTGTTTCCAGCGGCCAACACCTGTCCGTCTTTTTTATCTCTCGCCTTTCACTCTCACCGGATATCAGCCCTCCCGGTCATTGGTTAACCCTGCTCTGTCCAGCAGATAGAAGGCCAGACTGAGACCCATTCCCACAACACAGGCCAGAACCATGCCGGTCAGCTGAATATTGCCGATCTTGATGGCGATTCCCGAAAGACCTGCCACAAAAATCACGGAGGTCAGGGCCTGATTCCGGGATTTTCCAAAATCCACCTTGGAATCGACTAATATCCGCAGCCCGGAGGTGCCGATCATTCCATAGAGTAAAAAGGATATTCCGCCAATCACCGGCCCTGGAATCGTGCTGATCAGGGTAGACAGCTTTCCCACAAAGGAACAGACAATGGAGAGCACTGCCGCCCCGGCAATCACATGGACGCTGTACACGCCGGTCATGGCCATGACGCCGATATTTTCTCCGTAGGTGGTTGTGGGCACCGAGCCGATCAGTCCGGAGATCATAGTGGAAAAATTATCTCCAAAAAGGCTGCGGTGGAGCCCCGGATCCTTTAAAAGGTCTCTCCCCACAATTTTGCTGGTAACAACCTGATGACCGATATGCTCGGAGGCAATCACCAAAATCACCGGAAGAATGATCATAATCGCCTCCGGATCAAACCTCGGTGTGGTAAAGTTTGGCAGAGCAAACCAGGGAGCTTTTGCCACCTCCTCAAAACTTACAATCCCGCAGCATATGGCCGCCACATACCCGGCCACAACCGCGATCAGTATAGGAATCACCGAGAGAAATCCCCGAAACAGAATAGACCCGAACACTGCAAATCCCAAGGTCACCAAAAACACAGTCACATTGGCAGGATTTATAGTCTCATCCAAAAGCCCTGCATTGCTGGCCGCCGAGGAGGAAAGCTCCAGCCCGATCAGCGCCACCACCGGCCCCATGGCCGCCGGAGGCAGGACAATATCAATCCAGTCCGTGCCGAACTTATACACAATCAGCGCCAGAATGCATCCGCAAAATCCCACAGCCACAAAGCCTCCCAGGGCATACTCATAGCCCCACTGGCTGATAACGATCCCTGCCGGCGCCAGAAATGCAAAGCTGGAGCCCAGATAAGCCGGCGCCTTTTTCTTAGTCACCCCGATAAACAGAAGGGTTCCCACCCCGTTCATAAAAAGCACAATCGCCGGGCTGATCCCGAAAATAAACGGCACCAGCACCGATGCCCCGAACATGGCAAACATGTGCTGAATGCTCAGAGGCGCCAGCAGCTGAAACGGCACCTTTTCCTCCACCTGAATAATACGTTTGTTCCCCATAAACAGCCTCCATTTCCCTTGTATATAATTTGTCCAACCACTACTGTCCCAGGACAGCTTATGATTTTCTCTAGTTTACACAAAATTTTCAAAAATTTCAACTATTTATATGAGGAACCCTCTCCTTATTATCTTTGCATGTTCTTCATCTATGATTTTTTCCATGATCTATGTCATGGTTTGTGTCATATCAAAAACTTGAAAACATATACAAGCAAAACCCCTTTGATTATCAAACAGCGCTAAAAGTGCTTGAAAAGGAAGCTAAAGAGCAGCCTGTGGGCAAAGACTTCACTTTAACGGAACTTCCTTCTTTTACTGAAATCTGTATTGTACAAGTTGAAGACGCAAAACTAAAGCCCTCAACTGTCAGGCCCCGGCTTGGAAAAATGTTCAATTCTCGTGTTCGGGAGGGCCCAGTCGGTGATGTAAACCGATGCAAAGAAGATAACGGAAATTGCCAACCCTGCCAGACAACGCAGCTTGGGAGTGAACGGGGAACGCCCAAAGACCTTCTTTTCACGTTGGCACTTAGGTGCTGTATTTTAGCGCCTTAGTACCACTACGTGAAAAACGGATCAAAAGTAAATCCAACCTCACCGCCGCCCCAGATCCGCCTGCAAAGCCTCCAGATAATGTACCAGCATATCCCGGTGGGCCCGCACCTTCAAAGACTTGTCCACCTCCTCATAGGTAAAACTCTTCCTCCCTCCCGCCCCCATCCGCTGCCAGAACCGGAAAAGATCCGCAAAGGGAATATAATAGATCTCGTCCTCCCTGGTAAAGTGCAGCAGTATGAAGGCAATTCCACCCTGCTCCTCAAACTCTTTCATAAAGCGTACCTGGTGCTCATGGACATTCTGGAGAGGAAAGGTTTGCACGGCGCACTCCTTGGCATCAAAGCAGACCGGGATTCCCTGGACTGCACCGATATAGTCCACCGTGCTTTTCTGGTCAAAGTACGCCAGGGTAATGTGGCGGCTTTCCTTGTCAATGGTGATTGGCGTAATGGGAGTAGGAATCTTCTGAATCAGCGCCAGTTTCCTCTCCCGGTAGATTTCATTGGTGTGGTTAATCATATCCTCCAGGGTAGAGCCGCGCAGCCCTCTGCTTTTCCAGGTGCTCAACTTATCACCACCAGCTTTCCGTCCTTCTCATCCAGCACGCATTTTCCTCCCCGCCTCAGCTTCCCGAAAAGCAAAAGCTCTGCTAAAAGAGGCTTTACCTCTGCTGAAATCACCCGGTCAATCTCCCTGGCTCCGTATTCTCTTGTGATTCCCGCATTTTTCACATGGTCTGCGGCCGCCTCGGTTACGGTCAGCTTTACTTTCCGCGCCAAAAGCTTATCCGAAAGCTCCCGAAGCTTCTTTCCAGTAATCCTTTCCGCCATTTTTTCGTCCATGCCGCAAAACAGCACAATACGGCTCAGCCGATTGCGAAATTCCGGCTGAAAGGTTCTTTTCACTGCCTCCTCAAGGGCATCCAGATTCTTCGTGTCCCCTCCAAAGCCGATCTGGCCCTTTCCGATTTCCCTGGCCCCTGCATTGGAGGTCATAATCAGGATAATGTTGCGAAAATCTGCCTTTCTCCCCTGATTGTCCGTCAGTGTGGCATAGTCCATCACCTGCAAAAGCACATTGAAAATATCCGGATGAGCCTTCTCAATCTCATCCAGCAAAAGGACGCCGTGGGGATGGCGGCGGATCTCCTCTGTCAGGATCCCGCCCTCCTCATAACCCACATATCCGGCCGGCGCTCCGATAAGCTTTGCCACCGTATGCTTTTCCGCGTATTCACTCATGTCAAACCGCATAAAGGAGATTCCCAGCTCAGCGGCCAACGCCTTTGCCAGCTCTGTCTTTCCCACTCCGGTGGCTCCCACAAACAGGAAGGAGGCAATGGGCTTATTCTCCTCATTTAAGCCTGCCCGTGAGAATTTCACCGCATTGGCCACCTGCTCCACTGCCCCGTCTTGGCCGAAGATCTGTTGCTTTAAATGCTTTTCCAAAACCGCCAGCTTCTGAATTTCCCCCTTTTCCACTGTCTGAAGGGGAATGCTGCAGGTCTTTGACAGCACCTCGTCAATCAGCCCCTTGCTTACCGTCTGCCGTTTCTGCTCTAGAGGATGAATCCGCCGGTATGCCCCCGCCTCGTCAATCAGGTCAATGGCCTTATCCGGAAGAAATCGCTCATTGATAAAACGGCTGCTGACCTCCACCGCATGCTCTAACACGCCCGGTGCATACCGAACACCGTGGTATTTCTCATAGCCGGCTTTCAGGCCCTCAAGAATAGTCACGGTCTCCTCCTTAGACGGCTCTCTGATATCTACATTTTGAAAACGGCGGACCAGGCTTTTGCTGCCGGAAAAATGCTTCTTGTACTCCTCATAGGTGGTGGCCCCGATGAATCGGATATGCCCCTCTGCCAGATAAGGCTTTAAAAGATTGGCCGTGTCCAGACTGCCGCCGTTTACCGCCCCGGCTCCTACAATATTGTGAATCTCATCTAAGTAAAGTATGGGACTTTTCTCTTTCTCCAGTCCCTTCATGATCTCCTTTAAGCGCTTTTCAAAATCTCCCCGGTACTGGGTGCCGGCCAAAAGTCCTCCCAGATCCAGAGCAAACAGTCTGGCGCTTTTAAGAGGGGACGGCACCTGCCCCTTTATTAGCCGCTCAGCCAATCCGTAAGCCAGGGCAGTCTTTCCCACCCCCGGCTCCCCGATGTGAAGCACATTATTTTTGTCCTTCCGGCAAAGGATCTGGATCGTTCGCCCCATCTCCTCCTCCCTGCCGATCAAAGGATTCTTTTTTGTGCAGGTCTCATTCATATCCTCCACATAGTCCATCCAGCGGGGCGCCGGGGCGCCGGACTCGGAAAGGTCTTGCTGTCCGCCTTTATCCGGCCCCTGACCATGCTCCCGCTCCTTTCCAAGGCTCTCTCTGGACAGCTCTCCCAAAAGCTCCATAAGGTCCACCTCCTGCACGGCCAGAAAATATACCCCGTAGGAATCCTCCAGCTTTAAGATAGCCGCCAAAAGATGACTGATATTCACCTCCCGCCTGCTGCTGGAGATAGCCTGCCCCTCCGCCATGCGAAGAATCTTTTCCGTGTCCGCGGTCAGACGAACCTCCTCCCCCCGGACTGTCCCTGCCTGCTTTTCCAGAAATTCCTTCAAATCCTGGCGAAGCCTGGCCACATCTCCTCCTCCGGCCTCAAATTCTCTGGAAAAATCCTTGTCAAAGGTCATCCCGTACAGCAAATGCTCCGGCATAAAATAGCGGTGATGGCCTTCTCTTGCCAGCCCCACCGAATATTCCATCACTCTCTGCATATTTTTGGTAAATTCCATTCCCTCATCCTATCCTTCTCATTGTTCCGGCATATGGCGCCCTGCTCTGTAATAAAATATGCCGTATATTTTGGCCATCATGTATGCTTCCTGAACCGCTGCCCTAATTTGGCACTGCCTCCACCTTCAGAGGATACTGCTCCTGCCTGGCCCACCCGACTGCCTCCGCTGCCTTGGTCTGAGCAATATCCTTGGGATATACCCCCGCCACCGCACAGCTTCCCGTATGTACACTCATCATCAGAGCCACCGCCGCAGCCTCTTCCTTGTCAAATATCTGCATCAGCACCTCCACAACGAAATCCATGGGAGTAAAGTCGTCATTATAAATCAATACCTGGTACTGCCTTGGCAGCTTCACCCGGCTTTTTGTCTGCTCCTTCACATTTTCCTTTGCCATATTGGTCAAACCTCCTGATCGCTTCCTGTAAGAATCTGTCTGAACCATAATTTTTACTCTACCATAAATGCAATAGAACTACAATATGATTTCCTCTTTATTTGCCCTTTTATCTATGCTACAATGATAACGGTTTGTTACTGTTCACACCATGACTAATCACTCTGCTGATTAGTCATGAGCCAGTACAGTTATGGGGCCAAAGCATATGCCCCATCGCCAAAGGCGATTTCAAATGGGCATATGCTGTTACGTTCACAGGGTACCTGTGAACAGTAACAACGATTTCTCTAAAACACAACAATTACTCATAAGGAGTACTCATTATGGATATCAACTACGAATTATATAAAGTATTCTACCATGTGGCCAACACCTTAAGCTTCTCCGAGGCCTCCAAGCAGCTTTTCATCTCTCAGTCCGCCGTCAGCCAGTCCATCAAGGTGTTAGAGAAAAAGCTGAATCAGTCTCTGTTTATCCGAAGCACCAAAAGGGTGCAGCTTACCCCGGAGGGAGATATTCTTCTCAAGCACATTGAACCGGCCATGAACTTAATCCGCCGGGGGGAGAATCAGCTTTTAGAGGCCAACACCTTAGGAGGAGGCCAGCTTCGCATCGGAGCCAGCGACACCATCTGCCGTTACTATCTGGTCCCCTATTTAAAAGAATTTCACCGCAAATATCCCAAGGTCCATATTAAGGTCACCAACCAGACCTCCATCGCCTGCGCCAGGCTTTTGGATTCCGGACAGGTGGATTTTTGTATTACCAACTACCCCAACTCCGGACTGTCCAACACCCAGAATGTACGGATGATCCGGGAATTTCATGATGTTTTTGTGGCCAATGAAGAATACCGCCACTTAAAAGGCCGAAAAATCAGCTTAAATGAATTGAAGGATTCCCCCATTCTTATGCTGGACCGAAAAAGCACCACCAGCGAATTTCTTCACAGCCTCTTCCAGCGCCACCGCCTTGACTTAGTGCCTGAAATCGAGATAAGCAGCAATGACCTGCTCATTGACCTGGCCCGGATTGGTTTGGGGATCGCCTTCGTTCCGGACTACTGCGTGCCAGAAAACATTCCCAATCTTTTTGTGTTGGATCTCAATGAAGCGATTCCCTCCCGCCAGCTTGTGGTGGCCCACAATGAGAATCTTCCTCTGTCCCAAGCCGCCAGACAGTTTATGGACATGCTGTGAAAATACACATTGCGCTCACTGGCTGTTCCAAAACCGCTTAAGCCACCCGGCCACTGTATTTCTGGTGACCGGGGCGTACTCCGACCATTCTCTAGGAAACATTCCCTGAACCTCCGGCCTCAGAAACCGGTCGTCCAAAAGCAGAATGATCCCCCGGTCCTCACCGGTTCGGATCACCCGCCCGGCCGCCTGCATTACCTTGTTCATTCCCGGATATTGGTAGGCATAAGCATACCCGTTTTCCATATGCTCATCAAAATATCCTTTGAGAATCTCCTGTTCCGTGCAGACCATGGGAAGCCCGATTCCCACAATGATCACTCCCTCCAGCCGCTCTGCCTTCAAATCGATTCCCTCGGAAAAAATCCCCCCCAGAACACAGAGCCCCACAAAGGATCTTTCCCTTCCAGTCTCAAAATCCTTTAAAAAGGCTTCCCGTTCCGGCTCCGTCATTCTTCCCTCCTGCATCCGCCAGGTAAAGCTGCCGTCATAGCACTGTAAAAGTTCTCTCTCCACTGCCTCCATATACCGGTAGGAAGGAAAAAACACCATATAATTGCCCTTATGGCTTTTGGCCACCTGACAGATATAATCCACCACCTTCCGGTACTCTCCCTGATTTCTTCTGGTATAACGGCTGCTCACATCCCTTCCAATCAAAAGCATCCTGTTTTCCTTCGGAAAAGGAGAGGCGGCATAGACCGCATAATCCTCCGGATTGCCGGAAAGCAGCTTTTTATAGTAGAGAACAGGCAGCAGAGTAGCTGAAAAGAACACGCCTCCAATCCCCTTATCCAGACATTCTGACAAGCGTCTGGACGGGTCAATACAAAACAGACGGAGAGAAAATCTGCCGTTCTCATCTGTCTGTGTATAAATCTGGTAATGGTCATCTAGCCCCTCATACATATTGAGAAAGTGGCGCGCCTGAAAGTAAAAATCCAGCACCACGTCCCGATCCGGAAATTCCCTCTCCTCCGGCTCCTCCATAAAACTTTCCAGCTCCCCAAACATTCTCATAAGCTTGTCCGCAAAGAGAGTGACATCCTCAAGGATTTGATACTTCCCTCCTGCTAAAGAGGAGGATTGTCCGCTGTCCTTTCCTGTCCCCGCACACTCCCGCTTCATTTCCAGAAGTCTCCGGTTACACCGCTCCAGCTCCCTCTCCACCCTGGCTGCACGGCCCTTTAAAAGCTTTTTTACCAGCAGGAAATCCTCCTTTACCAGCACAGCGCTAAACATCTCCCTGCCACGGTGGACCAGATTGTGTGCCTCATCAATCAAAAAAAGATACTCTCCTGACACTCCCTCGGAAAAATACCGTTTCAGCCTGGCATCCGGGTCAAACACATAATTATAATCACAGATCACCCCATCCACCCAATTGCTGATATCCAGACAAAATTCAAAAGGGCAGACCTGGTGGAGGTTCGCGTATTTTAAGATGGTCTCCCGGGTGATCCGGCTCTCCTGGTGAATAATGTCAAACACCGCCCCGTTCACCCGGTCAAAATGCCCTCTGGCAAAGGGACAAGCATCCGGATTGCACTCTGTCCGCTCCAATGGGCAGAGCTTTTCCTTTGCCGTAATGGTAACGGTGCTGAAATAAAGCCCCCGCTCCGCGAGAAGTCCAAAGCACTCCTCCGCCACCCTCCGGGTGATGGTTTTCGCGGTCAGATAAAACAGCTTATCCCCCTTGCCTTCCCCCATGACTTTCAGAGCCGGATAGACGGTGGAAAGGGTCTTTCCGATGCCTGTGGGAGCCTGGATAAACAGGTTCCGTCCCCGGCTTAAGGCCCGGTATACAGACACTGCCAGCTCCCTTTGTCCCTCCCGGTATGGATAGGGAAATTCCAGCTTTTTTAAGGCCTCATCCCGAAAGCTCTCATGACAGTACTGATACTCCGCCCATTTTTCATATTCCCGGATCAAATTCTCAAACCATTCCCTTAGCTGTGCCAAGGTTCTTTCCTCTTTAAATCTTCGGATTTCTTCTGTCTCTATATTGCAATAGGTAAGTTGAACCCCGATTTTTTCCAGGCCGCAATTATTTGCGTACATATATCCATAACAAAATGCCTGAGCCAAATGAACATCCACCGGTTTGTCCATACGTTCCAGATCCATATAAACCCCTTTGATTTCATCGATAATGGTTTCCCCTGGCCTTTTTATCACTCCATCGGCCCGGCCCTCCACCAGGATCTGATACTGCTCTCTTTCTGTTGTGTGTTTAAGGGAAACTTCCGCATAGTAATCCGCACCCATCCGGCGCTGAATTTTCCGATGGATCCGGCTTCCTGCCTGCATGGCATCCTTCTCTGCACCAGATGTCCTGCGGTTGTCAATATTTCCACTGCGCAGCACAAATTCAACCAGGCCGCGAACAGATATTTTAATGACCTTTTTTCCTTTTTGACCCATAGCTCCTCTTGTTGCTTTCTGTTGTTAATATAGGTCTATTTTATATCCGAAGCCGCCTGCATCTAAGCAGACGGCCGCTTCATTCTTTGCAAACCTGCATTACGGCTTGCATCTCTTAAGGTTCAATAACATTTGGGCTGCCTCTGCTCGTGTTAATGTTGCCGGCAACGGGTCTTCAATGGTCACATCAAAATACTTCTCGTAAATCTCAATCAGATCGCTGGTCGCCGTACTCTCCGGATTCACCCCGGCATCCATCACTCCGCTTGTCACCGCCCAGGTCATACCGCTCTCATACCAGGTCGTTCCACCCTCGGCATAGGAACCATCCAGCTTTGCTAATGCAGTCACCAACGTTGCACATGTCATGTATGCAGCCGGATTAAAAGCCGTCTCTGTCACACCGTAGAATAAATCCCTGGCTGTTACATAATCGACCGCTTCCTGATACCAAGCGTCTGCCGGCACATCAGCGAAATCTTTGCTCCGATCTACGATTTTCACCGTATCGCCGTCTGACACCGGCACTACCATTCCGCCTTCAACCAAAGTAGAATCTTCTATTATCTGGGTAGAACCATCCGGCTTTACCAGAACCGCTACCGTGCCTGCACCCGAAGCCGTCACCGGAACCAATACTTTCACTGGCTCTGTATTGGTTGCATTCGGGTTTGTTGCGTCTGTGATATTCCTCTTATTCGTATTAACCGTTATCGGTGTCGCTTTCATTATGTCATTGCTTACCTGTACGGGATCTATGGGCAAGGCCGTCACCTTATCCTGGCGCCGCGCCGCTTCTGCTGTCTGCCTCGGCAATTCAACTTCCAGCTTCATCGCTCCCGCTGCATCAATCGTCTTCACCACTACCGTTCCGTCCGGCCATTTGGCAGTCTCAATCTTCTCCCCTGCCGTATTCGTTGTGACGCTGGTTGAAACTGCCTTATTAACAGTTTCACCTGAACTGCTTCCGGAAGAACTATCCCCTAAAGAACCGCCTCCCAAAGAACCGCTGGATCCGCCTGAACTGCCGCTGGTATTGCCTCCGGACGTACCCCCATTGTTTCCACTGTCTCCCGGCTTTTGGCTATCTCCCGGCTTTTGGCTATCGTCCGGCTTACCCGGCTCACTTGGATCGGTCGGCATCACGGAGTCACAGATATCACAACGTCCGTCACCATCGCTGTCCACATGATCACAGGTCACAAGATCGTCTCCCGGCTTACTTGAATCTGCAAAGGGATCATCAAAAGGTACGTTGTAATTCACCGTCACCTGGTTCGCCAAACCAGAATTATTCAATGCGTTCGGCCCCTTATTTTGCACCCATTCATCATTAGTTCCGCCAAAGTCTATTGTCTCCAAATTGTCACATCCCCAAAACGGCCCAGAACCAATAAACTCAAGTTCTATTCCACTAGGAATATACAGATAAGATAATGCAGAACAACTTCCAAACATATCCAAGCTTATTTTATCTGCCTTTAACGGCAACGTAACATATGACAATTTCCAGCTCCTGGAAAACAGTCCCTGTCCCAACGATACTTGCTGATCACCTTTGGCAAATCGCACCTGCACTAAACTTTGACACCCTTGAAACGCAGCATCGCCCACGGATGTAACACTAGGCGGAAAGTCCAGATAAGCAATTCCGCAAGTCGAGAACGCTTTTATACCAATACTCTGCACACCCTCATGGAACGTTGCCGACTTCAGGCCCTGGCAATTATAAAACGCTTCATCCCCAACTACCTTTACACTTCCAGGCACCGTTACTTCCACCAATTTCGATTCTTTAAACGCCGCATTTCCGATGCTCGTAACGGTCTCCGAAATCTGCACACTCATTACCGGACTCTTCAAAAAAGCATTTCTGCCTATACTTGTCACGCCGTCCTCAATGATTACCTCACTGATGTTGCCTGTCTCCCAATTCGGACGATCACTTTCGGTATAATCCTGCATCGCGCCTTCCCCGGAAATCGTCAGTGTTCCTCCTTTGGTCAACGTCCAGCTTAAGCTGCCTTCCTTTCCGGACTTGTCAATCTCATCCGCGTCCTGTTCTTCCGAATACCCTTCCGGATAACGGGTCACAATAAAATTCCCATTTAAAACTTCCGACTTACTCAGTACCCGTCCCCAATGCACGCTCTTATTGTAATTCCCCTCAGCAACCGTTACACCGCCAGAGCTTACTCTAAGGATAATCACAAAGTGGCTGTTATTAACCCGAAGAATATCTCCCACCTTCACGTCTTCATACCGGAATCCTCCTTTGTCAATAGTCCTTGCAGGAAGATCGCCAAAAGCCTTATCGCTCAGCTCAAAGACAAATGCCGCGCAGCCCACTCCAAGACTTGCTCCTTTTACCGAACCGCCTTGAAAACGATAGTACTTTCCCTTATATGCCTCGTCCCCGTTCCCATAGGGTTCAAAATTCGTCCAACGCATCCCTTCATAATACTCGTCTTGCATGCTAATCATTGCTTCATAAGCGTCTTCATATGTCGGACAAATCCCAGACGCCCTGGACAAGCCAAAAAACTGACTTGTTAAATCTTCTCCTTCTTCAGCTTCCATCAAAGCCGGCGCCTTGTCAGACCAAACCCATACTAAGTCCTCCGACTTTTCATCCTCCAATGTTTTATCTTTGGCAGCCTCATCAAGTTCCTCTTGAATCGTGTCATGGTTCTCTTCTTCTTTAATATCCTGCTCTAGATTGTCATGGTCCTCTTCTTCAAGGTCGTCATAAAGTTCCTCTTCCTCAAAGTCGTCAGAGAGATCTTCTTCCTCAAGATCCTCCTCAGCTTCTGGCTTCTGAGCATTAGAAGGCGTAGAAGCTTCTGTTACCATCTCCACTTTGTCCTCATCATGGATTTCTGTGTAATCCACCTTCTTTTCATTCTTCGCTTCACTACCTTTTACCAAAGCCGTCTGATCAGGCAATTCAGCCGCACTAACCGGGCGCACGTTGGAAAACGTCACCGCAATCACTAGCATCACTGCCAGCATCCAGTTTCTTTGTTTCTTGCGTTCCATCTCTTAAAACCTCCTGTTAATGTGATCAGGCATCTCAAAACAGAGTTGTCAACTCTTTACCTCCTTGAGGGGGCAGTTACCTTGTATTTAGGACAAAAGTCCTGCCCACGCTTTTTATTATACTATATCATAGCCGTTGACTGCAATCAAACTTTAAAAACAAAAAATTATCCTGTTCGTAGGTGTGCATACTAAAAATGCACTTATACGGAATATCGTTTATCCTTCGCTATGGAAATTCGGCTTCATCTCTGCTTTTAAACCATCCTTATATGCCCCTGCATATAAAAAGCAGGCGGACACAATCCTGTTCCGCCTGCTTTCTGGCCATGAATTTATATTGTTGATTCTGTTTTACGCGATTTTTTCATCCATCGGGACAAGGGTCTCCAAAAAGTCCTCAAATTCCTTGTTTTCACCATGCAGTCTTACGTTTAAAATTTTTGTCAGATCCATACTCAGTACGCCCAGGATGGATTTCCCGTCAATGACCACACGATTGTAAAACACATCGACATCAAAATCGCACTTCATGGCTGCCGTCACAAATGCCTTTGCATCTGCGATGCTCACTAATTTGATCCTTCTCTCTTTCATATAAACAACTCCTTTTTTGTGAACACCACTATTGGTGTTGCCTTTCTTATACCACTTTAACTCAAAAAAGTCAAATTTACACAGATAATCATAATCGTTCTTTTTCTACACATTTTTTCCAATTTCTCCCCGGTTTAAACCGTCCATTTTTATGTAAATTCCCACTTAACTTTATATTTTTTTTATTTTTAATCTGCCAAAACAGAAATTCCTCCCCGGGCGCGGCTCCCCCAAAATGCACATTTTATAAGAAAAATCCTTTATTCTCAGGCAAAAATCCTTCCTGAAACATTTTTTCGGAGGGTGCTGAATTAAAGAAAAAACAGGCAATAGTTTCTACAAAATTCCTGTAAAAGAATGATTTTTTCATTGACAAGCATGACGATTTGTGATAGGATATAGGAGTTGTTGATAGACAGCTTTTAGGGGAATAGTTCAATGGTAGAGCGGCGGTCTCCAAAACCGTAGATGGGGGTTCGAGCCCCTCTTCCCCTGCTCATCGAATGGACGGCTGAGGTTTTTACAGGAATCTCAGCCGTTTTTTATTATGTACACAGGCGCCCAAAGGCAGGCCTTTTCTCCGTTTTTATGAGTGCTTTCCTATCCCCAGCCGCTTCATAGCATATTTAAGTCCAAAATATGCCGGCTTTGGTCTTTCCTCCTCATCCAGAATCCCCGCGTATGCCAGGGCTCCAACCTGGAACCGCTTTGCCACCGGGTACTTTTCCACATAGCTCCCCCACTGCCTCGGCGCATCGCAGAAGCTGAATACACTAAACTCCTTTACTTCCTTAAGGCTGTACATCAGCTCCAAAAAGCTCTGAAACCACTCTGACTGGATCTCCTCATTCCACGTGTCATGCCAATACATATGGGTGGCCGGGAAAGGTCGTCCAAACCTTACCAGAGATGCGGGCTGATCAGAGGAGGATACCTCCAGCTCTGTCAGATGAATCGGCAGATGGTATCGGCTGTACCAGTTCTTGATGATCTCCCTGGATGAAAACAGATCGTAGGGATGGGTAAGTCTTTGCTGCCGGAAGAATCTTTGCCACCACTCCATAGATTTCAGGATTCTGTGCCACATAGGCATCCAAAGCCGATTCCCGCGGCGGACAGAAGCCCGCGCACAGACCTGCCAGCTCACATCCCTTTGTTCCTGTCATTACCTCGTAGGCCAGCATGGTTGCCTCCATATTGGCGCTTTTATTATTCACAGAGACAATGGTACCTCCCAGGAAATTGGATCCCTCTTCTGTAGGCGGCACGGCCACCCCGATCTTGTCAAGTCCTAAAGTCCCCCGGATATTTCCCAGCTCATTGCAGGAGGTACTTAAAGAGATGGCTGCCTTCCCTGATGCAAAATCAGAGGTTCCCACGGCTGCATCACTGTAATCGCACAGGCCCTCTGTGATGAACCGCTTGGTATACTCCATGGCATCGATCATGGCGGGTTCCTTTAGAAGAAGGTTGTAATTGTCATCCCAAAGCTGTTTCTGGCCATGCATCAGAGAAATAAAAAACAAGGTTTGGTCCGCATAGCCGGTGGTCTGAATTTGAAAGCCTGCCAGGGTAACCTTTCCGTCATCTCCCCGCTCTGTCAGCTTCTTGGCATACTCCCACAGCTCCTCTTTATTTTTTAGGCACGTCCGTCAGCCCGGCTTTTTCAAACAGATCCTTCCGGTAGATCATGGGACGGACATCACACATCATCACCCCATAAAAATGTCCGTCAAAGGTGGCGCAGTTAAGAACGTTCTCAGGAATATCTCTCCACCCGTCCCAGTCCTTTGGCAATACATTTTCCAGCTCTAAAAGATTTCCTGTTTGTACATAGTTGGGAAGAGGATTCATGCCCACCCCAAAAATATCCGGCGCGGTTCCTCCTGCAAAGGCCACATTCATCTTGGAATCGTAATCGCCCCAGGGAATAACCAGGTAATCTACCGTGATCCAGTCATAGGTCTCATGGACCAGATCCGCCATTCCCTTTGCCAGCTGTTCATAGCCCTCCCCAGAGCCCGGCCACCACATAGAAATCGTTACCGGGTCATGGCTCTCTCCGGAATCTGCCGGTGAATTGTCCTTTGATGCCGGCTCTGCCGCCCCCGCTGCCTCTGTAGTTGCCGGCTCCGTCTTGTTTCCCCCGCCGCAGGCGGTCGTCCCAGCCATCATGGCCACTGCCAATGTCACTGCCAACACTTTTTTAAACATAGCTTGCTCCTCCTTTTTTGATACTTTTTGTTTTAAAGCTTTTTTCTGTTGCTTCCTTCCCCTTCATCCGGCTCCAGAATTTCCTTTACGGCTTCTTCAATTTGCCGGCTCATTTCCAGCTGGTCCTTCTCCTCAATCACAAAGGAGCCGCCCTGAATGTAATCCTTTATATGCTTTTTTTGGCTTCCTCCCGCCAGAACCACCATCTGTCTGCTGTATCCGCAAGTCCAGGCCGTCACCAAAGCGGTCCGGTTGCACTGATATTTTTCACAGAGAGCATTCCACTTTTCCAAAAGAGCAAGGATCCGTTGGCGGGCCTTTGGACTCCACCAAATATTCCGGCCGCGCACATGTCCCTCTGGTATCACATAATCCATGGAAAATTCCCCGCTAAGCAGTCCCTGTTCCAGGGGCGAAAAGGCCTGAAACAAAAAAATCATCACCATTATCGCGGTTGTTTTGGGAACAATGGTCACAAGATTTCTGCCGTTTTTTCTGTTTCCCGAGGGCAAAACGCCTCCCAAATACATCTCCTATCTGGGCGGCGTTCTTCCCAGTGCTGCCATTGGGTTTCTGGTGGTCTACAGCCTGAAGGACGCGGTGTTTTCTGCCTTTCACGGGCTCCCCGAGTTTCTGTCCATTCTGATTATTATCCTTCTGCACAGATGGCGGAAAAATACCCTGCTGAGCATTGGCGCCGGAACAATTTTCTACATGTATCTGGTGCAGACATGGTTTATTTAAAACAGGCAGAGCTGCTCACAATCCGAGCTGCCCTCTAACAAACATCTGCCCTCCTTCCCCCTGTTTTATTTTGATTTCTCGCCTACTCTTTCGCAAACTCTTCAAGCTTGCAAGTATGCCCTTTTTTTCATCATAATTGATTGCCACTAAAAGGATATTCCCTGTATATCCCTGAATCCAGGATGCATATCTTCATTCTTTGATTTGGGCAATTGCACCATTTACAGATTTGTTCCATTTCAATTCAGCTCTGCCCTCTCCCTTCCCAAAAACGCCCCCGTAGCCCCCAAAGTCACCAGTTCTGTCACCGGCGCCGCCATCCATACCCCGGTCATTCCAAACAAGGCAGGCAGGATAAAAATACACAAAAGAAGCACCACCAGTCCCCGCAAAGAGGAAATCACCGCCGACTCAAAGGCCCTTCCGATTGCCGTAAAATAAAAGGAGGTGATGGCATTGATTCCGGAAAAGAAAAAGGAAACCACAAAAATCCGGATGCCAAAGCTTACCATGTCCTGCACCTGTCTGTTTGCCACAAAAATGCTGCCATACCACCCGGAGAGCCCTGCCATCACCAGGGCAACCGCCGCTCCTGCCCCAAAAACAAACCGGTTGGTCCATTTTCTGATATCTGCCGCAAGAAGCCGCTCCTCTGCCTCGTAGCAAAAGCTGATCAGAGGGCTTGCCCCCTGCCCAAAGCCCACAACCACCATACTGAACACAAAGGCCGTATAGCCCACAATCGTGAAAGCAGTCACCCCGTCTGCCCCAAACCTTCTCATAATCACCAGATTATAGGCAAACATGGCAATCCCTGTGGACATTTCCCCGATAAATTCCGAGCTGCCGTTCAAAAAGGACGCCCTGCAGATTTTCCCGGAAAAGGAAAATCGCCCCAGCTTATAGACCTTTGCCCTCCAGAAAAAATACCACAGTATTCCTGCCAAGGACGCCAGGGCAGACACCAGAGAAGAAACGGCAATTCCGGCAGCCCCCAGGTGAAAACAGCCGGTAAGCACATAGTCCAAAAGGATGTTAAGCAGCACCTGAAATATGCTGACCTTCATATAATACTGAGGATTCCCCTCCCCCCGGATAAACATTCCAAAGGAAGAATTTACCACCATCACCGGAAGCTCCAGCAGCATAATCCGGTAATATTCCCGGAAATACCCGGCAACCCTTCCTTCTCCACGAAGGATAAAAATCACAGGATCCAAGCAAAAAGCCATGACGCAGCTGATCAAAACAGCGACCCCCAAAGTTGTGGCTATAGTCTGGTTAAATATCCGATTACAGGCCTTTTTATCAGCGGATCCAAGGGCCATCCCCGCCATAGCCACTCCTCCGATGGATACCATCAGCCCCACTCCCAGATACAGATAAACAATAGGAAGTCCTAAGTTTACTGCCGCGATTCCTTCCTTTCCCACATAATTTCCCATGAAAAATCCGTCCGCAACCGTTATCATGGATGTGAGCACCATGGCAAGGATCGCCGGCAGAGAAAACTCCAAAACCTTCCTGGCCCGGTTCTCCCTGATCTTTTCTAAATCCATAAAAATCCCTCCTTATAATGAAATATCCGGCTTCCCTTTCTCCCCTGTCGAAAACAGTGAAACCGCGTACTTATTATAAAAGGGAAAAAAATTAAATACTTCTGAATTCTTGCCCTGTGGCAAAGCTCTTTTTCTTAGATTATCTCAAAAAATCCCCCATTCTCTCAGTCCCGGATTGGCACACAGATTTCCATTTCTATGTAAAACATCTCCGCCCCTTCTGTCGGAGACATAACCTCTACCTGGTGATAGAGATCAAACAGGCTTCTGCTGCTGTCCAGTTCATAAGACACCCGGGGCAGCCATTCAAGAAAAATCGTCTGGTACGCCTTATAGATATCCTTTATGTGCCCCTTGTAGGAATATGCCATATATCTGCCCCCTTGTATGGTTGTGGTATTTTCCAGAGAGCAATCTCTCTTAACACTCATACAGATATCATAAAGGCAATTTTTCTTCTGAGTCACTGCCGGATCATCGTAAGTCCTCTCAAAAAACCTGGTATTTTCTGTAAGATACTCCCGGTATTTTTCCAGAAAGCCTTTCCAGCTCCTGCTAAGATACTCATAGCTGCCAAATCCTCTCTCGTAGATCACATAGCAATCCGGAAGCTCCTTTAAAACCATCTTTTTGTTACACTCCTCAAAGCTCTCCGCCTGCCAGCTTTCCTGGTGAAAAAAAGGATGCTCCATGGTCTTTTTGCGGCTGTTTTTCCGAAAAACCACAGGGGTCACGTGATAATGCCCCTTAAAGGCTGAGCTGTAGTTGGAGGAACTGTATCCATAGTCCGCGCTGATGGCCGTGATCGACCGCTGCCTCTCAGTTTTCAGGCGAAAGGCGCTCTGCTCCAGCCTGACACGCCTGATAAATTCATAAACCCCCTCCCCGGTCTCCGCCTTAAACGTCCGGCAGAAATAATATTTGGAAAGATGGCACGCCTTTGCCACAGTCTCTAAGGAGATCTCTTCCTCTATGTGCCGTAAAATATAATCAATTGCCTGATTTACTACCTCATTTGTGATCATTTGCTGCTCTCCAACCCTTAAACCAAACCATTAATCTTTCACTTCCCTGCAGATAAGATAGCACCTTCCATCCTTCTGCTCATAGGAGCAGGTGATAAACACAAAAACATTGTCAGAAGAAACCGAGTATCCGGTTTTCCCATAAAGAAAGGCCTCCAGCTCATCCTCCGAGGCAATCGGATTGCGATAGCTCCCGTCTGCCGCTCCCACATAGCAGCATACAGGCTCCAGTCGGATCTTGCGCTTCTTTGTCCACATCTGGATTCTTTTATGACTGTTCAGGTAATCCATATCCGTAAACCGGGATATATCCTTAAACATAGTCCCATCCCTCATCCGATGTCCATAAATCACATGAAGCCCTTTCTCCTCCATATCATGCCACGAGTCCAGATAAATCGACCCCGGATAGCTTTCTTTGCCATAAATATCCCGGTGAAGAAACCATTCATTATCCTCCCTGTTCTGAACCACCGGATAATCAATATTTGTATCATCGATTTTCAGCCAGCCCACCACCCAAGAGTTGCTTTCAACCAGAGCTCTCAGTTTCAACGGCAGACGATAAGGAGGCCTTTGAGGCATTCTTTCCTCCGAAAGTTTGATTTCCTGCTCCTCTATACGTTCCTCAGATGAACGGATCTCCGCCCCTTTAAGGATTCCCAAAAAATTCTTTGCACTGCCCTTCCTGGGCCAGGCTATGAACATCACCACCCCTGCCGCCGCCAAAAGCAGCGCCAAAGCCCGCCTGCGCAAAGGTTTTTCTCTCCTCATCCTCTTCTCCTTTCAAAGCCCTATAGCCTTCCTTTCCCCACCCGAACCGCCAGCTCCATAGCAAGGCCGGCAATCCTGTCCTTTTCTGTTAAATTCACCTCATTCTCCAGGCTGCGAATCTCCCAAACCTCCCCGTCCAAGTTATCTGCCGCATAAAAGAACTGGAACACCTCCTTATCCCGGAACCGGGCCAGGGCAGCCATGGCAGAGCACTCCATATCCACACAGATGCAGCCTGCCTCTTTTCTCCTAGCCACCTTTTCTTTCGTCTCCCGGTAAATACCATCCGATGTCCAGGTCTTTCCTATGGTATATTTACAGCCCAATTGCTGAAGTATTTCTTCAAAATCCTCCCTGTATCTGGGATTCACGGCAATTTCCTCCGAGGCCGGCCCATAGTGGTAGCTGGTCCCCTCATCACGGAGGGCTCTGTCAGGAATAATAATGGAGCAATCGTGTATCTCCTTATTCAACACGCCGCAGGTGCCAAACAGGATGATAACCTCCGCCCCCATAGCAAAAATCTCCTCCGCCACAGAGACACAGGCCGGGGCGCCCACTGCAGACATATACATTCCCACAGGGATCCCTTTACAGACCGTTTTATATACCGGTATCACCATATTGGCCTCCCGGGTCTCGCCGACCCTTTCCCCTCCGAAGCTGCTTACCATTCGCTCAAAGGTTTCCTTTGCAAAGCAGGAAACCACAATTTTCGGCATATCAGGAAGGGGTTTGATCAAATCACAGGGATTAACCACCGCCTCTTTACTCTCATCAAATTCTTCTAAAATCGTCATAATCATTCTCTCCTTATTAAAGTTGCAAGCCTCGGGATCCCACGTCCGGTCTGCGATGATGTAGCGGGGCCTCCCTTTTGTTTCCAGATAGATTTTCCCAACATACTCTCCGATTACGCCAATCGACAGCAGCTGTACCCCACCCAGTAGGCAAACAATGCAAACCATAGAAGCCCACTCGGATACCACATGCCCGAAGGCCACGCTGGAAAATGCATAGATGATTCCTGCCAGGCTCCCGAGAGATACCAGGCCTCCCAACAACATGACAAGACGGATGGGACGGATAGAAAAGCTGGTAATCCCGTCCGCTGCAAAAGCCGCCATCCTGCGGAAAGGATAATGGCTTTTTCCGGCTTTCCGAGGCTTTCTCTCATAGGAAACCACCTCACTTTTAAACCCGATCATCGGAAACAGACCGCGAAGAAAAAGATTTACCTCATGAAATTCCGAAAATGCATCTAACGCCGCCCGGCCAAGCAAACGGTAATCTGCATGATTGTAGACACAATCCCCACCGAGCCAGCTCATCAGGCGGTAAAATCCCTGAGCTGTTACGCGCTTGAACCAGGTATCTGTGGCACGCCCCATACGGACACCATAGACGATCTCCGCCCCCTTCCCATAGGCCTCAAGCATGGAATCAATGGCACGAATATCGTCCTGGCCGTCACAATCCATGGAGACAGCGGCATCGCAAAATGTCCTTGCCTCCATGAGTCCCGCCGCAAGGGCATTTTGATGTCCCCGGTTCCGGCTGAGGGAAAGCCCCTTTACAAGACCAGATTCTCGGCTGGCTCTGCAGATGAGAGGCCATGTCTGATCGCTGCTGCCGTCATTGACAAGCAAAAGAACACTGTCTGCCCGAATCCTCCCGTCCTTTATCAATGCCTCCAGCTTACTCTGAAAAACCGGCAGCATAACCGGCAAAACGCTGGCCTCATTGTAACAGGGAACTACCAAACACAGTCTGGGACAAAGGCGGCTGAAAGGAATATCTCTTTCCTGTGTTTTGCCAAACGCTGCTTCTTGTATTGCCGGTTCTTTTCGCATGGTTGTGTCCATGAATCTTGTCTCCTGTTTTTTCCGTTTCTTCTCTAATATCGCATGCTTCTTAAAAAGCGCTCAGGGCGAAGGCCTTAAAATCTGGTGACATTATACCATTTTAAAAGAAAACATTCAAGTTGTCTGAAAATTCCATGCCATTTTTAGGGTTATGTCAAAAAGTTCCATACAGTATACTGTTCTTAAAGCCAGGAGGGAGGATTTGGGGCCCTAAATCATACGGAAAGGGAACTCAAAGATGGAGGAAATGTGCCTGTCGATGTCTTGACACCGCAAAGTACAGAGCTGACAGGCTTTAAGGTGGTGGGCTACTATCCCAGCTGGAAGCCGGACAGCAGTATGAGGCCCTGATGCTCACTCTGGCCGATAGGCTCCACAAAAAAGGCAGGCTTTTAACCGCTGCCGAAATAAGCGGCGCCACCCCGGACGGCAGCATCTACTATGACGCGGCCGCCCGGGGTGGGCGGATTACGGGACGATTTTAGAGAGCGTACCCGCTGTCTGGGATAAAGACCATACTCTCTACAATGGCATGGAGGTCTATTATAATGGCGTATAAACCATTGCTGTCAAAACCAGATATGCCAAGGATAATCTGGGCGGCGTCATGATCTGGGAGCTGACCCAGGACACTGCAGACAAGAATAAAAGTCTTTTGCAGGCCGTCAAAAAGGAATATGAGGCCCCGGCCAGCCGGTAAGCATCCGGAAACGCCTGGCTGTATGCCCGTTCATACTACTGCATTGTATAGCCTGCAGCCAGGCGGTCATTTTAGTGAAAGCTTTTCACCCAGTTAATAAGGGAATCATGATAAACATTTTCCATTACATCCCGCCGCATCTGATCTGTGACCGGGCCGTTCTTTTCCATAATGGCAAGAATCGCCTCCTGCAGGCCGGCAATCTTTCCTCTCTCAAAGGCTTCGGATTCATTGCCTGTTTTTTCTGTCTGTTCTGCTTTATCTGGCCTTTTTTGGGACTCCGCTCCGTTATCGCCTTTCGGTCCTGTAATTTTTCCTGGTTTCCGAGTTCTCTCCGGCTCTGCAGATTTTTCCTGTTTCGCCTTTTTCTCTGGCTCTGCAGATTTTTCCTGTTTCGCCTTTTTCTCCGGCCCCACCGGTTTTTTCGCCTCTGTAAGCTTTTCCGGCTCTGCAGTTTTCTTCCACCTCACAGGCTTCTCTTTTACAGCAGCCTCCAAAACATTCTCCCTGGCCTCCAAACTTTCGTCTGCCAGATCCTCCCCCGCCGACAGGGGCACCCAGATTTCTCCTCCATTGGCCTTCACATTGACTGTGATTCTGCCATCAACCACATCCGCCCTCTGTCCCGACAGCGCGCCTACATAAGCAGGACCGGCCCCCGCGGGTACATTCATAACATAATCGCTGTCATCGTTATTCACGGTAATCACAATGGTCTCTCCACCGCGGCTTCTGGAAAATGCATACTGCCGGTTCATCAAAAGCAGCTCCTGATAATCCCCATAGGACAGCGCCTTATGAGCCTGGCGGATCCTTCCCAAAGCGGCAATCAGGCGGGTGCAGGGATTGGTCTTTAATGCATCGGCATAATCCGCCAGCTGAAGGGCAGGACGCAGGGAATCATCCGAATAGCGTTCCTTTTTTCCCTCAATCCCAAATTCTGAGCCATAGTAAACAGACGGAACTCCCGGAAGTGTGTACAGCAAAATATGAACCGGAACAAAATGGGCCTTGTTTGTAAGCTTTGTGTAGATCCGCTCTACATCATGGTTGTCCACAAAGTTGTAAAGCTTTAGACCCTCCGGCCGATTGCCTCCCATTCCATAAAGCCGCTTCACCGTATGAGCAATCTCAAAAAAGTTGTGATCATTGTGGCCGGAATACAGAGCCTTGTGTAAATGATAGTTGGTCACGGAATGAAGGGTGTTTTCATTGACCCAGCGGGTATAATCTCCGTGAATCACCTCGCCCATAAGCCAGAAATCCGGCTTTACCTCCTCTGCCACCTGCCGAAGGGCCTGCATATAGTCAAACTCCATTACATCCGCGGCGTCCAGACGGATTCCGTCAATATCAAACTCCTTTACCCAGAAACGAACCACATCACAGATATAGTCCCGAACCGCCGGATTATGCTGATTCAGCTTAATTAAAAGATCGTATCCACCCCAGTTCTGATAAGAAAAGCCATCATTATATTCATTATTTCCCCAGAAATTCACATTGCAGTACCAGTCTTTATAAGGAGAATTCTCCCTGTTCTTTTTGATATCCTGAAAAGCAAAAAAATCACGCCCTGTATGATTAAACACTCCGTCTAGGATCACCCGGATTCCCTGTCTGTGACATTCTGCCACAAAATTTGTCAAGTCTTTATTGTCCCCTAAACGGCTGTCCAGCTTCTTGTAGTCTGTGGTCTCATATCCATGTCCTACAGATTCAAAGAGAGGTCCGATATAAAGGGCATTGCACCCAATCTCTTTTATATGAGAAATCCACGGTGTCAATGTGTTCAGACGGTGAACTGGTTTCTCGTAGAAATTCTCTTTGGGCGCGCCGGTAAGCCCCAACGGATAGATGTGATAAAATACTGCTTCGTCATGCCATGCCATAACTAGTTTCCTCCTAAACAATATACTACGTATTATCAGTTTAGTACAAAATCGAGACAAATACAAGGGAATCCATCAAAAATTCGGATAGTAATCCCAAAAAAGAAGGCCCTCCACGCTTTCATGGTCAGGGCCCTCCCCAAAATAATAACCTATGTCAAATCACCCCAATAGCCTCCCGCACATTGCAGACGCCGTAAAGCCGGATCCCTTCCACCTTCTTCATCTTTGCCAAACACACCTGGGGTAAAATACAAGCCTCAAACCCCAGCTTCACTGCCTCACGCACTCTCTGTTCTGCCATAGATACCGCCCGTACCTCCCCGGACAATCCTACCTCTCCAAAAATAATGCATTTGGGATTCACCGGACGGTCCTTTAAGCTGGACACCAGTGCCAGCACAATCGCCAGATCCAGAGCCGGCTCATTCATCCGCACACCCCCGGCAATATTCACATAGGCATCATAGCGGGACATCTCATAATGGCATCGTTTCTCCAACACGGCCATCAAAAGATTGACCCGGTTGTAATCCGTGCCTGCTGCCGTCCGCCTGGCCATTCCAAAATTCGTCTGAGCTACTAAAGCCTGTACCTCCAAAAGGATAGGCCTGGTTCCCTCCAGAGAGCAGGCCACCACTGCCCCGGAGGCCTCCTCCGGCCTGCCGCTCAGCAGATATTCAGACGGATTCTCCACCTCCTCCAGCCCTTGCTCCCGCATCTCAAAGACACCTATCTCATTGGTGGAACCGAACCGGTTTTTCACTCCCCGAAGAATCCGGTAGGAGGCATTGCGCTCCCCCTCAAAGTAAAGTACCGTATCCACCATATGCTCCAGCACCCGGGGTCCGGCCACTACCCCTTCCTTCGTCACATGGCCCACAATAAACACAGATATCCCCATACCCTTGGCAATCTGCAAAAGAATATTGGTGGACTCCCGCACCTGGCTGACACTTCCGGGCGCGGAGCTTACATCGTCCCTGTACATGGTCTGGATTGAGTCGATCACCACAATCTCCGGTTTTGTCTCCCGGATAGCCTCTTCAATATCATCCAGATTTGTCTCGCACAAAAATAAAAGCTCCCCTGTAATAGCACCGATCCGATTAGCCCGCAGCTTAATCTGTTTAAGAGATTCCTCTCCGGATATATACAGCACCTTCCGTCCATTTGCCGCCAGATTCCGGCATACCTGCAAAAGCAAAGTGGATTTGCCAATCCCCGGATCTCCCCCAACTAAAACCAGGGAGCCGGCAACAATGCCGCTCCCCAATACCCGGTCCAGCTCCGGGTATCCGGTGGATACCCGGTCCTGCTCTTCAATTGACACCTCCGTCAGCTTCACCGGCTTTGCCGCGCTTCTGCCTCCGGCCGATGAGACGGTTCTCCGGGAGGACTCCTTTTTTCCTGTGGGCTCTTCCACCATAGTGTTCCACGCCCGGCACGCCGGACACTGGCCTGTCCATTTGGCGGATTCAAAGCCGCACTCCTTACAGAAAAACGCTGTCATTTTTGCTTTCGCCATATGTATGTCCATCCTCCCATTGCCGCCGGATCTTCTGGTCCTATTCCCCAGTGCCTTCTCCCAGGGCTTCACTGCTTCCGAAAACGCTTTCTCAGCGCTTTACAATCTTTACGTGACTTGCCACGCCCTCATTCAGCTCCACGCTGGCCATCAGCTTCCCGCTCATATTAGTTTTCATCCCGCCCACAGCCACATCATCCACATATACCTCGTAGTCGGTATCATCCTCTAACTGAATGGTGATCTGGGCATCCTTATCTCCTTCCACCACAAACTCCACCCCATCATTGGTTACCTGAAAATGCTCCACCGTTGTTCCCGGCACCGACTCATAGACAAACATGCCATTGCGTTCCAGCTTCGTGATCTCATAAAAGGTTTTAATCTTATAAGAATCCCCGTCATGCTCAAAATCCTGGAGCTTTGATTTCGCAGAAAGCTTATAATTGCCAAAACTAATGGTTCCGTCTGCTTCCGACCGAATTAAAGATTCAACTACTGGCATAACTGTTGCCCTCCTGTAAAATGGTGTTGTTATGTATGGGGTATACCCGGTACAGCTCCCGGACAAGGCCATATCTCCTTTTTGCTGTCCCTGAAAGCTATGTTATAAGTATACCCTAAGCAGTTAAAAAACGCTAGTCCCCATCACATAAATTTTCTAAGCATATTGCTGTTTGTGTAACAGTTCACTCCATGGCTAATCACTCTGCTTTGCTTCCCACCAAAGCCTCCTCTACGGTAAACCAAAGCTCTCCGTCCTTCACTCCAACCGCCACACTCTCTCCGGCTTTGACCGTCCCGTCCAGCACAGCCTCCGCCAGCTTATCCTCCAGATGATTTTGAATGGCCCGGCGCAGAGGCCTTGCTCCGTATTTCTCATCATATCCCTTTTCTACCAGAAAGGCCTTTGCCTCCTCCTTAACGGACAGCTCCATATTCATCTGGCGGGCCGTCCGCTTGACGATGTTTTGGAGCATAATAGACACGATCTCCTTTATGTGCTCCTGATTTAAGGGATGGAATACCATGATCTCATCGATCCGGTTTAAAAACTCCGGCTTAAACAGGCGTTTTACCTCCTCCATAACCCGGCTCTTTATCAGCTTATACCGCTCCTGTTCATTGTCCGAGGAGGTAAAGCCCAACCGTTTGGGGGATATGATATTTTCCGCCCCTGCATTGGAGGTCATGATGAGCACGGTGTTTTTGAAATCAATCTTCCGTCCCTGAGCGTCCGTAATATGGCCATCATCCAAAACCTGCAACAGGATATTAAACACATCCGGATGCGCCTTCTCCACTTCATCAAAGAGAACCACTGAATAGGGATTGCGCCGCACCTTCTCGCTGAGCTGCCCTCCCTCATCATAGCCCACATATCCTGGCGGGGAACCGATCAGTCTGGACACACTGTGTTTCTCCATATATTCAGACATGTCCACCCGAATCAGGGCATTCTCCGTGCCGAACATGGCCTCTGCCAGTGTCTTGCATAGCTCTGTCTTTCCCACACCGGTAGGTCCTAAAAACAGGAAGGAGCCAATGGGACGTTTAGGATCCTTAAGTCCCACCCGTCCCCGGCGGATGGCCCTTGCCACAGCCGTAACTGCCTCCTCCTGGCCTACCACCCGCTCATGAAGAATCGTCTCCAGCTTTTTCAGCCTTTCTGACTCCTCCTCCTCTAACTTTCTTACCGGAATCTTGGTCCACCCGGAGACCACATCTGCCACCTGCGCCTCATCCACCACCAGCTTCCGGGAATTTTTCTCCTTCTGCCAGCGGGCGCGCGCCTTCTCGATTTTATCCCGCTTTTTCTCCTGCTTTCTCTTGATATCTCCTGCCTTCTCGTAGGCCTCCGCCTTGATGGCCGCTTCCTTCTGCTGCTCTAAGGTCTCAATCTCCTGCTCTAATTCCTTGATCTCTGCAGGCTCCTCATAGGTGGTGAGACGAACCTTGGAGGACGCCTCATCAATCAGGTCAATGGCCTTGTCAGGAAGAAAACGGTCATTAATATAGCGGGCTGAGAGCCGCACGGCAGCTGCCAGGGCATCATCCGTGATCGTCACCTGATGGTGCTCCTCATAACGGGAGCGAAGCCCTTTGAGGATGCTTATGGACTCCTCCTCTCCCGGTTCCTCCACAGTCACCGGCTGGAAACGCCTTTCCAGAGCCGCATCCTTCTCTATATACTTGCGATACTCGTCAATGGTGGTGGCGCCGATCAGCTGGATCTCGCCCCGGGCCAGGGAGGGTTTTAAAATGTTGGAGGCATCAATGGCCCCCTCCGCCCCGCCGGCTCCGATGATGGTGTGGATCTCATCGAGGAACAATAAAACCTCCCCGTCCTCCCTCACCTCTGACAGCACCTTTTTAATCCGCTCCTCAAATTCTCCCCGATACTTGGAGCCCGCCACCATACCGGACAGATCCAAGGTCAGTACCCGCTTGCGGGAAATAATCTCCGGAATATCCCCGTCCACAATCAGCTGGGCCAGACCCTCCACCACGGCAGTCTTTCCCACACCCGGCTCACCAATCAGACAGGGATTATTCTTTGTCCTGCGGCTCAGAATCTGAATCACCCGGCGGATTTCCCGATCCCGGCCTATGACCGGATCCAGCTTTCCCTCCCTGGCAAGGGCCGTCAGATCCCTGCTGTAGTTATTCAGTGTGGGCGTACTCACTCTTGCCTTTGCGCCCCGGCCAGGCTGCAGCTCATCCCGATTAGTGGGGGCATCCTCTCCCATAGCCGACAAAATCTCAATATATAATTTCTGGATACTGACTCCCACGGTATTGAGAAGGCGCGCTGCCACACAGTCGCTCTCCCTGATTATGGCTATCAGTAAATGCTCGGTCCCAATAAGAGGAGCCTTAAAGCGCACTGCCTCCCTGTAGCTGTTCTCCAGCACCCGCCGGGCGCTGGGCGTATAGGTATTCCTCTCCGCCAGGCCCACTGCCTGATTGGGAGAGATCAGCTGACTCACCAGGTTAATCACCTTGTCCGCATTCACTCCGCTGTCTGAGAGAACCTTTGCCGCCACGCCGGTTCCCTCCTTCAAAAGTCCGATCAGCAGATGCTCGGTCCCCACATAACTGTGTTCCAGCTCCTCGGCCGAATCCACAGCCAGACCAATGGCCTTTTTTGCCTGTTCCGTAAATCTGTCTATCATCGCCAATTTCCATCCTCCTGGTTCATTTTCCACAACAAATCACACAAGTTCCGGCAGCTTTTCCCGAATATACGCTGCCCGCGCCTCGTCCAGTTCCTCCTTGCTCAAGGGCCGCTCCGATATTTTCTGCAGGTTGGCCGGCTGGATCCCCAGCATCATACGGTATACCGCACAGTCTCCCTCTGTGGCCAGAATCCCGTCAACAATTCCCGACATAATCTGGGAGAGAAATACCATGGCATCCTTAGCGCTTAACCGTCTGGCATATTTTAAAACCCCGTATGACTTGTATGCCTCGTCCGTGTATTCCAGCCTGTGCTTCTCCAAAGCCATCCGGCGGACCTGTCTTTCCTGAGCAAGAAGCTGCAGAGCCACCCGATTTACCAAATCAAGAATCTCTTTTTCCGTAAGTCCCAGGGTTTTCTGATTGGAAATCTCATAAAGCGCTCCGTAATTCTCACTTCCCTCCCCGTAAACTCCCCGGACAGACGCGCCGAAACGCCCCATCTCCGCAACCAGTCCGTTAAACTTTTTTCCCATGGAAAGGGTGGGCAGATGGAGAACCACCGAAGCCCTCATTCCGGTTCCCACATTGGTTGGAAAAGAGGTCAGGTATCCGTACTTTTTGTCAAAGGCATAGGGAAAGCGGGCATTGATATAGTCGTCCATCTGATCGCAGCGGGCCCACAGCTCCTCCAAGTGAAGCCCCGCAGAGAGCATCTGCAGCCGGATATGGTCCGTTCCGTTTAAAACGATGGCCGTGTCCTCCTCCTCAGACAAAAACAGTCCTGCGGGCGTTTTCTTGGAGGCAATGGTAGCGTTAAATACCCTCCGCTCCTGCATGGCCTTCTTATCCAGCTCGCTTATGTCTCCCAAATATTGATACTCATAATGCTTTCCGTCAAGAGAATTTAAATTCTGCAGGCCCAGCTCCAGGCGGTGCAGCATCTCCAGGCTCTCCTTCTGGGACAGCCTGGAGGGAAATGCATACTGATTCCAATTCCGCACCAGACGCACCCGGCTGCTGATAATACCCGGACGTCCCGAATCCACACGCTCATACCACTTTAGCATTTTCCGATTTCCTCTCTCAATTCTCTGATCTTATCCCGGCATTTTGCCGCAACCTCATATTCCTCCCTGGCAATGGCCTCATGAAGTCTGGCATCCAAAAGCCGAATCTGCTCCTCCCTGTCTAACTCTCCCCCGGGAGTATCCTCCCCTGCCCTGGCCACATCCTCCACGGAAAAGGAGGCGCCCGTTTCATTGTAATGGTACTTGGGCTGCTTTCCCTTGTGGGTATCGCTTCCCTGCAGCTGTTTAATGTTCTCTGCGATCAGAAGATCAAAAACCCCATAGCACTCCGGACAGCCAAAACGGCTGTTTTTGATAAACTCCTCATAGCTGGTCTTGCAGGCCGGGCAAATCACCTGATGAGCTTTTTTCTCTTCCTGCTCCTCTCCAACACCCAAAAGCCCGGACAACAGCTTTCCCAAGGGAAATTCACTGTCAAAAATAGCGGCATAAGGCCCAAAATCCATCTCCTTTGCACATTGAGTGCAGAAATGATGCTCCGTCTTTACGCCATTGATCACCTCTGTATATTGAATATTAGCCTCCCTGATCTTGCAGCGTTCACACAACATAATAATCCTCCATTGATTTCTTCCCATCCATCACAGCTATTCTCTGCATTTTCCCGCATAATAATCATAGATTTCGTCCACCAGATCATGTACCTCCTGGCGGCTGACCCGTTTACAGATCGATCGGGCCAGTATCACTGCCAGTTCCTGCCGCAGCTCCTCCACAGCGCGGATCTTATCCACATCCAGAGCAATCACAGCCCCCTTCCTGCGGTCCAGCCGGATAAATCCCTCCTGCTTTAATACAGAATATGCCTTATTTACCGTATGCATGTTAATCCCGATATTTTCTGCCAATTGCCGTACTGAGGGCAAAGAATCCCCCTCCCGGATCCGGTCGGCAGCAATTCCAATAATAATTTGATTCCGAAGCTGGATATAAATCGCTTCATCACTTTCAAAATCAATTGTCAGAACCATAGCCTCACCATCTTTCGCCAGCACTGTTATATGGATGCTATAACAATTATAGGACAAGAAAGCGGCGAAGTCAATACGCCGCTTTCAAATATTCGTTCCTTATTCATCCAAGTCAAAAAATTCAAAATCGTCTCCGTCCTCCGTGTTGCCGGATGCTCCGTCCTCTAAGGCCGCAGCCTCTCTGGCCAGGCTTGCGGCAAGGGTTTTTTCCATATCAACCATGGGCGCCTGCTGTCCTGTCCGGGCCTGAGACGCTCTCTGGCCCGGATAGCCGCCGTCCCCGGCAGGCTTTCCAGGTCTTCCCGCCTTCTTTACGGCCGGCTCCGGACGATAATCAGCGGAGTCTCTCTGATTGGCCGGCTCCGGCTGATAGGCCTCCACAGGAATCGGATCCTCATAGTCCTCTTCCTCCTCATAATCCTCTTCCTCGCCCATCATATAGCGCTCCTCGCGGCTCATCCGTTTTTTCGATGCAGCCCGGGACGCCGCGCCGGCCTCCCTGGCTGCCGGGTAGCTGGGAGAACTGCCGCGGCCTGCCTGGCCGCGTCTGGAAGCAATCAAAAGGATCAAGAGCAGCAATACCAGCACTGCCAGCGCTCCGCCGCCGCCAATAGCAATCCACTTAAGCATATTGTAATCATCTACCAGATCATTATACTTCTCTCCTGCTTCCAAAAGCTCCGGATTCACCTTCACACCATCGTCAAAATAGCGCTGAAGAGTCTTCTCTCCCCGGTCATAGCGGTAGAAATCCTTCTCCCCGTTTTCATTCATGCAATAGAACACACAGTATATCGGATCCGTCTGTCCATCGGGAACCCATCCTGTCACCTTGGCGCCGCCAATGGTAATCTCGCTTTCCTTCAGCCCCTCCGGTACCGCCACATCCTCCGGACGGGGAATGATCTGGACCTTCTTTGCCAGAGCGCTCAGCTCTGCAAGCACCTCCGGTGATTCCTCCGGTATGGTGGCTTCACCGCCGTTTTCTCCGCCCTCCACCTTATTGACCACAATGGTGTAGGCCTTTACTGTGGTTCCGTCTTCTGCCGTGACCCGGCAAACCACCGTGTTTTCTCCCTGCTGCAGACCGGAATCTCCCTCCAAAGCCACTGTGGCCTTCTCATTGGCAGGTACAGCGCTGACCATAAGATTCTCTGTATCCATCCCTACCGTGGCCGTATAGTTCTCGGTTTCCGGCGTAAAGGCCGGCTCCAGATTTCCCGGGGAAATTTGCAGGGATATTAAGCTTGCATCCTCCGAGGAGGTCTCCAGTGGCTGAATCGTGATTTTGGAAGAACCCTTTTTCACCTCTGCCAAGGCGCCTCCGTTGTTATCATAGCCCTCCCAGTCACTTACGGTGATGGTGGCGCTTCCGGCCTTTAAGGCACGGAAACGGAGCTCTGACGCCACCTCAGCTGTGCCGGAAGCACCGCGGACCACAAGCTTTCCGGTGCCTCCGCTTACATTGTCACTCCCGCCGATATACTCCAACATTCCCGCATCGTAATCCAGCGTCACCTTCGTGTCCCCCAGAAGCTGTCCGTCTGTGGCGCTGAATTTCATTGTAACGCTGACCTCCTGTCCTACCTGCGTAGACGGATCCGAAAACGCAATCCGCCCATTGGCCGCAAAACTCTCAAATGTCATCACTGCCGCCAGCAACACTGCCGTCAACAGCCTGCCGATGAATTGTCTTGCCTGTCTGTTCATAATCTCTCCTGACTCTCTATTCTGTAATTATATTTCATCCAGCCCCCTATGGCAGCAGTTCAGATATTCCTTGAACCGTCACCCCTTATGGACTGATAATGATCACATTATTTCCGCCTGGCGTTGCTCCGCTTCCCAAAGGACTGCCGCCCGCACCGGTGTTTGCCGATCCGCTTCCACCCGGGCCAATCACCGGGCTCATCTGGCCTGCGGATGTGTTTCCTGACGGACTGGCCGGGCCTGTGGCCGGTGAAGAGCCGCCTCCTATGCTACTGTTATAGGTGGGACCACCTCCCCGGCGAACCACATAGATCACATAATCCCGCTCGCTTCCGTTCTGCGCCCGCACCCGCACCCGGATTTCGTTGGTTCCGGCAGATATCTGAAAATTCCCCGTACCGCTAAGTGAAGCCGCCTGGTCAATGGCCGTGGCATAGACAGAGACCGTACTGACAGAATTATCCACAATCAGATTGTAGGAGTAGGTATCCCGGCTGAAGGTTGGCGTCAGGGAAAAGCCCTCCACCCCCAGCCCCTTTAACTTATTATTGGGACTTCCGTCCCCTGTAGGGCGCATGCAGGGACTGTCTGGCATACCGCGGTACACCGGAATCTTAAAGCGCAGAGGCATGGTCTTTAGCCTGTCCGAATAGCTCTCAGCAAAAATAGAGCCCTCCGAGGCCGCGCCGTCCACATTGGTCATATACTGATGCTTATACAAATTGCTTCCCTGCACATTATACTTTTTTAAATAAAACGTATCCTGTCCTGCCCGGACATAGTTCTCCCCATAAAACTGGGCCCCGCCGATAATGGACTTTTCCGGGGTGTTCCAGGGCCTTCCATAGGAATCGTTCTGGGAGGCATACCACAGCCCCCGCTCCACGGCTCCCATGCCACCTGCCGCGTAAGCCCCCACATTAAAATAATTATAATAGCCCGGATAGGAGGAATTGTTTCCCTTGATAGAGTTGCCGCGGCCGTCAGAGCCCTGTTCCTGAATAATCATGGCAGCCAGAACGTAAGGATTCACGCCGGATACCTGGGCAGCCTGCATGATCACGTCCACATAGGATATGGTTCCCCCATTTCCTGATGTGTATGCCCCGGAGGAGGAATCGCCGGAACCATTGCCCCCCGGCACAGCCGGAGAGGAAGAGCCGTTCTGGGGACCGCCTGGATAGGAGGATGCACCGCCTCCCGGAGATACCACCGGAGAGGAGGATGTCCCGCCCTGCAGGCTGCCCCCCGGCGACAGAGAGGTCCCGCCTCCCTGCAAGCTGCCTCCTGGGGACAGAGAGGAACCGCCTCCCGGAGAGGGGGAAGTCCCCCCTTGAGAATTGCCACCCGGGGAGGATGTCCCGCCTGAACCGTCCTGGCCCGGCTTTACCCCTACCCGGACAGAAGAAGCCACCCGGGGAACATCATGACGGCTGACAGAGGCTGAGGGAGATCTCAGCCGGACCTGCTGGCCGCCTGTATTCCCCGGACTCTGGCTGGTGCCGCCGTTTCCTCCCGGCCCGTTTCCGCCGCCGGATATGCTGCTGTTTGTTCCCCCTCCGCCAGATACTCCCGGCCCGCCGCTGCCGGAACCACCGGGAGATACTACAACACCGGAGGAGCTTCCCCCCGGTCCGTAAGAGCTGCCTCCGGTGCCGCTTCCGCCGGTCCAGGTGCCTGCTCCGGTGGTGCTGCCGTCCAGAAAGGTTCCCCTTACCATGGCCTGCAAGCCGTCCCTTGTCTGGGTGGAGGCGTCATAGCCATGACTCATAAACTGGAAAATATACACATCGTCCAGAAAATTCCTGGGATCCATGTAATAACGGATAATATCCTCCGAAGCCGCCACCCAGGCGCTTCCGTCAAATCCGGTCCAGGTGCCATTGTCCCAGTCATAGGCTCCGTCCGCCGTAGATTTGTGAGATGAAATACTGTTTTTATGTATCAGGCTCCTGGGAATAATACTCTCATTTTGAATGACCGTATTCCAGTCCAGGCCAGTCTGATGAGCCTCGAACACCCAATTGGGATATTGGGCGTGAAGCTGTCTGAGAGCCGGCTTATAGCTTTCCGGAAATCCCTGTCCGTTTAGATAAGCTTCAAAATTGGAATCCTGACTGTAAGAAACCGGGAAACGCAGATAGGTTCCCAGCACATAGCCGGTACTGCCTCCGCTGCGTATCTGGTACCACAGCTTTCCGTCACTTCCGGTTGTCTCATTGATCACCGTGACGGAAGTCCCCTTTGCAAGATTCATCACCCGGGAATAGGATGTGCCTGGTCCGCTGCGTACATTTAAGGAAGAGGCATTGACCACTGCCTGACGCTCCGTGTAGGCATAGGCCTGTCTCCAGGGAGATTCCATGGCAAAGGGCATCTGAATGCCAAGCAACAGTGCCAAAAAAACTGCCGCTCCTTTTTTCCACATCTGTATTTTCATCTATATTCTCCAATATTTTCATTTTATAGCATATTCCCTATTATAATGACAAAAGACGGGATATGTCAACAAAATCGAAAAAAGTTCACACTTTTGGAGAAATTCGTAAGAAAGTATTAATAGAAATTCGTGGGAAATATTTTTGAATAATGGATCCTTCTTCGGAAACCAGATGATATGCTTTCTTTCTTGGGATTATAGTATAGAACTTTCACGATTCAAACCATGAACAGTTTCCTATATAGGAGTATGGCATATCATAAATGAATTTGGGTTCACTTTTTGGGGGACTATGAAGATACTTTTAATCAAGTAGGGAGAGGCTTTCCCATACTAGCCGTGCCGAGGCGGGGCCGCTCTAGCGGCCATATTCCTTTCCTCCCCGTGTACAGGACCAAAATAACTAGTCGTACAGTTTGCTGTTCGTCCCCTGGGTCTGTACCACGCCGTTCTCCGTCCATGCGCCATCCGCATTCACGGTGTAGCCGTCCGGGGTGATCGTGTTTGCCAGCATACAGCCGACAGAATCGAAGTAATAGCACTCTGCCCTGCCGTCATTGTTTCCATCGATCCATATCCAGGCGTTGGTCGGATAGCCTCCACCAAGCCTTTCCCACCACCGGCCGGTAGCATCCTGTTTCCACTGCCCTGTTGCCGCATGCGCAGTCAACGTACCGCCAATCAGTATCGCCCCCGCTAACACAAACATAGTGGTCTTTTTTAGTAAATTTTATTTTCTCATAACTATTTTTTTGTCCTGCCATTCAGAACTTCGATTTTAAAGGGGGCACGTAACACCACAGTGTTATGTGCCCCCTTTAATAACTGATTTTATCGTTGTCCACCAAACTCGGGTCCACACGCCCTGCATTGATGTCGGATTTTAGGTGTCAGCCACACCGGCAGGATGTCACCTGTCTTTTTATTTACTATTATTTTCACTTACACAGGATATGCCTTGCTGTTTGTATCAGCCATGGTGGAATCCACCTTGGTCTGCTGTGCCTCCCGGTATTTAAAGAACTCTTCCGCTACCTTAGGGAACAGGGCGTAGGACAACACATCCTCATCCTGCTGTTTCCAGCGGGCGCACTCCTTCTCGAACTGAGGAAGCTGCGGCGGAATTAAGTCTGCGGGACGGCAGGTAATAGGGGTCTCATCGCCGATAATCTTCTTCTGCACCTCCGGATTAAAGGGCTTTACGGTCTGGCCAAACTCGCCAAGCATAATCTTCTTGGACTCCTTTGGAACCATCTTGTACCGCTCTCCGGCGATTACGTTCATAACTGCCTGGGTACCTACGATCTGAGAGGACGGGGTCACAAGCGGCGGCTCGCCGAAGTCCTTGCGCACCCGCGGGATCTCCTCAAGAACCTCTCTGTATTTATCCTCCTTGCCGGCTTCCTTTAACTGGGAAACCAGGTTGGAAAGCATACCGCCCGGTACCTGGTATTGCAACGTCTTAATATTGACGCCCAGAACCTTGGGGTTCAAAAGGCCGCTCTTTAACACTTCCTCACGAATGGGGGTGAAGTAATCGGCGATTTCCGCCAGCTTCACCTGATCAAGACCTGTGTCATAGGCAGTTCCCTTAAAGGTCTCCACCATTACCTCCGTAGCCGGCTGGCTGGTTCCCAGAGCCAGGGGAGACATAGCCGTGTCAATAATATCACAGCCGGACTCCACTGCCTTTAAGTAGGTCATGGAAGCCACACCGGAGGTGTAGTGGGTGTGCAGATCAACAGGCAGGCTGGTGGATTCCTTCAGAGCTGCCACCAGCTCCTGAGCCGCATAGGGAGTCAGAAGGCCTGCCATATCCTTGATGCAGATGGAATCAGCCCCCATATCCTCGATTCTCTTGGCGATGTCCTTCCAATAATCCATGGTATAGGCATCGCCCAATGTATAACACAGAGCAATCTGCGCGTGGGCCTTCTCTCTGTTGGCTGCCATGACGGCTGTCTGCAGGTTGCGAAGGTCATTTAAGCAGTCAAAAATACGGATAATATCAATTCCGTTGGCCACGGACTTCTGTACAAAATACTCCACCACGTCATCTGCATAGTGGTTGTATCCGAGAATGTTCTGACCTCTGAAAAGCATTTGCAGCTTGGTATTCTTAAAGCCTGCCTTCAGCTTCCTGAGGCGCTCCCACGGATCCTCCTTTAAGAAACGCAGGGACGCGTCAAAGGTAGCGCCGCCCCAGCACTCCACGGCGTAATAGCCGATTTTGTCCATCTTGTCAATAATAGGCAGCATCTGCTCCGTACTCATTCTGGTAGCGATCAAGGACTGGTGGGCGTCACGGAGGACGGTTTCCACAATCTTAACCGGCTTCTTCTCTATTGCCATTTTGTTTTACCTCCTAATCATCTATAGGAAATGCCATAAATCCTTTTATGACACTTCCTTACCATAATCCATCATCCGTCAGTTACACGCCAAAGATTGCCATAAAAGTACCTGCCGCCACGGCCGTACCGATTACGCCGGCCACATTGGGACCCATGGCATGCATCAGCAGGAAGTTGGTGGGATCCGCCTCGGCTCCCACCTTCTGAGACACACGGGCTGCCATAGGTACTGCGGACACACCTGCCGAGCCGATCAGCGGATTCACCTTGCCGCCAGTCAGCTTGCACATAATCTTTCCGAAAAATACACCTGCCGCCGTACCGAAGGCAAAGGCAATCAGGCCCAGTGCCACGATCTGAAGGGTTGTCATCTTCAAAAACGCCTCAGCGCTGGTGCTGGCACCCACGGAGGTTCCCAGCAAAATAACCACAATGTACATAAGCGCGTTGCTGGCTGTCTCCTGCAGCTGCTTTACCACGCCGGACTCTCTGAAAAGGTTGCCCAGCATAAGCATTCCCACCAGGGGAGCCGTGGTCGGCAGAATCAGGCAGACTACGATGGTAACAATGATCGGGAACAGGATCTTCTCCAGCTTGGAAACCGGACGAAGCTGCTCCATCTTGATCTTCCGCTCCTTCTCACTGGTCATCAGCTTCATGATCGGCGGCTGGATGATGGGAACCAGAGCCATATAGGAGTAGGCAGCCACTGCAATGGGGCCCATAAACTCGGTCTGTCCTAACTTTCCTGCCAGGAAGATAGATGTAGGACCGTCCGCGCCTCCGATAATGGAGATGGCCGCGGCAGCCTTGTCATTAAAGCCCATAAAGATGGCCATAAAATAAGCGGCATAAATACCAAACTGGGCGGCAGCTCCCAAAAGAAAACTCTTGGGATTGGCAATCAGGGGACCAAAGTCCGTCATGGCTCCCACACCCATAAAGATCAGGGACGGCAGGATGCTCCACTCATCCAAAAGGAAGAAATAATGAAGCAGTCCGCCCACACCGTTCGACATATCTTCAGGCCTTGCCATAATATCCGGATAGATATTGACAAGCAGCATACCAAATGCAATCGGAACCAGAAGAAGCGGTTCAAACCCATATTTGATGGCCAGCAGCAAAAATACCAGCGCCACACCGATCATCAGAAAATTTCCAAAGGTAAGGTTGCAAAATGCTGTCTGCTGAAGAAGATTAGACATTGTTGTTGCAATATAATCCATTTTAATCCCTCCATGTGGAATATGTTATTCAGCAGATTAGTTCATGGTGGCAAGGGCAGAGCCCGGCTCTACGGAATCACCCACTGCAACATTGATGGTGGCAATGGTTCCGTCCTGGGGAGCCACAATGTCATTCTCCATCTTCATGGCCTCTAAAACCATGATCACATCGCCCTTCCTCACAGCCTGTCCGGCGCTTGCCTTCACGGCAAGAATCTTGCCGGGCATGGGAGCGCTCACTGCCACCGCTCCCTGGGCTCCGGCGGGAGCCGCCGCCTTGGGGGCCGCCTTCGGCGCGGCCTTGGGAGCTGCTTTCGGTGCTGCTGCCGGCGCCCCGGTGGAAGCGCCTTCCTCTACGGTTACATCATAAACATTACCATTGACTGTAATTGTATAATTCTTCATGATCAAAATCCTCCTGTTATCCTATTTACTTGCGCTCTTTAAGCTCTCTTCCACTTTGCACCGTTTGCACGCTTGATGGAACGGACCACCAGCCCATCGGCAGATGTGTTGTCATATGCCGCAATGGCCGCGGTAATCACTGCCACCAGCTCCAGATCATCGGTCAGATCCTCCTCCTCGGCCGCTGCCGGCACAGGCGCCGGAGTGGATGCCGCAGGGGCAGGTACTGCCGCCTTTGCTCTTGCCTTGTTCTCAAATGCATTAATATATTTAAAGCAGCCGATCAGTACGCTGATAAAAATCAGCACCAAAAACACGGTTCCCATACCCATGAGTGTATTCATGGCCGCCTTGCTCAGCTTCTCGCCGGTGGTATATTCAGGAGAGAATGAGTAGGAGGTAATGGTAATTCCCTGGTCGGTCTGTTCAAAAAACACCTTAAACTCCGCCTTGCGGTTGTCAAAGCTGGCAACCACAATCCCCTCGTAGGTGCCGTCCTCATTTTCAAGAGCCTTGCTGGAAATTATATCCACCAATGCACCGGTGTCATGCATAGCGCCCTTCCAGGCGGTCAGACCGCCGGCTGTCACCGAATCCCGGGACTTAAGAAGCGCTTCCACCACCGTGTCGATCTGATCCTCAGGAACCGCGGTAAAGGTCCTTAAGGTCTCCTCCGTGGCATTGCAGAGAAAGCCGTACAGCTCCGCATCCTCAACCGGCGTCTCAGACGCTCCCGCGGAACAGCCTGACAAAGCAGCCAGGCAAAGTGCCATGGACACCATTAACCATAATCGTTTCATAATCTGTTTCATATACACGTCACCTCATTCTAGACCGTTCCGTGTTTTCTGTCCGGACGATCCTCTCTCTTGGTAAACAGCATCTCAAATGCAGCAATTACACGCTTTCTGGTGTCGCAGGCATCAATGATATCATCCACATAGCCTCTCTTTGCAGCCGCTAAGGCGCTGGACTGCAGCTCCCGGTACTGAGTGGCCTTCTCATTGATCAGAGACAGGCTGTCGTCAGCCCCTGCCACCTCGTCCGCGTACATGATCTTAGCCGCCGCTACCGGATCCATCATACCGATGGAAGCCGTGGGCCAGGCGTAGACCACATCGGCGCCGATGGACTTGCTGTTCATGGTCAGATAGGCTGTGCCGTAGGCCTCTCCCACGATCACGGATACCTTGGGAACGCTGGCATTGGCAAAGGCGTAGGTCAGACGGCCCGCGGTCTTGGCGATCTTGCGCTCTGTACACTTGCTGGCCTTGTAGCCCTTTACATTTACCAGGGTCAGAATCGGGATGTTGAAGGCGTCACAGAAGGCGACAAAGCTCTCTGCCTTCTCACAGCCGTGAGAGGTCAAAACCGCCTCATACTCCCCGTCCTTCACGCCGTTGTCCCCGTAGACCTCCGTCCGGTTGGCCACGCATCCTACAGTGGAGCCGTTTAAGCGGATAAAACCAGTCACCATGGACGGGTCATAAGCCTTCTTCACCTCCAGGAAAAAGCCGTTGTCACTGATCTGCGCCAGGGCAATATCCGTAGCGCCCACACAATTCTCCAGACCTGTGCAGATTCGGTTTAAATCATCCTCACATTCGCTGTAGGACATGTCGTCTTCATTGTTGGCCGGAAGGATCGTAACCAGGGTTCGGATCTGATTTAAGATTGTGTCCTCATCCCCCACAAAATCCACCAGGCCTGTGTCGCCGCTCTGGAAGGCCGCACTGGAAGTATCGCAGCTCTCAATGCGGTTGCCATCAAGGGCGTTGGGAGAATTGACAAAGAGCTTTGCTTTCTTTTCCTCCATGAAGATAAAATCAGCCATAGCCGAGGACACGGCCATCCCGCCGCCGCAAGTACCAAACACCGCCGCGATCTGAGGGATCACGCCGGAAGCCATGGCCTGATTTAAATACATCTGACCAAAGCCATGAAGCGCATCGGTCGCCTCCTGGAGACGCAGACCCGCGCAATCGATTAGCCCGATCACCGGAGCCCCCATCTTCATAGCCATGGAATAAATGTTGGAAATCTTCTTCGCGTGCATCTCGCCTAAGGAGCCGCCCAGTACGGAAGCGTCCTGGCTGTACACGTACACAAGGCTTCCTTCGATGGTTCCATAGCCGGTAATCACGCCATCTGCTGGAGTTTCCTTGTCAGTCATGTTAAAGTCCGTGGCTCTTGCGGTAATGTAAGAACCCACTTCAACAAAACTGTTCTCATCAAGTAAAGCATTGATTCTGCTACTTGCTGATGTTTGTGCTGAATTACTCATTTTGCAATCCTCCATTTTAAAATATTCACGGCACCGCCCAAATTCGTTAAAATTTTGACGCTACGCCGTTTAGTAACTCCAAATTTCTGCCGATTATAATTGTATAATGATACCAGGCAAAATTCAAGCTGTTTTTGCATTTTTTTCAAGAAGAGACAAATTTTCACATTTTATTTATAAAAGCCGTTTGCCTTTCCCTGATAGACAGGATTCCCCAAATATGCTTTCCTAATTACTCTTTTTATATATTTATCTGCCTCCTCCCCGGAAATTTTCATCATTTCCTTTTCCCCGTTTTCATGAGAAATCTCTTTCCAACCTGTTTGGCATAATACAAAAAATCCCTCCGCCTCACATTCCTGTCCGCATAGAGAGGATAACTGCGGATGGTTTTTCCGTCAAGAAGATAACAGACATGGCCCACCAGCTCCCCCTCCTTCACCGGCGCCTCCAGGTATTCGGGAAGCTCCACCTTCTGTTCCACTCTCTCATCCTCTGCCAGCAGAAGCCTCAAATGCCTCTCCTGCTCCTTCAGTCTCAAAACCGGTTTTATAAATGCCTCCGTCCCCGGAATGCTCCCGTGCTCTCTCTCCCCTATGCCCTCCCGGACCACAATCTCCTCCGTCTTTGGTTCCCGGTATACATCCCTGTAGTGAAACCGCTTTTTTCCATAATCAAACAGGGCCCTGGCATCCGCCCATTTATAAGTCTTGTGGGGCGGCCACCCGCTGCCTAAAATTGCCAGAATATAGGTTCTCCCCTCATCCTCAAGAGCCGCCACATAGGAGTATCCCGCTCCATTTGTAAAACCGGTTTTTCCGCTTAGAAGTCCGTCCATCATAGACAATAAGGCATTGTGATTTACACAGGAAAAGCTTCTTTTTCCCTCCACATCCCCAAAAGTGTAGTCCGGCGTGGCCGTGATCCTCAAAAATTCCTCACGCTTAGGAGAGCTCATGACACAATAGCGCATTACCATAGCCAGCTCCCTGGCCGTTGTTCCGTGGGTGTACTCCTTCCCGTCTGCCGCCATGTAGGTCCGATCCAGGCCGTTCGGCGTGAGAAAACATGTTTTTTCACATCCTAAGTCTCTGGCCTTCTGGTTCATCATTTGAGAAAATCCCTCCACGCTTCCCCCGATGTGCTCCGCGACCATCACCGCCGTATCATTATGGGACTCTAGCATCAGGGAATAGAGCAGATCCTTTAAATAAAACCGCGTTCCCTTCCCTGCCCCTAAGTGCACCTTGGGCTGAGCGGCTGCCGTCTCCGACACGGTGCAGATATCCGCCGGATTCCCGTTTTCCAGAGCCAGTATACAGGTCATGATCTTGGTGGTGCTTGCCATGGGGCGAAAAACATCCCCCTCCTTCTCATAGAGCACCCGCCCCGTGTCTCCATCCATCAAAACCGCTGACAATGCATGAAGGGATACTTCCCTCTCCTGGGTCTCCGCGGCCTCCCGGAACTTTCTCTGCCCTCCAAAGCTGCTTTCCCGGCTTAAGGCCGCCGTGGCCTCCACTCGGATAATATCCGTCCGTTCCCTCTTTAGAAGCAGCGGCTCTGCCTGTACACTTCCCCAAAAAGCAAAGCCGATGGTGATTCCCACCATCAGCCCATGCACCCGATTCTGTTTCACCTTATTCCCACCCTTTTGCATGATCACTCTATCCTATTCCCTAAAAAAAGAGTTTATGATACAAGGAGACATTCCGGTTACTGTTCGCTGGGTGCCAGTGAATCAATGTCATGATGTTGGGGTCATAAGGTCTTTTGACCCCTCTGATACCGGATTGCTCCGCACTTTGTGCTTCCGCAATCCTCAAGTTCAAAAATCCCCATGGAAAAACCTCAAAAAACATGGTATGCTCTCTATAAAGCCTCTCTGTTCCTGTCAAACCGCCTCATTTTCAAAGAAAGGAGCCTCTCTTAATGGAACATAAGCCCCTGATCTTCCATATTGACGTCAACTCAGCCTTTTTAAGCTGGGAATCTGTCTACCGTTTGGAGAAAAATCCCAAGGAGACCGATCTGCGCGCCATTCCCTCTGCCGTGGGAGGCGACTCCAAATCCCGCCACGGGGTTGTGCTGGCCAAATCCACTCCGGCAAAAAAATACGGGATTGTCACAGGAGAGCCCTTAGTCAGCGCCCTGCGCAAATGTCCGGAGCTTTTAGTGGTTCCCTCCCGCTTCGATTTCTATCAGAAATGCTCCCGAAGGCTGATTTCCCTTCTGGAAAGCTACACTCCTGATATCGAAAAATTCAGCATAGACGAGGCTTTTCTTGATATGACAAAAACCATCCACCTTTTCGGCGACCCGGTAAAAACCGCCGGACAAATCCGGGAAAGAATCAAAAGGGAGTTAAAATTCACGGTCAACATAGGGATTTCCTCCAACAAGCTTCTGGCAAAAATGGCCTCGGATTTTGAAAAGCCTGACCGGACGCACACCTTGTTTCCTGAGGAAATCCGTGAGAAAATGTGGCCGCTGCCCTTAAGGGAACTGTTCTTTGTAGGCAGCTCCGCCGCTGACAAAATGAGGCGGATCGGACTTCACACCATCGGGGATGTGGCCATGTGTGATGCAGAGATCTTAAAATCCCATCTGGGCAGCAAATACGGCACCCTGATTCACCGGTATGCCAACGGAATCGATGAGGAGCCGGTAAAAAGCAAGGAGCCTGCCAACAAAGGCTATGGAAACAGCATCACTCTTCCCAGAGACGTGGCAGACTACGAAACGGCCTGCCAGGTGCTGCTGGCCCTAAGCGAGACGGTTGGCGCAAGGCTGCGGGAGGAAAACGTCCGCTGCAACTGCATTTGTGTAGAGCTTAAGGACTGGCAGTTTAGCACCCAGTCCCATCAGTTTACCTTTGATATTCCCACCGACTCCACGTCCGTTTTGTATCAGAATGCCTGCCAATTGCTGAAGGAATTCTGGGATCTGACCCCGGTGCGCTTAATCGGCCTGCGAGCCAGCCGTATCTCCCCGGATTCCTATGAACAGATGAACCTGTTTGAATCCCCCCGCTCCAAAAAGATGAAAGATTTTGAAAAGGCAGTGGACAAAATACGGGGGAAATACGGGGTGGACAGCGTAAAAAGAGCCAGCTTTCTCAAGGAGGATGCCCTGGTGGACCATGCAGTCAGCAAGAAAAAACATCTTCCCCTTTCTTGAAATGCCCACAGACGGATGATATAATTCCATATAGATTTTATACAAACGGATTGATGGGGAGAAAAGTATTATGAAAGAGAAAAAATGGACCAACAGTCAGATCATCAACGGGATTGCACTGGGCTTTTCCCTGTTCTTTCTCATTTCCGCCTTTGTGGCTGCCCGCTACACCGGGGAATATGGATACGTATTCCGCAACTGGTATCGAATCATGATCACCCCCTGTCCGCTGGTCACTGATTATCTGGAAATCAGCGGGCTGGCCAGCGCCATGCTCAACGCGGGCGCCTGCGGCATAGCCTGCTTTCTCTTTATGATATTTTTAAAGGGAGATTCCCGTCCCAACACCCTGGCAGGATACTTTCTGGTGGTGGCCCACTGCTTCTATGGACTGAATTTTTTCAACATGTGGCCATGCTTTCTTGCTCCCTTTTTGTATCTGCGCTTAAAAAGGCTGAATTATAAAGATAACCTGCACATCTGCATGTTCGCCACATCCTTCAGCCCCTTTGTCAGTGAGCTTCTCTTTCGATATACCCAGAGGGACAGCTATGCCTTTGGCATTTTACAGCTCAACGGCTCCGGAATTTTGCTTACTGTGATTTTCAGCCTGATGATCGGATTTATCATCCCTGCCATCCTGCCCGGGGCTCACGCCTGGCACAAGGGCTACAATCTTTACAACGGAGGGCTGGCCTTTGGTCTGTTCGGTTTCTTTTTGTTTAATTTTCTGTTTCGGACTATGGGTTTTTCCCCCCATGACCCCATCACCCGCGTCAATCCTGTCTATGAAGCTTTCCACCGGTCCTACCGTCTGTACGCCAATTGCTTTTTCCTGATTATCTTTGGCTTGTGCATCGGGATCGGCTATTTTCTCAACGGAAAAACCTTTAAGGGCTACGGCAGGCTGATGCGGGATACGGGGCATGCCAGCGATTTCTCCGAAAAATACGGAATGCCCCTCTGCCTGGTGAATATCGGCTGTCATGGAGCACTGTTTTTGCTGTATATTAATCTGACAATCCTTTTTACTGTGGGGGTGGGCTTTACGGGGCCCACCATCGGGGTGGTGATCGCCTCTTTAACCTTCACGGCCATGGGGCAGCACCCCAAAAATGTCTGGCCGATTCTCTTTGGCTATCAGGCCCTCTACTTTTTTACGGCCTTTCTCTGCCTGATTCAGGGCAGGGAGCTGTCCTGGTCCTTGTCCACCCAGGGCTACATAAACGGCGTGGCCTTCGCCACCGGCCTGTGCCCCATTGTAGGCCGCTACGGCATCCGGGCCGGCACTGTGGCTGGTTTTATGTGCGCCTCCATGTGTACGGCCACCAGCGCTCTCCACGGGGGCTTTGTCCTCTACAACGGCGGCCTTACCACCGGCATCACAGCCCTCATTCTATTGCCGATTTTAGAGCACTACCAGCCCCATGCGCGACAGGAATTAAAGTCCCAGGCCTTAAACCTTAAGACCATGTTTGCCCTGGCTGAGAACCTTACCACGGAAATCCGCAATGCCCAAAACCAGATCCATTACGGAGACCTAGAGCCTTCCGACCCCGAAGCTATGGAGGAGGAAACCGGATCTAAAGAGGAAGCCTAAGACCCTTTGGGTAATGGTTTTTTACCAGACCTCCGGCCAGCTTTCCCCAGCCCGCAGGATAATCTCCCGCACAGACTACCACCCAGCCTCTCCCATCGTCATCCGCCTCCAAAGCCTTGCCTGAGAGATAGTCAAAAAGCTCTCTGCCCTCCGGCTCCAAACGGATGGCTTTTTTCACCTGACATCCTTTAAGGGCCAGAGCCAAGGCGTGAGAAGGCTCAAACCGCCCCTTTTTCACAGTACCCAGATGAAGGCCGGGCCTGATTACCCGAAGGCCGTCAAAATCCGGCATCTCCCGGGGAATACAGTACAGCTGATCTCCAAACAGGAGAAGCCTGCCCAGACCAGGAAGCTCTTTTGCATCTGCAGCCTCCTCAATAAACTCCGCAAAAAGCTTCTGTGCCTTTTTAACCTCCTTATCCTGTCTCTGATTCGCCTGCTTCTTTTTCGGCTTTTCCTTACTTGTCTTTAAGCTGTCTTTTGGAGCTTCCTTCTCAAGCAATGCCATAAAATGACCCTCCCCCTCCGACAAATGAGGCCAGATGCGAAAGGTATCGGAAAGCGCCGGGGACCTTTTTGTCCCCCACTCTCCTCTCCCCGGGGACAGTTCCGCGGGCCGGACATTTTCCGGAACCTTGACCACAAAAAATTCCCCGTGGCGCTCTAAAAATCCCTCGATCTGTACCTCATCCTCCTCCGGTGAAAAGGTGCAGGTGGAGTACAAAAGCCTTCCTCCGGGCCGCAGCATTTTAGCGGCGCTTTCCAAAATCTCCGTCTGCCTTTTTGCGCACAGCCTTACATTTTCCGGGCTCCACTCTTTTCGGGCACTCTCATCCTTCCGGAACATGCCCTCACCGGAACAGGGGGCATCCACCACAATTTTGTCAAAAAACTCCGGGAAATAATCTGCCAGCCGCGCCGGCTCCTCATTGGTGACCACGGCATTTTTAATGCCCATCCTCTCTATATTTCTCGAAAGGATCTTCACCCGGGCAGGGTGAATTTCATTGCTGATCAAAAGCCCCTGTCCCATCATCCGGCCTCCCGCGTGGGTGCTTTTTCCTCCGGGTGCTCCGCACAAATCCAGCACCCGCTCTCCCGGGCGGGGATCCAAAAGGGCCACCGCCGCCATGGCGCTGGGCTCCTGAATATAATACACGCCGGCCTCATGAAAGGGATGGCGGCCTGGACGGGCCTCCTTATCATAGTAAAATCCCTCCCGGCACCAGGGCACGGGACGGAGGCCAAAATCATCTCCAAACTCCCGAAAAAACACCTCTGGATCTACCTTTAAGATATTCAGCCGAAGTCCCAGAGTCCGCTCTCTTTTGTAGCTTTCTGCAAAGGCCCCGTATTCCTCCCGCAGCAGGGCTCTCATCCGCTCTTCAAATTTCTCCGGCAGCTTTCCCTCAAAAGCCTCCCCCATGCCTTTCTCCGCCTCCTCTCCCCGGATTATGCCGCTTTGGCGTCTGCCATTTTCTATTTTCCAAACAAAGTGCCCAGAATCCCTCTGCCGATGCTGGCGCCCAAATTGCCGCCCAGACGTTTGCCGAAGGTCCCGCCCACGTTTTTGCCGATCTCATTTCCCACTTCCCGTCCGATGGTTCCGGCGGCGGATCTTGCCACATTGGTGACGGCCCGCTTTCGGGCCTTAGATACAGCCTCCTTCTCCCTTTGGGCAGCCTTTGCCTGCCGTTCGGCTTCCTTTTCGGCCTCCCGCTCCTGACGCTTTGCCTCCTTTTCCTCTTCCCTTTTGGCCTTCTCCTGCTGCCGCTTTTCCTCCTTCTCAGCCTCCAGTCTGGCCTTTTCTTTCTCATCCTCCAGCCGCTGCTGCTCCCTTCTGGCCTCCTCCTCTTTTCCTTTTCTCTGGAAAAACTCATAGGCAGAATCCCTGTCTATCATGGTCCCATACCGGGCGTATAAAAGATTGCCCTGGACCTGACTTTTTCTCTCCTCATCCTTTATGGGCCCCATCTGGCTCTGGGGCGGCAGGATTTTGGTCCTCTGGACCACGGACGGAGAACCGTCCTCCTGCAAAAAGGATACCAAAGCCTCCCCGATCCCAAGCTGGGTAAGCACCTGGCCGGTGTCAAACTCCGGATTGATCCGGAAAGAGCTGGCCGCCGCCCGCACCGCCTTCTGATCTGCCGGAGTGTAGGCGTGAAGGGCGTGCTGGATCTTGTTGCCCAGCTGTCCCAACACCTCATCGGGAATATCCCCGGGATTCTGGGTGATAAAATAGATCCCCACTCCCTTGGAGCGGATCAGCTTTACCACCTGGCTGATCTTCTGGAGCAGAGCCTTTGGCGCCCCCTTAAACAGCAGATGAGCCTCATCGAAGAAAAAGACCATCTTGGGCCGCTCACAATCCCCCGCTTCCGGAAGCACCTCGAAAAGCTCCGACAGCATCCACAGCATAAAGGTGGAATACATCATGGAATTGTTGATAAGGCTTTCGCTGTGAAGAATATTGATGATCCCCTTTCCGGAAAAATCCGTCTTAAACCAGTCGTGAATATCCAGGGCCGGCTCCCCGAAAAACAGATCCGCCCCCTGCTCCTCCAAGGCCACCAGACCTCGTAAAATACTGTTGATGCTCTGTCTGGGAAGATTTCCGTATCTGGCCGAATATTCCTTATTGTTCTCCCCCACATAGTTTAACATGGCCCGCAGATCCTTTGTGTCCAGAAGAAGCAGTCCCTCCTCATCGGCAATCCGAAACACAATCATCAGCACATCCTCCTGGGTTGCCGTCAGATCCATCAGGCGGGCCAAAAGCATTGGTCCCATTTCACTGATCGTGGTTCTCAGGGGAAGCCCCTTCTCGCCGAAAATGTCCCAGAAGCAGACCGGAAAAGCCTTGTAGGGAAACTGCTCTGGGGAAAGCCCTGCCTGAATAATCCGCTCCCTCATGTCACTGCTGTCCTTTCCCGGCAAGCAGCAGCCGGCCAAATCCCCTTTTACATCTGCCAGAAATACGGGCACTCCCCCATCGCTAAAGGACTCTGCCAGAACCTTCAATGTGACGGTCTTTCCCGTGCCTGTGGCCCCGGCAATCAATCCGTGGCGGTTGGCCATTTTGGAAAGTATCCCCAGCTTATCCTCTCCTGCCGTTGCCGCCCAAATCCGGTTTTCGTAAAACATCCTTCTCCTCCTTTTTGAAAAAGTATTTTGCTATATAGCAGAAAAGGCCACACATCCTTTCGGACCCGCGGCCTTTCCTGTTCAGAAAACCTGTTGTTTTCAGACTGTGGGGCCTGCCTGGTAAGAACCGGTCTCCTTCCCGGTTCCCGGGGCAAGCCACTCCGGTCAAAACAATTCGATTCTGTTGTTGCCCTCAGAATCATCACCGTTTACCACATAGTAAGCGGCGTTCTCCTCCGGCTTAATATAAACCTCAACGGTCTTTACCTCTGCCCCCTCGTGAGCTGCCTTGTAAGCGTCAATGGCCGCGGCCACCACCTTTTTGGCAGCCACCTCGCTGGCTTTATACTGAATCGTCACTGAAGCCACAGGCTCAGCCTTCTTAGCTGCCGTCCGTCTGGCTGCCGGCTTTTTCTCCTCCAAAGAAACCTCGACAGGAGCCGTATTCTCAGCAGCATCCTTTCTTCCCCTCGTCTTTTTTTCAGGCTTTTCTGCGGCAACTGTCTTGTCAGCCGTCTTCTTCTCAGCCTTCTCGGCAGTGGTCTTTTTGGCTTCGGTTTTTTTATCGGCCTTCTCAGCAGCATCTTTGGCGGAAGCCCTTCCTCTCTTTTTTGGTGCCGGCTCTGTGCCTGTTTCCACAGTCTCCTGAACCTCCGTGTTTATATTATCCATTTCGTCCTCCTCGTTTCTCTCCTCTATGCTGATCATTTACATTCTATATTATGCCGTTCCTTCAGATGCTTATGGCATTATAAATCCATTTTTCTTTTTTGTCAATGAAATACCTTATTTTCACTAAAAACCCATAGGATTTTCCAAAATTCCACCGGATTTTTCCCTGTTTTTTCATCCCCGCGCCCGCAAACCGGCCGGCAGAAAAGGAAGCCCTACAAAATCAATTCCACAAGAAAAACTGCCGCACATGCCCCGATGGATACCCTGAAAAGATTGCCGTCCACCCATGCCAGCACCACACCGGCCGCAAAGCCTGCCAGGCCGGACCAGAAGGAGGTGGTGGCAGATAATATGGCAGGAAAGGTCATAACCGACAGACTGACATAGGGCACATAGTAGAGAAAAGAGCGGATAAAGGGGCTGCGGATTTCCTTTCTTAAAAGCGCCAAAGGAAGCGCCCGCACCAGATAAATAGTCATTGCCATCACAAGCAGTCCCCCGTTCATATAAGAATCCATACTAAGCCTCCTCTCTTTCTTCCTTCACAGGGAACAAAATTGCCGCTGCACCCGCCACAAGAATCGTCAGTAAAATAATCTGAAACCCGGACGAGATCCGGTTTAAAACAGGCGCCATTGCAAAAATCGTGCTAACAGCCATGGACACCAGCACCACCCCGGCTATGACAGGGCTCTTTTTTGAAGGCGGAATCACGATTGCCAGAAACATCCCATACAGAGCCACACTCATGGCGCTCATGGCCCGGGACGGCAGAATCATCCCAAGCAAGGCCCCCATAACGGTTCCCAAAACCCAGCCAGGCATGGCTGTGACAATGGCTCCGTACATGTACCAGGGATGAAGTCTTCCCTCCACTCCCATGGATACGGCAAATATCTCATCTGTCACCCCGTAAGCCATCAAAAACCGGTGAAAAAACGGCTTGTCCCCCATAACCTTTTGAGAGAGGGCGCCAGACATTAAAAGATATCGAAGATTCACAACAATTTCCGCCACAATCATTTCCACATACCCGGCGCCGGATGCCAGGGCATTGATACCTGCAAACTGGCCGGCGCTGGCCAGCATTGTGGCAGACATAAAACCGGCTTGAAAAACATTCATCCCCGCCTTCCTGGCCGCAATTCCCAGGGTAAACGCCACAGCAAAATAACCCATGCCAATGGGAATCCCCGCCTTCAAACCTGGCACAAACCACCTTTGTATCTCACCAGATACTTTCTGTTTCTTTTTCTCATCCATACCTTCCTCTGTCCTTCTATCTTTATTTCTTCAATTATCCTATCATACTCGCAACCTTCCGTTAAGTCAACCGCAAAAAACTTTGTCTCAAAGCTTTTGACGCAAGGCAGATTCTGTATTATAATGATTCCATTATGACAAGCAAAGAACTTATTTATGTGAAAACCGTGGCAGACGAAAAAAGCATTTCCCAGGCAGCCAGGAAGCTTTTTATGGCTCAGCCCTCTCTAAGTCAGTCCATCCAGCGGATTGAGGAGACCTTGGGAACCGCTCTTTTTAATCGGACAAGCAAGGGCCTGACCCTCACCTTTGCCGGAGAGAGATACTATCACATGGCCACCCAGATTTTAAAAATGTATGAGGATTTTGAGCTGGAGATCAGCGATATCAACAACCTGCGGACCGGCCGGGTTCACATGGGTATCACCAACCATTTGGGCACTCTTACCCTGGCCCGGATTCTCCCGAAATACCGGGAGCTCTGTCCCTACATTGAGCTGTTTATCCATGAGGAAAACACTGCCTCCTTAGAGCAGATGCTTCTGCGGGGAGATCTGGATTTCGTCATCATGCACGCCCCCAAGGAAAGCTCCCAGCCTCAGATATACTATGACAATCTGACAAGGGATCCTTTTGTGATTGCCATGCATCCCCTACACCCGCTGGTGGAAAAAGCTGTTCCAAGGCCTGGCTACCCCTATCCGGTTCTGGACTTTAAGCTTCTGGCCGGTGAACCCTTTTTGATGCTTCATAAGGAACAGCGAATCCGTCAGATCACCGACTCGGTTCTCCAAAAGGCCGGCATTACCCAGCCACGGATTGCACTTACCCTGCGCAATTATGAGACAGCTCTTTTACTTGCCGCCAGAGGCTTAGGCGTCACTCTGATCCCTTTACAGTACTTCCAGATGGCCTCCTATGAGTACTGTCCCACTCTGCTGTGTGTCGATGAGCAATATGATGCCAGCTGGGACATGTGCATTGCCACCCTGCAGAACGGATTTCTCTCCAAGGCGGATCAGCTTTTCATCCGGCTTGTAAAGGAGCAGTTCGGACCCACCCCCTAAAAAACTCCGCAAAAAATTAATTTAAAAAAGGAAATTCACAATGAAAGCCGTACAGATTATAAGCCCAAAGGATTTAAGAATTATCGAGACTAAGAAGCCCTCTACCACTCCCTGTAACAATGTTCTGGTGAGAATGACTGCCGCCGGTATCTGCGGCTCGGACGGGACGATTTATCACGGGACCAATGCCATTGTCACCTATCCCCGGATCATTGGCCATGAGATGGTAGGCATGGTGGAAAAAACAGAGATGAACGTCAAAGGCCTAAAGCCCGGCGACCGGGTCATCATCAACCAGGTGGTCAATTGCGGCCACTGTTATCCCTGCCGGATTGGACGGGGAAACGTGTGCGACCATCTCCAGGTGAGAGGTATCCACATTGACGGCGGTTTCCGGGAATATATCGCGGTTCCTGAAAAGGACTGCTATCTGCTTCCTGACAGTCTCCCGGACACGGACGCCGTCATGATCGAGCCAGCCACCATCGCCATCCAGGCCTGCGCCCGGGCCCGGCTTACAGGGGACGATATGCTGCTGATCTTAGGCTACGGTGCTTTGGGAAGTTCGGTTTTGAGAGTCGCAAGACTTTTGTGCGACCATATTATTGTAGCCTGCCGAACCGATGAAAAGCTGGAAAACGCCAGACAAAGCGGCGCCCGCCACACCATAAATGTGAGAAAAGAAGATCTGGTGGAAAAAGTTTTAGAATACACGAAGGGACATGGAGCTACCGTCTCCATAGACGCCGCCAACACAGAAGACTCCCTGCCAACCCTTTTAAGGGCAACCGGCAATGCAGGGCGGGTCATGGTCATGGGATTAACCTCCAACCATTTTCAGATCTCCCCGTCCCTTATCACTGCCAAGGAGCTGGACATCCGCGGCTCCCGCCTGCAGAATCACATGTTTGGAAAAGCCATTGACATGGTCCGTGAGGGAAAGCTGGATTTAAAAGGCAGCGTTTCCCACACGTTCCCTCTGACAAAGGCCCGGGAGGCCTTTGATTTTATCGACAGCCATGACCCATCCATCCGCAAGGTGGTGCTTACCTTTGATGCTCCTCAATAATCGGCGGGATCTGGGACATCATATTGTCAATGTCCTCAAACATGGCGCTTTTTGTGGTTCCCAGATAGCTGGCATGGCTGATATGCTTTACTACCTCCTGATACTGGCCCCGGATCTTATCAAAAAATCCGCACAAAATCTGAAGAGCTGATCTGGAATCACCGATCACCCTGGAGATATCAGACTGGACTGAGGCAGCTCCCTCGGCAGCCTGGGTGATCTTGTCAAACATCACATAAGTCTCATTGACCTTCTCTATGCTCTGCCCTAAGGCCTGTCTGGAGGTATGGATGCTTCCGTTAAGCTTATCCGTACTGTTTTTCACATCCTTGATGCTGGAATCCACAAGTCCGGCCAGGTCCTTGATCTCCTCTGCCAGCTTCTTTACCTCCGCGGCCACCACTGCAAAGCCCTTTCCCTGGGCGCCGGCCCTGGCCGCCTCGATGGAGGCATTGAGCGCCAGAATATTGGTCTGATTGGCAATGGACACAATCTCACTCATGCAGCTTTTGATCTTCTCTACGGATTCCTGGAGATCCTCAAAGGTGCTGTTCATCTCCACAAAATGCTCCTCCACCTCCATGGAGCTGTTTTTCAGCTGGGCAACTTCCCCCTGAGCCTGGATGACGGATGTGTCAATCTTATCCTTGACAGCCGTAAACTCACCGGACACCTGTTCAATATTAAAGAAATTCTGGCCGAAATCCTGCAGCTTTTCCTGAAAATTATCCGCCTCCCTCAGCACATTGTTGAAGGAGCTTTTCACCATTGTCAGCTCGTGAAGGGAATCCACCTCCTTCTGGATTAGCTCCGTGCGGTACTCATTTAAGGTATTCATCACAAACAGAACCGGATACAGGCTTTTCTTCCCGTCCCGATTTTTATCGGTCTCAGTCCGGGATTTTTTCCAAAATGCCATCTCTAACCCCTCCTTTATTCAAATACCACGCAGGTCATGGACTGATTGACAAACCGGTTGTTGTAGTGTTCGCCGTATCCTACCAGGCCGCTGTGGCTTCCCAAAGCACTCATTTCCTGAAGATATTCCCCCATATACCCGCCCTCGCTAAACAGCTTGTAGCGGAACAGGCAGTTAACAGAAAACACTGCGGAAATCCTGGGGAAATCACTGCGGATTTTCTGAATGTTTTCCTTTACAATGGCCCGGTAATCTCCCAGCTCCAAAAGAACCAGCACATCCGAATCATTTACCTGGCGGAAACAGGCCAGAGAATCCCCCACTACCTCCTTGATGGAAATAATGCAGATGTCGTCTCCGTTGATTTTGCCAAAGGGGTTTCTGAAGGTCTGGGTTGCAATCTGCTGCTCCGGTATCTTTAGAATTTTCTGATAGACATCCCTGGCCGGCATGCCGTTTAACGCGCCCAGAATATACCTGGCCCTGTCTGTCCGGGAAGCAACAAAACGGTAATCTCCCTTTGTGTGGTAAATATTCTCCTTATAGGCCTTCACTTTTCCGTTCTCATTCCGGATCAGAGCGTAGGCTACCGCGTCCTCATATACCCGGCCATTGGCAGAAACCTTCCCTCCGTCACCGGTTCCTCCCACTAAAGAGACTCCCCTGCTTTTTAAAACACTGTAGATAGTAGTCAGCACACAGGCATCGTTTCCAGAACAAAAATCAATGCACACAGTGTCCTGCCGGGAGCCATTGATGCGGCTTACATCCTTTTCCAGCCGTTCAATGTATTTTACCGGCATCACCGACACCTGCTCCAGAACATTGGCCGCGGCGCTTACTCCGTCCAGAAAGGCGATAACACCTACACCATCCTCCACCACCTGTGTATCGTAGCTCATCCCAATACACCCAATGCTGGGCACTCCGGGAAACATTCTTTCCAGCTCCCTTACATGTTCCTCAAACTGCCTTGTGTTTGACATTAACAAAAGCATCTGCGGCATCACAAGTCCGCTTACAGCCTCCCGCAGGTCTCCATGCCTGCTCATACCAAAAAACTGTCTCATAGTATCCCCTCTTCACTATGTATGGTTTCCACAAAACAACCGCCGAACGGGATTTTACTGGCTGGCGACTGTTCATGATGGTACCTATTATACTTTATCTCTCCACATAGCGTCAACCATTTATTTTTCTCCGTGCTGCTGTTCACCCGCTCATAAACCGCGCGGCAATCCCTTGCCTTTTCACCAAAAAACAGCTATAATGATTCCCATTAAATACTTCAAATTAACAAGAGAGGTCTTATTGCCATGGCAGACAACAAACAAAAGCTGATTGACGGCGCTCCCGGCCGCTCCCTATTCTTTTTTGCTCTACCCATGATCCTGGGTAATCTCTTCCAGCAGTTTTACAACATGGCGGATTCCGTCATTGTGGGACGCTTTGTGGGGGAGGAGGCCTTAGCCGCCGTGGGAGCTTCCTATTCCTTTACCAATGTGTTTATCATGATTGCCATCGGAGGCGGAATCGGCGCCTCGGTTCTCACCAGCCAGTTTTTAGGAGCAGGGAAATATCAGGAAATGAAAACCTCTGTCTACACCTTTCTGATTACCTTTGCCCTTTTGAGCACACTGCTGGCCCTTTTCGGCTTAAAGGCTAATCCATGGGTCCTGTCTGCCCTGAACACGCCTGAAAATATTTATGAAGACGCAGTGCTTTATCTGCAGATTTATTTTATTGGGCTCCCCTTTATGTTTATGTACAATGTGCTGGCCGCCAATTTTAATGCTATGGGCAAATCCGGAATCCCCCTGGGACTTTTGATTTTCTCCTCACTGCTGAACATTTTTTTGGACCTTCTGATGGTCATCCGGTTTAATCTGGGGGTGGCCGGGGTGGCCATTGCCACGGTGATCGCCCAGGGAATCTCAGCAGTTATCTCTTTTGGGATCCTGATGCTTTTGCTTCACACCTATGTTGTTAAGAAAAAGCCCGGCCTGTTTCGTTTTTCCATCCTGATGCAGGGCACAAGGATCGCCATTCCTTCCATTATTCAGCAGTCCATTGTCAGCATCGGCATGCTTCTGACCCAGTCCTCCGTAAATCAGTTCGGCTCCTCTGCCCTGGCCGGCTACTCGGCCGGCATGCGCTTGGAATCCATTGCCATTGTTCCCATGATCGGCACCGGCAACGCCATGTCCACCTTTACGGCACAAAATCTGGGAGCCGGAAAAACTGAGCGGGTGAAACATGGCTACCGAATCTCCTACGGGATCATTGCCGGGTTCTCCATCGCCCTGTTTGTGATCTGTCAGGGGTTCTACCACCCTATCCTGTCTGCCTTTTTGGACTCTAATGCCTCTCACGTAGCCTATGAGACAGGCGCCTCCTACCTGCGTTTTATCGGCTGTTTTTTCTGTCTCATCGGCTTTAAGGCCACCACGGACGGTGTGCTCAGAGGCTCAGGGGATGTGGGCATCTATATGGCTGCCAATCTGGTCAACTTAGGGATCCGGGTTTTTGTGGCAAGATTTTTCTCCCCCGTTTACGGCATCCGGTTTGTCTGGTACGCGGTGCCCATCGGATGGGCCGCCAATTATCTGATTTCCTTTTGCTGGTATCGGACCGGACGCTGGAAAACAAAAAGACTGGTGCAATAAAAGGGCTGTCGCAAAAAGGGGGAGCTGAGCGATACAGCACTGCAATCCTCACCTTTTGCGACAGCCCTTCTTTCTTCAAATATCAATCGTCCAGAAGATACTCTAAAGCCTGTCTGTGATCCCCGAGGCAAATCACATGGTGATTGCTGATGGGGCACTCAAGAAAGTACTCATAGGACGGAAGCTTCACCTTGATCTGGGTTCTGCACAGAGTGGGATCCTGCATGTTCTCCAAAATTCTTCCCCTGTCCGCATAGTGCTCTCTCAAATCTCCGGATATCTTGAAAACGGTCATCTCCTCCATGGGGATCTGCCCGGCGATTGCCACTCCGATATCCGACTCAAAATGGGTCTTAAGCTCCATAGCGCAGGGCATGTTAAGAGGAAGAGTACAGTGGGCAAACACCATCTCCTCCTGTTCCAGATCAATCCGTGACGGATTACACATGAAGACAGGCTGTCCGGACACTTCTCCCAAAATCACCATGGACACCAGAGAAGGAAGATCCCCCTCGCAGCCTCCGTAGATTCCCCTGGCATTGAGAATCGCCAGCCCCAGACATCCGGTGGTTTTCACCCGCTCCAAAAGATCGAAGCAGCGGACAGTCAGGCCGGCGAGTCCGTATCTTTCCACCAGCCGGTCAAGGGCCCCGTACAGCTCTAAAGCCTTTGTGAGCTCTCGCCCGTCAAACTCCATGGTCTTAAGCCTTTTTGTCCAGGAATCCTCTCTGTAATCATGTTTCTCATACTCCGCTACCAGTTCGTCCAGGGAAATGGACACCACCTGGATTCCAAAACGCTCCATGAGAACTGCCTCATCGGACCGGCTGGCAATCAGCCAATCGGAAGGTTCTCCCACCATTGCCAGCTTCATTTTGCAGATTCGTCTTTTGGCTCCTGCCGCGGCCATAATGGCCTGCAGCTTTTGTCCGCAGATTTTCGGGCTTCCATGAATAATCTCCCCTTCTTTTCCGTGCTGTCGGATATAGGAAAGAATCTCCATGGAGGCTGCCAGAGAATTGCTGTAGCCGCTGGTCAGCAGATAGATTCTTCCAGCCTGAATCCGCTCCATCAGACCGGCAAACTGAATTTCACTGCCTCCGGAGGCGATGTAAATGACACAGGGCTCTGCCATACCGACTCCTGCTGGATCCTGAAGCTCTAATGTTACCGAACACTCGTCCTCTAACTCCTTAAAAAACCGCCCGGTTAGCTGTTTTAAGTCCTGATTGATCAGGCTGCTGACAGAAAACACCGGAATCCTCATGCTTTTTTCTCTCTCTTTCTCTGATCCTCCCCAATCAGCCGCTTCAAACCTTCGATTGCCACCCGGATAGCCAGATCCGTATCATACACCGGCTGATCCGTGTATCCCTTTTCCTCCCGAATCTGATTCCAGATACAGAGCATGACGGCGCCGGCACGGGCTCTTAGGGAGGCGCACACCGTAAACAGAGCCGCTGTCTCCATTTCCGACACCAGGGCGCCGGCGCGGATCCAGCACTCCCATTTGCTTAAAAGCTCCCCGGCCACCGGCATCCGCCCGGGGCTGTGCTGTCCGTAGAAGGAATCCTTACAATGGACCACACCGGTATGGTGGCGGACATGAAGGGCCTCTGCCCCCTCATAAAGAGCCCGGGTTACTTGAAAATCCGATATGGCAGGATACTCAATCCCCACATATTCCCTGGAGGTGCCTTCCGCCCGGATGGCTCCGTTTACATTGATGATATCTCCCGGAAGAATCCCCTCCTGCATACCACCGCTGGTGCCCACACGGATAAAGGTATGAACCCCCAGCTCTGCCAGCTCCTCCACGGCAATGGCCGTGGAGGGTCCTCCGATTCCATGGCTGACTGCCAAAACCGGTTCTCCCGAAAGCCAGCCGATCCAGCTGGTGTATTCCCGGTTTGCATTTAGAAATCTCGGTTTTTCCAAATATGCCGCGATCTTTTCCACCCGACCCGGATCTCCTGGCATAATTGCGTATCTGGCCCCCTCTATGTCGGACCTGCTCAACTGGATGTGGTATTCTTTCTCTGTTTTAACCATCGATAACACCCTCCTTGTAATCTTGTCTACAGCTTTAATATCCTTCTGGCATTTTCTGACAAAAGAAGCTCCAACACCCCCTCGTCAAAGGGCAGCTGCCGGAATCGATCCAGACTCTGTTTCATTCCCCGGACCGGATAGCTGCTGGCAAACATCATCCGGTACTTCATGTAGGAATTGGCAGCTTTGATAAACTGCTCCGCAAAAGGCATATCCGGGGTCACCAAAAAGAAATCAGGATAGAAATAAATGTTGGGACATACCATAGCCACGGCCAGAAATTCTGCCACATAGGGCCAGCAGCCATGGGCAACGGTTATGGTGAGATCCGGAAACCTCTTTGCCATCCGCTGCAGGGGAAGAGGGTGACAGCAGGTCAGATCTTCCCCCGCCAGGACGCTGAGCGTAAAGGAGACAATCAGCCCCAGCTCCTGACATGTCTCATAGATGGGATTTAGAGAAGCGTCATCCACCTGTACCGGCGGCATGGCCCATCCCGGCTCCAAGGCAATCCCCTTAACCTGATATTTTTCCACGCAGCGGTGAATCTCTCTCACAGCTTCCTTCGGATCAGCAGGGTCCACTGCCGGAAAACACACGAACCGTTCCGGAAAGAGAACCCCCAGCTGGCACACATCATCATTGTTCACCCGGGCCATGCCGGGGCGCACCATCCTTCCGTGGATCACCTGCATGTCAATGCCGGAAACCTCAAGCTCCTTCATATACAGATCAAAATCTCCATGGCGGGCTGACTCGATATCCGAGCCAGCGGTGAGCCGGTACACGGCAGGCACATCCATGGGATGCTTAAAATCATCCTCCATCGGTCTCGGGAAAAAATTCCCCTCTGTCACAAAGCCCTTGTAGGGCGGCCGGGAACGAAAATCAATAATCATACTTTATTCCTCCTCCATGGCAGCTGCAAGCTTCATCATCTTTTGCCTCTGACGTCCAATCCGGATCAGGGCAAAAATCATGACCAGCAGAATCGTCATAATATAAGGCAGAGCCGATACGATTTCAGCCGGTGCCGATGTGATCTGCAATGCATTGGCAATGGCCTGGGAAAGGCCAAACATCATCGCCGCCAGCATGGACAAAAGGGGCGATGCATTGGAAATGTTGGTGGCAGACATGGAGATAAAGCCGCGTCCCGCCAGCATATCCCTGGCAAACCAGGACACATAGCCCATGGACATAAAGGCGCCGGCACATCCGCAGAACACCCCTGAAATCAGAAAGGATATGGTCCGAATCTTCCTTACGGAAATTCCCACGGACTCCGCCGCGTGGGGATTCTCACCCACCGACTTGATACGCAGGCCGATTCTGGTCTTTTTAAGGACAAAGTACACCAAAAACACACAGAAAAACGCCAAATAGGTCAACAGATTGTGTCCAGAAACAGCCGCCCCCAGAACCGGAATCCGGTCGATTACAGGGATGGTCAGCTTGGGGATGGTCAGGCTCTTTAGGATGCCCGCGCTGGTGGACTTCTGTCCGCACACCAGATAAAGAATAAATACGGTTCCCCCCGATGCCGCCAGGTTAATGGAAATACTGGTCAGATACAAATCGGTCTTTAGGAAAAAGGCACAGTAGCAGATGATCCCTGCAATAGCCACTGCCCCTGCCACTGCCCCGAAAAATCCCAGAAACAAGCTTTGGGACGCCGCGGAGGCCAAAACTCCGCAGAGGGCTCCCACCAGCATCATGGATTCCAAGGCCATGTTTAAAAGCCCTGCCTTTTTGGTAAAGCACGCCCCCAGAGCAGCAAAAATAAGCGGGGTGGAAATGCGGATCACAGAGAACAGAAAGCTCCCGATCCATTCCACATTCAAATAGGTTTCCAGCATTTAATTCGCCTCCTTTGCCGGTGCCTCGTCCATAGACTTTCTGGCAGCATTAAATATGGCTTTGTGCTTGTATCTTCCCAGGAATTCCTGGGCAGCCACAAGGAGAATGATGATGGCCTGCAAAACAGACACAAACTCTGCAGGCACATCCGTACTGTAATTGACAATGTCCGCGCCGATTCTCAGATAAGCCAGCAAAAAGGCCGCCACCGGCACCAGAATGGGATTTCTTTTAGCAAGAACCGACACTAAAAGCCCGTCAAAGCCATACTGGGTCAGACTGTCCCACTGAAACCGGTCATAGAGTCCTAAAATCTGCACGGCTCCTCCCATACCTGCCAGGGCGCCTCCCAAAATCTGCGCAATCATACAGCTTGCCACCACATGAATGCCGGAATATTTGGAAAATTCCGCATTCATTCCGCAAATGCGGATGCTAAGGCCTGTGGGCGTGTGGTACAAAAAAAGCCATGACACGATCACCGCCCCGATAGCCACAAAGATCCCTGTGTGAAGCCGCGTCCCGTGCCAGATTCCCGCAAGACGGCTGGCCTCCGGAAGGGCGAAGGAGGCGCTGTAGGTGATGGAGGTGTCCAGCATAAAATTCCGCAGGACATAATTGCTCAAATACAAAAGAGCATAGTTCATCATAGATCGGAAGAGCACACGTCTGAACTCCAGTCACGAGATTCCATCTCGT
>CAJUHR010000001.1 GCA_910586255.1 uncultured Lachnospiraceae bacterium | reverse complement strand
TGACATAATATGTATTATGTCCTGTTTTATTTTTAGGCATCTTGCCACACATTCTCAAAGGGTACTGTAAAAGACATCTTTTGATTTAGGTGAAAAATGATATGCTCTCCTTAAAATTAAAAGGCCGCGTTTATTAATTGTCATTTCAATCAATAAACGCGGCCTTTTAAAGTTTCTGTTATTCAATCTATTTTGGATCAAGCAAAAAATCATAAATGTTGACAGTTAAAATACCATACTCGTCATAGTGTGGCTGAACAACATCTTTGGTGACAATGATTTTCTTAAAGGAATCCTCAAAACAATCCGGATATTTCTTTATGGTGGCAGAAATGATTTTGGACTTCTTCATTGTTTTGAAAGTATTCCTTAATTTCTCAGGATTAGTCAGTGAACCAATGGAGGAGGAGAGGATGTTCAGCAGATTCTCCCGCTCTCCAATATTCTTTATACGGTTGCGCCTGGTAATGTCCCGAATATAAATTTCATTGAACATATTCTGCAGCCTTGTCACCGGCACGCTTCCACCAAAGCTGCAAACAGCCTTTGCTGGATCGGAACTCCTGCTGCCATGTATTCCGGATGCCACTGCACCGCAATGCAGAAGGGATAATCATCGATCTCCAGCGCCTCCGGAAATCCTTCTGGGCTGTCGGCGGCGATCCATAGCCCCTCCCCGATAATATCCGCGGCCTGATGGTGAAGGCTGTTCACCGTGACGGCATCCGTGCCAAGGACCCGTGACACCAGGCTGTCCGGATCCAGCTCAATGGGATGGGTGGCCGAGTACCGGTTAAAGAAATCCTGATGGGGATACTCCTGCTTTCCTTTCAGCTCCTGAACCAGAGTGCCCCCAAATGCCACATTCAAAAGCTGCATTCCCCTTCCGATACAAAGTATGGGGCGCCTGGCCTTAAGAGCAGCGACAAGAAGTCTCAGCTCAAAATCATCCCGCGCCGGATCCGGCTTTTTACAGGTTATCTGGGGAGACTGACCATAAAGCTCCGGCCTGATATCCGGCCCGCCGGGAAAGAGGAACCCGGCGCATTGGCTCAGGGCCTTCAAGACAGCCTCCTCCCCTGTCTCAGGCGCTAAAATCCGCACGAAAGCCCCGGCCCGTTTTAGACAGCGGGTATACTTATACTGCATATAGCTATTCAATATTCCTCTTCCCGTCAGGGGAACACCGATAACCGGATAAATCATGTGACCTCCTAACCTTAATATTCCTTTCTGCCCCGGCAGTCCGGAATCTGCATCCCTTCCCTGTATTTTGCAACCGTCCGCCGGGAAATGGTGATTCCCTGTTCGGCAAGCTTTAGGGCCAGCTTCTGATCGCTGTAGGGCTTTTTCTTATCCTCTTTTTCAATTATCTCCTTTAAAATCCCCAGTATCCGGTCCGTGGCAATGGTCTCCCGATTCTCATCCTCCACAAAACCCTTTGTAAAAAAATAGTCCATGGGAAAGATTCCCCAACAGCACTGGAGATATTTTTCTTTCACACCGCGGCTGACGGTGGACTCATGTACCTCCAGCTTCTCGGCCGCATCCCTCATTCTTAAGGGATGGAGATGGCCTTTTCCGTATTGGAAAAATTCTTTTTGCTCTTCCACCAGAAATCTGGCCAGCCGGGTCAGGGTTTTATTTCTTTTGGAAATATAATCCTGCACCTGCTCCATCTGCCGCACCTTGTCCGACAAATACTGGCGCACCTCCTTGTCGCAATCCCCGCTGCGCAAAAGCTTCATGTAATCCTTATTCAGGCGGATCTCCGGCAGAACATATTCATTGACCATAATCTCAAAATAATCTGCCAGCTTTACGACCGTAACGTCCGGCGTTATATACCGCAGTCCTCCCCGATCCGCATAGCCGCTCGCCGGTTTGGGATTGAGCCCCTGTATCTCCTGCTTAGCCTGCAAAACCCGCTCCAAAGGAATCTCCATCCGTTTGGCAATGGCGGGAAGCTGATTCTTACCCAAAAGCTCCAAATACTCCTTCACAATCTGTTTCTCAACATTAAACTCCTGTCCCTTTTCCTTTGCCTTCAGCTGGATATACAGACATTCCGAAAGATCTGCTGCGCATACGCCTGCCGGCTCTAAGGTTTTCATGACTTTAAGACATTCCTCTATATCCTCCCCGGGAATCCCCAAATGACAGGCTACTTCGGAAACCGAATCCACAAAATATCCTCTGCTGTCCAGGCACTCCGCCAGATACTTAAAAATCCCCATCTGATACTCGGAATAAGGGCCTCCCAAAAGCTGCTGCAAAAGGCTTTCTCCTAAAGTTTCCTCCTCCTGCTCGCCCTGATCCCCCATACCTGAATCCCCTGATTCTTCACGCTCCTGCCGGTAATAGATCCGGTTCTGTTCATCCATCTCCGACAGCCATTCCAGTTTCTTAAGCCGCTCCTGTTCCGGATTCTCCGGCTCCCGATCTTCCAGCTCCATGACCGGATTCTCCATAGACAGATCCTTTACATATTCTGTCAGCTCCTGGGAACTCATCTGCAGAATATTGACCTGCTGAATCATATTCTGGGAAATTTTCTGTACCTGTCCTACCTTCAGCTCCAATCCCATGTTAAGCCTCCTTTATCTGGTGGGGCACCTATTGTGCCATTTTTCACATGATAAGAAATCCTTAACTGGATTATAACATCTGAAGCGACAAAAATCACCCCCTGTGTCGGGAAAATCCGACAAAACCGCTTCCAACATATAAGGTTAAGCCCGGCTTTTACAGAGAGCCATTTCTATTGAGAAAAACAAGGCTATATGTTAGAATAGGTTGGAATATATCGTGGGAGGTGTTTTTATGAAAAAAATATTACTGGTGCTGTTGTTGAGTGCTTTTTTCCTGTCCGGTTGCGGTACAAAAGACGATGGTAATTCACTACCAGTCGAAACAAATCAGCCAAACAAAAACACGTCAAACACAGAGCAGATGGAAGAACCAAAACAAACGGAGAATGGGGGGCGGACAGAGGAACCAGAGCAAATGGAAAATACAGTGCAAACGGAGGTCACCAAGCCGGCAGAGAAGGAAGATGTTACCGGCATCTATACTGATAAGCAGGGCACATCTGATGTCTATAGCCAGCTGACCCTTGCGCTGCAGCCAGATGGAACCTATACGGCAGAAATCAGCGTCTACCGTGTCAGCGTGCTGGAGGGCACTGCGGTTTGGGAGGGGGACGCACTCCGCTTTACCAGCAAGGACCCCTATGTGTTGGCAGACATTTCCATCACTGGAGGCAAGGCAGAAGTGGTGTTTATCACAGGTGCCGTTGGATTTCAGACAGGAGATGTCTATTCCTTCCCTGACGGCGCACCGGACGAATCGGCGGCAGGACAAGCCGAAGGCGCCACATTCCAACCGAGCCTATTCGATGAAATCGCCGCAGAAATTTCCTATGCCGAGGAGCGGGAGAAAGAAATAGAGAAAAAACTGCAGGAAGCTGTCACACAAATGGATATGAATATAACTGCCGCAGAGATTTACCAGATGTGGGACGATACCTTGAATATTGTGTGGGGACTGCTGGAAGCGAACCTGAGCGAAGCGGACATGGAAGTTTTACGGAAAGAGGAAAGAGAATGGATTGCATTCAAGGACGCAGAAGTGCAAACCGCCGGACAGGAGTGCGAGGGCGGAAGCATACAGCCGTTGGTGGAATCAACTACAGCGGCAGACTTAACAAAAGCAAGAGTATATGAGCTGGCGGAGTACGCAAGGTGAAGATATCAGATGGAACGGCTGCCATCCGGCAAATTTGAGATTGGCTTCATAAAGCAATTAGTTTCACGGATTCAGGTTATTTAAAAAAACCGATAATATGTGTGTTTGTCACCTCATGCAAAGATTATCGGTTTTTGATTTCTGATGCGCCTTTGGATATGCTTTTCATTCTGTCCATGTAAGGGTGTAGGTTCCGTCCGGAATCTCTCCGTATTGACCTGCGCCTGTTTTATTCGCTCTCTTATATTATACCAAGCGGGTATTTACTCCACAAGGCGATAATGCGTATTTCTGCTTCTTCCTTTTCGGACAATCTGTCCTTTTCCAATCATCTGTTTCAATAACCGTCCACAGGTTGTCTGGCTAATCCCCAGCGCTTTTTCCACGTCTTTTCTTGTGAGGATCCCCTGTTCTTTTCCCAAAGCAATTACTGCATCTTCCTCCATGCTGTTTTTCGGCGGGACAGCCTCCGGTTTTTTCTGCTCCGCATGTACGTTCAAATTTGGAAGAATGATCTTAAAAGCGTTGTCAGAAGTTTCAATTCCACGGTCTCACTTTCTCGATAAACCATCTGATCGCCTCCCCAAAAAGATTCTAACCACTTTTCTAACCATTCTTGCCAATAAATGATTAGAAAAGTGGTTAGAATAGGTTACTGTTGGCTCCATAGCTGTATTGGCTCATGACTAATCAGCAGAATGATTGGTCATGACATTGGGTGTGAACAGTAACCTGCAAAAAGTCCCCCGAAACCTGATTTTCCAGGCTCTGGGGGGCTTTTTTGCTCTGTTCTATTTTCTCTCTACTGCCTTTTAGTGCCGGTGCATCGCCACCTGGTCCGCGCCTAAGTTCTTCAGATTCTCATGGACCTCTCTGCCGTCAGCCTGACCGATCAAAAGGTCTCTGGCCTTCTTGGCCTCCACCTCTGTCTTGTGCTTGCTGGGGCCGCCTACACAGCCGCCCACGCAAACCATACCTTCCACAAAGTCAGCGGGCAGCTTGCCTACCTTCATCAGAAGCAGCGCCTTCTTACACTCTGCAGCGCCGTTGCACTTCATCACATTGGGGCTGATGTCCTCGTTCATCTCCTTAAAGCACTGAACCACTGCCGCGGTCACGCCGCCGGAGTTGCCGAACCGTTTGCCGAATACGGAGCTGTCCTGGTAGGTGTTCTCCTCCGGCTCTAACTCCACGCCCTTGGCCCGCATCATGGCCCGGATCTCGCCGAAGGTCATGGCATAGTCGGCGTTTCCTGTAATATTCAGATCCAGGGTCTCGCTCTTCTTTGCGATACATGGCCCGATAAATACGGTGATGGTCTCCGGATCCTGGTCCTTTAACATGCGGGACACGCCGCACATGGGGGACACGGTGGTGGACATGTTATCCAAAAGCATGGGGAAGTGCTGCTTAATCATGTTTACAAAGGCCGGGCAGCAGGAGGTGGTCATTTTCTTGCCCTCCTTGTATGCCTCCGCCCACTCGGCTGCCTCGGCCGCCGCGGTTAAGTCTCCTCCCAGACCCACCTCAATCATGTCGGAAAAGCCGATTTTCTTTAAGGCGGTTTTCCAGCTGGCCATGGTAATGTCGGGTCCGAACTGGCCTTCTGTAGCGGGAGCAACCATGGCCACCACCCGCTTGCCGGCATTGATCAGACGGATTACATCCACCATGAAGGTCTTGGTTCCGATAGCGCCGAATGGGCAGCTGTGGATACAGGCTCCGCACTGGATACATTTCTTCTCGTCAATCACGCAGATTCCATACTCGTCATAGGTGATGGCATCCACAGGACATACCTTCTTACAGGGCCGCTCCAAATGGGCAATGGCGCTGTAGGGACATGCCTGGGCGCATTTGCCGCACTCCTTACATTTGTTGGGATCAATGTGAGCCCGGCTGTCCCCGATGGTGATGGCGCCAAAATTACAGGAATTCTGACATGCCTTTCCCATACAGTTGCGGCAGTTGTCCGTGACCACGTAGGAAGCAATGGGACACTCCTCACAGGCGGCCTTGATAACCTGAACCACATTCATGGAATCCATTCCCACCGGGCATTTCCCTTCTGCCAGACGGATTCTCTGCTTAATGATCTCTCTCTCTTTATAGATGCAGCAGCGGAACTGAGCCTGGGGGCCCGGAAACATCTCATAGGGAAGCTCCTCCCGCTTCTCGTCCAAGGTTCCCGCCCATGCCAGCTTCGCCACCTCGCAAAGCACGTCATGCTTGATTTTTAAGATTGTTGCGTCATTTGTTACCATTAATCTTTGTCCTCCTATTATTCTTCGCCTCGTTTGCGCGGCGTAAACTTCTCCGCTTCCTTTGCAAAGTTTACTTTAAATGTTCAGCGCTCCGGCGCTGAACTGCGCGAAACGGGATCACGAAGCGACATCTTCCATTCCCGTTTTCTGCACATCCGCCGGAGGCTCAAAGTAAACCCTCCTTCATTCATGATGGTATCTGCAAGGCTGATATGAGGGTTTACTTAGTAGTAAGTGACGGTGACGGATTTACCCATTTCTTCTACCGTGTGCTTTAACTGCTCCACCAGATTCTGGCGAATTCCCAGATCAAAAGGAAGGCCCGGGTTCTGATAGGCGCTGTTGATGGCCTTTCCCACGTACATATGCAGCTCCGTGCAGTCCTCAATCAGCATTTTTGCTATCATGGAAGCACCGTTGGGCTTATCCAGCTCCAAAAAGAAATCCTCCGATACTGTCTCATTTTTCACATACCGCTTCAAAAGCTGAAGAACCCGGTTTAAGGTCAGAACCCCTTCTGTCACCAGATCGATCCCATCCATATAGGCAATGGGCGGAATATCCGGGTCCACATAATCCATGGATACATCCAGAGGACGCTTAAGTACCCGAGACACAATGGTGGCGCTGGTTCCGCCGCAGACAATCCTCCGGGTATCGTCTCCCCCGCCCATCCAGCTGCCTACCATCTCCGTATCCCTGGAAGCATCCTGGGCCGGACCGGTCATCAGATTCACCGGCTTGGCATTGATGATCCGCATGCAGGCAACGGTGGTGTCATCGCCGGGGCGGTATTCGTACAGCTCGTCACAGGCCTGGCAGATGGCGGACGCCAGGCGCATGGCGGATATGGTTTTGGGATACTGCTTCACCGCATAATCCGCAATATCCTCCCACACCCATCCGAAATTCAAAAGGCGTCCCACGCCGGCGTGAATCGTGCCGTCACTCATCAGGATGAGAGCATCCCCCTTTTTCACCTTAAAACGATATTCATTGATCTTTTTTCCCTTGACCTCCCGAATATTCTGCGGAATTGTCATCAGCCTTCCGTCACGGATAAAAATACATCCCGGGTTGTCAAACTCTACCAGATAGGCATCCCCGCTGTGAAACACCTGGAGAATACTGAAGGTGGCATAAGCTACCTGCCGCACCTGACAGATCGGCAGAGTTTCCACGATTGTCTCCACGCACTCCTCTAAGGTGGCGCCGTTTAAAAACATGGTTCCCAAAATCTTGGAGGTCAGGGTGGCAAGGATGTTGGCCTTTACTCCGCTTCCCATGCCGTCTGCCAGAATCATAATATTGGAATCCTCTGTCTGGAGAATCTCCACCTTATCTCCGCACAGGATCTCTGTAAATTTGTTCAGGCTCTTATATGCAACATCTACGGTAACTCCCATTTACACACCTCCGTTGTCGCCGTCCTCCAGAAGGGAATGGCAAAGCTTCGTCAATGTGGTCTTGGTCTCCGCCGTTGTCTCACCCAATAGTCCTGCAATCTCCTGAGCCACCATCATCTGCTTGTGGATGACCTTCTGAGCCAGGTCAATGGTATCTAACTTTTTCTCATAATCCATCCGGGCCTGTTCTTCCTGCTGGGTGATATCAATAAATGTGGCAAGAACCGCATTTTCCTTTTCTATGTACACGATGTTCTGAAGTGTATCCAGATGATATTCGGAATAGGTCACCTTCTTTCCGTGAATATTCTGGTGGGTGTCAAATACCCACTGGAAATCCACCGGATCGATAAACTCGTACAGATACATTTTCAGAGCCTCTGATCGGGTTTTTCCGAAATATTTTTCACACACAGCGGAGTACTCTAAGATCTTCATCTCCTCGTCCACCAGAAGAACCATGTTGGGAGAGGTCTCCATAACCAGGTTGGAGAGGGATTCGGATTGCTCGTACATAAAGGGTATACACATGTTGAGCTCCGCCTTTTTCTGGAACACGGCAATGGCCTTTTCCCGGCAGGTGGGATAACCGCAGGCGCCGCAGTTTAATTCGTCCTCGGGTCTTGTCTTGCCGGTCTTTGAAAGGATATCCCGGATCTGGGCCTCGGTGGGTATTGGATCCTTAGGGGAGCGATCCGTAAAGGTCTTGGCCAGAGAGAGCGCGTCCACAGCCGGCGCTGGCTCTTCTTTGAATGCAGGCTCCCGGGGGATGGCTTCCTCCATGTCCAGCTTTACTTTGAAGCGGGAAATGGATTTGTCTGCAACTGTGGGGCCTTTGATGCAGCCGCCGTAGCACATGTTCATCTCAATGAAGCAACCGGTGATCTCGCCGCGAAGCATACTGTCGCACAGCTCCATACAGTTCTTCTCTCCGTGAATGTAGAACTTGCGGTAGGTGTCGCTCTTACTCTGGGTGGTGACCACGGAGCTGATGACACCGCTGCTGACGGGATAGAGGCGGTTGATTCCCGGATTCCTTGTAAAGGGCATGTCTTCGCATTCCTCAATGGAAATATCCTCGTCCTTCAGCCAGCGGTCGATATCGTTAAAATTCAGCACGGCGTCAATGCAGTCTTTGTGGCGCTCGTCCTGGGCCTCCTGCTTTTTGGCAATGCACGGGCCAAGGAATACTACCTTTGTGTCAGGGCCCAGCTCCTGCTTTATGAGCTTGCCGTGGGCAATCATGGGAGATACCACCGGGGCCATGTATGGAATCAGCTTTGGATAGTATTTCTCAATCAGGGCATTGGCGCTGGGACAGCAGGTGGTGATGATGTTTTCCATCTTTCCTTCTTCTAATAACTTGGCGTATTCTGCCGTCACCAGGGCGGCTCCCTCGGAGGTTTCGCGGACATCGGCAAAGCCTAATTTTAAGAGAGCGGAGCGCACCTGGCCGATGGTGTGGTATTTTAACAGGCCCATGTAGGCCGGGGCCAGGGAAATGACTACCTTTTCGCCTCTGGCCAGAAAGCTTCTTACCTTGCCCAAGTCGCTGATCAGGGTCTTGGCGGACTGGGGACAAATCTGTAAGCAGCGGCCGCACAGAACGCAGTTCTCTGGCATGATCTCGGCTCGGCCGTTCTTTACCATGATGGCTTTTACTTCGCAGTTGCGTACGCATTTGTAGCAGTGGCGGCATTTGGTTGCTTTGAAGTCAATGATTGCTGCCATATTTTACAGCCTCCCCATGATTTCTTTGTTGAAGAAGTCTTCTGTGGTCTCCGGGGACAGGGAGAAGAGCTCTCCGTCTATGGTTACGCAGACGCCGTTGACACAGTTGCCGCTGCAGAACGCGCCGTTTAGGTCTACTTTGTCGGATACGTTGTTGGCTTTGACTAGGGTTTGAAGCTTTTGGATGATTTCTCTGGAACCTCTTAGGTGACATGCGCTTCCGATGCAGATTGATACTTTCATGGTTTGTACCTCCAATATGTAATTTGGTTTTTAGGGATTCGTTGAATGGGGTGGCTCGCTGACCTTTGGGGCTATTGGATGGGCTCGCCTTTGGCTTCGCTTTGAAACCATTGGATAGGCTCGCCTTTGGCTTCGCCAGGGATTTGTGAGGAGAGGGACTCCGCAGTGGCGCTCTCCTCCGCTTCGCTCCGGTTCGCTCATGGGCTTCGCCCTATGGAAACCGGCAGAGGCAGCTTTGCTTTTGTGCGAGCACAACGCAAAGCTGCCTCTGCCGGTTTCCGCACTGCTCATTGCTTACGTGGACATTATCTCATACTGACAAATTATTATCAATTGTTTTTTTGATTAAATATATGGATTTTTGTCCAATTTTTTGATTTATTGATATACGAAGGGGGGATTGATTCAATGTCTTCGTTATATGAAAGTGTGCTGCAAATTATAATATCTAAATACTGGCAGCTTCTCCTCCACTCGGATTCGCGATTGGTGAGATCCCAGGCCAACTCTTCATCTGCATCTAATACTGCCTTCTTAAGCTTTGGAAATTCGCTGCTGAAATTCTTTTGTTTTTCTATTGGCAAAACTCCATCCTTCCGATATAATCGTTTACAAAAGAGGCGGGTTTTCACCGTACAGTTTTTGCTTAAGCGGGCTGCTCGTTTCTTTTTTTATTACCAACAGGTCATAAAGATATTTTTTTCCGTCCGCATCATGGCGCACCGGCATCCGGGCAAAAAAGATATTGTATCGGCAAAGCAAACCGTACATCATACCGATACCACCCGTACTTAGCGTCCTTCTCATGCTTCTTTTTCGTATTTTCCGAATACTCCCCATTCGTAATGTTCCTGAGGAGGTAGAACTGGTGTGCCTGCTGCCTGTGGGCATTGCGGCGCAGGAGGTGGCGCCCGTGCAAAATAAAAAGCCCTTTAAAGAGCGGGCCTGGTTCAATGGATACGGGAAAAACGAATATCAAAATTAAAGAAGGGGAAGCCCTGTGCCTCCTCTTCTTTATTTGTATTCTCTGTAATTACAGCCGCTCTCCTCTCTGCAGCTTTTTAAAAATCCATCCCAACATTACCACCGCGGCCATCGCCAGAACAAATTCAGCGGTAAACTGGGCATAGGCCAGTCCGTAGAGAGGGAACAAAAAGTTCAGAATGTACAATGCGGGGATTTCCAGGGCAATCTTGCGCAGCAGGGCAAAAATCAGAGCAGCCTTTCCCAAGCCAATGGCCTGGAATACACCCACTGCCAGAAAATCCATACATATAAAGGTAGTACCAAGGCAAAAACCACGAAGGAACCGGCTCCCGTAGGCAATAATACTCTCGTTTTTCATAAAGGCTCCAATCAGGGTCCCTGCTCCCACATAGTAGACCACAGACACCACTGCCATAGCCGGCAGCATCAGCCTTGCCACAAAGAATATTCCTTCCTTCATTCGCTTTATATTTCCGCTGGCATAATTATAGCTGACTAAAGGCATGATTCCCTGAGAAAAGCCCAGGGCCACCTGCATGGGAATCATGTTGATCTTCTGGGAAATCCCCATGGCCGCCACCGCGTCTGCCCCGTAAGAGGAGGTAAAATTGTTTAAGATCGTCATTCCCGTCACATTTAATAGGTTCTGAATCGATGCTGGGATTCCCACGGCGCATATTCCCAGAACAATGGCCTTCTGAAAGCCGAACTTGCGGGGATTAATGCTGACAAAGGTGGTTTTTCTCCTCACATAAAGGAGTGCAAAGAAATACAGACAGGCAACACAGTTGGAGATAAAAGTGGCGAGCCCCGCGCCTGCCGCCCCCATATTCAGGCCCTCAGGCAGAATAAAAATGGGATCCAGAATAATATTTAAAATACAGCCGCTCATAGTTCCTGCGCTGGCATGGAAGGACGCCCCCTCCGACCGGACCATATAGGCAAAAACCACATTTAAAATGGCCGGCGCTGCCCCGCAAACCACCGTCCAGAAAAGATAATTGCTGGTGGCTTCCATGGTGACCTCATCCGCCCCCAAAATAATTAACAGAGGGCCCCGAAATGTCAGACAAAGAGCCGAAAAAAACACACCGCAAATAAGAGCACTGTAAAAGCCGAAGGCAGAGCTTCGCCGCACAGTCTCATAATCCTTGCTTCCCAGAGCCCGACTCATCATGCTGGAGCTTCCCACCCCGAATAAATTGTTGACAGCGTTAAATGCCAAAAGCACTGGAGCTGCCAGAGCAACTGCCGCGTTCTGTACCGGATTGTTGATCATTCCCACAAAATAGGTATCCGCCATATTATAAAGCACCATGACCAGAGAGCTTAAAATGGTGGGAATGGCCAGCTGGGCCACTGCCCTGGGAATAGGTGTTCGCTCAAAAAGATCTGCCTTCTGATTCTGTTCCATGGAAAGACCCCTCCTGTTCTATGCTCCATCATAAAACCAAAAGATATAGAAATGATTCTATCACGTTCTTTTCCATAAAACAAGGAATTAAAAAAAGATGTACATTTCCGCGGTCAGGTGTCAGTTTTAAATCTGTGGCTCGGTTCCTTTTCACTCACCGGTCAATCCGAAATCCCGCATAGGCATTCATCCCATGCTCATGGATATCCAGTCCGTCCATCTGCTCCGCATCCGTCACCCGCAGTCCTAAGGTCTTGTCAATAATCTTAAATACCAAAAACATGGTCACTCCCGTCCAGGCCAGCACGCTTGCCACTCCCGCAAGCTGAGTCAGAAGCAGAGAGATGCCGCCTCCGTAAAACAGCCCTGTATATTCACTTGCGGGGGCCGAGGTGGTGGCAAACAGCCCCACGGCAATGGTTCCCCAGATTCCATTGCAGAAATGGACGGCCACCGCTCCCACCGGATCATCCACATGAATCACATAGTCGCAGAACCACACGCCAAACACCACCAATACGCCGGCCACGATTCCCACGACAAAGGCTCCCATGGCATCCATCACATCACAGCCTGCCGTGATCCCCACCAGACCGGCCAGAGATGCATTCAGACACATGGACACATCCGGCTTCCCGTATTTAAGCCAGGTAAAAATCATACAGGTCACCGTGGCCGCCGCCGGGGCAATGGTGGTTGTGGCAAAAATGGAAGCCAGCTGAGGCCCGCTGGTGGCGGCTGCCCCGTTAAATCCATACCATCCGAACCAGAGGATAAAGCATCCCAGAGCGCCGATTACCACATTGTGACCGGGAATGGCATTGGGACTTTTATCCTTATTATATTTTCCCAGACGGGGCCCCTCCATCCATGCGCCGATCAGCGCGGAAAAGCCTCCTACCATGTGAATTGCACAGGATCCGGCAAAATCGTGAAAGCCCATGGCTGACAGCCATCCTCCTCCCCAGATCCAGTGGGCCTCCACCGGATAAACCACCGCGGAGATTATGGCAGAATATACACAGTAGGACAGAAACTTGGTCCGCTCTGCCATGGCTCCCGACACAATGGTGGCCGCCGTGGCGCAGAACACCAGATTAAACACAAAGTTGGACCAGTCAAAATGCGCGTAATCCGTGATAATCCCCAGGGTAGGAAGCCCTGTCAGTCCTCCCAGAGCATCCTCTCCCAAAAGGATTCCAAATCCCAAAAACATGAAAACCACCGTGCCGATACAAAAATCCATCAGATTCTTCATGATGATATTTCCGGCATTCTTTGCCCGGGTAAAGCCGGTTTCCACCATGGCAAATCCGGCCTGCATGAAAAACACCAGAGCCGCCCCGATCAGATACCAAATTCCAAATACCTCACTCAAGATTTCTTCCATAATCATATCCTCCTTCATTTTGATTGCTGCTCATCAGCTCCGGCAAAATCATCTAAAAGCTTTCCTTTATGCCCTGATCCGCTTTGCGGACCGCTAAGCGCACTACAAAAGGGAGACAGCCGCCGGGCTGGCAGCTATCTCCCTCGATAACCAGGATTTTTATTTATTTTCCGGATGCTTTATATAACTTTTACAACTGTTTTTTGATCTTCCATTCCCTCTTACAGAGCATCCTCTCCCCGCTCTCCCGTGCGGATGCGAACCGCGTCCTGAACGTCATAGATGAAGATCTTTCCGTCTCCATAATTTCCCGTATTGATCTCCTCCACCACCCGCTCTACGATTTTCTCGGATATCTCCTCGCACACCACCGTCTCCACCTTCACCTTGGGAAGCAGATTGACCGTGTACTCGGTTCCCCGGTACATCTGCTTATACCCCTTCTGGTTTCCATAGCCCATAATATTGCTGATCATAATCCCGTTAGCCTTGCAGTCCTCCAATATTCCCTTTAGATCCTCTAGCTTTTCCGGCTTTATGATGATTTCCATCTTCTTCATAGTAACGCATCCTCCTTTTCCTGGATATACTGGTAATACTGTTACAGCCTGCGCAAACTAAAAAGAACGGGGACCTTTTCCTCTGAAAACGCCCTCGTTCTTTAATACGCTTCATTATATTCCTTTTTTCTAAAATGTCAAATATATTTTTTTGTCCTCAAAGCGAATATTTTTATAACATTTTTATGAAAAATCTGCCGGCCATTGCCGTTTTCCACAAAAATCAAAAAACCGCTTGCATATTTTCTCTTTCATGCCTATAATACACAGTATACTGTGTTTATTATACAATATACAATATACAAAGGAGCAACCACACATTATGATCAAGCATTTGAGCCTGAAGGCCTATGGAAAGATCAATCTGGGACTGGATGTTCTGGGCAAAAGAAACGATGGCTACCATGAAGTCCGCATGATCATGCAGACAGTAGGGATTTTCGACCGAATTGACCTGGTCCGGGAGGACAAGCCCGGCATCCAGGTGGAGACAAATCTTTTCTATCTTCCCACCAATGAGAATAATCTGGTATACAAGGCGGCACGCATGCTGATGGACGAATTCTCCATCACGGACGGGGTGTCCATTCATCTGCGGAAATTTATTCCTGTGTCTGCCGGAATGGCCGGAGGAAGCAGTGACGCGGCCGCCGTTCTCTTTGGCATCAACAAGATGTTCCATCTGGATCTGACCACCAGACAGCTGATGGAGCGGGGCGTAAAGATCGGTGCGGATGTTCCCTACTGTATCCTTCGGGGCACAGCCCTCTCCGAGGGGATTGGCGAGGTTCTCACCCCCCTGCCTGCCGTTCCCCAGTGCCAGGTCCTGATCGCCAAACCGGGTATCAATGTATCCACCCGATTCGTGTACACCGCCCTGGATTCCTGTCCCCCGGGGCCAGATGAACATCCGGACATTGACGGGATTCTGGAAGGGATCCGGAACCAGGATATCTGCCGGATTGCCAGCAAACTGGGCAATGTGTTAGAAATTGTCACCATCCGGGAGCATCCCGTTATCCAGACCATCAAGGACACCATGTCAGGTTACGGCGCCATCGGCTCTTTGATGAGCGGAAGCGGCCCCACCGTATTCGGCCTGTTTACCGACCCCAAAGCCGCCCGGCATGCCTTTGAAGAGCTGCGGACCGGCTCTGCCTCCCATCTGGCAAAGCAGGTATATCTGACCAATTTTTACAACACCAAAGCCGACTTGTCTCCCGGCTGTCAGGGTGGGGACGGCTCCAAGTAAAACCGGTCTGATCGGGATTATACTATAAAGGAAAAGAGGAAAAGCTCATGACACATGAATTGAAGGTGAATATGAACGAATATTTGCCTCTGCGGGATGTGGTTTTCAACACCCTTCGCCAGGCAATCCTAAAGGGAGAATTGGAACCGGGGGAGCGTCTGATGGAGATCCAGTTAGCTGACCGTCTGGGAGTGAGCCGCACTCCCATCCGGGAGGCTATCCGCAAGCTGGAACTGGAGGGACTGGTGTTAATGATCCCCCGCAAGGGCGCCGAGGTGGCGCGCATTTCCGAAAAAAGCTTACGGGAGGTACTGGAGGTCCGCCGTTCCTTAGAGGAGCTGGCCATCGAGCTGACCTGTCAGCGGATTGATGATGAGGGCATTGCAGAGCTGGAGGAAACCCAGAAGGCATTTTGCAACGCCATCCGGAAGGGCGATCTGATGAATATCGCTGAGACAGACGAGCACTACCACGATGTCATCTACCGGGGCACCGGCAACTCCCGTCTGGTTCAGATCTTAAACAACCTCCAAGAACAGATGTACCGCTACCGGTTAGAGTACATCAAGGACACAGCCAAGCATCCCATCCTGGTAGTGGAGCACGACCACATTCTCCGGGCCCTCAAAGAGCGCCGGGTAACCGAGGCCAAGGCCGCTATCAGGGAGCATATTGACAACCAGGAGATCACGGTCTCAAAAAATATTAAGGAGCAGCAGTAAAAAGCTGCTGCTACAGTACTATTCCAGCGGATGCTCCGCCTCTTCTTCCGGCGGCATATAGTTATCAAAAATCCGCACAAACATATAAGAGTTAAAAAAGGCCAGCATGGGAAAGCCAAACAAAAAGAGCAGCGGCTGGAGAAGAGGCAACGCAAAAATCGCCGCCAGGGGCAGTCCGATGTCAATCAAAAGAATGGCAACCGAGTGGAACATATGGCGGACGGACATAAAAAAACCATTAAACAATGTCCGCTTCACCGGATTATAAAACCGGGCCTGCAGAGGGAACACGTATAATCCGGTCAAAATTACAATCATGGCAAAGGCGCCGAAAATGGCCAGCATGACCGTCCGGAGCATGGAAGGTTCCCTTTGCAGAAACAAAAAAAAGTAAAGGTCAAAACCGGTCAGCGCTCCGGCCGCCAAAAGAATCAGCCAGATGGCCGTAGACTGCTTAAAATTCTCCTTAAAGGATTTAAAAAAAGAGCGGATCGTTGGCCCCTCCTCGTCCCGGACCAGCTTCAAGGTTACATAGTAGACCGCTGTGGTGGACGCGCCGATGGTGACAATAGGGATGCTTAAGACTATCCAGAGCACATTAAGAATGAGTATGTCGCAAAATTTTCCCATAAAGCGCCAGATAGGGTTGTCGTAGTTGAAGATTCCTGATAGCATTAAAGGGGCCTCCTTTTGTGTAATTTCATCGCAGCAGTTCAGATAACCCCTGAACTGTTACTTTCATCTTTCTATTATAACCAACCAAAATACAAATTGCAATTTACTTTCGTCTGAAATCTGTGGTATACTCTCTGTCAGTGTAGCATTTGTTGTCTGTTTCCCGTTTGATTGAAAAGAAAGAAGGCTCTTATCAATGAAAATAACCGAAGAATCCATGCGGCAGCAGTTATCTTCTCAGACTCCGCCTCCAGAGAGGGAACCGGAGCCAAAACGCGGTGAGCTGGAAAAGCTGAAAGCCATGTGCTGGAAGGACCGGCTCTGGTATGTCTGGGCCTACTACAAGGTTCACATGGCTTTGGTTCTGGCAGGCATCCTTATCCTTCATGTAGTGGCCACCTCTCTCTACCGCAGCACCTTTCACACTGCCCTGCACTGTATGGTCATCAACAGCTACTCCCAGGAGGAGATCGATTTTTCCGTTCTGGAGGAGGATTTTGCCCGGTACCTGAACCTGGGAAAAAAGGATCTGGTCACCGCTGAGACCGGCTACATTACCTTCGGGGACAATGCCTCCGAGGTAAGCTACGCCAACCTGGCCAAAATCTCTGCCCTGGTGTTTTCCAAGGATTTGGATATTATCATCGGAGATAAGGATACCATTGGCCATTTTGCATCTCTGGACGGCTTTGTGGATTTGGAGCAGCAGCTGTCCTCGGAGCTTCTGCCATTAGTGAAGGGCCGGCTATTTTATGCTGTTGGGGAGGACGGCATAAAACGGGCTGTGGCTGTTGATATCAGCAACACGGCCTTTGTGGCTGACAGCCATATCGGAATTGACCCGCCTCTTCTTGGCATCATCATAAACACCGAGCACCGAGACAATACCGATGCCTTGATCCGTTACATTCTTGCCCCGTAAACCGAAATCCCAGTTTTCTCAAAAGTCCTGGTGAGGCCTTATTTCCCGGCTCCACCAGGGCATAAAAGGGGCATCCGTATTCCTGGCTGGCGTAGGATAGCACGATCCGGCAGGCCTCCTCCCCGTATCCCTGACGGCGGTAAGGGGTAAAAATATGGTAGGCCAGCTCCATGCCGCCCTCCGGATCCCAGCCGGTCAGCCCGGCCTTTCCCAAAAGTCTCCCGTCCGCTTTTCTCACCACGGCCCACAATCCATACTCAAAAAATCCATACTGACCGCGGATATAGGCTTTCAGCCTTTCCTCGTCATAAAAGACCTTATCCGCTTCCTTATCCTCCGGCTCCGGATATACATGCTTTCCGTCCTCTGCGGTAAATTCCCGAAGCGTAAGCCTCTCCGACTCTCCGATAAGCCAGGGCAGCCCCAATTCCCTCCGCGCCACCCGCTCTAAATACCGCTCATCTGCAGCCTCCATATCCTCCACCCCGTACCGGGCCATGGACAAGTCCTCTGTACGGTTTTCCCTAAGATAAGCGACAATAACCCTCCCTGCCGCTTTCGCCGCAAGGAGGGCCCTGGCTTCATCTGAAATCACAACCCGGCAGCAGATATTTTCCACTGTCACATCCTGTTCCCTAACCATAAAGCTCCCTCAGACCGTCTCCGGCTCTCCTAACTCCTCACCGAAGGTGTCCACGGTTATTGTCTTTATTTTCTGTTCTTTTAAAGGCCGGTCGTTGTAATCCACCCGTGTCCCGGCAATCTGGTCCACCACATCCAATCCCTCTGTAACCTTTCCGAAAGCCGCATAGCCTCCGTCCAGATGGGGAGAATCCTGGTGCATGATAAAAAACTGGGACCCGGCAGAATCCGGCATCATGGCGCGGGCCATGGAGAGCACTCCCCTCACATGCTTTAAATCATTGGCAAATCCGTTCTGGGCAAATTCTCCCTTGATGGAATACCCCGGACCGCCCATGCCGGTCCCGTCCGGGCAACCTCCCTGAATCATAAATTCCTCAATCACCCGATGGAAAATCAGACCGTCATAATATCCCTTTTTTGCCAGACTGACAAAATTTTTCACCGTGTTAGGCGCCACATCCGGGTAAAGCTCTGCCCGGATGACGCCTCCGTCCTCCATTGTAATGGTTATCTCTGGATTTTTCATCCTTCTCTCCTTTCCGGCAAAAAGCTATTCCTCTTTCCTGCACTCCAAAATATTTTTGTAAAATCCATCCAACTCCTTTTTGGTGTCAAACACTGCCACAAACATCTGATTGCCCATGGCTCCGGAAAGCACATCGGGAAGGCGCTCTGCCATCTTCATATTCTTCCCGTATTTTGCCAGCACATCCGCATCGCTCATGACAAAATTCTTGCCGTCCCGACGTCCCGCAAAACCGCAGTAGGCATGCTTGCCCACCGGCACGGTGGACTTGTTAAAGGCAATCATATCCGCCCAGATTTTATACACATTGGTGCTATGGGCATAATTGATCATATCCGGTGTAAAGCCTCCGCAGGGGCGCATATTCACCTCCAGGGCCACCACATCTCCCTTTTTCCCCATTCCCTCCTGGTCCTGGGTGAGACGGAAAAATTCAAAATGGATAAAACGGCTCTTGACGCCAAAAGCCTTCACTGCGGCCCGGCCTGCTTTGCGTGTGTCCTCCGGAAGCTTCTTTACAATATAGTAAATAGAATTGTCCAGATTGTTCACAATATCCATAATCGACATGGGAGTCACGTTTCCTGTCTCAAACATAGGCTCCCCGTTGGCATCAATAATGGCATCGTAGGAATTGACCTCCGCATAGATAAATTCCTCCATAATGTAGGAGACTCCTTCCATCCGGTGATCAAAGAAATTCTTCATCTGATCCTCATTTTCGATTTTCCACGTGTCGGAGGCGCCCACTCCGTTGTCAGGCTTGACCACAACCGGGTAGCCCACCTTTGCCGCAAAATCCAGGCAGCCCTTTAAGTCCTCCACCATATAGTAGCGGGCCACCGGTATTTTGGCCTTTTTGTAGTACTCCTTCATCTTGGACTTATACTTGACCCGGGGAATATCCTCCGTATGGAAGCCGCTTTGAATGTTAAAATCCGTCCGCAGCTTGGCGTCCCTCTCCAGCCAATACTCATTGTTGGATTCCAGCCAGTCAATTCTCCCGTGCTTAAAGGTCAAAAACGCCACCGCCCGATATACCTCGTCCTCATTTTCCAGACTGCTGACCTTATAGTATTCATTGAGGCTGTCCTTCAGCTCTCTTGTCAGCTCATCGTAGGGCTGGTCTCCGATTCCCAGCACATTCATGCCATTGTTTTTCAATTCCCGGCAGAACTGCCAATAGTTGGTGGGAAAATTGGGGGAAATAAAGATTACATTTTTCATAATTGTTCCTTCCTCTTTTTGTGTGGTTTAACAATAAACCAATGCTGTACTGGTTATTCCAAAAGATATGGCAGAAAATATACTACCTGCTTATACCACCATGGCCAGTCATGGGCACAGTCAAAGCCCCAGTAATCGACCCAGGCGTGGATTCCCTTTTCACTTAGAATCCTCTCCAGCTGCCTGGTGGAATCGGGAATCTCCCAAGGACCCTGGCCCACGCAGATCACTGCCTTATTCCGATTGTACAGCTCAATATAAGGATGGTCCTGGGGCATGGCAGGAAGATAATGAACAGGAGAATTTAAATACACCCTCTCATCCATGTACCCGTGGAAGCCATAGTCTGCCGTGTAGATTCCGCTTAATGCCAAAAGCCGGTCAAAGATTCCCGGGAACCGGAAATACAGATTGGCCGCATGGGTGGCCCCTAAGCTGCTGCCAAACACCAGAACCCCCGGCTCTCCCTCCCACCCGTTTCTCTCGTTAGCCATCCACCGCATAAAGGGCGCCATCTCATCTACAATATAGTGAACCCACTGTTCAAAGCGCCAGCTCCTCCATCCCGGATCCCCGTACTGGTTGGACCAGGTCTCTATGTCAATGGTATCAATGGCAAATACCATCACCTGTCCTGATTCAATCCAGGGAAACCATACATCGGCCATCTTGTAATTTTCAAAATCAAAAAACCGGCCGTCCTGACAGGGGATAAAAAGAACCGGCCGTCCGGCATGTCCATATACCTTACACTCCATATCCCGTCCCAGTGCCGGGCTGTATTGTCTGAAATATTGTACTTCCATTTTCTCTCCGTTCCCGCCCGATTTATGCGGACGTGTTTTTTACTGTTTAAGCGGGTCTGCACTCTTTCCGCGCTGACTGCCGATGGGTTTCTTCGCCTTTTTGGCCTTTGAGGGCTTACTGTCTTTTATCTTAGTTTCTTCCTCTTTCTCCCAAATCGCCGGCCGGTACAAAAGAGTACTCATAAAAAACGGAATCTGCCACTCCCAGCTGGCCTCACAGTGCTGACCCCCCGGCACGATCCGGCTCTCCACCATCACCTGTCTGTTTATCAAAAGAGAGGTAACCTTTGCATACTGGCGCCGCATATTCTCATGATTTCCAAACTCCTCGGATCCATAGTCCATGTACACGATTGTATTGGGGTCCAGCCGCGCCTCATTGATCAGCTGCTCGATCTTTCTGCGGGCCACCCAGACCGAGGGCGAAAGCGCCGCCGCCCGGGAAAACACATGGTTAAATTCCAGTACCGCATACAGGCTCATAAGACCGCCCATGGAACTTCCCGCTATAAAGGTATGCTCTCTCCCCTGCAGGGTCCGAAATTCCCGGTCAATCTCTGCCTTAAAGGAATTGACCATCCACTCCATGGTAATCCGGCCTTTCCCTTCAATCTCCCCAAGGCCCTTTTCCCTGAAATTAAAGGGGGAATATTCCTTAAGACGTCCGTGATCCGGGCTGTGATTACATTCCACCGCGGCGATGATCATCTGAGTCCTTGTCTCATCCATGTATTCTTTCATTCCCCAGCATTTGCCGTAGGTGGCATCCTCGTCAAAAAAAACATTGTGCCCGTCAAACATATACAAAACCGGATACCGCTTTTTGGGGTCCTCAAAATAAGATTCCGGCAGATAGACATAGGCAAGCCGTTCTTCCTCCCCTGTCAGCTCCGGAATTGTAATATTCCATTTATCAACCATAAATACCCTTCCCTTCGTAACAGCTCGGATGTTCTTTTCTGTTACTTTCTTTACTTTTCCACATTAATATATCACAGTATTTTCCAAAATTCAATCACAAGATGCTACTTTAAAATAACAAACACGAGGCTCCGGCTTCTTCGCTTTGGAGAAGCCCTCCCCGTGTTTGTTGCAGGATAGCTCATATTCTGTTTTTGCGACCCTTTAACTTTGATTCTATGCTCTCACATGACGGACTTTTTATGTTCCCGGATATCCTCCAGATAATTGTAGAGGGTGTACTTGGATATCTCTAAGGTCTGACAGATTTTTGTGCCGGATTTATTTATGAGAAGAGCTCCTTTATCGTCCAGAAAGCGGAGGACCTCCGTCTTGTCCTCCCTGGTCATCTCACTGACTGGCTTTCCGATTTTCTTGATTCCCTCGTCAAGCAGACACAGCAAAAGGTCTGATACATTGGTTACGGAAAATTCTTTGCTGTGCTCCTTCTTATTAAGCTCATCCGGGATACAATTATCCAGATATTCTTTTATCTCCAGTTTTTTGGAAATATCCGTATTTATGCAGAGCGCTCCCAAGGCCTTTCCGTCATCATCCCTGATGTACATGGAAGAGGACAGAATCACTTTCCCGTCTCTTGTCTTTGTGACGCAATTGCATTTCATATCATCGGTGACCGTGCCCCGTATTACCTCCAGGCCCGGATTGCTGCCGCGGCCGCCGATTTTGCTGCCGGTTATATGTCCGTTCTCAATTGCCGCTACACTGTGGTCGTATCCCCTGGACCAGTCATGCAAAATAAACTCCGACTCCGGGCCAAACTGGTTTTTCAAAAGCTTAAAAAGCGTCTTAAAAAACGACATTTCCTGTTCAATGGTCTGCATATAAATCTTCCGCCTCTCACCAGGTAATCTTTCTGTTCCGCGCGGTAACCTTCCACCGGTCAGCAATAACCCCGTCCACTGCCACGAAGGCCTCCGGGTATAAGGCGCTGGTGGGGCATATGTGGGTGGGAATCACATAAAGAACCGTGCCGATCTTTGGCCGTTCCCCCTCAAATCCCTCATCCATTCTCCATATCCAGTGCTCCTCATTCTGCCTCACAGGGGATGCATGTTCCACTCCCAAGAGCTTTCCCCGCTGCCCCGGAGGATCCGCGGCAATCCCCTTATACCCCAAATCCAGGGTAAAATATCCGTCCTCCGGATGGCTTATTACCCGGGTCATGACAATGCCGGCCGGTATAAAGTTCTCATCCTTAAAGCGGGAAAAGTATCCGTAATCAGACACCACACAGGTTCCCGGAGACATGTACACCTGGGGGAAGCGGGCATGGCACGGGAAGGAGGGAGTTCCTCCCATAATCAGCAGGGTGCAGCTCATTCCTTCTTCCCTAAGCTTGTCTGCCACTGCAAAGACCCTTTTGTTGACCTGCTCCACTGCCTCCTGTCTCCTGTCATAATCCTCTATTCCGTGGTTGCCGTCATAGCAGTGAAGGCCATCCGGCAAAAGCCCCGGCAGCTTCTGACATTTTCGGTACAGATCATAGAGATTCTCCGGCCGGACACCTGTGCGGTTTGTTCCCATATTCACATCAATCAGCGTGTGAACCTTTCTGTTCCTCTCACAGGCCTTGTCGCTCAAAGTCTTCAGACTGGCAAGGTCATCTCCAATGGCCCAGAATCTTGTTCCCAAAAAGGCCTGGCAAAGATCCAAAAACCGGTCCACATTCGGGCCGATGAGAGGATAGGCAATGACTGCCTCCTCCGCCCCGCATGCCGCCACCATCTCTGCCTCTGCAATGGTGGCGCATTTGAATTTGGTTATTCCCTTTTCTATCTGCAGGCGGACCAGCGCTTCCATTTTATGGGATTTGACGTGAGGCCAAAGCCGGCGAGCGTCCCCGGCCACTGACACCATTTTGTCCAGATTCTCTGCAATAATATCCTTATAGTAAATCAGAGCCGGCGTTATAATGGCGTCTGTATCCTTTATTTCATATCCGTGATTTTTCATTTAAGCCCTCATTTCATTCAATCTCAAATATATACTCAATCTCCACAGACAGATTTTTGGGCAGCTCGTTGGTTGAGATGGCGGATCTTGCCCCCACTCCCCGGTCCTCCCCAAAGATATCCATGAGAAGCTTCGATGCCCCGTCCACAACCTTTGGCTGGAAATTAAAGCCCGGTGCACTGGCCACAAAGGCAAGGATTTTTACCACGCTCCGGATCCTGTTTAAGTCTCCCAGATACTCATGGACAGCTCCAAGAGCATTGAGCGTGCAGAGCCGGGCGGCCTCCTGCCCTTCCTCGATGGTCCTCTCGCTTCCCAGCTTTCCCGATACCACAGGCTGTCCGTTTCTGCTGGATCCCTGTCCTGAAATGAACAGAAGATTCCCCACCTGCTTTACCGGCTTGTAGATTCCTCCCTTTGGCGCCGCCGGCGGCAGCGTGTATCCCAGTTCCTCGATCCTCTTATATACATCCATTTTCTTTTCCCCCGTTGTGCCTGATTTTCAAAATAAAATTTTATATGGTTCTGCTTATATAAAAAAAATTATTTTGATTTTTATTTTTTTCTGACTTTTTGTCATAAATTATTTGTATCAAATAGTCCCTGGTTTGTCAATGGTTTTCTGAAATCCCTACCTACCCCCATTTAAAAGTCCCCACAGCACTGGCGCCCTCTTTCGCAGTACTCTCCCCAGAACCAGGGCAATTCCCAAAATCATAACCGGCATGAAAAAATACAGCAAAAGAGGTACAAAAGGTGCTGCCGGAAACACCCAGATACCTGCTTTGTTGATAAACCGCACAAATGCAAAATGGACTCCGTATAAGAAAAAATTGTGGCTCATAAGCTCCCCCGCCTCCAAAAGCCCCTTCCCCGGCACCACCATCCACAGCCCGGCCACCCCAAATAAACGGCACAGAACAAAGCAAGGGACAAAGGCTGTGCGCAGGCCTGTCTGGTACATAACCACGGCCATGGCGATCATGCCCATCCCTCCAAGGACATACCCGCTTCTCTTAAGGCCGGCAGGCGGCTCCTCCTCCACCCACTCCCTCCTTCCCAGAGCCAGGGACGCGGCCGTGGCATAATAGATAAGGGCATCCCCATTTAGAAGGGGAAGGCTTTTTCCCGTTGCCACCGTCCACCACAGACATGCAAAAAGCACTATCCGGCTCCACCATCGGCTGAGCATCAGATAAATGGCCGGGGCCAGCAGAATCAAAAGAATCAATTGGAACAAATACCAGAACACGTAGTTGTACGTATAGTTAATCACCGCATCCACAGCAGTGAAAAGATCAAAGGGAATCACGCCTTTTCCCACCACCCGGGTCATCCAGGGAAGGCGGCTTCCGATCACGTATCCCAAATAATAGAGAAAATTCCACAAAATATAGGGCACTAAGACGCTGCCGATCCGTCTCTGCCACTTTTCCCCCAGCTTCTTCCAGGTAAAATCCCGGTAAAACAGATAGCCGGATATCATAAAAAATCCCGGCACGGCAATCTGAGCAATCCCGTCCCCCAGACAATGCTCCAGCCGGTATACCATGGCCATCTCCTGAGTCTTTCCCAGATAGAGCTCCGCATTGTAGGAGTGGACCCAAATCACCAGCAGGCTGAAGCCAAAAGAAAACCAGGTTATTTTATTGCGAAAGTGTTCTTCCTTCATCCTGCTTCTCCCTTCCCTCTCAATCATGGTTCGTTCGGCAAAAGAATTTCTTTGGTTTATCTTACCACACGGCAGAAATTTTTTCTATCCCCAACCTATCTCCTCATTCCTTTCCACTGCATATAGTTTTATATATCAATTAACAGTAGAAAGGAATCCGTATGCTGGAACTAACCACAACTCTGACCTCCCTTCACGTTCTCTATCTGATCGGCGTGATTGTCATATTATTTGTCATGGTAATGAGGCGGGATACTCCTATCGTCTGCATCCTGTTTCTGTTTTTGCTGGGGCTTACTGCCACCGGCACTCTGTCCGGAGGGATTCAGACCGTATTTAACGCTTCTCTCTACGCGGCAAAGGAATTTATGGAAATCATTGCCACCATTGCCCTCATTACCGCCCTGTCCAAGTGTCTTTCCGACCTTGGAAGCGACTATCTGATGATGAAGCCTCTCTCAAGGATCATGTGCAGCTCCTCCGTCACCTGGTGGATTCTGGGCATTACCATGCTTCTCTTCTCCCTTTTCCTCTGGCCATCCCCATCGGTTGCGCTAGTGGGAGCCATCATGCTGCCTCTTGTAATCAAAAAAGGGCTGAATCCTCTGGCCGCCGCCATGGCCATGAACCTGTTCGGCCACGGAATCGCCCTAAGCTATGACTTTGTCATTCAGGGAGCCCCGGCCATCTCCGCAGCCGCGGCAGGAATCAACACGCAGGAGATTCTCACCACAGGCGCTCCCCTCTTCATCACTATGGGTGTTGTGACCGTTACCGCTGCTTTTTTGCTGAACCGTAAATCCATGGACAACATTCCGATGACACTCCATGATTTTTCTAACAAAGGTCTGCAAAAAGAAAATGCTTCCCATGAGGAAAACCCTGTGTCAAAAGAAAGCGCCGCCCCAAACAGGGCCGCTCTCCCTCTGGCCATTTTTACACCTCTGGCCTTTTTAGGCGACATTCTGTTGATGTTTCTGTTTGACTTAAAAGGAGGAGACGCCACCAGCCTGGTGTCCGGCACTGCCACCCTTCTTATGGTGCTGGGCTCTGTGCTGGGCTTTTCCTTCAAAGCGCCGGAAAAGGTGACGGATTATCTGACCCACGGCTTTCTGTTTGCCATCCGGATTTTTGCACCGGTGATTCTGATCGGGGCCTTTTTCTTTATGGGGGGAGAAGGAATCACATCTATTCTGGGGGAACAATATCAGAGCGGCATCATGAATGACTGGGCCATCTGGCTGGCAGGAAAAGCTCCCTTAAACCGGTACATGGCCGCGGCCCTGCAGATGGTAATCGGCGCGCTCACCGGCCTGGACGGCTCCGGTTTCTCCGGACTTCCATTGACTGGCGCCCTGTCCCACACCTTTTCTCTGATTACCGGCGGCTCTGTGCCTGTCTTTGCATCTCTGGGGCAAATCACAGCCATCTTTGTGGGAGGGGGAACTATCGTTCCCTGGGGAATCATCCCGGTGGCGGCCATCTGCAATGTAAGCCCCACTGAGCTGGCCCGAAAAAATCTGATTCCTGTGCTGATCGGCTTTGCCTGTACCTTTGCGGTGGCCTGTGTGCTGATCTGAGCTTTTTGTCACCTTTGATTTCTACAGACATTCTTTTGTCCGTCTATGGCCAGAAAGCAGCATCGGATGTCCATCAAAATTTAAAGAAAGAAGGAAAACTATGTGCGGTATCAGCGGATTTTGTAATTTTCACCAGGACTTTATCAGACAATCTCAGAAATATACGGATATTCTGACACGCATGCACCAGATCCAGGCCCACCGGGGCCCGGACGATAACGGAATCTATCTGACCGAACATGCAGGTCTGTCCCACGCCCGCCTTTCGGTCATCGATCCGGCCGGCGGCCACCAGCCCATGCTTTGCAGAAAGGGAAATTATACCTTTGCCATTGTGTACAACGGAGAGCTGTACAATACAAAGGAATTGCGGGGGGAATTGACGGCTCTGGGAAATACCTTTGACACTACCAGCGACACGGAGGTGATTCTGGCCTCCTATCTGGAATACGGCCCTGACTTTGTCTCCCGTCTAAACGGCATCTTTGCCTTTGCCATCTGGGATCCGGCCAGAGAGCGGCTGCTTTTATATCGGGACCGCAGCGGCATAAAGCCGTTATTCTACTGCCATCAGGATGATACTCTTGTGTTCGCGTCTGAGATAAAAGGAATTTTGGCCTGTCCGGGCATAGAGGCCCGTATTGACCGCCAGGGCTTAAACGAGATATTTGGCATCGGTCCTGCCCGGACAAACGGCTGCGGCGTGTTTTATGGAATCAACGAGATTCTTCCCGGATCCTTTGCGGTTTTAGACAGGGACGGCTTAAAGCAGCACTGCTACTGGAAATTAAAAAGCCATCCCCATGAGGACAGCTATGAAACCACGGTAGAGAAAACCACAGCCCTGGTTCTTGACTCCATCCGGCGGCAGATGGTTTCCGATGTACCCATCTGTACCTTTTTGTCCGGCGGCATTGACTCCAGTCTGGTGTCGGCCGTCTGTGCCGCCAGCTTAAGAGAAAAGGGTGAGCGATTGTGCACCTTTTCCTTTGATTTTGCCGGGAACAGAGAAAATTTCAAAGCCAATGCCTTTCAGCCCTCCCAGGATAGGCCCTATGTGGACCAGATGGTTGCCTTCTTGGACTCTGACCACAAATATCTGGAATGTACCACCCTTAATCAGGCTGACTTCTTAAAGCAGTCTGTGGATGCCCACGATTTGCCGGCCATGGCAGATGTGGACTCCTCTCTTTTGTACTTTTGCTCCCAGGTCCGCCAAAGCCACAAGGTCGCCCTGACCGGCGAGTGTGCCGATGAGATCTTCGGAGGCTATCCCTGGTTTCACAAGGAGGAATGTTTCCGGGCCGACACCTTTCCCTGGACGATGGATCTGAAAGCCCGGCAGTTTCTTCTCAATGATGACTTCCTGGAATATCTCGGCATGGAGGAATATGTGGCCAGACGATACCGTGAATCCGTAGACGAGACTCCCCGCCTGCCAGAGGATACCCCTCAGGAAAAACGCCGCCGGGAAATCTCTTGGCTGAATCAGCAATGGTTTATGCAGACGCTTCTCAACCGCATGGACCGCACCAGCATGTTCTCCGGTCTGGAGGCCCGGGTTCCCTTTGCTGATCACCGGATTCTGGAATATGTGTGGAATGTTCCCTGGGATATGAAGGCAAAAAACGGGGTTGCCAAGGCACTTCTGCGGGAATGTGGGAGAAATTATCTTCCCAATGAGATACGACACCGCCGCAAATCTCCCTATCCCAAAACCTACGATACCGGCTATGAAGCCCTGCTGGCCCGGCGCCTCCGCCATGAGATTTTAGAGGATTCCTCCGCCCCTGTTCTGCAGTTTTTAGACAAAGCCAGAATGGAAAGCTTTCTCACCTCCCCTTCCGACTATGGAAAGCCCTGGTACGGGCAGCTGATGGCAGGCCCTCAGATGATGGCCTATATCTGGCAGATTAATTACTGGATGAAAAAATATCAGATTCAGGTGATTTAAAGACTTCCTTTTACAAAATTTGTTACACTTCCTCTTTAGTTTTTCTGTGATACGCCGATATATGTTACAAATGGTATTTCCATAAATTATCAATTCAGAGAAAAGGAGGATTTTTCTATGCAGGTTAATAACCAGGATTATGCTATCCGGCAATATTCCCAGGCCACCAAGTCTGTTCAGAACAGCTCTGTCAGCACTTCCACCCAGGCCTCTGCAAAGGCCGAGGACGCTGTTTCCAAAAATACCGCGAACGTAGACCGCGCTGAGTTCAGCCGTGATACTGATATTACAAAGATGAGCGATTCTGATCGCTCCAAACTGGTCGAAAGCTTAAAGGCGGATCTGGACAATCAGATGTCCCGTTTCACCAACATGATGACCCAGACCTTCCAGAAGCAGGGCATTACCGCTGCTTCTCTTGAGGGGGACAATTTCTGGAAGTTTATGGCCAGCGGCAACTATACCGTAGATGCCAAGACTCAGGCAGAGGCAAAGGAAGCCATCTCCGAGGACGGCTTCTGGGGTGTGAAGCAGACCTCTCAGCGTATCTTTGATTTTGCCGCCGCCCTGGCCGGGGATGATGTGGAAACCATGAAGAAGATGCAGGCTGCCGTGGAGAAGGGCTTCGAGCAGGCAGGGGCCGCATGGGGCGGGGAGCTTCCCTCCATCTGCGGCGATACCCACACAGCTGTTGGCAAGCTGTTTGACGAGTATTATGCCAGCCACTCATAAGAGTATCTGCATCGAATAGATGAGCAATCAAGGCCAGCATCCTGGTATATAAATATACCGAGCCCGGATTTCCGGGTGGGTGCTGGCCTTTTTGTGTAGTTAATACAAATAAATGCTTTTACTGATTTTCCGGTCAGTCTTGACCGAAAGGAGGAACACCCCCGGAGCTTTTTGTCCGAGGGGTTCAATATAAAAAGAGGAGGAAAATTTATGTTTACCCAAAAGAACCGGCATCAGGCCCTGGTGTTTTGCCTGACTGCCCTGTCTGCTGCTGCAATCCTGCAGGGCTGCGGCGCCAAATCCCAGGAGGATTACCTGTCAAAAATGAAGGAATTCTCCACCCCGGACAAAACCGCATCCATCTATCTTAATCAGGACTGGCAGGAAGAGGATCTGCAGATGGACTGCTGGCTGGGCGCCGGAACCAAGAAGGGGGACAAGGCCGCCATTCTCATGCAATTCCCCAAATCCGGCTCCAATGCACTTGCAGGGTCCATGGAGGAAGTGACTACCCTTCTGGAAAGCAACTATAATGTCTCTGACAAAAAGGATGCCGAGGTCCCTTCCATCCCTGGGATGAGCAATATATCTGCCTTCACCTGCAAGATGACGGCCGATGGGGCAACCGGAGGCGCCTATCTGATATACGGCGAAACCGATTACGCTTACTATGCTCTCAGCTATGTTGCCAACAATTTAAAGGACGGCGATATTACCTCCTTTAAGGCATCCTGCAGCAAGTTCCACGAGGAAGCGCCGGAAATTGAGGACAACTTCACCTCCGAAATGAGCGACACGATCCGCTGGTTCAATGCCTCCTACGCAATCCTGACAAAAGCAAACAACTGGGATTACAACCTGTTTGGAGGTGTTCCCGCCAATGATGAATCCGCGGCAACCATCCAGCAGCTTCTTACAGAGTGGTGGGATGTGACAGACCGGGCCACCGCCGATGAGACTTTAGACTGGATCCTGACGGAAGGGCACCGGGCCGACTTTGTGGAAAACATGCAGACCCTGGAGGGCGTTGGCGTCACTGCCGACACCCCAACCGAGGAGCTGATCACTCTCCTGACCGATGAGTACAGCTTTGATGACGAGGAAGCTCAGACCTATGCCAATGCTTACGGCATGTACACCCAGTTCGGTGAAAATGCCATTTCCGGATGGGATTACTGCCGGGCCATGAATCTTCTTGGCTACTACTTTACCGCCGGGTATTACACGGAGCAGGAGGCCCTGGACAAGTCCCTGGAGATCGCCCAGACCATGCAGCCCTTATTTGAATCCTGGGATGACTTGATCGACAGCTATCTGCGGGGTTATGAATACTGGGCCGGCGGCGACAGCCAGGAGCGCCGAGCCATCTATGAAGATCTAAAGGCCGCAGGCGACAATCCTTATGCCGTTGATTTCAAGATGAATCTGGAAAAAACCTGGTAAGAAATCTTCAGAAATCCGTGATGGCAGGAGCAAAATTTTGCTCCTGCCATTTTACTGTAAAGTTGCCTTGAAAATTCAATTTTCTTTATGAAGCTGTTTTATCCAAACCTTTAGCTGTCTTGTTGCCTGTGCTGCCAGACGATGGTCCTTTCCCGAGGCTGTGACTCCGACCACCAGATTCCCATCTCTGGCCGTCCCGGGAAAATAAAAGTCACACTGGCTCTTATCTCCTGCATGGTTTACCAGAATTCGTCTCTCCCTGCAAAGTCTCACCACCTGCTCATTGACCGCCGGATCATCGGTTGCCGCAACTGCCAGCCAGCAGCCCTCCACATCCCGGTCTTCAAAATGTCTTTTCTCCCAGCGCACCATACCTTCCCGGGCCATCTCATCCATTTGCCCGGCGCCGTCCGGGGCAATTACCAGCACATTGGCTTCAAACTCTGCCAGTGATAGGGCCCGGCGGGCAGCTATTTTTCCGGCCCCCACAACCAGAACCGTTTTCTCCTTCAGGCTGAAGAACAGAGGAAAATATGCTCCTTCCTCCGGGGCCTGTGTCTCTTTCCCAGGCTTATCTGATTTGGCCGGGGCCTGTTTTTTCTCATTCTCCGCCATATTCACTGACTGTGCCTCTTTTCTCCTCCGACTTATCCACGGATTCTGCCTCTTTTCTGTGACCATTATTTTCCGCCAATGTTGTCTGCCAGAATCACTGCCGCCATCCCCTCTGAGGTATATTCCGCCGCAGTCTTCCATATCGGCAGCCCCAGCTCCTTTGCCGTCTCGGTGGTGGACGGGCCGATGGAAATCACCTTTGCCTTCAGATCAGCCACATTCTCCACCATTTTACACAAAGCCCGCACTGCCGAGCCGCTGGCGACCGTCACATAATCCACTTCCCGGATCACACGGTTCAATTCTTCCCTTCGCCGTTCATCCACCCAGGTCTCATATACCGGCACATCATCAAAGCTCACCTCCGCCCTGGCAAGCTGTTTCGCCAACACCAAAGAGCCGTCCCTGGCCCGAAGAAGCAACACTCGTTCTTCCTTCAAAAGAGCAGGAATCCATTCCCTGGCCAAATCTGCCCCGGAAAATCCCGATGGCACAAAGTCACAGGAAAATCCGTGGCGCCTTAAGGCCGCGGCCGTCTTTTTCCCCACCACGGCAAATTTCGCATGCATCAGCCTGCGCAGATCGATATCCTGCTGCCGCAAAAGCTCAAAAAACAGATCCACCCCGTTGCCGCTGGTAAAGACCAGCCACTGATAATCCCCAAGATGATCCAGGGCATCCCGTATCTTCTCCGTCCACAGAAGGCGGCTCTCCACCACGCTGACGGACACGGTCTCCGCCCCGTAGGGCTTAAGCGCTGCTTCAGTCTCCCCGGCCACATACCGGCTTCCGGTCACCAGCACCCGCCTGCCGGAGAGAGGCCCTTTGCCGAACCAGTCCAGCTTTTCCTCCAGCCCCACCACGGCGCCCACCACCGTAATGGCCGGAGTCTCTATCCCTGCCTGCCTTGCCGCCTCCTCCACATGCTCCAGCGTGGAAATCACCTTTTTCTGCCCGGACGTAGTCCCCTGCTGGATCACCGCCGCCGGCGTATTTTTATCCTTTCCCCAGGCCAAAAGCTGCTCTGCAATCTTTCCCAGATTCTTAAGGCCCATAAGGAAAATCAATGTGCCCTCCTCCCTGGCCAGCGTGGCATAATCCAATACCTCCCGGTTCTTCCCGGCCCCCTCATGGCCGGTAATCACATGGAAGGAGGAGGCCATCCCACGCTGGGTCACCGGGATTCCTCCGTAGGCAGGAACACTGTAGGAGGAAGATATTCCCGGCACCACCTGAAATGGAATCCCATTTTCGGCCAGGGCAAGGGCTTCCTCTCCGCCCCGCCCGAAAATAAAGGGATCCCCACCCTTTAATCGAACCACATATTTTCCAAGAAACGCCTGCTCCACCAGAAGAGAGTTGATCTCCTCCTGGGTCAGATGATGATTGCTGGAACGCTTCCCTGCATAGATCAATTCCGCATCCAGCCGGGCCTCATTGAGAATGGAACCGGAGATCAGATTGTCATAGACAATCACATCCGCCTTTCGGACACACTCCAGCCCCTTCCGGGTAAAAAGCCCCGCATCCCCCGGCCCTGCCCCCACTAAGGACACCGGCTGCAGCCGCACCTGCCGGGCCAGCTCCTCTGCCAAGGCCATTGCCTGCTCTGTAAGCTCCTGCTGCACTTTCCCGTCACTGCCCTTCTCAAGCTTCCTGATCTTCTCGCAAAAGACCGGATGCACTCCGTCTCTGGCAAACATGACCGACATCATCAAACGATCCTTTTCTGTCCGACAATAAGCTCCGCAGGGAGCATTGCAGCTCCCTCCCAGAAGCATCAGATACCGCCGCTCCGCCTCAAGCATGGCGGCCGCCTCCGCCGAGTGGATGGCGGCCATCAAAAAATCCAGCTCTCCCTGCCGGATCTCCACTGCCAAAATCCCCTGCCCCGCGGCAGGGATAAAGTCTCTCGCATCCAGATACTCAAAAAAAAGTCCCTGCTGCTCCAAAAGCCCCAGCCGTTTGAGTCCGGCCGCGGCTAACAGGATCCCATCGTATTCCCCCTCCTCAAGCCGTTTCAGCCTGGTCTGCACATTTCCCCGCAGCAGCTTAACCTTCACCTGAGGATTCATCTGCCGGATCTCAAGTTCCCGCCGCAGGCTGCTGGTTCCGATCACGCTTCCCTCCGGCAACTCCTTGGCCAAAGTCCCGTTTAAGGTCACCAGCACGTCCCTTGGATCCTCTCTGGGAAGCACCGCACCCAGGGCCAGCCCTTTCGGAAGCTCCATGGGCATATCCTTGGCACTGTGAACTGCCAGGTCAATCTCCCCCTGCAAAAGGGCCTCCTCCAGCTCCTTTGTGAACACTCCCTTTCCACCAAAGCTGGTCAGCGACCGATCCAGATGCTTATCGCCCTTGGTGCTGATGGGCACCAGCTCTGTCTCCACATCCGGGAAACGAGCCAGAATCTCATCTCTAACCAGCTCTGTCTGCACCATGGCTAATCTGCTTTTTCTTGTTCCTATGCGAAGTTTCATCTTTTCTTCTCTACCTTCCCCTGCCCATATTTTATAATACCAGGGTCAAAAGTTCCAAAATCCGATGCAAGCTTGCCTGCAAGAGGATTTTTGAACTTGGGACCCGTCAAAAACATGAAAAAGCAGCCCGATTAGGGCGAATTTTGAATGTTTTTGAGGATTGCGGGAGCACAAAGTGCGGAGCAATCCGGTATCAGAGGGATCAAAAGATATTCTGACCCCCAGTGCTTTCCTCAGTATACTGTTTTTTAGAAAAAAATACAAGTCCGGAAACATTCTAAAGAGAGCAAAAAGTTCGGCAGTATTTATGCTCTGTCTCATTTTCTTGTATATCGTATGTTACTGTTCACGGGGGCATCTTCTTGTCCGGCGCTGCCGAACAAGAAGCATCGTGCGTTCGCCCGATGTGGAAAAACGGATAAAATCAGTCTTACAAGCAAGCTTGACGCCTGCTTTTATCCGTTTTTCCCCGCCCCGTGAACTGTAACTATCGTATTATAAAATTCCTAAAATCAAAAGTTTTTAGTGTCAATAACACAAACTTGAAATTTTCAGGAGTTTATGTTACCATAACTTCCAAAACAATCCTATGAAGAGACAACAAAAGCCGCTAAAAGGCGGGATTTTTATTAAGCTGACAGACTTTTTGTGAGATAAAAAAAGGGAGATCACTTTATGACAAATATTTTTAGAATACATGGTGACAATATTGTAGAGTGTGAAAGGCTTCTTAATATTATTATCAGCCAGGTAAAACTATATCAATATAGTGCCTTTTTGGTTTCGCCATCTACCATATGCATTGATATAGAATTTTCCTATGCCGGAAATAATTACAGCTGGATCATTGAACTGCTCCCTGGGTTTAATAAAGCAGGCCGCAATCGATGGGAAGGTAATATATTTGACCCACTCAGAGAAAATGGCAGCTTTCTTGATGAAACCCCCGATGCAATCGTAACAAAAATTGATGATTCCTGGGAAACCATTTTATATGCGCTTGAATTTTGCAGTACACTCCAAGCCGGGAACCAGGCATGGCAAAGAAGCGGCCGTGCTTTCTCTACAGGCCGAACCGGATGTCCCTATCTTTACATAGTTGATTTTGTAAAATATGAATTGGACAGTTCAACACGTGTAAGGAAAGCTCTTCGTTTTCCAAATGCCGCTGTGCCATATAGTTATATAAATTTTTCCAGAAATTCAAATAACTTTGTGGCTCAGGTCTATGTACGTTCAGAGGAATTTGACAAAACAGCTGACTACCAATTACATGATTTTGACGAAAATGACTTTGCCGATAAAGAGATGGCAGCATATATGGTGAAAAAGATGTGCGGTCTTGATACGTCAACGGAAGAAGCTGAAATTATGCGTAAAAACTTGAATGTGGTACTATTCTTGTCAAAGCGTTTTAATAGTAATCGGAATTTTTCTGGAACACAATGGAGGCGGCTCTATACTTATCATCAAGGTATTATCCGCTTTTCCATTGAAAATTCAACATTCAATTTCCATAAAATAATTACAGAAAAAGGACATCACGGAAAATCCCCACAGGTCTTAAATCTGATTGATGAATATAGTATTGGCCTGGCTGCAAGAGATTTACCCTTTGGTATTATTCCGGCAAATCAAAGACCGATGTTTGCAGAACAGCTTCAAAATATTTACCCTCCTTCAGCAGTCAGATTATTGACAAAATCGGGAATACCGATAAAGATTTAATTTTGTGCCTGTTGAAAGGATTTAAGCCAAAAGGTGATGATAACCGGCCCGACCGCGGTCTTTTACCATTTGCCACAATGCTGTCCTCCCATGATTCCGAGATCATGGCGTACATTTACGGGCCGGTATTCTATAGCAATTATCAGCTCCTTTTGAATAATCCCCGAGCCCTGGCACGTTCAAATGGTTTATGGAAATCCATTTTAGCTTTGAGCAACTATGTTGTGCTTGATGTTCCAATCCTGAGAGCACATATCAATCATGCAGAAACTTTGCTTGACACAAGTGCATTAAAACAAGAGTACACCGCAATACCTCAAAATACAAACGGATTAAAAAGAATCGCTTTCTCAAGTATTCCACAAAATTACCATGAGGATGATGTTGATACGGGGATCCATTACCTGTTTGCTCATATTCTAAACAATATTTGTTTTGAAGGCATGTGTAATCCTCCCGGCGGTGATTGGAGCGGCTTTTCTATACTTGATGGAAATAGCGAGAAAAGATGGCTGTCTTTACCTCGCGTTAGCAATGACATAGATGGTAAACGTCCCGACCACATTATAGAACTGTTTGGCGTCTTTGAAAAACCATTATTGATTTCCATAGAATCCAAAGAAAAATCCATAGATTTAGAGCCTGACGTTGGATCACGGCTTATCAATTATCTAAAGCGATTAATGGATTTCATTCCCAATGTAGAGCGCATTATCCGCCCGGGTATTGGATCCTGGAGATGATCCACCTCCCTTGTTTCCTTTGATAACTTTGAAGTTATTTCTGCAGCGGCATATCTAAAAAATGCGGCACAGCCACCTGCAACTGTATTTTGCAACAGTCAATGTGAATTACTTTTTGTTATGGAGCCCTTACGCCAAGGCTGGGACATTAACATAATTGCAAACACAGAAAAAGCACGTATTGTTAAGCAATTTCTTATCACTGCCGTTTTGGGTTCCGGATGCAACAGTTTCATTCTCACATGATTACCAATTCAGGTAAAGCGACTCATAAACCTGAAGCTTTTGTTTATCCATCACTTTTTTAAAACTTGAGTTGCCTGATGGTATCAGCTCATGACGTTTATACAATTCTTTGGGAAGTGCGACAGTAAAATCATCTTCCCCCCTGATTCCGTCAAAGGAAAGCATATATTTTATTCCTTTATTGTTAAGTTGCTCCAAATAGTCAAGAAAGGCATCAAAATCAATCGTACCATAATAGCGACCCTTCGTATGAAAATATGGAGGGTCCAGATATATCAGATCACCCGTTTTTGCTTCTGTGGTTATATCAGTATAATCCCCGGCAATAAATTCCGCTCCCTGAACATGCTTAGACCAATCCATGATTATAGAAGCCAGACTATCCGGAGATATCCCAGGACGGGTATGATGCAAGGAATTATTAAACTCTCCATTTGCATTAAATCGTATCAAACCATTCACACATGTTCTGGACAAAAAAAGCAAATCTTCCGGATAATGGTTTTTATTAAAATCATCCCGGATTGAATAATATATCTGATAGCCTTCTGTGTGCAGTTTTGTCCATCTTATCCGGTATGCCTCTGCCAATTCAATCGGATTGTTTTTAATCTTTTTCCATAAACCAATCAAAGGTTCGCAAATATCTCCACACACGGCATTAGAAGGATTAATTGCATATAGCATGGAACCACCGCCAATAAACGGTTCATAATATCAATTGAATTTTTCTGGTAAATATTCTTTTATCCTTGCAGATTGACTTCGTTTACTGCCGCTCCACTTAATTACTGGTTTGAACATACGATTCCTCCGTCAAATCTTCTTTTGCTTCTTTCAAAATATCCTGTGGATCAACACAAAGATAATCACATAGACGGGCAAAGGCGGCCGATAAAGGAGATTTTCCATTTAAATATTCGTATATGGTTGGTTTTGATACACCCGAATTAACAGAAAGCTCATTAATTGTTTTAATATCTAAATCAATCATTCTCTTACGAAGCTCTTTTTCATTGAGTATTAGTTTTTTCATTTAGCTGCCTCGCTTTCCGACAGATCAAGATGGAGCTGTTCTAATGGATCTTCATTTTCTTTAATATTGGCTAAGCGTGTTTTAGCGATTTCACAATATGTCTTGTCAAGTTCAATTCCTATATAATTTCTTCCAGTAATTTTTGCTGCAACACATTCACTGCCTGAGCCAGAGAAAGGAGTAAGTATTGTATCTCCTTTTTTAGAAGTGAGTTTAATCATTCGCTTCAATGATTTTAAGAGGCTTTTGTGTGGGATGCTTCCCATACGCAAGCTCACTTTTTTCTTTATTATTAGATATATCCCACACTGTTCGCATTTGCTTTCCAGGCTTTTTTAAACCGTCATATGAAAAATCCCCATTTTTTGAATATTCATAATCAAAAAAATATTCCCTCTTTTTTCCGCCTTTATTGCACCAAAGGATCGTTTCGTGACTGGCTGTCAGTCTTCTTCCGGCCAGGTTAGGAAATGCATTTCTCTTATACCATATTACTTCATTAATAATTTCAATATCAAGCATCTGGCAAATAACATTAATCATTCCAATATTATGATAAGTGCCAAAAATCCACATTGATGCGGTAGGTTTTAAGATTCTTTTTGCCTCAGTAAGCCACGCCTTTGTGAAAATCATATACGTTTCAAATGTAAAATTATCCCACTCCTGCATAACCTTATTCCAGTTGCCCCCCATTCCATGAAGTTCAACACTATTATCCCACTTCCATTCCCCTCCCTTTGAAAGATTGTATGGAGGGTCGGCAATGATTAAATCTATACTCGAATCCGGAAATGTTCTCATTTCCGCAACACATTCTGTGTTTATAATCGTGTTAATAGGTAATGTATTCATATACAATTCCTTCGCTTCTAAAATAATATGAAATAGGCACAAAAATTTTTCAACCCTAACTTCACATTATAAATACACAGGACCAAAAGTCAATATTTTTTAACTAAAAATTAAATTTTTTTTACTTTTATATGATATAGATACCCTCATAACCTTGTTCAGGCATGCCCGTCAATCAAAAAGGGGCTGCCACGCAGCCCCTTCCTATTGTATCCCCTTAAAATCACAAACCTCTTACGCCTGCGGGCCCGCATGCTCATGCTGAGACAGCGGCATCACATGCATATTGCCTCTCTGCTCATTCTCGGCCCAGTAGATATCGTCTGCCATCTTGGCTTCCGGATTGAACTCCACACCCTCAAAGATGTGCTTCACAAATCCCTTGTAGCCCACACGGTCGATCAGATGTCCGCCATGGAGGTACTCAGGCTTGTAGTCCAGAGCCCATGCGGAGAACTTCTGCCAATTGGCAAACATGCCAAGAACCACATCCTCGGTTACCCAGTTTAAGAACAGCTTGCCGGAGCGAGGATTCTTCTTTCCGGTACGTCCGCCTAAGGTCACCCGGTACAGCTTCTTCGGGTTTCTGGTCCACGCGCTGGTGGGGCAGGCAAGCACGCACTCGCCGCAGCCTACGCAGCAGCAGGTATCCTTGTCGATCTTGCCGTCCTTGTTTAAGGTCAGCACGCCGGTTGCATGATGCTCACAGGCCTTTGCACAGGCGCCGCAGCCGATACACCGGTCATAATCATAAACCATCTTATTGATGCCCATAATACCGAAATCATTGAAGTTGGCCTTCACGCAGTCATTGGGGCAGCCGGCCACAGCAACCTTGATATGGTAGTGGGACGGGAAGATCAGCTTCTCGATCTTGTGAGCTAATTGCTGGGTATTGGCATTGCCCTTGATGCAGTGAATGTTTCCGATACAGGCCATAATGTTGCGGGCGCCGATGGTGGGATAGCCCTGCTCCGGATCATACTCAACCGGCTCGTGGGCAATGGTCTCCATATCCACCTCGCACATATCCACATCCACTTCCTTGATGTACTCCTTCAGTCTCTTATTGCAGGCCTCGATCTTCTCATACTTAATGCCGGGAATGTCAAAGGTCATTCTGGTACCGAAGTGGAATGTTCCGTTGCCGAATTCCTCACACAGCTCCTGTACAAAGGACAGATACTTGGCATCCACCAGAGCTCCCGGAACGCGCAACTGAAGCATGAATTCTCCCGGAACCTTGGACTGTCTGTAACAATTTATACGGACTTTCTTAACGTCAATATCGTGATTCATATTTTTACGCTCCCTTCCCTTAGTCTACCAGATATTTGGCCTGGGTGTAGTTAAATACCGGACCCTCCAGACATACATACACCTCGTCAATACGGCAATGGCCGCACTTACCAACCGCACAGGACATTCTCCGCTCGTAGGATACCCAGATCTTCTCATCCGGCACGCCGCACTTGCCGCACTCGATACCGGTGAATTTCATCATTGGCGGCGGTCCCACAATCACCACCTCATAGTTGTCGCCAAAGGACGCCCAGTCAACCTTGGAGACAAACTCAGTCACAAAGCCGGTATTCCAGCCTTCCTTCTTCTCTGCATCCAGAGTGTAGAAGGTGGTGAAACGGTCTTTCCACTTCTCCAGCTCACCCTTAAACACGATGCCCTCTTCATTCTTAAAACCGGTGATCAGGGTAACGCTCTTGGTGTAATCCGGCTCATTGTAGAATTTGTTTAACATACTTCTCACAGGAGCAAGACCGGTACCGCCGGTGATCACTACCACATTCTTCCCTTCAAACTTCTCTACCGGCCAGCCCTTGCCGTAAGGTCCGCGCAGGAACATCACATCCCCCGGGCCCTTGGTGAAGATCTCGTCTGTCACCTTGCCCACGGAACGGATGGTAAAGTCAATCCATCCATCGCCGTAAGCGCTGACAGAGATGGGGGCCTCACCGATCTTGGGAATGGAGAGCTGTAAGAACTGTCCATGGTTTGGCTTAATATCGGTTTCCACTTTAAAGGTATATTCTAATTTGCTTTCTTTCTTAACTTCCAGAATCTTACACGGAACCGGTTTTACAATATTATTCATTCTGTTCGTCCCCCTTCCTTATTTGCTTTCCTCTGCAAGGATCTCATCGATTGCCTTTGCCATCTTATTCACGGTAGCGGTGATGGAGATGAACTCCGGACATCTGCTGGTACAGCGGCCGCAGCCCACGCACATATGGAAATCTTTGAAACGCGCCTTGTAGTCATGGAACTTATGAAGCACTTTGTAGCGCATTCTCTCGCCAGCAGTCTTGCGGAACACATGTCCGCCGGCCATGTCCGTAAAGCCCTCGATCTGGCAGGAAGCGGTGGTTCTCTTTCTCTCACCTACATTGGTGTTCTCATTGTAGATCACATCGGTGGTGTTAAAGCAGGTACAGGTGCTGCAGGCCACGGTACAGGAACCGCAGGAAATACAGCGCTTGTTATATTCATTCCACATGGGATGGCTCTTTAACTTGGTCAGAACCTCCTTGTTTGGAATCTCAGGAATGGTAAGCTCGATCTCGTTCTTCTCAATGAACTCCGGCTTGAAATCAGTGGAAGCGGCCTCGGCAAACAAGGGCGCAAACGCCTCATCCTTCACATCCACAGTCAGCTCGCCATCGCCTACACGCACAGCGAGGGCATAGTCATCGGCTTTGTTGGAGCCCATGCTCACGCAGAAGCAGGTGTCCCAGCCCGTGGTACACTCGATCATCACGATCTTAACCTTCTCATTCATTCTCCGATAGTACATATCTGCAAAACCGCCGTTCTCCAGATAGATCTTCTCCTGGTGATGCTGGGCATTGATATCGCACGGACGCATAAAGATCAGCAGCTTCTTGCTGGTCGCCTTGCTCTCACGGAACTCATCCTCAGTAAAATAAAACAGGGACTGGGTGATCGGGCTTAAAACCTCCTTGGCCGGATAATCGGACTTCTCCGCAAACTCAATTTCCTCCACCTTGGACACCTTATCATATTTGATAATGTCCGTGTCGGAATAACGTCCTTTTCCAACAAATCTCTTGGGAGCCCAGATCTCGTACTCGCCCTGAAGCTGGTCGAAGATCTTATTCACTTCTTGGAAGCTGACTTTGTATCCCATACTTTCTTATCCTCCTTCATTTTTTGCAGGCCCTGCCGGCATCCCCGAACCCGGAGACCTGATAAAGTTTTATCACGTAACCCATTGTACCATAGTTAATAAAAATTTTCATTAACAAAAATTAAATATTACGGTTTTTTTTGACGATTTTTGTTGAGGATTGCCATTTTTCTTTCCTTAAACGAAGAATCCCGCCGAAAAATTGCCAAAACCTTCCTGTGTTTACAGAAACCTGACAATTCCCCGGCGGGAGCCCCCTTTTCACCTCGTCTGTTGTTTCACAAACTATCCGAAAAAGCCTTATTGCCATTAACCGGACGCTTTTTACTTGACAGTGGCGTTATCCTTTAAAAACGCTCTCACCTTATTGTTCAAGGCAACCTCGTCCACAGCGTCCTCCCCGTAGGCATCCTGGAGCTCCTTTACTTCCATAAAATACTGCTTTGCCAGCTCCTCTCTGTCCGAGTCCTCCACCTTAATGCCTTCCTTCTCGGCAATGGCCGTCATCAAAATCTGTGCCTTTAAAGCATTCTCCACATTGGACCGGAGCTGCTTTTCAAACTCTTCCTCCGTCATGCCGGACGCCTCGGCATACTCCTTCATATTTCCCCCGTACATCTGAATCATACTGGTCAGATAGCTCATCTGGTTCTCATACTGCTGATCCACCGCGGCCTCATTCAGGCTGAACTGAGAATTGTTGATAGCTGCAAGGATAACGTCATTTTCCAGCTGCTGATCTGCCATCTGAGCCTTCTCAGCTTCAATATCCTCCATAGTGTCTGCCTTAAACTCATCCACTGTGTTAAAATCTGACATTCTCTGAACAAAATTGTCATCCAGCACCGCGTCCCTTTTCTCCTCGATACCGTTGACTGTCACCTCAAACACCACGGCCTGTCCGGCTAAGTCCGCCGAATGGTACTGCTCGGGGAAGGTCAGGTTTAAGCTTCTCTCCTCACCGGTCTTTGCACCTACAAGCCCCTCCTCAAATCCATCGATAAAGCTGTGAGAGCCCAGCTCCAGCTTATAGCCCTGGGCCGTACCGCCGTCAAAGGCCGCTCCGTCCTTCAGGCCTACATAGTCGATATCCACAATATCTCCGTTCTTTGCGGCCCGGTCTGTCACTGCCACATATTCCGGATTTGCATCCAGAATACTCTGAATCCGCTCTTTTAGCTCCTCTTCCGTCACCTCCGTGGACATCCTGGTCACTTCAACTCCCTTGTATTCTCCCAGAGAGGTTATCTCTCCCGGGTTAATATCCTCCTGACTCTCTGCCTGTGTAGTCTCCCCGGTTGTGGTCTCTGTCCCGGTTGTCTCTCCTTTAGTAGTCTCCTGCTGCTCCTTTTTTGAGCAGCCGGCAAGCAAAGCCATAACCATCATGCCACACAACAGCGGTCTTACAAATTTTCTCATTCTTTTCCCTTTCCCTCTTTCACTTTTCCCGAAGCGTGTCTGAAAATTTATTTCCGTCAAAGCACCCTCCGATTTGCGCTGATCTTTACTGCATGGGATGCAGTACTACTCTTATACCATACCCATGCCCTTAAAAAAACCCTTTTCATAATAAATTCACAAAAAATTCAGAAAAGCCTTAAAGGCCTTATAGGTGTTGTACACATCCAGCTTGGACACCAGCTCAAAAGGCGCGTGCATGGACAAAACCGGAACCCCCAGATCCACCACATCAATATCCAGCTGGGCCACATACTTGGCAATGGTGCCGCCGCCGCCCTGATCCACGGCTCCTAGCTCCCCTGCCTGCCAGTAGACGCCTTCCTTGTCCATGGCGGCAATCACCTGTGCCATGGTCTCGGCGCTGGCATCATTGGCGCCGGATTTGCCCCGGGCCCCCGTGTACTTGGTAAGCACACAGCCCTTGTTGATATAGCTGGCATTGTTGGCCTCAAAAACATCACTAAATGTAGGGTCGTAAGCAGCGTTTACATCCGATGACAGACACAGAGCGTTTCGCATCACCTGTCTGGCCCTCACTTGCGAAAGCTCCGCCAGATCCTCTATGTAATGTCTTAAATAAGCCGAATTCATGCCCGTGTTTCCCTCGGAGCCGATCTCCTCCTTGTCCGTCAAAACCGTGATGGTGGTATATAAGGGGGACACGGTCTCAATCTCCGCCATCAATGCCGTGTAGGCGCACACCCGGTCGTCCTGACCGTATGCCCCGATAAGGCTCCGGTCCAGTCCCACATCCACCGCCTTCTGAGCCGGGACCATCTCAATCTCCGCCCGGAAGAAATCCGCTTCCGTAATCCCGTATTTTTCATTGAGAAGCTTTAAGGCCATGAGCTTGACCGGCTCCTTCACCGCCTCATCCTGAAAGGGCAGGGAACCGATGACAATATTTAACTCCTCCCCCTTAAGTCCTTCCCCCAGCTTTCTCTCATTCTGTTTTGCCGCCAGATGGGGAAGCAGATCCGTGACGCAGAACACCGGGTCCCCCGGCTCCTCACCAATGCGGATATTGACTCTTTCCCCGTCCTTTTTCACCGCCACCCCGTGAATTGCCAGGGGCACGGTGCCCCACTGGTATTTGCGGATTCCCCCGTAATAGTGGGTCTTGAAATAGGCAATCTCATTCTTTTCATACAGAGGGCTAGGCTTTAGATCCAGCCGGGGAGAATCAATGTGAGCCCCGTTAAGCCTCACCCCTTTATCAAGGGGCTCCCGGCCAAAGGTGGTGGCCAAAACCGACTTTCCCCGGTTTACCAGATACACCTTATCCCCCGGCTCATAATGGGCGGACAAATCTAACGGGCAATAGCCTGCCTTCTCAAGCATATCCACCGCCAAATCCACACATTCTCTCTCTGTTTTTCCCCTGTCCAAAAACGCCTTGTATCCCTCGCAAAAGGCTGCCGCCTCCTTAACCTGCTCAGGCGCCTTTTTCCCGATGTGGGGAAAGCTCCATCCCAGCTGCTCCTCCAAAAGCTTTCCTGCTGACTTTTCTTTTTCCTCTGCCATGGTTAATATTCTCCTTCCCTTTTGATGGTCCTTTGCCCTGTTGCAATGTCATCCTTCCCCGATACATCCTCCAAAGTCCTGCTCACCTGGCAATCCCCTTCTCATCCCCCTCCAGCATCAGGGTAAAGGGCCCGTCATTTAAAAGCTCCACCATCATATGCGCCCCAAAGCTGCCACATTCCACCTTATCCACATATCCGCGGCACCTTTCTGCAAAATACTCATACAATCGATTGGCTTTTTGGGGGGAGCCCGCCTTTACGAAGCTGGGCCTATTTCCCTTATGGCAGTCCGCATACAGAGTAAACTGGCTGACCACCAAAAGCTCTCCGCCCACATCTGCCAGGGAAAGATTGGTCTTTCCGTCAGCGTCCTCAAAGATTCTCAGCTTACAGATCTTGTCTGCCATCTTATCTGCCGCTGCCTCAGTATCCTCCTCTGCCACTCCCAAAAGCACCAGAAATCCCCTGCCGATTTCCCCGACAACGGCTCCGTCCACCTTCACGCAGGCCCTGGCAACCCTCTGCAGCACCACTCTCATAATCTTGTCCTCCTTTTCATAGCAGCTCAAATGAGCCCCCGGACCATTACTTCTTCTCAGCGGAACACCATCCGCAGATACTCCAAAAGCGTCTCTGTAGCTTCTTCCCGGTAAACAATCTCTCTGGCCAGCACCGGATTATCCGTGATCAGCCCGTCTACCCCTAAAAGCCGCAGCCGCTCCATCTCACCCTTGCCGTTGACCGTCCAGGCATGTACGCCCATGCCCCGCTCATGAGCCCGCTCCACCACGCGGCTGTTTACAAAGCTGGCCCGCATACTGATAAAGTCCACCTTCTCCTGAAAATAAAAATCTCCGTAGGCCGCGGACAGAATATATCCCGTCCGCAGCTCTGGCGCCAGCTGCTTTACTCTTTCCAGATATCTCAGACTGGTGGAGGTCACCACACACTGCTCCCCCATCCCTTTCTCCAGAATCATCCGGGCAACCATCTCCGGCAGCGGACTCTCCTTCCCTAAATTTTTGATCTCAATGTTCAGACTGACCTTTCCCCGGCAAAGCTCCAGCACATCCTCAAGCCGCGGGATTCTCTCCCCGGCAAATTCCGGCGAAAACCAGCTGCCCACCTCCAGCCCTTCAAGCTCCGCCCATGTAAGGGAGGCGATGGTCCTGTTCACCCCTGCCACCCGCTTTAAAGTGGCATCATGTCCCAGCACAATCACATCGTCCATGGTTAGCTGCACATCCAACTCCACACAGTCCGCCATCTCCTCCATAGCTGCCTGGATAGCTGCCATGGTATTCTCCGGTGCTGACCTTGAGCTTCCCCTATGAGCTGTGATCTGTATCTCATCCAGAAGCCCCTCGGATAAAATAAATCCATGGTGAACCATATCCAGAATATACAAAAGACCGGCCGCCATAAGAAGCATGCCAATCCCTAGTGTTCTGCCCTGGGCAGCCGAGCCCTTGGACGGGTATATGACCTCTTTGTTCTCCCGTGAATATTTCCTGATTCCATGGCCGTAATACATTGAAGCCAGAGCGGCAAAATCCGCCACCACCAGAAAAATTCCTCCCGCAAACAGTACAATCTGTTCAATTCTCTCGGCCACTGACAAAAGAACCGCCATTGACAGATTCCGCTCCGCAAACAGCGCCACAAAAACAGCTGCCGCAAACACCGCCAGAAGATATACCGCCACGGCGACTACAGCAACAGCCAGATTACACGCCACCAAAAGAAAAATCACCCGCCAGTGATTCCCCTTAAGAATCCTTTTGCTGTTTTTTTGCGCAACAGAAAAAGGCTCCCCTTCCGCCATGCATCCAAAACCCACAAAGACTGCAGGAAGGGAAATCAGGGCGCAGACAGCCAGAAACAGGGCCACTGCCGGAGGCACCCAGACCATATCAAACATTTCCTGAATCACAAAATTCACAGGGCGGATATGGGAAAGGCAGCAGGCAAGAAGCAGAAGATTCACCCAGAGATAATGGGGAAACAAAAGAACTGCCAGCCTTCCCTTTCCTCTGACAAGCTCCTCTGCCGTCTTGTGAAGCCCTCCCCAGAAAATATGGAAAGGGGTCAGCTTTTGTTGACAGGCCGACCCCTGAAACGCGGTGATCAATGCAGCGGCCTCCAGAAGCATCAAAAGAAGTCCCGCCAGACCTGCCACAACAACTGCCCCTATAGTCCACGGCCTTCCCAGAAAATCCCTTAAGTTGGACGCTGTCAGATAGCTGTATCCAGCCATAGTCAGCGTCCATCTCAGCATCCGGTTTGCCAGCCGTAAGTATACCGGAAACACAATTCCCCGGTAGAAAAGCTCAAACAAAAGAACATTTCCCAGATTCTGCCGAATCATCCGCCATGTATCTTTTGTCAATGCCCTCATGGTATATTCACTCTTCCTGCTCCTCTCCCAGTGACAGGATCATCTGGTTCAGCGAGAACATTTTATCATCCAGCATATCCACCACAGCCGCGCACGCCTTTAACTCCGCCTGCAGATTCTCCGGAGCCTTTCCCTCAAACTTATAATAAATCTTATGCTCCAGACTGGCCCAAAAATCCATTGCCACCGTTCGGATCTGAATCTCCACCTTGGTCTCTGCCGGTCCCTGACTTAGATAGATCGGTATCGTCACTACCATATGATAGCTTTTGTATCCATTGGGCTTGGGATTTCGGATATAGTCCTTCACCTGGACAATCGTCACATCGTTCTGACGGGCAATCATATCCGCTATCTGATAAATGTCCTGAGTGTAGGAGCAGATGATCCGAATCCCCGCAATATCATTGAGCTTCTCCACCATATTCTGTATGGTGACATCATGCCCGTCCCGCTTTAGCTTTCTGACAATACTGTCCGGCGTCTTTAAGCGGGACTTGATGTGCTCAATGGGTGTGTGCCCGTAAATATGAACAAACTCGCTGTTCAGAATCTCGATCTTGGTGTTGATCTCCTTCAGTGCGGAATCATACAGAAACATGATGGATTTCCACTGGTCGATCTGGCTGTAGTTTGAAGAAGCTTTGAGAGGCTCCATTTTTTCTTTCATTTTAAAGCTTAATATCCTTTAACAAGGAGGCGAGTCCTGTGGTGGCGGCTCCGGACTCCTTGTAGTTGAATACCTCCTCCTTGGGAGTCTCCTCTCCCTGCTCTAATGCCTTCATGCTGAGGCTAACGCGGCCATCGCCCACACCGATCACCTTCACGGTCACCTTCTGGCCTTCCTTTAAAACAACGCCAGGATGCTTGATCCGCTGGGTGCTGATCTGGGACACATGCAAAAGTCCGGTGACTCCTGCTTCCAAATCCACAAAAGCACCGTAATCCTTGATGGAATCCACCGTGCCCTCCAAGACGGCGCCGACCTTCACGGCTGCCATTTTGGCCGCCTTCTCAGCTGCCTCTCTCTCCTTCATCACAACACGGCCGGAGAGAACCAGCTTCTTGCGCTCAGGCTCCACGGTAATCGGTACTACCTCCAAATACTTGCCTACCCAGTCCTCCAGCTTTTCCACATATTTGGTGGAAATGTGAGACGCGGGGATAAATCCCTGGATATCGTCAATATATGCCACCACACCTGCCTTAACCGCCTCTTTGATCTTTACCTTTATAACGGTCTTATCCTGCATCTTCTCCAGAAGATCCGCCCACTTCTGGGCATCCGGTCCCTCCTGCTCCTGATAATCATTATGGCGCTGGTCAAATTCCTTATAGGAGGCCTCCAGCTCATTAGCCAGGTCTGCCATGGACTGGGCGGGCTCCTCCGCCTTCACCGGCTCTGCCTTTGCCTCCTGGGTTGTCTCAGGGGCATTTGCCTCTGCAGTGTTTACCTCTGTGTTCATTACTTCTTCGTTCATTGTCTAACACTCCTTCACTTGTGTCTCATTACCGGACTACCGTTCCGGCTCTACGAAAGACTTTACCACATTTTCGCGTATTTTTCTATAGTTTTCTGAGGAAAAATATGCTATACTCGTTACGGTTTGGTTTCATGCATATTTTTAAAGGAGTATAAGGAACAATCATCATGAATGACATCTTGGATCTGCATACCCACACCATTGCCAGCGGGCATGCCTACAACACATTATATGAGATGGTCAAAGCCGCTTCCCACAAGGGTTTAAAGCTTTTGGGGGTCACGGATCACGCCCCGAAAATTCCCGGCGCCTGCCATCCCTTTTATTTTCTCAATTTTAAAGTAATTCCCAGAGAGCTCTACGGTGTCCGGCTTTTGATGGGCTGTGAACTAAATATTGTGGACTACAAAGGCGGGCTGGATTTAGAGCCCCGCTACCAGAAGGGACTGGATCTGGGAATCGCCAGCATTCATGAGCCCTGCTACACCTGCGGCACCGTCTCTCAAAACACTGCCGCCTATTTAGGCGCCATGAAAAATCCCATTGTTCACATCATCGGACATCCCGATGACGGCCGTTTTCCTGTGGACTACGAAACCATAGTATGCGGCGCCAAGGAGCATCATGTTCTTTTGGAGATTAACAACAGCTCCCTCCATCCGGCCTGCAACCGGAAAGATTCCCGAAAAAACGCTATCTCCATGCTGGAATACTGCAGGCACTATCAGGTGCCGGTGATCCTAGACAGCGATGCCCACTGCGAGGTGGATGTGGGGAACCATTCCCGCGTACACAGCCTTCTTGAGGAGATCGGATTTCCCGAAGAGCTAATTGTCAATAATTCCCTTTCAAAGGCCGCTGCATTTATTCCTTCCCTAAAAAAACTGCTTGCCTCAGGAGGCCCTGACCATGATTAATTTTCTCAATCTGGAATACTTTCTGGTGGCGGCAGAGGAGCTTAATTTTACCAAGGCTGCCAAGCAGCTCTTTATCTCCCAGCAATCCTTAAGCAACCATATTTCCAATATGGAAAAGGAGTTCGGGGTGGTTTTATTTAACCGGACCAGCCCTCTGACTCTGACCTATGCCGGACAGGCCTTAAAAAAGCGGGCCCGTCAGCTTCTGGCCCTGAAGGATGAGACCTATCGGGAGTTAGCTGACATCAAAGACTTTTCCGTGGGAAGGCTGACCATTGGCTTGTCCCACACCCGGGGACGGGTGATTCTTCCGGAGATCCTGCCTACCTATCGGGAACAGTTTCCCAACATTGAGCTGCACCTTATGGAGGGCAATTCCACCATGCTGGACAACGGGCTCCTTCACGGTGATGTGGACTTAATCATCGGCATGCTTCCCTTCAAGGTGGAAAATGTGGGAACCGTCCCCATATGCGAGGAGGAGATTCTGCTTGCCGTCTCGGACGCCGTGCTGGAGCGGTCCTTTCCGGGCCATCTGGAGGAGATCAAGGCACGGCTGAACGAACACACGGATCTGTCCCTTCTAAGCCGCTGTCCCTTCCTTCTGATCAATGAGGGAAACCGGGTGCGGACTCTGGCTGACGAAATGCTTGAGGATGCCCAGATCACCCCCCGGATTGTGCTGGAAACCGAAAATATTGAGACCGTTCTGGCTCTGGCCATCCGTGGGATGGGGATCACCTTTTATCCCAAAATGTTTATTTCCAGTCACAAGGATTTCAAGGACAAGGTCAATCAGAACACCTCCATGAATTTCTACTCCCTGGACTATCCCAAGGCCCACGGGACACTGGGGATTGGTTTTTACAAAGGCCATTATATGTCTCAGGCAGCCCGGGAGTTTATACGGGTGGCGAAGGAAGTGCTGTAGCTAGGGGAATATCACTGTTTGCTTATATCGTAACAGTTATCCCATGAATGGAGAAATTTTCCTTTCCATATAATCTTGACAGAAATTTGATTTTTTTGTAAAATAGTAATGATTATTATTATTTTATCTAAATTATGGAAAGGGAGCTGGTTATGAAAATTTTGAAATACAGCCGGCAGCGGGAATCCATAAAGGAATGTCTTGCCGGGCGTACAGACCATCCCACGGCAGATATTATTTACACCGAGCTTCGGGAAGCCTTTCCCAACATCAGCTTAGGAACCGTCTACCGGAATCTGAATCTCTTATCCGATTTAGGAGAGATTCAAAAGCTGGCGTGTGGAGATGGAAAGGATCACTTTGACTGGAATACCACCCCCCACTATCATTTCATATGTCGACATTGCGGCGCCGTAATCGATCTTCCCCTGATGCCTCTTGAGGAGCTGCAGCGTCAGGCTGAGATTGCCCTGGGAGGATCCGTGGACAGCCATACCATATATTTTTACGGTTTCTGCGCTCCATGCTCCAAAAAACCGGCCCAGGAACCGTCATAAGGAAATATTTTATGACAATTCCTAATAAATGGTGATTAACAAGTGAAAAATTTTCTCAAAAACTGATTGACATTTATCTTTGGATATGCTAAATTAATATCAGTAATCATTACTGTTTTCAAGCAGCACCGGTTACCGATTAATGTAAGACAAATAATTTTTATAAAAGAAAAGGAGATTGTGTTTATGAAGAAATGGGTTTGTTCTGTATGCGGTTATGTTCATGAGGGTCCTTCTGCTCCGGAGTCCTGCCCCCAGTGTAAAGCTCCCGCTTCCAAGTTTGTAGAGCAGGGCGGCGAAAGAAGCTGGGCTGCTGAGCATGTGGTAGGAGTTGCTCAGGGCGTAAGTGAAGATATTATGGCTGACTTAAGAGCCAACTTTAACGGCGAGTGCACCGAGGTCGGCATGTACCTGGCCATGGCAAGAGTTGCCCACAGAGAGGGCTATCCGGAGATCGGTCTGTACTGGGAGAAGGCTGCCTACGAGGAGGCTGAGCATGCTGCCAAGTTTGCAGAGCTTTTGGGCGAGGTTGTCACCGACAGCACCAAGAAGAATCTGGAGCTGCGCGTAGAGGCTGAGAACGGCGCTACTGCCGGCAAGTTTGACTTAGCAAAGAGAGCCAAAGCTGCCAACCTGGATGCCATTCATGACACGGTTCACGAGATGGCACGGGACGAGGCCAGACACGGCAAGGCTTTCGAGGGTCTGCTGAAGAGATACTTTGGCTAATCAGAACGCCGGGTTTTAGAGGATTTTTGAGATTAAGGGAATGAACCGAAAATGGTTTGTTCCCTTTTTGATTGTCCTTTTGTTGCCCTTTGCCGGAAATTAAAATCCTACTGCTCTGAATCTGATGATTCCCGATTGTACCAGATTCCAGGACCTTTCTTTCCTGTGTCCCTCAGCCAGGCCAGATACCGCGCCTCCGATATAACATTTACTACAACTACAGTATAAATATTCACTTGTCATGTGTCAAGTCATTACAGTACTCCGCCTTAGCTGCTAACTATTGATTACTCAAAAACCGTATAACCGAAGACAGGGGAATGAATCCTTTCAGATTCATTCCCCTGTCTATATCTGGGCAGACCGCTCTCACTCTACCGCTCCACCACATTGACAATTCTTCCGATTCCCTCCACCTCGCAGACCACCTCATCTCCCGCCTTCAAAAATCTCGGCGGGTCAAAGCCCATTCCCACGCCGGAGGGAGTCCCCGTGGAAATGATGGTTCCTGCCTTCAAAGTCATTCCCGCAGACAGTTCACTGACAATGTGATCAATGCCGAAAATCAGCTTGTCCGTATTGCTGCTTTGACGAAGCTCCCCGTTTACGTAGGAGCGGATGTACAGGCACGGCGGATATGCCACCGAGTCCGCGGTCAGCACACAGGGGCCCATGGGAGCAAAGCCTTCTAAGCTTTTCCCAAAATACCACTGATTGTGCCGGTTCTGAACATTTCTGGCACTGACATCATTGAGAATGGTATAGCCGAATATGTATTCTCTTACATGCTCAGGCGCCACGTTCCTGGCGTCTTTTCCCAAAATAAAGGCAAGCTCCGCCTCATAGTCCAGACTGTCCACCAGCCCCTCATGGGCGGGGATTGCCTCCCGGTCCGCAACGGCCCGGTTGACTCTCTTGGAAAAATATACCGCATAGGGACGTTTTCCGTCAAAATCTCTTTTTCTGAACCGGGCAGACTCTTCTGCATGGTCCATATAATTGATGCCCAGGCAGATAATGTCCTGCTCCGGCACGGGAACAGGCGCCAGCAGACGAACCTCCTTAAGACGGGCCGCGCCCTTACAGGAATAGGGCTCCTGTCCGGAAGCATGCTCCAAAAGCTGCTTCTCCGACTCACTCATCTGCTTTATTGCCTCCAGCATTGTCCCATACTCCGGCCCGATGGAACGGATGGGAAACACCCACTCTCCGTCCCTGCTGATCACTCCCACTCCCGTTTTCTGTCCAACCTGATATGTCACCAGCTTCATAGCAACCTCCCTTAATGGTAGCAAATCACCGGAATGCCCTGATACACCAAATCATACAATGCCCTCGTCTTTTCAGGAGGAAGATTCACACATCCATGGCTTCCGTTGGTCTTAAAAATGGTTCCGCCAAAGCTTCCTCTCCAGTTGGCATCGTGAAGCCCGATGCCGCCGTTAAAGGGCATCCAGTAGGACACCGGCGATTCATACTCGTAGCTTCCGTCCGCCCGCTTAGCTCCCCGCAGCACCCGGTCCCGCTGCTTGTAGGTCAGGGTAAAAATACCGGGAGGCGTGTGATGGCCCTTGGACTCATTACCTGTCACACAGGGCGCATCCCACACAACCGTACCGTCCTGCACCATATACACATGCTGATTGGTCAAATCAATCTCCACATAGGTCTGACCCCACTCCTGCTCTCCCCGCAGGGCTGCTCTCTGAGCATACTGGGGCTCTCTGGACTGAGACTGTCCTGTGCGGATCATGGCAATCAGGGCCTCCGTCTCCGCCGCCTGGTCCAGCTTCCAGCCGTATGCGCCGTTGATCTGAATGTCTCTGCCGTCCGCCGTGTGGAAAGCCCGCTCCCTTCCAGATGTGTCATACTTGTCCGCCAGCTCAGCCACATAGGCCGCCGCCTTTTCTCTGTCTATCTGTATCTCCCCGTCCATTGTGCCCGTGATCCAGGAACAGATGGAAGCGGCGGATAAACTTTCCATATCCTCCCCAAACACATAGGTGATCTCCATCTCCCTGCACCGGTTCATGGTATCACAGAGATTTTTCAGCTGCTCATTGTCTGCCGTCACCTGGATCGGATAGTAGCAGCCCTTTTCCTCCAGGTCCACCTCCGTGGCTCCCGTGGCCACCGCCTCCCGGACGGCCTGAACCACCTTGTCCGGATAAACATTGTTCCCCCGCACCTCCGGAACAATGGTGAAGGGCTTTCCCTCCTCATATTGGCTCACATGGGCATCCGCGGTGGTAATGATATTGCTTCCGGCAATGCAGCGCAGACTGTTAATACTGCTCTCCAACGCCTCCGGACTGTATGTATTCTCCAGCTGAATCCGGTAGCTGTTGCCTGCATCCGGACCGAATACTCTTCCGGCAGCATTTTCCTTCTCAAGGATGTCCGCCAAGGCCCCGCCGGGGAGACCTACGGAAAATCCGATATCCTTTCCTTGGATGGTCTCTGTCACTCCGTTCCTCTCCCGGATTGTCAACTGGTATTCATTGGAATAAAAATTTTGTATGTGGGCCTCTGCCTCCTCCACGGTCATTTTGCTGATTCCCAATCCGTTGACCGTGGTTCCCTGAACAAAGGTGTTCTCCTCACCGTAAGCTGTAAGAGACAGGGCCCCTGTCATCATCAAAGCCAAAAAAAGCCTGCCCGCTCCGTATTTTTCTTTCTTTTTCATAATTCTTCTTCCTTCTGATCTTTCTTTTAATTCCATATTCTTTCTGCTTTTCCAGATCTTCTCCATTATAGAGCCTTGGAAGGGCTCCGTCAAGGAAAAGGAAATGACAAATTATCTCACTGGCTGATAAAAACCATAAGAAGATACCCTAATGTCAGGCAGAGTCCAATGGCAAACAGCATCAGGCCGAAGGAAAAGCTCTCCTCCACCAGCCTTCCGTTGCGTTGGATCCGTTCCTTCATTCTGACAAGAGCCAGAATAATCTCCTCCTGCCTTTTCATCACGGCACTCCCGCGCCCTTTATGGCCTGCTCCTTTGCCGCCGGCTGAGCTGTCTCTTAAGCCCTCCCCGTCATGGGGCGAACCGGCCAAAAAGGCGGCCGGAAGTTGGCTGTGGGTGGTCCTTCTGGCCGTGCGGATCAGAATGTCCGCCATCTGGTCCATGACGCGGCAGACCACCGCCGATACGGCCAGGAATGCGGTCAGAGGCGCTGTTATCACATATCGGTCCACAAAGCTGCATACCGCGCCTCCCACGGCCGGCAACGCCACCTGAATGACCGGACGGTACACCAACTCCTCCAGATCCAGCCAGGAGGGCCACCGTTCCAGGTAGCACCGGTTATGATCACTCCTGCCGTCTGACTTTCTCTCCTCATTTTCTGTCTCTCCCATCATCCATCTGCACACCACCAGCACATACAGCAGCGCTCCGATTCCGATTGATATGAGACCTCCCTTAAGATTTTCCGGTGAAAAGTAGGCTATGGCATGAGCCTTCTCTGTCTGCCCGAAGAATCCCTGGCCTAAGTCCGCCAGCTGATCCATGGTCTGATGAGCAGTCATTCCAAGAAGGGGCAGAAGCACCGCTGCCCCCAGAAGCACTCCTTTGCTGGCCGGTCTCATGTAAGAGGAAGACATCCGGTCAAACTCCTCCTGCCGAAGGGGATGGCGATCCACAAACAGGGCCACAAACAGCTTGAGCATATAAGCCACGGTCATCCCTCCGCTCACTAAAAACACCCACTCGGCCCCGCGCCAAAATCCTGCTGTGCCGGTAATCCGTGCCATCCACAGGAGGGCTTTCGGCGCTCTGCTCAGGCTTTCCGGCAATGCCGAACCGCCGAGGGCCTGAAAGGATGCCACCCGGGTCGTGTACTCTACAATGCTCTCATGGAGAAGGGTTTTGCTCACATACCCGCTCCATAAAGGCACGCCGCCAATCCCTAATGCCCCCATCAAAAAGCAGAACATCAGAAGAGGCTTTTTCCTGCCAAAGCCACGGATGTCATTTAAGTTCAGCTGATGAAGATTCATAAACACCGCCGCCGCGCAGAGAAACAATACCAGCTTAAACAGGGAGTGATTTACCATATGGAGAAAGGCTCCTCTGACTGCCAGGCCGCTTTTCTCCCCTGCTGCCTCCAAAAGGCCGCTCATGCCGATTCCTGTCAGGATAAAGCCGATCTGAGACACGGAGGAGCAGGCCAAAGTTCTCTTTAAATTGACGGAAAACAATGCCAAAACCGCCCCCAGAACCATGGTTAAAAGCCCCAGACAGGCAATCACAGTCCCCCAGGCTAAATCGCCCCTTAAAAGCCCGCAGGAAACCACAATAATTCCGAACACCCCTGCCTTGGTAAGGATTCCCGACAGCAGGGCGCTGGCCGGGGCCGGGGCCACCGGATGGGCCTTCGGCAGCCAGATATGGAGAGGGAAGCAGCCTGCCTTGGCCCCGAAGCCAAAGAGCAGAAGCCCGCAAGCCCCATACAGACGCATGCGAGAGGCCCCCGAAATGCCAGAAACCGCCCCTTTAAGCTCATCAAAACGGAGAGTCCCCGCCAGATCATAGAGAAGAAACAGCCCCATCAGCATTACCATGCCGCCGATCACTGCCACTGCCAGGTAGGTTTCCGCCGCCCGCAGGCTCTCCCTCCTCTCGTCAAAGGCCACCCACACGTAGGAGGTAAAAGACATAATCTCAAAAAAGATAAAGGTGGTATAAAAATCTGCTGACAAAAAAACGCCGACCGTGGCAAAAAAGGTTGCCAGAAAGAAGCAGTAATACCGGTTCCTCTTCTCATAGTGAGCCATATATTCCAGGGAAAACACGCCGCTGACCACCCACATCAGCACAGCAATTCCCAGATATACCAGACGGAAGCCATCGATCTGAAAGCACATCCCCATGCCGCAGATTCCCGGTATCGTCAGGTTTGCCGCAGACCTCATCCCGCCTCACCTCCAATTTTTGTAAGCAATGACATAAGCCAGACCGGACGGAGTCCCAGAAGAAGGATCATTGCCCCGAAAATCAAAAGGGGAACCAGCATCCTCCATCCCGGGTCCCAGGTCTCTGTCCGGCCCTCATCCGCCGCCGCGCTTTCCCCGCCGGCCGCCGCCGGAAAATAGGCCCGCACCAGCACGGTCAGCATGTAAACCCCGGTCATCAGGGCCGAATAGAGAATCACAGCCACCCCCGCAACCGGCAGCCAGCTTCCCGGCCCAAAGCCATATCCCTCAGCACAGTCAAAGGCCGCCCAGGCCAGATTCCACTTGCTGATAAACCCGCCAAACAAAGGAATTCCCATCAAAGACAGACTGGCCACGGTCAGGCACCCAAAGGTGACCGGCATCCGCCTCCCCAGTCCGTTAAGCTCATAAACCTGGTTTTTCCCGGTCTGGTGCATAACCGCGCCGGCACAGAAAAAGGAGCATATCTTCATAAAGGCATGAATCACCAGGTGGCATAAGGCCGCCGCCAGCCCCAGAGGGCTCATCAGTGTGGCCCCGAAAAGAATGTAGGACAGATTGCTGATGGTAGAGTAGGCAAGCCGCCGTTTCCAGTGAATCTCCCTCACTGCCATGGTAGAGCCGTAGACGATGGTCACCAAAACCGCTGCCATCACCGCCCACTGAGCCTGACTTCCCCTCAAAAAGGCTGTTCCGTAGCTGAAATAGGTAAACCGCAATATGGCAAAGGCCCCCGACTTTACCACCGCCACCGCGTGAAGCAGAGCCGTCACCGGCGTGGGGGCCACCGTAGCCCGGGGAAGCCACACATGAACAGGAAATAAGGCAGCCTTCACCCCGAATCCGAAAAATGCCAGCACATATACCAAAAGAAGCAGGCTTCTCTGTTCTGCCGCCGCCTGCAGATTAAGCACTCCCCCCGGCACAAACTCCGTGTTCCCCGTAGCCGAAAAGCTCAGCACAAACACAAGGCCGATGAAAGCAAAGGCCGCCCCGCCGATGGAGTAATACAGATACCGCCGGCTGGCCCTTTTAGCCTCCTTTGTCATGGGGAAAAGCACCAGGGGAAAGGTCACCAGGGTCAGCATCTCATAACACAGATACATAGTCACCAGATTCCCGGAAAGAGCGATCCCGGATGTGACTCCATAGGTCATCACATAGTAGGCAAAAAAGGTTCTCTTGCGCTTTTCGTGGCCCATATATTCAAAGGAATACAAGGTGGCAAGCGGCCAGAGAAAGGCGATCAGCCCTGCAAACACGCCTCCCATTAAGTCCAGCTTAAACCGCACAGTCAGATTCCCGAACAGACGAAACAGCACAAGATTCGCTCCCATCCGGTTTTTCAAAAGCCAGAGGATCGCCAGACTGTTGGCAAGGACCAGCCCCTCCACCAAAATCTCCATAAGCCGTTCGTTCCCCTTATCCTCTGACCGCAGATGCAACGCAAGGATGGCTCCCCCGCCAAAGATGGGAAGCAGCACCGGCACTGCCAGAAACAATTCACTCATAATCTTCCCTCCGTCAGAACACTCCGGCTCCAATGGTGTGCAGAAGCGCCATCAGGCCGCCCGGAAAACAGCCGAAAAGCAGTGCCCCGGCAGTCAGAATCCCTATGGGTCCCAGCATCCAGCCTCCGGCCCCCTCCGCCTCGCCCTTTTTGGCTGACGGATTTTCTTCTCTGCTCCCCTTTGCCGAATCCTTACCTGGAAAGAACCCCTGAATGGTCAGCGGCAGCAGATATCCGGCTGTCAAAAGAGCGCTTACCAGAAGAACAACCGGCCCCAGCCATGTCCATATCCCTGTTTCCGAGGCCAGGGCCCCTGTGGCCAGATACCATTTGCTGACAAAGCCGCTGGCCGGCGGGATGCCTACAAGAGCCAAGGATACCACTGTATAGCAGCCAAGAAGCACCGGCATGGTGCTTCCCAGTCCTCTCATCTCCTTCACCTGAGTCCTGCCGGTCACTGCAATAATAGCCCCGGCGCTGAGAAACAGAGCATTTTTGATCAGGGAATGGAATACCACATGGGACAAGGCTCCCGCAAATGCCTGGGGCTCAAGCACACTCAGTCCGAAAAGCACATAGGACACCTGGCTGACCGTGGAGTAAGCCAGGCGTTTTTTTAACACCGGCTCCCGGTATGCCAGCATGGATCCCATAAACACGGTAATCAAAGTCAGAAAAATCCACACATTCTGCACCCAGGTTCCCTCAAGGGTCTTTGGTCCTGCCACAAAATAAATCACCCGCAAAATCGCCAGCACGCCGGATTTGGTGATTACACCAGAAAGAACCGCGCTGGCCGGGGCAGGAGCTACAGGATGGGCCGTGGGCAGCCACCCGTGAAGGGGAAACATCCCCGCCTTGGCTCCAAAGCCTGTCAGCATGCAAAACAGCGCCGCCAGAAAAAGGCCCTCTCTCACAGGATGACCGGGAATTGAACTTTGTAATATACACAGCATTGCACCGTCTTCCATCCGGGCAATGACGCCTCCCGGTGTAAAGTCCACGTTTCCGCAGATCTGCATCAGAACAAAAATACCAAACAGCGCCAGAAAAGCCCCGGCCACCGAGTAAAACAGATACTTAAGCCCCGCCATCACCGCTTCCTTTGTGCCCTCATGAAGCACCAGAGGAAGGGAGGTCAAGGTCATCAGCTCATAAAACACATACATGGTAATCAAATTTCCCGAAAAATCAAGACCGATCAGCACTCCCAACACAATCAGATAAAACCCGAAAAACCGCCTTTCCTTATGTTCATGGGCCATATAGGCCACGGAATAAATTCCCACCAGCAGCCATACACCGGATGTAAGGGCAGCAAACAGCCGGCTTACCATGTCCACGGACAGAGTGAGTGTAATGCTGTCTGTAATCCTCCACAGCACCATCCTTCCCCCCGCTGCCAGTGCCCATGCCACCAGCCCAACCTCAAAAAGAAGCGTTCCCAGAACCACAGACAAAAGCCCTCTCCGGTTATGGTCCAGCCCCTTTGCCATCAAAACTGCCAGCCCGGCTGCCACCGGCACAACCACCGGAAGAAGAAGGCCGGCCTGTTCCCCTAATTCATGCATGATTTATTTCTCCTTCGCCTGCTTTTCTAATCAAACATGGCCAGCCCGTTCCCGATGGCCGCCACAATGGGCTGGGAATACAGCCCCAGCACAAGATTCAGCAAAATAAAGCTTGCCACTGCCAGCTTAAATCTCCGGCAGCTCTTCACCGGCGCCCCCGGCTGCCCGGCCGCCTCTTCCTTCTCCGCTCCGCTATACGGATGTGGTTCGTTCGTACTTCCGGCATCATGCTTCTTCTCCCCGCTCTCCGGTATGCTGTACAGAGTGATCATCAGCCTCAGAAAATATACCGCGTTTAAAATAGTGCTGACAGCCAGGGCAATCACCGTAGGCAGCATTTTGTGAGGGCTTTGGAGAGCCGAGGTGGCAAACAAAAGCTTGGAGATAAATCCGGCCAGCATAGGAAATCCCACCATGGAGAGAGAGCCTACCGCAAACCCAATGCCGGCAAGGGGATTCCTATACCCGGCTCCCTGCAGACTTCTAAAGTCCTTCTTGTCCCCGGACACCTCATAAAGTCCCACCGCGCTGATAAACAAAAGCGCCTTGGTGGCCGAGTGAGTAAACATATGAAACACCGCCGCCACCATCCCGGCCTGGGTTCCCAGACCGATTCCCATGTAGATGTAGCCGATCTGGGCCACTGACGAATAGGCGATCATCCGCCTTGTATCCTTTTCCAAGATTGCATGGACCGAGCCCATCATCATTCCTGCCAGCCCAAAGACAAACAGCACATTAACCATCTGACTGGCAATCACGTTCTCCCTTCCAAGAACCCGGTAAAAAATCTTGATCAAAAGAAAAATATACCCTTTCGACACCAATCCCGACAAGATCGCGCTGGCAGTGGGTGTGGCATATCCATAGGTATCCGGAATCCAGTAGTGAAAGGGATACAGACCACTTTTGATGGCCAGTCCCACACTGATCACCGCCATAATCACCAGCATGGGCACCTCATAACTTCCGGCCGCCTCGATGGCTCTTACAGCCTCCCCCGCCGGACTCATAAGCAGATGCCCTGTGACATCATACAAAAGGCTTAAGCCGATGAGAAAGAGCCCGGAACCCAGCTGGCTCATGATCATGTACCGGATCGCCGAGGAAAGGCTGCGCCCCACCTGACGGATCATAATCAGACCGCAGCCGGCAATGGTGTTGATTTCCACAAACACATAGGCTGTAAACAAATCATTGGTGTAGATAAGGGCCAGAAGAGAGCTTAGCATCAGATCAATCATAATGTAAAAAAGATTCTGCTTGCTCTCCTTAACATCCGCCGCCGTATGGCTCATTCCCCCAATCACAGAAAAAAACATCACCAGACCGAACAGCACGGCGGTCAGCCCTTCCAGCACGCCGGCCCGGATCTCATTGCCCCAGGGCGCGGGAAAATGTCCCATCATATAGGTATAACTTTCCCCTGTATCCAGACAAAAGCCGAGCACTGCCACAGACAGGCCTGTAGTCACAAGAATGGCCGCCACACTTAAGTTTCTGGCTTTTTTCCCATCCAGCACGGAAGAAAGAATCCCGGAAAACATGGCAATAATAATGGAGAAAAACGGAAAATTCTGCACAAGGCTCATATCCTTTCCTCCTCCTTGGCTCGCATCAGGATTTCATCCAAATCCAGGGAGCCATACCGCTCATAAAGGCGGATGGTCAGAGCCAGCATCAGGGCCGTGGTGCTCACCGACACAACAATACCGGTCAGAACCAGGCCGCTGGGCACCGGGTTAATGTAGGCAGACACATCCTGAATTCCGTCTGTCACAATGGGTACCATACGTCCCTTGATATACCCCTTCACCGCCAGAAACAGATAAACCGCCGTATCCATAATGTTCATTCCCATAATCTTCTTGATCAGATTCCGGTGGAGCATCAGCATTGTAAAGCCCACCCCGAAAAGAATCACGGACACGGTCTCCTCCATATTTACAAGTAAGGGAGCTTCCACACTACATTCCCCCTTTCCGAAACAAGGTATAAAAGGCATACATGGTGCATGCCACCACCAGTCCCACACAGATATTGAGCGGAAGAATCAGACCGCTGCTCAAGATCGCTCCCGGCGTCCCTAAGGGAATCCCGCTCTCTAGGTGATTGGCCCCTGTAAAAAAGGAGTAGCTCTTAGCCAGACAATAAAAGGTAAGGGCGCTTAAGGTCACTCTCCTGTAAACCTTCTCCGTAAAGAAACGCTCTGTTTTCCCAAAACCGAAGGCATTCAGATAGAGAATCAGGCCGGAGCCTAAAACCGCGCCGCCGGAGAAGCCTCCCCCCGGGGACAGATGGCCATTCAGCACAATATATATTCCGAACACCAGAATAAGCGGCACCAAAACGCCAGCACATTTCTGGAGAATAATATCGTTTTTCGGCTCATATATCCGATCATTGGCCTCTGCCAAGCGCTTTTTTAGCCCGCTCTCAGACTGTCCGTCCTTAACTTCCACATCGATCCGCAGCAGCACCAGAACACAGCAGGATGCAATAAAAAGAACACAGGACTCTCCAAAGGTATCAAAGGCACGGTAATCCAAAATCATACCTGTCACAATATTCACCGCGCCGGTCTCCTGAAGCCCCCGCTCAATGTACCGGGCAGATACCTCATTGTTGTCCGGATTTCCTGCATTTCCAAAAACCGGCAGATAGGACACGGTCCAAAGAAGCACAAAAATAATGCTCAGACACAGAAGCACAGACATAATCTGATAAAACCTGCGAAAATACCGGATGCCTCTGCCGTCATAAAGGGACGGATGAGGATCTTTAGGGCTTTCGGAGCCCACGGCTGCTCCTTTTGCCGGACTGCCTTCTTCCGGAGTTCCTGCCTCTGTCAGATATTTGGGGGCTGCCGTCACCCTTTCCTCAGGCTTACTCCCGGGGACTCGGATCTCCATCCCTGATGCTAACGGATCCCACTCCCCGTCCACCCATCCTTTAAACCGCTTCCACCAGCTTTTTTCATAATCATCTCTCTGTCTGCTCATGGCCGTCCTCCTTCCGGATTGCCCGGATTTTCTTTAAGGTCACAAAAAACAGGATGGAGGTCACCCCTGCCCCCACGGCCGCCTCCGTAATGGCAAGATCCGGCGACTGCAAAAGCACCCAAATGACACACATAATGAGACTGTAAGACATAAAAATCACAATGGAGGTCAGAAGATCCTTCATAAACCCTACGGACACGGCGCAGACCACCAGGCAGAACAGCAATATAATCTCAAAAAATCTCATTTTGCCTCCCCCTCCTCTTCCCCGGAGTCCGTCTCTCTGTGAATAATGGTCAGCTCTCCCATATTCTCATCAGTCATGGCCTCCAGCCGGCTGATCATATGGCCTGACACGGGGGACGCAATCCAGAAAAATGCCACCACCAAAAAAAGCTTCAGGGAATCCATGGAAAATCCCCGCATGACAATGAGCCCCAAAAGTACAAACAAAATCCCCAGGGTATCCCCCATGGCAGCCGCATGCATCCGGTTTAAGGTACGCTTAAACCGGTTCACCCCAAACACGGCCAGAACCTGGAAAAACAATCCCGTCACAAGAAAGCAGGCAGCCACCCCGAAACGAATCCATTCCATTGTCATCTCTGTCCCTCCTCCTGGTGTCTTAAATTGTCCTCAACCGCATCCAGATCCGCCTTCATCTGCTTTTTCTGCAAATACACGCCCGTGTACACCTTACATAAAACCACCACGCCCAAAAAACTGATCATGGCGTAAATCAAACACACATCCACCAGATAGTTCTCGTCTAAGTACACGGACAGAACAGCCACAATCATTATAATCATGGTTCCGATCATGTTCACCGCGATGATCCGGTCCCCGATTCCCGGTCCCCGCACGGAACGGATCATACAGACTATAATCAACGCCGCAAACACCATCATTACCGCCAGCATCAGACCACCGTACATTCCCCTTACAGCTTCCATTCCTCCCTCATCGCCTCCATTCTTTCCAACAGCTTTACAAACACCGATTCCTCCATCCCCTCAGCCAGCTCCCTGTCCAGACAGTGTACGCAGAACCGCTGCTTTTCCACTGAAACGGTGATGGTTCCGGGGGTCAGGGTTATGGAATTGGCTAACATCATCCTGGCCACCCCGCTTTTCAGCTTTGTGTCAAAATATACCAGCGCCGGCTCCGGCTGCAGCTCCGGAGACAGAATAATCTTTAGCACGCACACATTGGCCTTGACAATCTCCTTTATGAGCACCCAGAAATAACCGATAAGAAACGGGATCAGACGAAAAAGAAGCAGCTCTTTTTTCAGGCTGTAATCCATAAAACGGCACATAAAAAAAATAAGCGCGGCTGATATCCCGACACCAAAAAGACAGATTTCCGCTGTCACCCTGCCGTTTAAAATCAGCCACACAAAAAGCATCAGAAAAAACACCCGGATCTCCCCCCTTTTCTCACAGATTGGGGCAGCTGAGACGGGACATCCCACTGTCCTTCCCGGCCGCCTTAGTTCTAATCGGTGTACATTATAACTCTAACCTATGAGAAATACAAGTTATGGCCCGTTAAAATATTGTGAGGGGCGTCCTGTGTTACTGTTGGTAAGCCGCCTTACCGGAACATTCCCATGTAATAGCCTGGAAGAAAAAGCCGTCCCACACTCCCAAACTCCGGCACATATTTTCCTATATCCAGAAACACCGGGCAAAAAACCAGGCTTCCCACCAGAAAAAAAGGAATCAGACAGCACACCAGATCCTCCCGGCGGCAAACCAGGCGGACCACAAAGGAAAATAGCACAACCGCCAGCACATACCCCAAAAGCACGGCCAGCTCATAGCTTCCTTTTCCCATACATTTCCCTGTCCACAAGGCGGCCAGCCCGGACACGGCGGCCAGACAGACCGGCGATGCCAACGCCGCCATCCGGCACCAGGTCCGGACGCCGAAGGGAACCGCCAGAAACAGCCCCTTTTTCTCATCGCCAAGGCTGATTGCCGCACCGTACAAGCCGACTATGAACACATAGATGGCCACAATCCCCCGGACCGGAAATACGGATGCCTCCACATTCTCCTTTTTCACGGCATTGGGGGAATCTGCCAACTCATACACAAAATGAAAGGTGCTACCGTTTTCCTTCCATTTATCATACAGCTCTCCGGCCGCGTTTTTGTCTGTGCTTTCTGCCTGCTTCTCCTCCACATACTGCAAAAACAGCTCCCGGTCATACAGCTCAATCATGGCCGCAAAAACCGGCTCCGCAGACAGCTTAGCCGCAACGGTGGAGGGGGCGGAATACACCCGGATGATCCTCTTAAAGTCTCTCTCATCCAACCGCTTTTTCAGTCCCGCTCCGATCACGTACCCACATTCTGCCCGCCGGGACGCCACCTCATCCTTCACCTGTTGCTCATTCTCACATTCATAAAAGCGAAACAGACCGGCCGGCTCCTTCTCTCCGGTCAGAGCTTCCACCACCTGCTGCTCAAAGGAAGTATTTCTCTGCTTTCCGGGAAGCTCCTCTCTCCGGCCGTTTTCCTCTCTGTCTCTTATGTCTTTACCGGTCTGCCAAAGGGACAAATCCCCCTCTTCCTCCCTCTCCGCACATACGGCAATCCGAAGCTCCGCAGGCTCCTGCTTTTCAGAGCTTCGGATAAAAAAGGTTCCCAGAGGCAAAAGCAGCAAAATCACCAGAAAGGACGGCCTGTGCATGTATCTTTTGCAGGACAGATAAAACCACATCCACACTCGTCTCATAAGCTCCTCCCCTCCCTCCGGCTTTCCAGACACACGGACAGAAGAAAGCCTGCCGCCAAAAGCATCAGCAGCCGGACAGCCGCGCTCCCGGACCACACTCCGGTCACTGCCATCCGCACACCGCCCATGAGAATTGCTGATGGCATAACCGGCACCAGCCTTCTGAGAGTTCCCGGCAGAAACACCTCCGGCAAAAAGCCCCCTGCCAGAAAATGCTGGGCCGTGACAGCCAGAAACAGAAGCATAATGCCCCCCAGCAATGTGCCTGCCGCCTGATAGATGAGCACCACAAATGCCGCAGCTGCCAGACATACCAAAAGCAGAACCAGCCACGCCTCAGCCTGGGACATTACTCCCATTGCTGCTCTGCCTCCGCTGTCTCTTCCCAGAAGCCTTGCCCCTTCCAGAGCCCTCGCCACACCGGTCATCCAGGCCGGGCCCTCTTTCAGGGCCGTTGCCGCTGCCACCAGCGCCTTCCCCAGGATCCCCACAACCAGAGACATGGTAAAAAAGAGGCTTCCCAGTCCCAGGATCCGGCCCAGAACACGGATAAAGGCCCCTGCGCCGGCCAAAGTCAGCTTTTGTCTCATAATCGGCCGGCAAGGCACGAGATATCCGGAAGCCGGAATGGCCATCAGCAGCAAAAACAGCACATAGGCACTGATCCCATAAAACACCGGCACCTCCACATCCCCTGTGGCGCTGACCCGCTGATGGCGGAAATAATCCTCCCGGGGCAGACTGTAGGCCAGAAAAATCTGATTGAGATCCTTTTCCAGCTGAGGAATCTGTTCTGCCCGGCCAGAGGCCAGGTACAGCTCATTTCCCGCATAGATCCCTGCCTGGGAAGCCCCCAGAATCCTTGCCCCTGCCTCTGTCAGCTCCTGAAATATACGGCTTTCCAGCCAGGCATCCCCCGGCATCACAATCCGCACTGATGGGTTTGTTCCGTCCATGATTCCCTGAATCAGCCCATCCGGCATATCCATAACCGCACTCAGCGTTCCCTCCTGCAGCTCTTTGATGCCTTCCTCCTGTTCTACATACCGGAAATCACACATGCTTTTCACACTGTCCAGAGAGCTGATCATGGAAATCATCTGCTTTGCCAGTGCATCCTCCTTCGGCAGCACCACTCCCACAGCGATTCTTCCGGCAGCCGCATCCCCGTACAGGGCCCGTCCAGCCAGAAGGGCAATCGCCCCCGCCAAAAACAGCAGTGCGATTGCCCCCGCAAACATCTGTGGAAACCTTTGGTATGCTCTCTTTAATTCCAGCTTCAAAAAAACCAGACGCATCCACATATTCCTCTTACTCCATCACTGAGCCTACCTGACTGGCAATATCCATGGCTCCCATATATGCCTCCATCATCACCTTCTGCCAGTCGGCCTCCGTGGCCGCAAGCACATCCAGCTTCTCGCCCTCCGGCTCCGTCACCTCACCCGCCAGGGGCCGGATATCGTACTGGCCCCCAAGGGTTATGAAAAATTCTTCATTGTCATCCGCCAGCAGAGAGGTTCCCGGCATCTCAAAACGGATCTCGTCAAAATCCATATGGATGGTGGTTCCCTTTTCCAGCTCACTGATCACTCCGGTAGTGGAAAGTCCCACCATCTTCCCCCCGTCATCTCCCATCTCAAACTGCAGAGTAAAGTCCCCGCCGTCATTATTGTAGGTGCCTCCCATGATAACATGGCCGTCCATTTCCCCGTCCGCGTGGATGTCAAAGGCCAGATCACCGGTAAGCTTCGTTCCGTCATAGGTTCCCTGCTTTGTCATCTCGATGGCTGCTGTTTTCCCATCCTTGGTCACATCAATGCTCGCCAGAGCGTTCTGCGTCAGATAGCTTCCCCCCTGCAGCTTCAAATCAAAAGCAATGTCCTGGGCCTCTCCCGCCTCGTTGGTAATCACCGTAGTTCCTTCCACAGAAGCGAGACGTCCCTTTTTGTCCACATGCACCAGCATGTTCACATCGCTTAAGGCCTTATCCAGCTGGTCAATGGCCTTGTCCACAGACTCCTTTAAGTCCTCATAGTTGCTCTCCACCAGCTCCTCCGGAGACATGCTGCCAAAAGCCGTCATGGCATCCGCGCCACCGGTCAGCTCCACCATCCGAAGGCTCATTCTCAGATTCTCTAAGAAATTCTCCTTCAGCTCCTCGTCCTGTAAAAAGAAATCCGAGGAGGTTCTAAGAAACTCAATCATAGAATCCTTGCTGACATAAACCTCATATCCCTTGCAGGACACCTCCTTGCCGTCCATCTGGAAGGTTCCCTTTCCTGCCTTTTCCACAGTGAGCGCCGCCTTAAAATTCTCCTGGGCCTGGCTGCCCTCCTTATAGCGGTTCCAGGCATCCTTAATGCCGTAGGGATCCGAGGCCGTGCCGTCCGCCATCTTGCCCTTGATCCAGTCTGCATATTCGCGGCAGAAATCCTCCACCTCTTCTATATCCACATCCGAATACTGGAGTGTGGGCCCCAAAAGCTCCGAATTATTCAGACGCTCCGCCAGCCCCTCACTTAAATCAAGGGTAAAGACCCTGCTGCTCAGCTCCGGAATAGCCGCCATCAAAGTCTCGTCTCCATAGTAGAAATCCAGATTCACCAAATCCATGTTGTTGAACAGAATCCCCATATTGAAGGATCCGACTGCCTTCTCCCAGTCGCATTTAAACTCTGTGCGGATTCCGCCGCCTGACAGCTTTTTGGCCTCCTCCTCGGAGCAGTCGTCCAGAACAAGCTCCATCTCCACCTGCTGACTGCCTCCGGAAGAATACTCCTGGAACTGGGAAAGGCCGAACAGCTCCTCCATGGGCTTTACCTGATCCTCCGTGTAAATATTCTCAAAAGCGGTGATCACCACCTCCTTGGGATCCTTCTCCATCAGCTTCGTGGCCCCAAATATTCCGATTCCCACCACAGCCGCCGCTGCCACTGCGATTGCCGCAAGCTTTCCCCCGGATTTTTTCTTCGGAGCCTGAGGCTGAGCCGCTGACTGACTGTCCGATGTCTCTGCCTCCGGCGCACCCGCCTTTCCTCCAAGGCTCTCCCCGGACGCTTCACTTGTCACAGAGACTCCGCTCTGCCAGCCTTCCTCTGCCCCGGAAATAGCAGCCTCTTCTTTTCCCGCAGCGTCACGCTCTCCTTCGGACGTTTTGGCCTCCTCACCCGGCTCATTGCCTCCGGTCTCCTCCCCTCGTCTCTCCACCGGTGACGAAGCCCCTGCCGGCGTCCCGCAAAACGGACAAGCCGAATCCGCATCCTGCATCTCCTGTCCACAATATCTGCACTTCATAGATTTTCCTCCCTCTGATTTGTGAAAGCTCTGTTATAATATTCTTTAATACAGAGAATCTTCTGCTGTCAGCTTTCTATGCATATTAAAGCATAAAAATTATTATACTACATTCCTTATACTTTTTCTATCTTTTTCTTGTAATCTGTTTTTTCTAACCAGAAACCCATCATAGACTCCTGAGCCTCTTCTCGGAATTTTTCCTCTACTTCTTTCTCGGCTTTTTCCTTTACCTCTTTCTCATCGTTTTTCTTTGCCTTGCTTATCTTTTCTTCAAGCTCTTCCTTAAAAAGTCCCATAACACGCCAGGCATTTTCGACTGCCTCCTTATCTCATTATAGATTTCCCTGTTTGCCGCTATACTTGCCTGCAAAACGGCTTCCATATTACAGAAACGTTTTCCATTACTGTAACCGTTCAAATCCCGTCCGCTAAGGGGTTGTAAGAAATTCCTCAATCAGCTCCTTCTCCCCCAGCCCTGACCGGATCTGCCTTATCCCCCCGTTTTTCAGCACATACATCACCGTACACAGGGAAAGCTCCGGCAGCTCATGGGAGGTGAGAAGAATCGTTCCTCCCTGTTTCTTGTATCCTTCCAGATAGTTGCGGATATCCGCCTTACATTCCAGATCCAGGGCCGCCCCCGGCTCATCCAGAATCAGCACCGAGGCGTGATTGAAAAGGGCACAGGCAATGCTGAGCCGTTTCTTCATGCCGCCGGACAAGGTGGATACCTGCTTTTTCAGCATATCCCCGATTCCCAACATGGCGGCTGCCCCTGTTTCCAGGTCCTCCTCCATTCGTTTTCTGCTGCCCCGGTACCACAAAGACAGATTGTCCCTTACGGTCAGCTCCTCCATCAGAGGATTCTCCTGGGGCACATAGGCAGCCTCCTCATTAAACACTCCCTGGTGTCCCACTGCCTCTCTGCCGTGAAACCGGATGCTTCCCTTATCTGCCCGGGCGGCTCCCGCCAGAATCGATAAAAGGGTAGTTTTTCCGCATCCGTTGCTTCCCACGATTCCCACACATTCCCCCGGCCCGGCCGTAAAGGAAATGTTCTCAAGCACCTTGTGATTTTTATATGATTTATAAAGGGAGGTTACCTCCAGCATATGACAGCTCCTTTCCTATAACCGTTAAAGCCGCGGGGCACATTTCCGTTAAAGAGATATCGGATCCGTTACCTCATCTCATGACAACCGTGCAACATCCACCAAAGTCAATTCTCTGGCCCGGTTTTCTAAACTGGTAGCCAGGGCCCCGGCCGTATCCAGACTGGTCAGCACATGGACCCCGGTCTCAATGGCATTTCTGCGAATCACAAACCCGTCATGACTCCGCTCGGCCCCCTGTCTGGGGATGTCGATCACCAGGTCAATCTCATGGCCAAGGATCAGATCCAGAATATTGGGAGACTCCTGCTCCAGCTTCCGCACGGGAAACGCCTTTACCCCATGGTCATTGAGCACCCTGGCAGTACCTCTTGTGGCAAAAATCCGGTATCCCACATTCTCAAACCTGCGGGCAATGTCCACCACTGCCTCATGCTCGGATTCCCGAACCGTAATAATCATGTTTTTATGTCTGGGCAGCTTTATGCCTGCCCCCTCAAAGGCCTTATAGAGCGCCTCGTTAAAGGTTTTTCCAATCCCCAGGCACTCGCCGGTTGATTTCATCTCCGGCCCTAAGCTGATGTCCGCCCCGCGGATCTTCTCAAAGGAAAATACCGGCATTTTGATGGCAATATACTCCGATTTTTTCTGAAGACCCGGATTATAACCCAATTCCCGCAGGCTGTGGCCGCAGATGACCTGGGTAGCCAAAGGCACTATGGGGATGCCGGTCACCTTGCTGATATAGGGCACGGTCCGGGAGGAACGGGGATTTACCTCAATAATATATACCTGCTCCCCGGACACAATAAACTGGATATTGATCATGCCCTTTACATGAAGGGCCCTGGCCAGCTTCTCCGTGTAATCCACCAGCTTTGCCTCTATGGCAGGCGTGATGCTGGGGGCCGGATACACGGAAATACTGTCTCCGGAGTGGACGCCCGCGCGCTCAATATGCTCCATAATACCGGGGATGAGAATATCCTGTCCGTCACAGACCGCATCCACCTCAATCTCCTTGCCCACAATGTATTTGTCCACCAGAATGGGGTGATCCTGGGCAATCTGGTTGATGATACCGATAAATTCGTCTATATCGTGATCATTGATGCAAATCTGCATCCCCTGGCCGCCCAGCACGTAGGAAGGACGCACCAGCACCGGATATCCCAGCCTGTTGGCCGCCTCCTTGGCCTCCCCGGCGGTAAACACCGTGTGGCCCGCCGGGCGGGGAATCTGACACTGCTCCAAAATCCGGTCAAACAGCTCCCGGTCCTCGGCCGCGTCCACATCCTCGGCCGCGGTTCCCAGAATGGGCACGCCCATTTTCATCAGGGCCTCCGTCAGCTTGATGGCTGTCTGTCCTCCAAACTGAACCACCGCCCCGTCCGGCCGCTCCACATCCACAATGGATTCCACATCTTCAGGAGTCAGCGGCTCAAAGTACAGCTTGTCCGCAATGTCGAAATCCGTGCTGACCGTCTCCGGGTTATTGTTAATGATAATAGTCTCATAGCCTTCTTTTGCAAAAGCCCAGGTGCTGTGGACGGAACAGAAATCAAACTCGATTCCCTGGCCGATCCGAATCGGCCCGGAGCCCAGCACCAGAACCTTCTTTTTCAGTCCCCCATCCGGCTTTCCTTCCCTGCGGCTGGCTTCCTCCCAGTCTCTTCCCGGTTCCTCATCTCTTCCGCCGCTGGCTTCCTCCTGGTCTCTTCCCGACTCCTTATCACTTCTGCTGCCGGCTTCTCTAAAGCCTCTCCCCGGCGCTTCATCCTCCTCCGGACAAACACTCACGCCAAGACTTCCCAAAACTTCACTCATCCCGTCAAAGCAAGAATAATAATAGGGTGTCTCCGCTGCAAATTCCGCCGCACAGGTGTCCACCATCTTGTAGGCAGCCCGGATTCCCGCCTGATGCCGCATGGCTTTTATCTTCTCTGTGTTTACCCCTGACAGGCGGGCGATCACCGCGTCCGGAAATTCCAGCCGCTTGGCCTCCCTCAAAAGCTCCTCCGTCAAGGGTCCCTCTTCCAGCGCCTTCTCCATCTCCACCAACACTGCCAGCTTGTCGATAAACCAGTGATCAATCCGGGTAATTTCATGGATTTGGTCATAGGACATTCCCTGGCGCAAAGCCTCGGCTATCACCCAGATTCTCCTATCGTCCACCTTTTCCAGCTGCTTTTTCAGACCGCTCTCATCAAGGCCGCTAAAATCATAGGAGCACAGGCAGTCCACATGCTGCTCCAGAGACCGTATGGCCTTCATCAGGGCTCCCTCGAAATTGGTGCAAATGCTCATCACCTCCCCGGTGGCCTTCATCTGGGTTCCCAGAGTTCTCTTGGCGCTTATAAATTTATCAAAAGGCAGGCGGGGCATTTTTACCACACAGTAATCCAGCATGGGCTCAAAGCAGGCGCAGGTCTTTTTTGTCACTGCATTTTTGATCTCGTCTAAGGTATATCCCAGGGCAATCTTAGCCGCCACCTTGGCAATGGGATAGCCGGTAGCTTTGGAGGCCAGGGCAGAGGAACGACTAACCCGGGGATTTACCTCTATGACACAGTATTCAAAGCTGTCCGGATTCAAGGCATACTGAACATTGCAGCCGCCGGTAATCCCCAGCTCCGTGATAATATTTAAGGCCGAGGTCCGCAGCATCTGGTACTCCTTATCCCCAAGGGTCTGAGAGGGCGCCACCACAATGCTGTCTCCCGTGTGTACTCCCACCGGGTCAATATTTTCCATGTTGCAAACAGTAATCACATTTCCGGCGCCGTCCCGCATGACCTCATACTCGATCTCCTTCCACCCGGCAATGCACCGTTCCACCAACACCTGTCCCACCCGGGATAAGCGCAAACCGTTTTCCAGGATCTCCCTGCACTGCTCCGGGTTCCTGGCAATCCCGCCGCCGCTTCCGCCCAGCGTGTAGGCCGGCCGCAGCACCACCGGATACCCGATCTGGCCGGCAATCCTAAGTCCGGACTCCACATCCTCCACAATATCCGAAGGGGCCACCGGCTCGCCGATCTTCTCCATGGTCTCCTTAAACAGCTCCCGGTCCTCCGCCTTCTTGATGGTCAAGGCCGTGGTCCCGATCAGGCGCACATGATTCTCTGCCAGGAATCCGGATTCCTCCAGCTCCATGGCCAGATTCAGCCCGGCCTGGCCTCCTAAAGTGGGAAGCACACTGTCCGGCCTCTCCTTTTTGATCAGCTGCTCCACCACCTCTACAGTCAGAGGCTCAATATACACCTGATCCGCAATATCCTTATCGGTCATAATGGTTGCCGGGTTGGAATTTAAAAGCACCACCTGGATGCCCTCCTCCTTTAAGGAACGGCAGGCCTGGGTACCTGCATAGTCAAATTCCGCCGCCTGTCCGATGACAATGGGGCCGGAGCCAAGGACCAGCACTTTCTTGATATCAGGATTCTTCGGCATTATTCCTTCCCTCCCATCATTTTGATAAACCGGTCAAACAGATATCCCGAATCCTGGGGACCGGGACAGGCCTCCGGATGGAACTGGACCGTAAAAATATTCTTCCCCACATAGGAAAGCCCCTCGTTGGTGTTGTCATTGACATTGACAAAGGCTGGCGCCGCAACCATTGGATCCAGACTGTCCGGATCCACCGCGTAGCCATGATTCTGGGAGGAAATGTACACCCGTCCGGTGCTTAAATCCTTCACTGGATGATTGCCTCCCCGATGGCCGTATTTCAATTTGTATGTATCCGCCCCTGTGGCAAGGGCCATCAGCTGATGACCTAGGCAAATGGCAAAAATCGGCACATCGGACTCATAGAGCTTCCGTATTTCCCTGATAATCTCTCTGTTTTCCTTTGGATCCCCCGGGCCGTTGGACAACATGATCCCATCCGGTTTTGACGCCAGAATGGTCTCTGCCCTGGTATCACAGGGAAATACACTCACCCGGCAGCCCCGCTCCCATAAGGCGCGGGCAATATTATTCTTGGCTCCTAAGTCCAATAGCGCCACATGCTTTCCCTCTCCCTCTCGCCTTACAAGGCTCTCCGGCCTGCAGGACGCGCGGACGGAAAACGGCTCTTTTGCGGGATCAGACGGGCCAATCTCATATTTTTCCCCACAGGAGGTGGCCTTTACCACTCCGCTCACCTGGTATTTGCGGATCCGGGCAAGGGGCTCTCCATAATCTTCATAAACATGGGTGGTAATCATGCCATTCATGGTGCCTTTTTCTCTCAAAATTTTGGTGAGGGCTCTTGTATCGATACCACAGATACCGGGAATATTGTGTTTCTGCAAGAAATGCTGAATCGTGTCCCCGCTTCGGAAATTGCTGGGAATCCTGGATAATTCGCGGACAATAAAGCCATCCGGCCACGGCCTCTCTGACTCCATATCCACCTCACAGATGCCATAATTGCCGATGAGGGGATAGGTCATCACTACCGCCTGCCCCGCGTAGGAGGGGTCGGTAAGAACCTCCAGATAACCGGTCATGGATGTGTTAAATACGATTTCACTGATAACCTCCCTGTCAGAGCCAATACTGCTTCCGCAGAATACGGTTCCGTCTTCCAGTATGAGAAATGCTTTCATAGGTGGAAATCCGTCCTTTCTTTAATGGATTCGTCATAAGCTGCCTGCGGGCCGGGCGCTGTCTCTTTTTATCTCCAGGGAGCCGTTTTGTCCCCCGGAAACAAAGGACAGGAATACATGGTCCGAAAATTTGCCCAAATTGGTAAGATTATACATGATTTCTCTTGGTATTTCAAGCGGTTCCTGAAAAAACTTATTTAATTAAGTAAGTAAAAGATAACCATTCAAGAGTTATCTTTCACAGTGAGAGAACGTGAACCCGCCGGGTCAATTCCGGCGGCAGGGTCTATCCTGACGAAGTGGACGAAATCTGCGGTAAGCTGACGGAGCCAGCGGACTTTTCGGAAACATTTTGGAACAGCTATCAAAAATTATCGCTCACCACCATTTTCATTTTCTTTTGAAGGGAGGTTTTGAAGATAGCAACAACACGATTGATGCCGCTGCACAGCGGCAAAGGCCGGACCGTAGCCGAAGCCCAGCCGGGGCAGCTATGGCACATGGATGGGAGAGGGTAAGCCGCCTACCGTCCGGGGGCAGTTGGAGCAGATCATCGACACCGCCCCCGGTCAAGGCTGCAAGGATTTTGACAGCTTCCCCGCCATTATGAAAGCGGCGGTAAAGTCCAAGCCCAATGTGGCTGTGTTCACGCGGATAAAGGGGATAGCCTACTGCCCTGCATGCGCTTAAGCACTGCATTTCAAGAACCTTTGCCAAAACAAAGATATGTATTGAATATTGTGTGACTTCATGGTAAAATGTCACAGGCTGAGAGGACAATCAAAAATTACCTGCATTGTGGGGAAACGTACTTTCTCACCCTATTTACAAAAACAGGTGAAAGGAAAATCATGTATGAAGTCGATCAAATCAAAAATCCAGATCAGTATGTTGTCGGTGGTGCTGCTGGGCCAAGTGCTGATTGGTGTCATTACAGCCTTGTTGAACGCCGGTGGAATTGATGATGTGATGACAAAGACTTTAGGCCCCGCCACACGGATGGCCGCAGACGCTGTGGAGTGGAAAATGGGAAACTACTGGACGGCGCTCCAGGAAGCCGCTGCCTCTGATATTTTTCGGGAATCTGATCCTACCGCCCCGGAACTGGTTCCGCTTCGAGATGATATTGCCCGGCGCAGCGGATGTGGCCGCCGTGAATCAGCGCATGATTCAGAGGGAAAGCGGCTTTGGCTCGTATAATTTTTATGGCGACAACAAATTTGTGGGATTCGCTCCCATTGACGGCAATCAGGAGTGGAGCATTGCCATTGAGATCAGTCAGCGGGAATTCAAATCTTCGTTGGACCGAAGCATTATGCTGACAGTTTTGGTGGTCGTTCTGGTTGTGCTCGCCACATTCCCTGTGGCAATCAAGGTTGGCAGGTCCATTTCCGGCCCGATTCAATCCTGTGTCGCTCGGCTTGAAAAAATGGCTGACGGAGATTTGCACACGCCGTCCCCGCAGGTGAAGTCCAGGGATGAAACCGCTCAACTGGCAAGAGCGCTGGAAACCATGCTGTCCCGTCTGAACAATGTGGCGCAGGATGTATCCCATCACCTGGGCAAAATGGCACAAGGGGATTTCCGTGAGACGATCACCCGTACATATCGGGGCGACTTTGCAGCCATGGAACAGTCTATCAAGGCGATCCACCATTCCTTAAAAGATACGCTTTCCCAGATCAGCCGCTCCGCTGAGACCGTGGCCGGCAGCGCCGTTCAGGTGTCCAACGGCGCTCAGTCTCTGAGCCAAGGAGCCTCGGAGCAGGCCAGCGCAATCCAAGAGCTCTCCGCCACTGCCGACAGCATCTCGGAAAACGCCAGACAGACTGCGGTTACAGCAGAGGAGGCTGGACATTTTGTGGCCCAGGCAGGCACACAGCTGGGCGTCAGCGTGAATTACGTCCACGAGTTGAATGCCGCTATGGAGAAAATCTCCGGTTCCTCCACGGAAATTAGCAAGATCATTGATACCATTGAAAATATTGCATTCCAGACCAATATCCTGGCTTTAAACGCCGCTGTGGAGGCAGCCCGGGTAGGCAGTGCGGGAAAGGGCTTTGCCGTTGTGGCTGATGAGGTGCGCAATTTGGCCTCCAAGTCAGATGAGGCGGCTAAAGCTACCAAGGAACTGATTGAGAGTTCTATCACTGCTGTTGCGGAGGGCGGACAAGTGGTTGCAAAGGTAACGGAGTCGCTGGATAAGACCAACTCCATCTCAGAAAATGTAACGATAAAAGTAAATGCGGTTGTGGGCGCGGTAGAAAGCCAGACTGCCGCAATCTCCCAAGTAACCGATGGAATCGACCAAATATCCTCCGTCATCCAAAGCACCTCCGCCACTTCGGAGCAGAGTGCCGCTACCGCACAGGAACTTTCGAACCAATCTCTGCTGATGAATAGCTTGGTAAGCAAGTTCCGGCTGAGTTAAAACGAACTTTACGCTGCACCGCTTTGACAAGCATATCAGCAAAGTCCCTTTTATAAGGAGAAACACAAGCCACCTGTTATGCGGGTGGCTTGTGTTTCTGTGACGCTGCACCACTTTCAGCCTTCTCGCCAGGATATGCAACTACCTCTGACTGGACCATTTTTACATATCCGTTTGTTGGTGCATAACACTGCAAAGGAACGGATTTTGATGTGTTTTCATCCGTTTCCCATTTACCTGTGTCTTTGTTCCAAAACCATTTTGTAGTATAGGCATCAGATGCACCATCCCAGGGATATAAATAATGTGTACCACTAATAAGCAGATTAGCATTTCTGACAATCGTAAATTCATTGATTACACTCTCACACATCCATGGATATTTTTCTTTATCACGTATTTTCCAGTGCATATCTGTTGTCTATCCCAATTTCCAGCTCATAGACCTGATTTTTGCCTCTCCCCAGTAATTTCCCGTACTTATTTTTAATGGTTTTTTACTGGCAGCCAGATTCAGAGAGGCATAGTCAAAGGCATTGTCATACTCTCCAAGATTTTGGATTGCCTAGCAAAGTCCGTCCCCATCTATCAGGAACAGGGCATTTTCCTCCTCTCCTGCCCCAAACACATATCCAATATTTCCCTTCGCTTCTGCGCCCGGAAATATTCCGTCATGTGCCCTTCTTGGCCCTCTGCAAAACAAAAGCTCATATTCCCCAATCCCGGGAATATATTACTAATAATCACAACCATCGAGGCCTTCATGAAAAAAGAAATCTCAGCAACCGCCGCGAACACCTCCTCCCAGGGACTTTTACAGGTAAATGTGGTCAATATTGAAAACAATTTTCCCATCCGCAATGCCACGGTTTCTATCTCCTACACCGATGAACCGGACCGGCCGGTGGAAGAAACCACCACCAACAGCTCCGGCCAGACAGAGCAGATCTCCCTGCCTGCCCCGTCCCTGGAATACAGCTTACAGCCAGTGGAGGAACGGCCCTATTCGGAGTACAATCTTCGGATCTCTGCTCCCGGATTTAAAACTGCCTATATCTCAGGCACAGAAATTCTCCCCTCCGCCACAGCCATCCAGCCGGTACGCTTAGAGCCGGAAAGCGATCCTATGCCGGAGGAAAATCCCATTGTCATTCCTGATCACACCTTATACGGCAATTACCCGCCCAAGATCGCGGAGCCCGAGATTCAGCCTGTAGGGGAGAGCGGGGAGATCGTCTTAAGCCGGGTGGTGGTTCCTCAGACCGTGGTGGTCCATGACGGGGTTCCCACTGACTCCACTGCCAAAAATTATTATGTGCCCTACAGAGACTACATCAAAAACGTGGCCTCCAGCGAGATATATGCCACCTGGCCCCAGGCCACCATCACGGCCAATGTCCTTGCTATTATGAGCTTTACCCTAAACCGGGTATACACGGAGCACTATCGGAACAGAGGATATGATTTTACCATCACATCCTCCACCGCCTTTGATCATAAATGGATATATGGAAGAAATATCTATGAGAGCATTTCCCTGATCGTAGATGAAATTTTTGACAATTATCTGTCCCGCCCAGAGGTCAAGCAGCCGATTCTGACTCAGTACTGTGACGGCAGGCAGGTTCAGTGTCTTCACCGGGGCTGGATGACCCAGTGGGGATCCTGTGATTTGGGAGAACAGGGCTACAGCCCAATTGAGATTATCCGGAACTTTTATGGAGACAGCATGTACATCAACACAGCCGAGGAAATCTCAGGGATTCCCGCCTCCTGGCCGGGATACAATCTGAATCTTGGCACCTCCGGCCAAAAGGTCCGGCAGATACAGGAACAGTTAGACGCCATCTCCACCGTCTACACGGCTATCCCGGGGGTCAATCCGGACGGAATCTATGGACCGGCTACGGAAAGGTCTGTAAAAACCTTTCAGTCAGTCTTTGGACTTCCTCAGACCGGTGTGATCGATTTCCCTACCTGGTATAAGATTTCCCATATCTATGTGGCTGTGTCCGGAATCGGAGAATTGTATGGATAAACTATCAGGAGGGGTCTTAGCCCCTCCCAAACTTCTCAATCCTGCAGGTATGCTTCCTGGGTCTTAACGTCATAATTGATCCCCACCAAAAGCATATCAGAATTTTGAATCAGCTTTCCAACCTCCTTGTGACTGCCTGTGGATGCTGGTGCGCACATTCGAGGGAATCGGCGAGATCTTCTCCTTTGATGAAGAATATACCTGGACTCCGGGACGCAAAAGCCATATAGACGGTCCCTGTTCCCGTTTTTTCATAAACAGGCTGAAATCAGGACGGCTTTTGACGATCAATCACCACCAGTTTCATGAGCGCATTGACCTGGATGACATTATGAATCAGGGAAACGTGAAAAGCTGGAAAGAACGCAGTCATCTGACTGCCATGATCAGCGAGGATGACAAAGCCACCTGGCCCTACACCCTGCTCTTAGATGAGAGGGATGAGGTCTCCTGCCCGGATGCCAAGGAAGCAGCTGACGGCTACATCTATGGGACCTATGATCATCAGCGTGTAACCCAACGGGAAATCCTTATGGCCCGGTTGACGGAATCAGATATTTTAGAAGGAAAGATTACCTCATCAAAGGGACAGCTTCGGATTTTGGTAAACAAGGCTTTGGGACAGCCGGATATTCATTGATTTGCAGAATTAATTTTTCACGGCAGCTCAGATTTTTCTGAGCTGCCGCCATTTTTCTCGTCCCCTGCTGCTTTAAACTTTAAACTCGGCCTATCCTCTCGCCAATCCAGCGTAGCACATCTCCGATGACCGCATATAAAAAAATATGCTGTTCCATAGTCGTTGCTGAGATTTCCGGCAGGCAATCAAATATGCTGACACTGTATAACCGTCTGTATTTTGATCAAAATGGCTTAACCTGCTTAATTTCCGTTTTGCGGAGTTGCTCATCCCCCTCACATTTACTGTCACAGGTTTCATCGCGATTGAAAAATATCCCGCTAAACACATATCCTCCAGAGAATTATAGAGGTTATCCCGGATTATTCACTTCCTTAAGATACCGCAAAACCTTAATGATCTTTTCCTGTTCTTCCGGTGAAAACTGATGCAGGATATCAAGCGCCTCGGTATCCCGAACGGCCGAGGCATTCTGATATCCCGCATTATCCTGTCCGGCATTTAAAATCGAATCTACCGACACATGGAAAAGCTTCGCGTAATAAGTAAGCACCCGCAGATTTAATTTGGCGCGGTTATTTTCAACATTGCTGATGAAGGCAACCGTGCAGCCCAGCTCATCCGCGATCTGTTCCTGGGTGCATGCATGTTCGGTCCGGAGCCGCCTCAATTCCAGCCCGATTTTCTTAAAATCATATTGTTCCATCCAATTCCTCCTGTCGCAGTAAACCTGCATACTTTGTCTAATGTTGAACCAGACCCTCTGTAAAAATCCATTGTCCGTTGTCTGAGCGGTTACTCATATATATTGTTAAGTATATTTTATGATGTTGGGGTCAAAAGGTGTCTATATAGAAAATTGTTTAAATTGTCTCTGATCATACATTGAATAAATTCGATTAGTATGCACTTTAAGTTAGAACATGGAAATGATTTCACAAAATTCCAAATTAATTAATACAATTTTCCGACACATGACCCTTTGACCCCAGCATCATTTTATTATACTTTTTGGTTGAAAACAATCGATTTGTTTAGAATAACAAAATATATTTATAAGTATAATCCGTGTCTATGGCAGCAATCGGCTTTCACAGGCCCATACAACGCCAAAGGATGGCATGGAGGTTCAGGAGGAGATCAATGGAGTATATGGAATACAAAGGAAACAGATTTCGGATCGAACCGGCAGATTCCTGGTACAGAAAAGATTCCGAGTACCGTATTTCTGTGGAGGAGATTAGCAGCAGGCACGTATGGATGCCCGCCAGTTATAAGGGCAAGCCGGTTACCGAGTGGCAGGAGAACCGTTTTGAGAGGCGCCAATTTGACAAAGCAAAGATTTTATATATTTCCCCATCTCTTAATCGGATTCAGATCAACAATTATATATTTCCGGAATTGGAAAAAGTCGAGGTGGATCCGTCTAATTCCGAGTTTTTCTCAGACGACAGACTGATTATCACGCAAAAGAACAGAGAACTGCTGTATTGTCCGGTATGCAAAGGAGCTTATATAAAAATTCCGGATTCTGTCCGGGAGATCCAGGAGGATGCGTTTTGCGGGACAAAGTACCAGGAGATCAAATTTTATGGAAAAGAAACCAGAATCGCGAAACATGCGTTCCGGGGCTCTGCATGCCAAAAGCTTTGCAAAGGGAAGAGGGAACATACCGGGCAGTATGCTTCTTGCCATACAGCGGCTGACCCGTTAAGCCTGTGATTATACTGAATTTTCAAAAAAATTTGCAGTATTGAATGAGCGTATGAAGGTCAATCCGGATGAATTTGATTATGCATATTATGTATACGGTATGAGGAGACTGATTTTATCCGTTTTTCCACATCGGGCGAACGCACGATGCTTCTTGTTCGGCGTAAGCCGGACAAGAAGATGCCCCCGTGAACAGTAACGCATATATTACGTACAAAAATATTTTATCAAATACCTCTTGCCATCTAGTATCAAAAACTATATAATAAGGTCAGAGGTGACAAAATGAAAAATAACAATGAAATACTGACTGAAATCCTGGCCCGGTTGGACAATCTTTCTTATATAAAGCTGGACCAGATTCCATCCATTGATCTGTACATGGACCAGGTTACCTCCTTTATGGAGGATCATTTGACCAAGACAAAAAGAAGCCCGGAGGACAAGGTTCTCACCAAGACCATGATTAACAATTACGCCAAGAACCACCTCTTGCCTCCCCCAGTCAAAAAAAAGTATTCCCGGGAACATATCCTTTTGCTGCTTTTGATTTATTATTATAAGAGTCTGCTCTCCTTCAGTGATATTGAACAGCTTTTTGCGCCTATTACCCAAAAGTATTTCCATACAGACTCCGGTTTGTCCTTAAGCCATATCTACGAGGAAGTATTTTCCCTGGAAAATGATCAGATGGAGCGGCTGAAGGAAGACACCCGGCTGAAGTTTGACTCTGCAAAAACCACCTTCACCGATTTCCCGGAGGAGGAACAGGAATACCTTCAGCTGTTTGCCTTTATCAGTGAGCTGGCCTTTGACGTATATCTGAAAAAGCAAATGATTGAGACAATTATTGACGAGCTGCGGGAGGATCCCTCCCGGCAGGACAGCAGAAAAAAACGGTAGCCTTCTGTATCACACAAAAAGGCCATGCCCCTGCACCTTGAATAATAGAAGGTGCAGGGGCATTTCCACTCAATCTCCGCTTTCATCCTTGGGCAGCCGGGCAAATACCATATCGTATCCGTCACTCCCATAGTTGAGAGAACGATTGACCCGACTGATAGTCGCTGTGGATGCACCGGTCTTTTCCGCAATATCCAGGTAAGTCCGCTTCTCCCGAAGCATCTTTGCCACTTCGTACCTCTGAGACAGGGACAGAAGCTCATTTACCGTACACACATCCTCAAAAAAAGCATAACATTCTTCCGGCGTCTCCAATGTCAGAATCGCCTGGAACAGATGGTCCACTGCATCTGTCCTAATCTTTTTGTTCATAAACAGGCTCCCCCTTTTTACTATGGAGGGCTTTCGGATTCTCTTTCTACCCGGATTGGCGAGACAGAAAAATACCAAAAGCGCTCATAATACAAGCCCTGTGATTCAGCTTTCAAAAGGTCCCGCCGCCAAAAGCTGCCTGAAACTCCGAATCATCATCAATGGCCTACTTCTGCTAGTTTAACACAGTAAATTTGTAAAGTCCATACCTGATTTCAGATTTTCATGATATTCTATTTGCGAACCGGAAAAACCTTTAATCAATTAGCAGATGTATGCAAGCTTCAGAATCGATTCTTCTGTTTCGTTATCCTCAATCCAGTTTGCGTATGGTTATGGATGTGTTGGTAAACCGTCCATACATAGTCTCCGTCATCAGTTCAATTTTAACCGGTACGGCATCTGCCGTTATAAATGCGGACCCGGAAAGAGTTGCCTTATAACCCTCCCCGGTGATGGTCGCTAAGGTAGTAATATACTCCTCCTGAGGGAAGATGCTTACATGAATTCAAATAATGCTGGAGTCAAAAGGTCTTTTGACCCCTCTGATACCGGATTGCTCCGCACTTTGTTCTCCTGCAATCCTCAAAAACATTCAAAATCCGCCCTAATCGGGCTACTTTTTCATGTTTTTGGCGGATCCCAAGTTCAAATACAAAAAAATCGGGGTGGTTATCTCACCACCCCAAACTGCTCTACAGGCCACACCCGCAGCACCACTTTCCCTAACAGCTGCTCCCGGGGCACGCACCCCACTGCCACCATCCGGCTGTCCGCCGCCTCCTGCCGGTTATCCCCCAGGACGAAGATCTGGTCTCCAGGCACTTCATAAGGCATTCGGATATCACACTGCCCCAGGCTTGTCCCCTCAAGATAGGGTTCTGACAGAGGGCTTCCGTTCACGTAGACCGTCCCCTCCTCATCCATCTCCACCGTCTCCCCGGGCAGGGCGATCACCCGCCGGATCAGGATTTTATTGTTGTAGTAAAAGGCTGCCACATCTCCCTGGCGGCAGCGTGAGGTCTTAAGCGCCACCACCATTTCCCCGCTGCTTATGGTAGGGTTCATGTTATCTCCATAGATTCGCAGCACCGATATCAGCAGGGTCGCTATCAGCATGGATGCTCCCGCCACAATAATCAGCGCGTATATGGTTCCCTGCAGTGCCTTTTTATAGCTTTTCCGGTACTGCACCCGGTCCATCTCCCCTTCTAGCTGCTCCACTGTGGGAAGCTTTGATTCCCTGTTCCATCCCATCCACGCCATAGTACGCCTCCTCGTTGTCTCCCTGATTCTTGTTCTCCTGCTCTTAGTTCCCTTACTCCCGGCTCTCCTGATCCTGCTTCTTATGCCTCTGCTTTTCTCACTCCTGCCTCTCCTGCTCCAAGGCTTCCTCTTCTTCCATAACTGTCCCGGAATCTTATTCCTCTCCCGGTTCTTCCTCTGGTTCCTCTCCCGGCTCCGCCTTTTCTTTCAGGCCCTTTTCTGTTTTCATCTCTTTCCCTAGATCCTCTCCGTCTTCCAGCTCCTCTGGCTCCGTTTCTTCTGACCATTCCTCCGGATCCTCTCCCGGCGCTTCCCAATCATATCCCTCTTCCCTTTCAACCGCCACCCCATGCATGGCCCGCACGCTGTCTAAGTACTGGTCCGCCGCCGCCTGCGCCGCCTCAAACACTCCGTTTAACCGCAGCGCCGCCTCCGCGATGGATCCCGCCTCCGATAACAGCAGCATCCGCTTCCTCAGCTTCTCCTCCGCCCGCTCCGCACGCCTCTTCAGACGCTCCATCTCTTTCCCCTGCTCCACCAGAAGCTCCAGGAGCTGTAAGCGGGTCAGCTTTTTTAATTCCTTGTTTGTCATGGACTTCCTCTCCTCCTGCCGGCGCGGCACTTTTTTATCTCCGGTTACAGCTTCTCAGTCCGCTAATATCCACTCACGATTCCTCCTCCAGGATGCACCGCAGGGTAAAGCGGGTCTGCCCCCCGTAGGTGCACGTAAACAGGGTTAAGTCCCACTCCCCCGCCTCCATCTGCTCCACCGCCGTCTTCTTTAAGATCTCCACCGTGTCCACCTGGTAGAAAAACTGGTTCCCCTCCGCGTCCGTGAACACAATCCTCTCCCCCGGCTCCAGGCTCTTGATGGGGCTGAAATGCTTCCGGTAGTTGTGGCCCGCGATAATCAGGTTATGGGTGTAGGCCGATCCCTTGTAACGGCACGGCGCGATCTTTAGCTTCGGGTAGCTCCACTCCGACATCACCGGCAGGTCCAGGCCCAGGGACGGCACCGACAATACCCCGATGTATTCATGGCCCTCGATCACTGTCACTGGCATCTCCATGTACGGGTTTAGCACATAGTCCGGGATATCCACCTCCGAGCCCTGCACCCCGGCCTCCCACTCCGCGAACCGCTCCTTTGCCTCCTCCACCGGCAGCTCCATCTGGGACAGCATCTCACGGGACGCCTTCTCCGCCCGCCTCTCGTCCCACATATTATAACCGGTCAGAAGAAAGGCTGCCGCAAGCAGCAGCAGCCCTGTCATCATGAGGCCGGTTCCTCTCCGTTTTTTGCCTCTCTTCCTACTCATTGGCTTCTCCGTATTTCTGATATTCTCCCCAGCCCATCATAAACAGCACCAGCCCGCAGATTGTTAAGACCGGCACCGGCCACCACAGCATCCCCGTCTGGGGCAGCATGGCTAAGGGCACCTCCTCGTCCATCAGCTCCACCAATGGCTCCTCCGGGGTGAAGGCCGCAAACGGCACATCCCCCTCCGTGATGGTCGTGGTCGGGACATTGGGCGTCCCTCCCCCTCCTCCCGGGTTATCTCCTCCCCCTCCCGGCGGCGGATTCCCCGGCGGCGGCGTCTCCGGCGGGTTGTAGGTATTCACCACATGGAACACCATCCCCGCCTGGTCCACCAGCACCGTGTAATGCTCCGGCACCTGTACCTCCGCCAGTTTCCAGTCATGGTTCCCGTCCAGATTGTTCCACTGATGGCCCCAGCCGTTTCCCTCGTTTAAGGTTACCCGGTCATACTCCTGGCCGTCCCGGAGTAAGGCCACCTGGATCTGGCTGGGCTGGAAACGGCCTCCCTTATTGTCCCACGTCTTTTTCACCCGCCGGTCCACCGTCTCGTCCGCCGGGCGTCTGGTATACTTGGGCGTTGCCGTCACGTTCTCATACACCCACTCCTCCTCCAGGTAGTTGGGCAGGCACACCAGAAACGGCATGGGAAAATAGTTGTACCCGTCTATTCTGTAGGAATCCCCCAGCACCAGGTACAGCCCGGTCTCCATGGCCCCCTCCTCCGGGAACCGCACTACCCCGTTGGCGTCCGTCAGCCCCTCCCCGGCGGGAGACGGCTTATGAAGCCCCGCGTACCCGGAAAGAGTAACGGCAAGGGCCTTCCACCGGGCGCTGTCCAGGTTTCCGTTCAACACCACCTTGCTGGCGGCAAATTCTTCTGTCAGGGTATAGGTACAGGACGGCGACACCTCCGCCACCCGGTACAGACGGAAACGGACCCCGGAAACCATCTCTCCCTCTTCACCCCGGCAGTGGATTGCCAGGGACACGCCACGGGACGTGTCAATGGTTTCCGCCCCGTAGGCCGTTCCCGGCAGCGCCCCCGCCACGGACATCAGACACAGAAACCCTGCAAATAATCCTGCCAGGATCCTTTTTCTTCCTCTCATAAAAGATACCTCCCCTTTGTCGCATTTTTCTATCCGGCAGCCCGCTTTCCGGCTGTCCCGCCTGGTTCTTTCTTGCTTCTTTCCTCTATCTCTTTCCTTAGCCGCCCCTCCGGCCGCGGCCCTTTGGGATTGCCTCTTTTGCCGGCTCCCGCTCTCCCGGCCGCCTCTTGCTACTTCTGGCCCTCTCCTCCTACTTCCGGTATTTTACCATCATCAGAAACAGAAGCGCCAGCAGAATCGGAATGGCTATGGCCGGCGCCACCAGCACCGAATCGATCTCAATGGCGTCCGATGCCACCCGGATGTTGGTCACCGCCTGGTTCTCGATCCGGTGGCCCCGCACCAGCATCCGGTGGGAGTTGATCCCGTAGGGCGTGCAGGTCACCAGGGTGCAGCAATCCTTCCCTTCCCGGATTTCTAAGTTCTCCGTGTTGTCCGGATCCACGATCAGGATCTGGTCCACCTCATAGGTCAGTACCTCATCCAGGATGTGAAGCAGGAACAGATCCCCCTCCCGCACCTTGTCAAGGTCCGTAAACAGCCTTGCCGATGGCAGGCCCCTGTGCCCCGATAAGGCGCAGTGGCTTCCTTCCCCTCCCACGGGAAGGGAGGTTCCCTCGATATGCCCCACAGCAATCTGAAGCACCGATTCGGAGGTCCCGTGATACAGCGCCAAGGACACGCTGATGTTGGGGATCTCAATATACCCCATCACCCCGTTTCCCGCCACGTTTAAGAGGCGGTTATAGTCCTGTTCCTCCTCCTCGGTCAGCACAAAGGCCTGGCTGCTTCTTGCTTTCAGCCTTTCGTTGAAGGCCACGGCGTCCGCCCAGATTCGTTCATACTCCTCATTGTCTATCTTTGCCACCGCGTCCGTGTAGCTTGAGATAGCCCGGGACTGGTGGAAGGAGTTCCAGTAATCACTGACCGTAGGGTACAGCAGTAAGCAAAGCCCTATGCCAAAAACCAGGAATAATAAGATTGTGGATAAATGTTTTTTCATAAGGCTCTCCTGACTACCGGCCACCGGAAGGAGCTTCCTCCCGGTGGCTGCAGCTGTTAAAGGGTTGTTACGGTTTTTCGTCCCGGACGCGTCTGCAGGCTCCGGTCCTGCTTTTTCATAGTTTCATGGATTTATCCGGTATTTCCGGATTGTTTGAAGATTAATGTCTGCCGGCCATTTTCTTCTTGGTCACTAAGAGGACCCCTGCCCCGATAAGGAGGATGCTGCCCAGCACGTAGAAGATTGTGGTACCCATTCCGCCGGTGGAGGGAAGCTGTGTGCCAGTCAGGTTGACAACATCGAAAGGCAGCACGCCATTTTCGTTAAGATTCAGATTATCTACTTCCGGCTCCCACATTTCAGAATCCCAGTATTTTCCGGACCAGCTGCAATCTGTCGAGCCCTCTTGGGGAGCGGTCCAGTTGATTTTAAGATTAATAGGAGCCTTCAAAATGTTATAACCATTCGGCGCCTTTATCTCGGTAATCTCATAATTACCGGCAGAAAGTCCGTCAAAGGTAAGAACGCCATTCTGGTCTACAGTAGCAGTAATGCCAACATTCTCCTCGTTCGTCTTAATATTTGTTGTGACATCTTCTCTATATTTCTTATGGATATCATCATAATGCTTGGTTGTATCTGTATCATCGTTAGCTTCAACAGGCGCGGTCTTTGTATAATCGCCATTTAGCAGCTTCCAATATTCACCATTGGGATCCTCAACAAAGGTGGTCTCCTTAACAACTACCGTGTTGACTCTTGTTCCGGTAATCTTGAATTCAGCGCCTGTCAAAACATCGCCGTTTTCATTGACCTTTGTCAGCTTCAGGCCCGTTACGTAAGTATGGGTATCACTTTCTGGTGTTTTGCCAATCGGGCTGTCAGGACCTGGCTTATCGGGATTTTCCGGATCTCCGTTATCCTTGATATTGGGGTTATTAGAATAAGTCAAATCTACACTGTTCTTATTTCCTGCAGTGCCAAGATTCGCGTGTTCATTTAACACAGCAGAATATCGAATCTCAATATCGTCACCGCTTTGATACTGGATAAAATCCTTAAAAACAATTTCGATAGTGGTGGGGCCAGGAACAACTCCCATGTTGTCACCTGTTTCCGGATCTTCTACAGCTGTGCTATTTTGTGTCACGGTTATATTATAGTCCTCATCTTTTGTTAAGGTTTTTCCACCCACAGTAATTTTTTCATTGCCAAGGAAGGTCAATCCCTTATCCATCTTATCGGTTACTACGAAATAATACTTTTCATATCCTGTCATAGCAGGAACCTTGCTGGTTATAACAAATGGGATCTCATCACCGATTGACGCATTATTATCTTTAACAGGATCCTTTCCATTGTTTTCATCCGTGTCCTTGTCTGCATCAATGCTTTTGTCAATGGCAGGAGCATCTGCCTTTAAATTCACATCCGCGGTCGGATCTGTAGTGGTCAGCGCGCATAATGCTGTCACGGTCTGACCGTCCTCGGCGCTTCCCGTACCGGACACTACATAATATCCCGGCTCTGTCAAAGAAATTGTAACAGAAGTATCGCCTTCACCGGCCTCGGCATAACCTGCCGGTTCTGGTGCTGTCTGCATAATATACTTGTTCAGAGCCACGGAAACTTTATTCAGTTCCTCACTGTTATTGTCTAAGCTATTCAAGTAAAAAATAAGGCTTTCCCCGCTATATTTCTCAGAATCTTCCGCCGTGCCAATTTCATAGACAAAGTCCTTAAACTCATCCGCAATCGTATACGCATAAGAAGATCTCTCTTCATTGTACGTAACATTAAATAGCTTATATGCCCTGTACGTGTTTCCTTCCATAGAAACCGTCTCGCTGGTATTTGTTACTGTGATAGAATACTTTCCGTCCGCCGGATCTGTCCCGGTTGCAAACGCCGGAGCCGCCATAGCAACTACCATGACCAGTGTCAGTAATAAGCTGACAATTTTTCTCATCCTTTTCATGCTTTTCTCCTCTTTCCCTTTTTGATTTTATATTTATTACCCGGATACAGCGCGGGCACTTCCTTTTTGCCGCTTCCGGAGGCTATCTTCTAACCCTCCTTTCACGTCTGCGCCTCGAACTGTATCCGCACAGAAGGCTTCCTGCCATTAGTAACATTCCGCCTAGTGTATACCAATAGATTCCATATCCTCCGGTTTCCGGAAGCTCATATACAGGCTCCTTGATCTGGATTTCCTTGATCAAATCATCTTCTGCTGTCAATGAAACCGGTATATCCTCAACCGGCAGATAACCAGTGGGAGCACATGTCTCCTTCAGTATATAGTCGCCAGCGGGAAGGTTATACAATGCCAGCACGCCCAGATTATCCGTCACCAGCTCAGTTGTTAATTCTGCCGGATCCTTCGTGCTTCCCTCAACGCAGTAACCATAACCCCAGTTGGTATGTTCAAATTTTAACGCCTCGCTTCCATCCTTTTTCCAAAGGGCAAATTTAGCTCCCGGAAGTACGGAATCCATGCCTGACCCGCTGATCTTTTTGAAATTCACCTTATACAAAACATTATCCTCAGGCACGTTTGTGATGGTAACAATCGCTTTGTCCGCGGTCGGTTCAAACACATAAACCTTCACCCTATTATCCGGATTTTCTGCCTTTTTGACAGTTCCAAAGCAGCCTTCTTTCTTGTAGACCATTACCCGTTCTTCCAAATCATTGTCCCACCAACGATTTGTGTCAGATACCAGTTTTCCGTCCTCAAACCAGAAATCAGAAGCCCATTGTGTAGCAGGAACCGTCTTAAAAAAGTTTTCATTGCCACTATGATATTCTGCTGCCAGCCACGCATTAACTGGCTGACCACTTTTGATTACCCCAGATGTCTGAAGGATATATTTTCCATTTTCCGGATGAGTATAGGTAATTGGAGGTTCCCCATCTGTATATGGACCTGGCATAACCGGAGTAAAGATACTCGTTTCCCCAAAGGCATCGCCTGGATACCAGTCACTATGCTTTATTCCGTTTAGGAAAATCTCTCCCTTCCCCTTTTCTACGCCTTTGATATCTCCAGTTGTTCCGTTAATATTAAAATCAAAGTGCTCAGCCTGGATAGCTAAAGCGATATCTCCCTCCTGGTTCACAATCGCATATTGTTTTCCTGGTGTGAGCTTTGCATTTTCACTGATCGGAACCCAGCATCCGGCTTTTTGCTCCACGGTAATATTGGGGCGGTATCCTGGCGGTACATTTAATTCCTCCACCGAATAGCTTCCGTCCACCGGAAGATTTTCCCAGGTGTACTCCCAGCCGTTTTCCCGGCTTAAGGTAACAGGATTCGGACAACCGTCTGCCGTATATTTCTTTCCGTCCTTCAGCAGCTGTACCTGAACGCCGTCATGCTCATCTGCAGGCTTTTCATCCGCCCACTCCTTTATCACCGTAAATCCGACAGAGTTTCGCAGCTTGTTGGTAAATGCGGCTCCGTTTCTTCCGCCTAAGTACAGGACGTCATGGCTCTGATCCGCGTCATTGCGGTCCCAGTCTGCCGCTATCTCCTCCCATTTTCCGTCCTCGTCCGTCTTTCCGTCAAAACGGCGGGCCACTTTAACTTCATCGATCAGATATTGATACCTGTTTACGGTTGAATTTCCAATCGTTGTCGAATCTTCCTTTTTGGAAAGGTGGAGGGTAAGCCGGTATACGGTGGAATCCATGAGGATCGCTCCGTTGCTTTTTGTGTCCTTTTCTCTCACATAAAAGACATGATTTCCTTCCTGCGCCGCACCGATCATAACGTTAAAATTGATTTCACCGGTCATGTCATTGCCAAAAGTTCCATAGGATGTACCTTTAGCGTCTAATATCTCAAATTCAAAACGATATTTGTCATCGTCCCATTCATCCTGGCCAACCTCCTGGCCGTTTTCTTTTATCAGAGATTTTTTCGCCTCAATTACCATCCGGTCCGCCACAGTAATATTCTTTACAGACCCTGAAATCATGTAGCCATTGCAGAGAATTCCACCGGCATGAGTCCAGGAACTGTTGCCATTAATATAAAGCCTTGCTCTTTCCTGCGCTTCATTTCTTCCTACCGTTGTTGGCTCTGAATTCAGTCCCATGTTGTAAACACAGACCAGCCTGTCGCCTGTTCCTTCAACCGGAACGCCATCCGCGCTTCCCACCCAGTTGGCCATGGAACCTCCCAACATTCGGCAATCAATCTCACAGGTTAAAGCACAATAAAAATCATTGTAGTAGGGCCTGCCCTCATCATCCACTCTCATAAATACTTGATTTTTGTAGGAGTAATTATGATCCTGAGGCTTTGACGATGCACTTCCGGATAAATGTTTGACCTTGTTTGGATTATCCGGGTCCTCGATAATATTTTTCGGATCCCCGCCTGTATTGTCATAAATGGCCATGCCTGGCTGCATACTGATATAGATCCGGCTTGTAGGACATCCCGTCACTCCGCCGCCAAAACCGCCGGCTGTGTTTTCTGTCACAAGAACATTTTCCACATAACCATTGGATCCATCGGCAATGAACAGTCCGCCGCCTCCCCAGTGTTGATCCGTGTTGGTCCGGTTATTGGTTATATAGCCTTTATAAAGCTCTGCTCCTCCCTGACCCTCAACCACACATCCTCCGCCTTCGCCTGTATCGGCCAGATTCCGGGAAATGTAGATCGTATATTTGCTGTCCTGCTTCCTGTTTTGCTCATCCGAATATTCTTCTTCACTCTTTCCGATTATCAATTTGCCACTGCCGTCTTTTAGGATACCGCCGCTTCGGGTAGCAAGATTATTGGTTATATATCCGCCGGCCAGGTATGCGGAAGCGTTTATCTCAACGCGAATGCCGCCTCCCTGATTTTCCGCCCGGTTATTTGTCACATATCCGCCTGTCATATTAAGTACTGCATTGCCGGCTACATTAATGCCGCCGCCACAGCTGGTGCCTGGCGCATTATTTCCGGAAATAATACTTCCTGACAATGTGGCTTTCGTTGACCCATCCAATCTGACACCGGCTCCCCACGTTCCCGCTGAAACCGTATTGCCGCAGATATAACCGCCATTCAGCTTTACCGTTGATTCTCCCCGAGAAAAAATCCCCTGTTGGCTGCATCCTGCTATCGCTCCGCTCTCCAGGATCAATGTACTGTCCTGGACATAGACTCCCCGGCCATACTTTCCGTCTCCGCAATCTTTTGTTGTTATGATGCCCGGATTTTTAATATAATATTTTTTTAGAGTTTCTTCTGTTTTTCCCTTTGTCTCGTCAACCACACTTACATCTGTGATATAAAATTCCAAATAGCGGGAGCCACCCTGCTTTCCGTTTTCATATACTGCTTTTTTTGCAAGAACCCATGGATCATTCTCCTGATTTGCATAATAATTCTGGGTGACATGCTCGCCTGCATCATCATAGTGAAGTCCTTCTAATTTGGTTTCTTTCACCGGCTTTTTGGCCGGGTCATCCTTGCTGTCCATAATCGTCAGACAGGCTTTTTCATAAACCCCGATCAGGTTATACTCACTGGATGTTATGGCTCCCAGAGAAAGACTGTGTCCGTTTAAGTCCAGGGTGATGTTCTTACTTTCTCCCCGTATTTCCACCGCAGCCGCTGGCAGAGTTCCCCCATTCTGACTGCGAATTTCATCTTCTGTTGCTTCAATGTCTTCTGTTAGCTTTATTGTTAGGGTATCTCCTCCTTTTATTGCGTTTACAAGTGTACTATAAGTAGAAACCTCCTGCTGTGCCACGGTTCTGGCTGCAAAAGCCGCGGCAGCCCACTGCATGGATGATTGGCTCTGAAACGTCACTTCGCGGAGGGCATTCTCCTCATCCGCTTCAATTATTGTATTCCCGCCTTCACTGAGCTTTTCCAACTCTCCACCGGCTGGCATATGGTACAATTCCCATGCCGGCTCTCCCTGGTTCTCCCTGGTTCCATCTGTCTCCTTCTGCTGGTCAGCCGGATTTTCGTCTCCGCCCCCGGTTCCCACTCTTGTCACCGTTTTTGCTGACAAAGACAAACTTAAGGATTCTTCTGGCTCCTCCGGTTGGGCATCTTCCTGGTCTTCCTCCACGCTTGCATCCTCTTCCGATTCCGAGCCTTCTTCCGGTTCCATCGATCCGGGGATCTCTTTCGTCTCCTCCGCCTCCGGGCTTTCTTCCTGTCCCACCAGTTCGGAGGTTTCTCCCGGTTCCTGAATCTCTTCTGATTTTACAGATGCTTCGATTTCTTTCTCAGGCTCATCTTGTTTTTCGTCTGACGGATCGATTACCTCGTTATCTGGTGCAGTTTCTTCTGTTACATTTTCTTTGCCTTCTTTTGCTTCATCCTCTTTTTCTTCTTTATTTGCTGTATTCTCATGATTTCCCTCATCATTGCTGACCGGATTTTTAAACTCTGCTGTAATCCGGACCAAACCAGAAGGCTCTATGGGCTCTCCCTGAGCATCCATAAAGGTAATATCAAAGGGAAGCATGGCTGTCAGCACCTTGCCCTGGCTAAGCCCCTGTTCTTCCAGCTTTTCCTTCATCTGCACTGCCCTTGCGTCATCTTTTGGCATCTCTGCCGCATACAGCTGCACTCCTTCCGGAAAAGCTCCTTCTTCATACACCGCGGTGATAATTGCATTTTCTGTCTCTCTCTGAATCGTAAGCAGGTTCATTCCGTATCGGGACATAAGACCATAACCCTCAATCTCCGGAGAGTCCACATGATAGGTCTGATAACCCACCTTGTTGTTGAAATCGCCTTCTATGGCAACCACACGGTCAACCTTGCCGTTCTCATCTTCCGTAGTCTCTTTTACAATCCCCACACGGCTGGCATCCTCATCCTTGCCAGTCAAAAATACCAGATCACCAGGCTGCGGTTCATACTCTCCGCTTTCTTTATAAAGGCCCGGCACCGTGGCCTTCAGCTTATCCGCCAGCCGGCTGCAGTCCCCGTCCATGGGCGCGTCCTCTCCCCCTGCATAATGGATGCAGAAGGATGCAAACATCCCGCTCCAGTCCCCGTATGGCTGGCCGTACCATGCCCCGTACCGGGTATATCCCTTGATGGTGTCAACTCCCTCCACCTCATAGTTCTCTGTGCTCTCCCGGTACTCTACCTGGCTGTCCGCCACCAGCACGATGTCCTCCGCCAGCACTCCCGTCAGCTGGGGAAGCGTCCTCAGCCACTCTTCCTCTGTCTCCACATCCGCCTCCGGGTTGGAGTAGCAGGCAAGGGAGTGGGTGTGCTCTTCCATCCCGCAGACGCAGACCACCTCATAAAGCTCCTCATCATATTCCATCTCCGTCTCATAGGGCAGCCAGTCCGCTTCGGTCTCTTCCTCTTCCTCCGGCTCCAGGTCATTGATCAGCTCAATGTCCTCGTCAAAGGCCTCATCGTACTCCTCCAGATCATCCTCTTCCTCGTCATCCGCATCCACATCCCAGTCGTCCTCTTTTTTGCCGGCATTGCTGGCGCTGTGAGACTTCGCCTTCTTCACCGGGGCCGTGGTCTTGATGGCTGAGGCGTCTCCCGGCGTGGCCAGGTCTCCTGTTTCTAAAGCAGACCCTTCCGGCATACCCCATGCCTCTTCCTCAGCTCCCCCGTCATTGCCTTCCCGGGCATCGCTGGGGGTGGCCTCTTTGTTCTCCTCTTCCCGCCAGGCTTCATCCGACCCGGCCGGCCTTCTCTCTTCCTCCGCTCCCAGGGCATCCCCGGGGGTCGCCTCCAGGGCGTCTCCCGGCGTGGCGGCCATTCCTTCATCCGCCGTCCCGTTGGAATCCGTTGCTTTGGCCGCCTCGTCCGGGGACACCGGATAAGCGTCATCCGGGGTCGCCGCCCCCCGCCTTAGCAGCACAAAGCACTCCTCACTGTGATGGTGCTCCTCCTGGCCGCAGTACGTCTTGGCCCCCATGGTCACCGCCGGCAGAATCAATGCGTAAGCCGTGCAGAACACCACCATGGCCGCCATCACGCTCACTGCCTTCTGCCATCTCTTCCATCTTCTCTGCTCCCGCAGCAGACGCTCCCTGTGCAATACCAGTTTTCCCTTCATCCTCTCATCTCCTTATTCGCCGTCCTGACCGATTGCCCGGAAATCCTTTAACGGCCATATGCAAAACACCAGTTTTCCTACGATCTGTTCCTCTGCCACGCACCCCACCGAGGTGCTTCGGGAATCTATGGATACACTCCGATGGTCCCCCATCAGAAAAAATTTCTTGTCCGGTACCTGGTAGGGCAGCTTGATGTTGCACTCCCCCAGGGCCTTCTCCGCCACATAGGGCTCCTTTAGCTCCTTGTCATTGACTAACACCGTTCCGTCATCCCGGATGTCCACCCAGTCTCCCGCCCGGGCGATCACCCGCTTTACCAGGATCTTGTTATTGTAATAGAAGGCCACAATGTCTCCCTCCTTAAACCCTGCCCCCTGAAGGGAGATCACGATGTTCCCCTCCCACAGGGTCGGGGTCATGGAGCTTCCCTCAATCCTTAACACCGGCAGAAACAGGGTTGCCGCCAGGATGGCTGCCGCCGCCACCGCAAACAGGGTGAATAACGTTTCCTTCCAGGTGTTTTTACGGCCGGCGCTGCGGCGGGTCCGCTTTAGCTCCTCCTCCAGCTCCCCGGTATTTAGAAATTGGATATCCGGTCTTTCAGAGTTCTCCTTCTCTGTAATTGACATTTCAAGCTCCTGTCTCTCTCCCTGCATCTTCTTTCTTCAATAGCCTCATCTTCTATGTATAATCCGTCTGCGAAACACAAACCTCCGATAACAGGCGCATCAATTCCAGAGCGCTTTGAAAACAGACATATTTTCCTCCTGTCAGCCTTCCCCGGATGCTTCCCTGGAAGCTTCCGTGATATCTTCCAATCAGACTCAGATGAAAAAATTCTCTCGGCCTCAACCGGCTCAGCTCCTCGTACAGTCTTCCTTCTGTGTTTGCGTCTGTGACGGCCTTCGGAGTTGAAAAAAGCTTTTTTCCTACTTCATCGATTGCAAAGATCAGCTCCTGGATATTTTTAAAGGGTAAAAGTCTCCACATATGGCAGTAAACAAGACATCCATGGAGCTCTCCCTCTTTGATTCCCTGGATGAGGATCAGCAGATCAATATTCCGCCTGCCGAAAGCTCTGCTCTCCGGTATCTCGCCCCCGGCACACCGCCCTGAAAGAATTTCACGGCCTCTCTGTGCTGCCTGAATCCCTTCTGCCATCAGCCTTTCACCTCCACTCACCGGATAATCATGACATAATACATATTATGTCATAATTAAAAACTGTATTTTTAATTATTTCATCTATATTTTCTGAAAATATATGATATGCATAAAGATAAACAGATTATCCCTGATCTCTATATTTATGAATTTGGCTATTTTTCTGATAGAAAATACAAATAATGGTTGAAATTTGAAACCTATTGCGTTATACTAAACCTAAGCAAGAGAGGAAATATCCTCCTGTTTATGGCATAATATGTATTATGTCATACCGATTACATAATATCAGAAATAGTTAAATAATCATTATTGATTTAGAAAAAAGCCAATCAGAAACCTGTTACAATCTCTGATTGGCTTTTTAGCGGAAAACCGCTTTTTTTCTCTTTCCTCATCCCTGAATAAACCGGCTCAAAAATTCCTGGGTCTTGGCCTTTTTGGGATTTCCGAAAATATCATCCGGCTTTCCTTCCTCCTCTATCACTCCATCTGCCATAAATACCACATGGCTGGACACATCCCGGGCAAAGGCCATCTCATGGGTTACGATAATCATGGTGATCCCCTCCTTTGCCAGTGTACGCATAACTGCCAGCACCTCCCCCACCATCTGAGGATCCAAAGCTGAGGTGGGCTCGTCAAACAGAAGCACCTCCGGCTCCATGGCAAGAGCCCGGGCAATGGCCACCCGCTGCTTCTGGCCGCCGGATATCTGGCGGGGCTTGGCATGGATATAAGGAGCCATGCCCACCTTTTCCAGATACTTCATGGCATTCTCCCTGGCCTCTTCCTTTTTCTTTTTCAGTACCTTGGTCTGGCCCACCATACAGTTTTCCAGCACAGTCATATTGTTAAAAAGATTGAAGCTCTGAAACACCATGCCCACCTTGGAACGGTATGCAGGCACATTGACCCCATGATCCGTAATGTCCTTCTCGTGGTATAAAATCTCACCAGTGGTGGGAGTCTCCAGCATATTAATGCATCGCAGAAGAGTGGATTTTCCGGAACCGGACGCGCCGATAATACAGGTCACATCCCCTGTGTCCACCTGAAAATCAATATCCCGCAGCACCACATGCTTTCCGAAGGATTTGCTCAAGTGGCGCACTTTTAATACATGATTGTTGTCAGCCATTATCTCTCCTCCTTCTTCTTGTCATCCGGATACTTGTACATGCCGCTGGTGTGGGCCAGGGTGTCTGTGGTAGCCAGATCATAGTTGTCCGATCCATCCATCCGGTTCTCCATCCAGCGCAGAATCCGGGAACAGGTAAAGGTCATGATAAAATAGACAATCATAGTGATGGTGTAGGTCTCAAAATTCATATAAAGAGCTCCTGCTGCTGCCTTGGTCTTGTAGAGCAGCTCTGCCACACCGATCACCGACAACACACAGCTGTCCTTAATATTGATGATCAGATTATTGCCGATCTGAGGCATAATATTGCGCAGAGCCTGAGGCAGAATCACATACAGCATCAGCTGTACATGGGTCATGCCAATAGCCTTGGCTCCCTCGGTCTGACCGGAATCAATGGAAAGGATACCGCCCCGGACTGTCTCGGCCATGTATGCGCCGGTGTTGATGGACAGGATAAAATAAGCGGACTGCCGCATGGACGGGTTAAAGCCCATCAACGGAAACAGGCCATAATAGATAAACATTGCCTGGGCCATCATAGGTGTTCCCCGGAAAAACTCCACATAGGCATTTAAGATCATTTTCACAAGCCACAATCCGCCTTTTTTCACCGGGTTGTCCTTCTGCTCCACAGGAATCGTCTGAATGATTCCCACGGCAAAGCCAATGATACATCCCACAAAGGTACCTACCAGCGCAATCTGCAGGCTGACTCCCGCCCCCTGCAGCATGGACATCCCATATCGCTGGAACACCGCCATCACGCGGCCGAAAAAGTCTGTTGGCATTTTCTCTCTCCTTAGTATCAATCATTTACAAGCGCTTCCCATCCTGCTGCCCAGGCAAACCTAAGCCCGGCAGCTTCACACCACAGCTCTCAGATCAGTTTGCCAGAGGCTGTACTGCAATGGCCTCATCCATCATAGCGGAGTAATCGTCCTTGGTCATCTTGGTCAGCACACTGTCAATGGCTGTCTTTAACTCGGTATTACCCTTCTTGATGGAGATACCGATATTGATATCCTCCTCCGTCACCTGAAAATCTCCCTCTCCGCCGCCGAAATCAAGCATCACAAAGTTGGGATAAGCAACCAACGCGCCCTTGCCGGTAGGCTGGTCCGTCACTACCAGATCGCACTTGTCTGCATTTAAGGACATCAGCATATCCGGCGCGCTGGCCGTAGCTGCCAGCACAGTGGCATCGGGGATCTGGGGCAGACAGTTCTGATACCAGATGGTACTCTGCTGAGATGTACAGGTGGCTCCTGCCAAATCTGCCACGCTCCTGGCTCCCTCATATTTGCTTCCCTTCTTTACCAGGGTAACAATCGTTGCATAGTAGTAAGGCTCGCTGAAATCCACTGCCTGAAGCCGCTCCTCTGTGATAGACTGACCTGCAATCACACAGTCTGCCTGTCCGCTCTGGAGAGCAGGGATCAGAGAATCCCAGTCCAAACGGACGATCTGCAGATCATAGTCCAGCTCCTCGCAGATCTTCTTTGCCATCATCACGTCATATCCATAGGCAAACTCATTGCTGTCTGCAATGGGAACCGCCCCGTTGGAATCATCCGGCTGAGTCCAGTTGTAAGGCGCATAGGCACATTCCATCGCCACCCGCAGTACCTTCTTTTCTCCGGCTGCCTCGCTGCCTGCCTCTGCCTCAGAGACCTGGCTTTCTCCTCCTGCCGCCTCAGTGGCTGCTCCCTCTGCTGCCGGAGCAGCCGTGGTTTCCGCCGGCTTGCTTCCTCCACAGGCACTTAAGGAAACAGCTGTCATCATCGCCAGCGCCAGCGCCATGATTTGTCTCTTTGTCTTTTTCATAATTGTCCTCTCCTTAATAATATGGTTTACAGCGATTCGATTATAATGCACAAAAAGAAGCCTTGTCAAGATGAAAGGCTTCTTTGTCCCGCATTATTTTTAATCATTTTTTATGATACAACAGACCAATGTGGTTTGTCAATCACAAAATCTTCCTTATTAAAGGGCGTTCCTTTACCAGCACCTTGGCCTCCCTGCCCTGCTCTCGGTAAAGCTTCCTGATAATTCCGAAATAGGAAGGAACCAGGAAAAGATCCGCCGCGATCCACGCACAGGGACTGGCAAAGCACACGGCCGCATATCCCAAATACGGCACCAGGAAAAATCCCACCCCGGCACGGGCCGCCATCTCACATACTCCGGCCAGCACCGCCCTTTTTGTATAGCCCATTCCCTGAATCAAAAACCGTACCACATTTACAAAAACCAGGGGAATATAGAAAGCGGCATTGACCAGCAAATACTGCCTTGCCTGCCTGATAATCTGCGTCTGATCCCCGTCCACAAAGATTCTTATAATGGGATTCCCAAAACAGCACAGCGCCAAAAATGCCAGGACCGCATACACAGAACCCATAATCACCGCTGCCTTCAACCCGGCGCCCATCCGCTCCAGCCTGCGGGCTCCTATATTCTGTCCGCCGTAGGTGGCCATTGTGGAGCCCAGAGCATCAAAGGGACAGCAGAAAAACATGCTGATCTTTGTGGCCGCCGTCATGGACGCCACAGCCATAGAGCCCAGCCCGTTGACCGCCACCTGAAGAATCATGCTGCCAATGGCGGTGATGGAGTACTGAAGTCCCATAGGAATTCCAATGCCGCACAGAATCTTCATGATCCCAGCCCTTGGCGCAGCCTCCTCCCTGGTCATGTGGAGGATTTCAAAATGTTTCACCATATAGATCAGGCACAAAATCCCGGAAACTGCCTGGGCTGTCACAGTGGCCCAGGCGGCCCCTGCCACCCCCATCTTTAAAACCACAATGGTGAACAAATCCAACACCACATTGATCAGGGAGGACATAATCAGAAAAAACAAAGGCGTCCGGCTGTCTCCCAAGGAACGGATGATCCCCGATACCATATTGTATAGATAGGTGGCTGGAATCCCCATAAAAATCACGAAAATATAGCTGTAGGCCCCATCGATAATATCCGCCGGGGTATTCATCCACTGGAGAATCCTCCGGCAGAGAGCACACACCACAACGGTCATCACCGATGCAAAACCGATGGACAGCCAGGCCCCGTTAGCCGCAAACCTTCTAAGCTGGGAAAAATTCTTCTCCCCGAATTTCTGGGCCACCGGAATGGCAAACCCATTGCACACCCCCATGCAAAACCCGATAATCATAAAATTGATGGAGCCGGTGGAGCCCACAGACGCCAGCGCCTCCACCCCTAAGTATTTCCCCACAATAATCGTATCTACCATATTATAAAGCTGCTGAAATAAAAGCCCGAACACCATGGGCACAAAAAATCCGAGAATCAGCTTTGCCGGAGAACCGGATGTCATATCCTTAACGGTTGTATTCTTCATAATACTTATCCCCTTTTTCATTTTTCCTGAACATCCCTGACATGAATACTGTTTTGTATCAGCTCTATAATTTACTCCATTCCCCTGAAAATTACAATCTGCTTTTTCACGAATTTTTCCTGTTCTTTCACTGGATTACTGGTAGTTTTTTATTTTCCTTCCGTCTGAAAAACCGGCTCACTTAAGGGTTGAACCTCATATTATGGAGTATTATCACTTTTTTATGGAGGACTTTATGAAAAAAAGAATCATTCTGCCCCTTACTGCAGCGTTTCTGACGGTCTCTCTGTCCGGATGCCAGACAGCAAAGCCGGGCATCGGGCTGACACCGGTCACCTTAAACGAGGTGGCTCATTCCATCTTCTATGCTCCCCAGTACGCTGCCATTGAGCTGGGATACTTTAAGGATGAGGGCATTGACCTTACCCTTGTCAACGGAGCCGGCGCCGACAAGGTGATGACCGCTTTAGTCAGCGGCGATGCTGACATCGGCTTTATGGGCTCGGAAGCCAGCATCTATACCTACGCCGGCGGGGCTCAGGACTATGCCGTCAACTTCGCCCAGCTTACCCAGCGGGCAGGCAATTTTCTGGTGGCCAGAGAGCCGGACGGGGACTTTTCCTGGGATAAGCTTAAGGGCGCGAAGGTTTTAGGCGGCCGGGCCGGCGGTATGCCCCAGATGGTATTTGAATATATCTTAAAGAAAAACGGCATTGATCCCAAAACTGATCTGAATATTGACCAGAGCATCAGCTTTGGCCTCACCGCCGCTGCTTTTACCAGCGATGACTCAGACTACACCGTAGAGTAATATGTAATACTGTACCTGTTTATCTGAATCCAAAGGAGGAAGAACTATCATGAATGATACGAAAAACATATTAATTGTAGCCCTGGCTTCTATTACATCTGTATTCGCTTACGTAGCCAAACAGCAGATTGACACCAATGCATTGCTGGCTCGTGAGAATCTGGCTTTGACAGAGGAAATAATAAGATTATCGAAATAACCACACCACCCACCCGGCGGGGTTGCGCCGGGAGAAAGAAGGGAAGATATGAACGAAAAGAACAAATGGTATGAGTATCTGAAAAATCAAATCATGCTTGAAAGTTGGGCGTGTGGAAAGGTTGATTACGCTTTTAGGCACGGTCAGGTCATGTTCGCCAGAACGGCAGAATTGATTACCAAAGAACAGATGGAAGAACTTTCCGACATGATTCCTGAATATTAATAATTCCATTCCGTCCCTGCCGGGTAATGCAGGGAGAAAGCGAGAAGGATATGTATTTTATCGAAAGGAAAGAACCTTATGCAATGCCGAATATTTTGGGAAATCACTCTTTTCCTGTGCACACTTACCGATGGAAGATTATAGCAAAATGTGAAGAAAAAGAACCTTTAGAAGAAATAATTTCCAATATGGATTCATCAACACATAGAATAACATCGAATAATCAAATCAAAGAACAGGCGGCAGGATAACACCTACCGCCCTTTTTATAAGAAGGATAATGGATATGTTGGAAAAAATCTTAATGGAAGTATGCCAGATCATGATTTCAACAAGAAGGCGGTGTTTCTTAACACTGACTTGTATTAATATCATCCAACTAATCCCTGATACTGCAGCGTCCTTTCCCGATCCGGCACCAGCAGCACCAACACCGAGTCATCCGGCCATCCTGGCTCAAATAGGTTTATCTACCGAAACTCTCCCGGCTCCTGAGCCCCGTTACTATCTGTCACATACAGTGCACATTCTAACGGATGCCCAGCGCGTGGTTCAAAATAATACCACTTGCCATCGATCTGCTGCCAATCAGTCACTGCATAGCCATCCTGGTTAAAATAATATTTATGACCATTAATGATTTTCCAGCAGGCTTTAAGGTATGTATCTCCACTATCTGCATACCACCACCCATTTTGGTCGTGATGCCAGCCAACAATGTAACATGGGTCATATACCAAACTCCATTTTGGTTTTCCATACCCTGAAATGAGGGAATAAGATAAATTATAAGATTTCTCACACACTCCTCCGCCATTGGCAATAACCCCGGAAGCTCCGCCGGTATTTCCCTCGATGGTGTGCACACGGTCGGATGTTACTTTCGTTACGATTCCAGTATGGCAAATCCGGTATGCATCTCTAAAGAAAATCTGGTCTCCCGGAGATGGATCATTCCCCCACTGACCCTTATCTTTGTAATACTGAGCAGATGTAGGGGTATAGGCACTGAATCCTCCGCACAGCAGCTGGCGTGCGGATACCTGCCCAAATGCTTTGACAAAACACCAGTCTACAAACATATCACACCAGGGCTGACCTTGTAATGATGGGTATAGGTCGCGGGCGTATTTGGTGTAATTATTGCTGCCGGCATTTCCCGTCTTGCTGTCCAGATCGTTGTTTGATTTCTTTTCCAGATACCCAGTCTCCTGCCTGGCTATGCTGATTAATTTATCTACAGATGTCATAATATTCTCTCCTATCTTAAAAAGGCCCGGGATTATTCCCAGGCCAAACCTTGTCTTACGGTTTCCAGCTTGCGAATTTTTGTTGCGACTGTCGCAACTATTATGGTTTCACTTCAATACTAACCGGGAACTCCGTGTGGAAATACATTTTATAATGATAAGGATCCGTATGTGTTCCGGTGATATCTTCAACTACATACATTGTATAATCATTCAGATAAATATAATTCTTCTTGTACTCGTTCGGTCCCGTTTTTACCGTACACACCAGTTCACCGCTGTTATTGTTTGAAATAGACATGTATCCTTCTGTTTCCATGATAACCATATCTGTCCTGGCATTGTAAACCGTGATCCTTCGCTCACACTCAAAATAGTCTGCCTGTTGAGAAATGTTGGCATTTACTTTTTCGGCCTCACTACACCCCGCAGCAAAAAAGAACATGCATATCAATAGCGCAAATATTTTAATCTTATTTTTCATCATTCTGTCCTCCAATTTTATCATCCGGAATATCTACCCCAGCATGAATTAGTTTGTCCGTAACGGCCAGGCCCCTGATCAGGAAATTCGGTATCTCGTAGCCGCACTCCACCAGGTTTTCCAGGATGCTTCGCGCCTCATTTACCATCAGCGCTGCCAGCGTAAACCACCCCAGTAACGTAAGGAAATCCAGCTTAATATTTAATAAATCCTGCCCCAAATGGATGAAGAGAGCCGGCACTAAAAAGGCCACCAGGATAATCACCCAGTAGCCTGTTTTCTTTACAATTCCTTGCAGCCCTCTATAGCTGGACTCCTGTTTCTTCTTTCTGGCCTTATACCATCCGGTCCACCAATCCAGGATGTTAAACAACAGGTACCCGGCGAACAGGTACCAGTACACGCCAAAGATGGTAGACAGCACCGCCACCACAGTTCCTACTGCAGCATTATAAGCATCGATAAAATCAAACTTCATCTCTCAACTCTCCTTTTCTCTATCTTATATTGGCAACCAGACGATTTTGCTAATTCGCCTGGTCAGCCCGATATTATAGTGTGGCTGTTCTTCTCCAAACCACCAGTATCGCAGACAGTCATCCAGGAGGATCCCGGCCAGACTGACCAGCAGCCAGTAGATGGCATACTGGGGACAAATTTGCCCCAGGATATTGCCAGGCATCCCGCTATAGTCCCAGACTGCCCACCCCAGCCATAGATTTACAATGCATCCGGTAACAAATTCCAAACCGGTAATGATGCTGGCACCGATTAATACTTGCTGCCACAGCGGCATCTCCCAGGGTATCACCTCATTAATCAATCCCAGACAGATAAAGCAGATACTACCTAGGATAAACATTGTCCAGTGGCTCCAACCTCGAAAGGCGGTCTCTATAATGTTGTATAACAGACCTCCCGTTACAAATAAAAACAAATATTTAAGATATTGTCTCATTGCTATCTCCTGCCATCTTCGCTATCTGTAAAAGATATGCGTCCAGCACCTCTGATCTGTACTCCTCCGGCACATCAGCCCCATAAAAAATGGTTTCCACCTCCTCCGCACTTTGGCATCCGGCCAGCCACATGTTAAGAGCGTTACAATAGGTAGTATGGTAACTGACGTGGAACATGGCCGCCTGGATGATGGATTGCATATCTGAAGCACTGTAATACCGGCATGGCTGACCGTCTGCATGATACTCCAATTGCTCTGCTCCCGCCGCCAGCTGGGACTGTTTTCCGAACAGATTAATCTGGTCATGCTCAGTCAGAGAAAAATGTTCCGTGTTACCATCTGTCAGAGTAACACTAACCCCTTTATAAATAGCCCGTTCACAGGCAGCTGCTACCTCTGCCTTTTTCGATGCCTGAAGTTCTGCCAACGTAGGCACATAGGGTTCCGGCGGTAACTGTTCCCCTGGATCCTCTGGTGGCTGGTATATGCTCCCATCATCCGACAGATACACAGTTTTCCCCTCCGCACGGTACACGGTACTATATCCCGGCAGATTGGCGCACTGGAAACCTCCTGCGGTATACACCCGGATATCACCGTACTCTTCCGGAATCTCTTCCGCAAACACGATCCGGATCACATGCTCCGCAACCGGCTGGATGCTTTTGATCGTATACCGCTGCTCATTTTGATTGATTCTGATTGTTTCCATCTCTTTTACTCCTTCCTTTGAATTTTATGTATATAAAAAGAGCCTTTAGGGCTCTGAATTTTCAAATTTATATGATTTTTATAGTTTGGCTCAGTAATATAGTGATTTATTAAGATATATTGATGCTGATCCGATACCATCAGTAACAATCAGACCAGTGGGATACAGCGAACAAATTCCCGTCCCGAGTGAATCGAAGAATTATCTATTTGCTACAATTAGAGGATGGGGCAATAATACATCTGCGTTCTATGTTGCCGGATGCAATAGAGATTTTTATTTGGTCGGTGATCCTGGGGCCATTATAACAAACATTGTGGTTAGATTTTGGTACAAATCTTGATTTTTCACCCTAAATTTTGCATTAATGATTACGTTTATGTTAGGTGACTTTTTTAATAAAATATTTTTCCAAAAAAGATATAACATAAACATAAGGATTAACTGTTAATTCGGGAAAAGGTCAAAATATTGACGTAATGTCTCCATAAATTGACACAAAGCATACATCAATACCGTATCCCATAATATTATTTGATATTACAAATTGATTATATTTTCCATATTGGTTTATTGGAATAAAAGTAACATCTGTACTATCATTCCCAACTAGCAATGATATCACGATTTTTTGAGATGCATTTTGTTGACCTCCCTGCCCCCCAAATATTACAGCAAAATAGCGTGAAGTTTCATAAGGAAATGATATAAAACACAGAGCAATACCTCCACCTGAAATTTCAAATGTTATTGACGATGATCTTTCAATAAAATATAAAGTTCGGAAATCACTATTTAATTTAGTCAGCTGATCCTGCAGGTTCTTCCCGTATGCCGCATCCAGCGCAAATTGCCCAGGCGTATCACACAGCCCATTATTCACCAATTTCCCCATATGTAGCACATACCCCATCCCCGCCTTCAAATTCCGAAAAAACTGGAACAGGCTCATCTTATTCACAACACTTCCCAGAAAATCTGGAAAGCTGCTGATTCCCTCCACCTCTCCGGAATCATCAAATGTGGGATTTTCAATATTTAAAATATCCTGCACGGTTGCTGTCCCTGCCGGATTAACCACCATCGTAATCTGAGCCGCGTTTTGGATCGTATGTTGTATATTGTAAATAAAAGCTGATGGCGAAGTAGCGCTCTGTACAGGCATCTCATCCGGGGTAATCGCTCTGATTACAGAAAACAATGTTTCTGATCCGTTTCCTACTTTTGCATATAATCCAATTGTTTGTATAAGATATGTCTGAGTTACTTCATTGTTATCAAACCGGACACTGATCTGGGCGACATTACTATTAATAACCTGCGATGCAGACGGGATTACACTCTGCTCTACATCCTGTAATCCCGTCAATGCTGCAATATTGGTGCCTGACGGATAGGCATAGCTGGACGTTTTTGCACTTGTAAATTCCAGTGCCATATTATCTGCCAAAGCCTGCGCTATTAAATTCTCTCCTCCTGCTGTTACTACAGCTGCCCTATATGCTCCCATATTCTTCTCCTCCTACCCGAATCGTATAAACAGATACCTGTGACACACAGGATCCTACATTGTTCTCTGCATCCACATCATAAATTGTCTGATAGTATATTGTCTGTATATGTATAATTCCAGATATAACCCCTCCGGCATATACCCTGCCGGGGACCGTGTTTCTGCTCTCCTGATTTGCAATAATCTTAATATGAGCCGGTATAATGTCCCATAGCAGATCGTATAAAAGGTCAATCGCACCATAACGGTCCGAAGTAACCTTTATATTCAAGATACAGGCCACAGGATCCACAGACATAATATATCCGTCCTCACCATAGAGCTCTGTCAGCCTGTCCCGTAAAAAGCCAACCGAAAAAGGGACTACCATATTAAGCTTTTGTATCACCCGTGTCCGCCGGAATTCCAGCGGATCCTCCGTCCGGCTTTCAATTCCAAGCAGTTTCTCATAATAAGCAATTGTAGCCTCATCACACATTTCTATATAAAAATTGTTCTGTAGCTGTTTCGCAGCCTGTTCCACCTGCCCGCAGCCATAAGCGTGAGATGCCAGAAGCTGCCGAAACTCTATAATCGGCCGAAAATACCGGGGCAACTGTCTTTGCAGAACCGCTAATACCTCACTCACCATTAATCACCACCGTCCCCAGTTCCGGTACCTGTTGTAATTGAGCTGTCTCTACAAGATCAATATCCTCCCCGGAGCCATTAATCAGGACCCCTGTAACATTGGCTACAGAAGGGATCGTCAGTATGGCATAAATAATCCTTGAAATATAAACCGTAACCGCATATTCCACCTTATGACCTGTCAGGGCGTTTCCCCAGTTCTGTGTTGTCGAACTTAAATATTCTTTTATCTTCTGCTCTATCAGAGCCTGGTAAGTTTCCACACCATTTTGCGTTCCGGGAACAAACTCAATATTACAACGGATATTTAACGTAAGAGGAGAAGCCGTAGTAACCGTTACTGCAGCACCGATCGGCGCCATGCCATACCCTTTTGCCGATGGAACAGTTTTCCCATCTTCAGAAGGACATATTGCGTTCTGCACAGCTTGTATTGTCGCAGAAAGAGCTGGCTTTAAATCATTTCCTAAAATACTGCATAATACGGTTCCGCCGCCATTCCAGGTCGGATATACCTGCACGGCTCCCACACCAGGCATTCCCAAAATAGCGTTTCGGTAAGCTTGTATATTCCCTCCAAAAGCAGGCACCCGGAAAGTCTCAAAATACCGTGCTCTTAAAGAATCATCTTTTTCCTCCTCCGCGCCAGCAACAAGGATATCCCCCAAAACCGCTGAACTAAGATTAGGCACAGCGGTAACAGGAATCAGATTCCCTACATAGCTGTTGCCAATTACCCCCGATGTCAGGCATTGCATTTCATACACATATGTATCCGTCTCCGATGACAACAAAGAGCCGGAAATAAATATAACTGAATCCGCCCCATTGATTGTTTTAAACCTGGAACCGGAATTAACTGGGACATTAAAGGTGCCCTTGCGCACAGCCGCTACAGCCGGAATCCGAAAAATATTCCGTTCCCGCGTAATCAAATCCAAAAAATCTCCTACCGCCGTATCCGCATAAGCATTATCCTGCATTTGGGATAATAACAGATATAACCCTTCTAAATACCATGCCACTGGCCCCACTGCTGTCTGTACCATACTTCCTTCTCTGGTATCAATATTTTCTGATACCTGGCTTAACATAGCCTGCTCAATCGCTTTGGCTGTATACCCGGAAAAGTCAATCACAGAGACACCTCCCTTCTAAATACGCCAAACACAGTGATCACATCAAAGCTGTAGGCAATATGATCCTGCCCTGGCGGCGAAAATACAAAGTTTTCCGCACCTATTATCCGGTTATCCACAGAAAAAGCATCCTCAATCCGTCTGGGAAGGTCGCCGACTATAAAGTCATACTCCTCTCCCACTAGCGCCTCTAACTCGCTTCCAAAATCAGACGTATATATCTGCCATTCAAACCGCTCATTTTGTAAAATAATGTCTACTGCCTGTTTCATGGCCTCCAGTCCCGAATCCATGCCGGATATTTGCCTTGCTGACCAGTCAATGATAAAAGTATTGGTAGGCTTTTCCCCATAATTCAGAGATGTATCAACCCCCATACCCTCCGGTAATGTTGCCATATTGCTCCTCCCTATAAAATCTTAGACAAAATAATATACTGCTGCCCGTTCTGAACCCGCAACATCAAAACCCGGTCCCCCATTTTTAGATTTCCCCTTACCGTATCCGTAAGAATCAAAGCGGCTGACGGCAGCGGCTGCATGGCAATATCCATCTGCACATTCAGTGGAGATACACAAGTAACCGTTCCTGTGGCCTTATCCGTCAATTTCATAGCTGCTATTGTATTCTGCACAATCTGTTGGATCACTCCTGCCAGCTCAGCCAATGCTTACACCCCCTAACTGGGCAAATGATTTAATTTCAATACTCATGGTATGGGCCTCCCCCTCAAAGCTGTGGGTTACCTTTTCCGCCAGAAGCAGACGAGTGGCTGTCAAATCCTCAATTGCCCCAATTCTAACAGGAACAATCGCTCCTGCCCGTACCTCTTTTACCCCCAAAGCCTCTATTTTAACGGTCTGTAAAACACGATTATAATATTGCAGATACATGGCACACATTTCATCAATCTGGGCATCATTCATATTTTCGTCCACTTCACTATAATATTGCAGGATACCCCATTTTTTGATTGTCTCGGAATCCTCATGGATATAGGCATTGGTTCTTCCGCTTTCCTCATTCTTTTTTACCAGCTTAATCCGGTTGTAGGTGTCCGAATCAATATCCCGTTTGTATGCATATTCCGTTGCCATGCTTCCGTCTCCGATCACCGTCCGCGTAAACAGATCCTTCGCCTCCGCCAAAGTTAATTTCCCGAAATCATCATAGAACACAAATATTTTCTGGGTCTGAATAATAGTCTGGGCCAGCGCATCAAAAATAATATCCAGACACGCCTCATTTTCCTTAATAAGGCATGGGAATACATATCCCGTATCCGCCAATGTCCCTGTCACAAGGCCAAAATCGGCAGCAATCCGTTGGATAATCTGGGAAAGGGACATATTTTCAAACACATAGCTGGCATTGGCCTTCAGATACCGCAGCTGGTCGTATGCCACATAGGATGTCTCTCCGTCCTGATTCCGTTCCGAAGAAAAAACATATCCTTTAAACATTTTTACTCCGTCCGCTACAAGCTCCACCGGGCTCCCCTCCTCAATTGCCGCAGAACCGGACTCGATGCAGGTAAAAGACATTTTCCCCGGAGAATCCATCCGGTTTGTGGTGATCTCCACCTCCTTTGCTACATTTGCATAATCCGAAATTACTGTCTGCGTGATTCCTCCCGGAGCCTTTTTTACGGTCTGTGCCTGCAAAGATATGCTCATATTCTCACCCCGTTATCTGTAGCTGACTTTCCTGTGTCCACCCATAATGTCCCACCAGTATGGGATAAGGATTTCCGGAAACAATCCTTTTAACCGTGGTGGTTATGTTGTTCGCATTTCCGTGTGGCTTTGCTCCATAACTGTCATAGCAATAGGTCCCGTTCACAATCACCGCAGCCCCCACACGCATTACCGGCGTGTCAATAGCTCTGGGTGTCTCCCCTGATGCCTGGACCATAGGGTTACCGGAAATCCCGGAAAGGGCCGGAACCGAAGTCACAACCGATACGGTTTCCGGATTGCAGGGTCGATATTCCAGAAGATCAATGGAATAATATACGTCATTCGGCTCACCGCCTTTGTCCTTCGTCTCAAAGCCGGATATAACACATTTCATGTTTGTGTCATAAAGCCCTGACCGGGAAATGATTAGGCGGCATACCTGTTTCTTTTTTAATGCTTTCTCCAAAAGCTTTATATAATATTCCGGTTGCTTTGCCCTGCTATTTACATAAGAAGCAGCAAGATCCCCCGGGAAAAATCCTTCCCAGGAGACCTCCTTTAATGCCGGCTTTTTCGGAACTACAATCTGACCCATTCCAAGGACATCATATTTCTTGTGGTCTGTGGAATATTTAATCTCCAGCTCTTCCGGATTTACCGGGATCCTGGCTTTCTTTTTTCCAAAAACGATATAGATAGAACACTGATTTGGAACCTTCAATTCTGCCCCTCCTATCCATGTGTAATAGCCGTCTGGGAACTGGTTTGCTCAATCAACATTTTCTTAATATAATCAGCCACATCCTGAGGCTTTAAATTCCCCGAAGCCCCGGCAGGAAGGGTCACACTGATCTGAGGGGCAAGTGTTTTCAGCTCAATCTCATTCATGTACCGGCGCTCTGCCAGATCCCGATACAGTTTCACATCTTCATCCGCCAGCCGGATGTCTCCCTCTACATTCTTTACACTGCCAACGCTTCCTACTTTTCCGATATTCCCTCCATCCGGAACGGAAATCTTTCCCATGCTTCCCAGTCCACCAGTTCCACCTCCGAAATTTTTGGTGAAACCATCCATGCTTACACTGAAATTATCCAGCTTCTTTCCAAACTCTTTCCCCATCTCCATGCCTTTCAGCATATTGGCCCCGGCGTCAGTGGCATCCATCCGTTTGATTTTAACCTGGTTCTCCCCTGCCTTTGATGCTACAAAGTCATTTACCGTATTCCTAAATCCGGCCACGGCACCGGATATATTGCTGCCCAGAAGGGCATCGATGGCACTGGCGGCGGTTTGCACAATGGATAAAATTGTGTCCAGAAGGCCTGCAAAAAGGTTAGCAATCGCTGTTACCGGATCATTAAATACATTGGCAAAAAACTCTGCAAACGTGGCGAACAGGTTCCATGCCGTGGCAATCACTGTATAGATCAACGTGTAAGTTCTTCCCATTGCGGCACCTACTACCATACCCATTTGCTCCCAGGAAACCCCTGCCTGTTGCAAAAGAAAAATTGTGAATCCAACTGCGGCACCTACAGCCATCACCGCAATTGTAACAGGGCTCCACGCCGCAGCGGCTGACAATCCGGATATCATCCCAGCCACTCCCGCAGCCGCAAAAGCCGCCCCGATTCCAATTAATACCGGATATACATAATCCCAATTTTCCACCACCCAGGTTGCTCCCGCAGCCATCAGATCAATCGCCCCGGAGGCAATACCGGAAAGTATCTCAAACCCGCCGATCAGGCTGTTTATCACCGTGCTTCCGGTATCGCTGTTGAGAAAACGGTTAAGCTTGTCTGATACTTCACCCAAGGCATTTACCCCGGCATTTTTCATCATGGTCCATGCATCGGAATAAGTCATCGGCATACTTGCAAATTTGGCGTCCGTCTCCTCCGCAGCCGCAAACATGGCAGCCTTTACAATATCCGCTGTGATCTTTCCCTCCGCTGCCATATCCTTTAGCTTCCCTTTTGGAACGTCCATATAATCAGCTATGGACTGGATAATATTCGGCGCCTGCTCCATAATACTGTTAAACTCTTCGCCACGCAGGATACCGGAACCCATAGCCTGTGTCAGCTGCAGCATAGCTGCCTGGATGCCAGAAGCCTCCGTACCGGCGATCTTAAATTGCTTATTGACCTGCTCCATAAAGGCAACAATCTCCTCAGAACTGCCAAAAGCATCTCCGGCCATCAGCCCCAACTTGGATACGGCATTGGCTGTTTCCTGGTAAGCTCCCCGGGTCCGCTGGGCAGATTGATAGATCATCTCCTGCAGCTCCAGAGCAGAGCCTAAGCCTCCGTCCACTTCATCGATCACCATACTAAGCCGAGCCTGCGTTTGAGCCATTGTGTCTGATAAGCCAATCAGGCCCGCTGCCAGTTTGATTCCTCCAAAAGTAGCTGCTATACGGGAGGCGGTAGACAGAAGGCGCTTTGAGATATCGTCCGTTCTTTTTACGGAATCTCCCAAACTGTCCTGGGCGCCTTTCGCCCGATTGGTGTTGCCTGCGATTTCTTTCAATATCTCATTGGTTTCATTCATTTTCCGTACAAGCAAGGTTGCCGAATCATCACCAACACGCTGAATCGTTGCTTCCAGACTTGCAATCTGGGATACGGAACGCTCTCCATAAGACAGAAACTTGGAAAACCCTGCGCTGAATCGGTCCGCCAGAACCAGTTCCTCTCGTATTTCTCCCATACCCTATCCCTTTCTTACCTCTTTTGCAGCCCGCTCCATCATAGCCAGCATTAATATTTTTTCATTTTCCGGCCTTTCCATAAAATCTGTGGGGAATATGCCAAAAGAGACGAAAGCGAAAAAGGCTGCCTCTGTCTCCCAGTCATTCCCCCTCAGGAGTTTTTTGCCCTGGCCAGCTTCTCCTGCGCCGTATTAATATCATTGATATCAAATATGGCATCACTGATAATCTGTTTCTCTCCAACAGAAAACATCCGGCCAGGAACCATATTCGGGTCCATCACACCGTAATAAGCGCAGAGTTCCGAATCTCTTAAATCCGGCTCCACCATACAGGCAACTATGATCTGGTTCCCATACATAATATTATCCAGCTTTCCATCTTTGTTTGTGCAGCGGCGGGAAATTGCCTCGTTCTCCTCTGAGGAAATACATTTTACTACAATCGGAACGGGATTCCCTTCCTCATCCGTAAAACGATCCAGAAACACTTCTTTCGTTCGCCCTGCCGGTGCCGGTTTCAAAAATGCACTTAATTTTCCCATATTAATTTCCTCCTAACTGAGATGGTGTGTGGAACGATTCCAGGGGTTCAAAATCTGTAAATGTAAACGGGATTTCTTCCTGGAGGTAATCTACTGAATCATCAAGCATGGCAATGGGAATCTTGGATAATGTAACCCCATAAATTGCAACAATCTGGTCACCCACAGATGCCCCCTTATCCTGATTTATAACCTGAAAATTGATCTCCGGAAGTTTCCCCGTTCTTTTAAATTCCGTCAGCACATCTAAAAATTCCGAAGTGCCGTAATATATAGTAAGGGTTCCGGAGTACTTGACCCCTTTCACTTTTGTCTGATTGACCAGTGCCCCCACTACCGGAAATTCCGATGTTTCAAATTCCGCATTGGATTCAAACTTTTTCAGCCCAAATAATTCTATATTCCGGCCGTTTTTTACCATAAAAGCACTTCCGGCTTTTCCTTTTAGCCCGTCATTTGCCAATAAATATCCCATATGTCACCTTCCTACTCCGTATCTGTGTTGACAGATACTGTTACGGTCATATAAATTTTTTCAATAGAATCTACCGGCTGCAATGCAACACCAATTAAAACAGAATCCACCGCGCTTCCCTGTGATACCGTCACATCATCCGGAATGAAATTCTGGATTCCTCCATTAGCCTGCATCTCATTCAGATACCCGACAATCCATGCTTTTAGTAAACTTCTGCCTTCATCATTGTTATTGGTTTTGCCGATGTAATATAAGCTAAACTGCCGGTACACATCATTGCAGAATTGATCCAGCACACGGATTACCCGGTTTTTCGAGTATTCCGGGCCTTTGTCTGTTGTAAAAGATGTAAGGGTATTGATATCCGTACAGACCTTGACCGTATCAAAATTATCAATAAAAACGATCTTTCCCTCTTTAATGGCTTCCGTAACCTCTGTATCTGTAAGTTTCGGCGCAGCCTCTACTGCCCCGGGATACTGGGCATAGGTCAGGGACTGATTGTATCTGGCGCCTGCCTGGGCACCTCCCAGCCACCAGGTAGCCTGTTGGGCCGTAAGTATTGTCTCGTCAGACAGCTTTACGCCGTTATTCACGGAAATCACCCACTCGCTGTTGCTGGCCTGTGCATTGGCCATGACTGCCTGACACTTCATACCTACATTGTCTGATATGCGCTTCACAAAAGAGGCGATTGCCTGCATAACCGTGCTGTCCGCCCCGTCATATACCAGGATATCAAACGAATACGGCTCGACAGCCGAAAGAAAAGCAGCGTAGTCCGAAGATGTGACCGAAGGATCCTTTCCGCCGGACAACGGAGCACCCGCCGTATTCTCTAAATTGCCGGTTCCGGAAAACTCCACCCAGCCGTTTGGCTCCAGAGCAGAAATTTCTCTCACCACCTGATTGTTTACAATCGTTCCATCTACCACGGTTTCTACCTCATAGCTTCCCGCAGTATCCGGATCCTCCTGGATAATGACGGAAATGTCATTGCCGCGAACCCCCTCATACCGGGCAGTCACCGTCAGGCCTCCAATGGTTCCGGATGCCCTCGCCCCTCCGGTACCTGACGGACGATACAATAAAATTTTAGTCGGACCAGCAGTGGTATCACTCCCTTTCATCATCTCCCGCAGGAACGCTGCCTTTTCATGGGTAACGTCATATCCAATGAATTTGCGCAGATCCTCTCCCGGAATGATTTCCTGCACCACCCCGGAAGCGCCCCAGGACAACGGCTCTGCTATCGCTACTGTTCCTTTTTCTCCAATGCTTACGGGCAGATTTCCCTGGGATTTGGTATTGATATAAACCCCAGGCTGAACTTTGTTCTGGCTGGTCCATGTGCCTCCTGCCATGTTAACCACTTCCTTTCTTGATTTTTTATATAAAAAGAACGCCCTCCACAGGAAAGGCGTCCTGATTATCTGTTTATGCTGTTTTGGCTCTGCTTGCTGCTTCAAATCCTTTTTCGTAACCATACCTGAATACCTGCTGAAATAAATCATCACTAACAGCACTTAAATATTCATCAAAAGCATTGCACATTCTGTTATATGTCTCTCGTATTTCATCTGATGCTGTCTCCTGAACATTTTCAAGGAAATCATCCTGGTATCTCATTGCTTCCTGCTTTGTCATCATCATACACTCCCCTATTTTGCCGTTACGTCAAGCGTCAACTGTTCATATGCTGGAACTTTCACCAAATCTGCTGGGAGTCGGATTCCAAACTGTTCCGATACCATTTTGAAAACTTCCATGATTTTGTATGGTGGCGTATTCTGGCGTACAGCCGCCCGGTCTATGACCTTTATATAACTGGCGATTTCGCCGATGGAAATCTCTGATGTGTTGGGGCTTACCAATTCCCGCTCCATTTCGTGGAAACGGTTGATGTACTTGGCAGTAAACTCGGTGCCTTTCTGGCCTGTCAGCTTGTGGGCGATGAATTCACAGCCTTTCTTGGTGACCATGTAGCAGGGCATTGTCTTATTCTGACTGTTTTGGTATGTACTTTCCGTAAAGAAATCGGACGAGGGAATTTTCCCTTCTCCTAATTGCGCTATGTATCTCCTGATATCTTTCAACAAATCACTATGCTGCTTACCTACCATCTGCGCCACTTCCATAGAAGTCAGCATTTGACCAATATTAGACATAAAAAATAAAACCTCCTTCAAATATTGTTCTTGAAAGAGATTCCCCAATCTGATATAATCAGATTTATCAGTGGGGAACCTCTGGTGGCAAAAGCACTCACAATCTTTAGCCGGGGCGTGAGTGTTTTTTGTAATTATTTACATTTCATCTAAAACATCATATGTTCTTTTATCTACTTGGTAAATTGTATCATCACATTCAACTAAATATGCCGTAATTTTGCCAGATGCGACATCTTTCTGCAGTTCTAAATGTAATTGTGCCCTATTTTCAAATGGGATAACATTACCATGTACATCATAAAATGAATGCATACCAACACTCCTTTCTTCCATTCTTTCTAATTTAGTATATAGGGTGTTAACCCCTTGCCTAATGACACCAGTTTTACTTAGGCCCGTTTTTTTCATACAAACTTCCAGCTTTCTTACTTCATCATCTGATAACCGTATGCCTGTATAATTACCTTTGGGATCATTTGTTGGCCTGCCCATTCGTGGTGACATTTTTACCTCCTTTCTTTTTGTTTATACATAAATCATAGTATATGTTTAAACAAAAGTCAAGTTCTTTTTTTATTCTTATCTCATTCTCCTTTCAAAACCCTGTCCAACACCCCCTTGGCCTCTGATATGGTATATTCTGGCTCTGCAAGAATCACCTTAGCAAAATCCTTCTGGTACTCTTGTAAATGCCGGCTTTTCAACAGTTTTTCTGTCGGGTATTTCTTTTCCTTTGTTGCGACAGTCGCAACTTTACTATTTTTTGACATAAGTACGATCCTCCTCTAATATTTCCATGGGGATTTGCTGACGTGAGATATATACCCGTTCCCGAATGTGAAATTTATAATGCAGCTCCTGATCTTCGTTCTGCCACTGACGCTCAAAAGTACGAATTAAACCAGATGCCCCATTCTCATCCGAATAGGCAAACAGCTCTAAAGCTTCATCCAGATAATCCGCGATTTCATAAATTTCCTTATTCCCGTTGACAATATTGCGCTGCTGCACAAACACAATATCTACTCCCAGATCACGAAGAAACCTATCGTCAATCTGGCCGCTGATCTCTGAAGGCATAAAGAATATAAAAAAGCAGGGATATTTTGTCCCCTGCTGGTTTGGACTGCCATAGACCGGATAGTCGGGATATTGTGCTTTCAACACGCCCGCCAGATTGTTTATGATATTTTCAAGGGTAAAAATCATCGAAACGCCTCCCGGACACGTTTGTCCAGTTCTATCTTTACCACTTTTCTGTATCTTCTGATGGCTTTTTCCTTCATGTACTTTCCTTCCACATAGGTGGTCTTTGTACCCACCATAATTCCTCCCTCTCCGTCCGGGTCCTCTTCCAGCATCCCTCCATTAACTGTCAAACCAGGGACAAAATGTTTATCTACCCTGTGCCCGTCATTTACATAACTGCTGTACTGCATATTATTGGCCAGGATGGTTTTCACCGCTCCACCCGTAGAAGGCGTTGTCTGGCTGTCAGTCGCCCAGTGCTGGGCCATATCCCCGCTCCTGGTATTTGTCCCGGCAATGGCTGTCCCTCCATTTGGCGGGGTGTTTTCTGTGGCAATACGCACCGCCTCAATGGTAGCTCCTTCCGCCACCTCTGCCATGATTTTGGGGACATTCTGTCCGGCTCTCCTAAGTTCTTCCAAACGTTTCCGCATCTGGCTCCCAAAGCTTGACACAAATTTCACCTCCCGATAAGATTATCCATCAACAGTCCGATCTCTTTGTGCTGAAGCCCGGTAAGGGCGCCTCCCACCGGATCGTAGTAAGACACCGGATTCCCGGCAAAATACCGCTCTGCCTTATTGACATATCCCAGGTTTCCGCCCCGGACAATCACCAGCTCATCACCGGCCTGAATATCCACCGCCAGATCACAGGCCATCTTTTCCAATGACCTTTCTCTGGCAGCCGTACCGGTCATATTGGGTCCGTCCTTCTCCGGTTTATAGATCCGGCAGGGAACAGGTGCTTTGTTTATTTTCTTCCGCTCCTGCCGGCTGATATTCCCATCCATTAGTGTTTCGGTACGGTAGATATCCACCGTATCCGTATACCAGCTCCTAAAAACAGGATTATCAAAAATCATATTGCCAGCATCCCTCCCATTCCCACCATACGTGCCATGGTTATCAGCTGAGAGCCGTACTGGGTCGCGTTCCACGCCCCCCATTTTTCCGTACCCGCTGTAATCGCATTGTTGTCATAGCTGATGGATGTATCACCCATTACAGCTGATTTTACCACACCGGTCTGCTCCGCCCCGGCAGCCGCCTGCCGGGCATTGTCAGAGCCGGAAGAATATGTTTTTAAGTAGAGCGCTGCAAAATGTGCCACGTACAGCCCTGCGGCATACTGCCACATACTCCCCCAGCGGGACGGGAGAATACTCTCATTTGCCTGAATAATAAAATTCCAAAGCATTTTTTCCGGCACAAGGTCGATCACAAGCTCCTGCCCATCCTCCTCCGAAGTCGTTATCTTGGTGAACTGGGGAAAATCCTCCCGAAATAGAGCTTCCGTATAATTCCCTTGTTCTCCCGGCTGTGGCACATTGGCCGCAGCTGATTTCGCTTCCATAAAGTACGGAGCCATTGGATTTGTATAACCTCCGGACCACATGGACCTCACCTCCTGCTACTTTTTAGGATTGCGCTTCCCGCCTTCCTTCTCATCCGGCTTTCCCTGCCCTGCTTCCGCCGGCTCATCACCCTCCTGACGAATATGTTCTTTGGCATCCGGCCGGATATCTGCCTCTCTCGCCTTTTCGGATGCTTCCTGATCTGCTGTTTCCAGATCCACATCCTTCTTCCCGTGGGGAGTAGCAATCGTTCCGTCCGCTATAGCCGCTTTCACAAGCCAGTGGGATGCAATGTCCTCCGGAATCTCACCCACATAATCCTTCTGGATCACATACGGCTCTCTTCCCGGCCTGTTAATTCTCAAATTTTTTTTAGAAATAATAAACATAGGCGCCTCCTTAGATTCCGTCTACATAAATAATGGTCTGGTCATAAAACACTTCCACTTCTGAGAGGTTCCCGGCATAGGCCGTATCAAAACAGAAATGCTCCGTATTCGGCCCGGTCATGGCACGGGTCAGCGGAACCAGTTCATCCATGGCCAGATATCTCTCCTTATTACAGTACACCGCCATCCGGTCCTTGCCAGACACCCCGGCAGCCTTGCACCAGGAGGTTGCTCCGATATACAAATCTGCCCCATTCTGCCTAGCCACGTTATTCTCAGATAAGAAGGTGAGAATTGTTTTTTCCGCCAGGTCGCTTACTCTTGTAGTAGCCAGGTAATTAAACTGCTCATACGGCATGACAATGTGGTTTGAGACCGCATCCCGATCATATTCCGCAGCCTCCCATGCTGTCAGAATCGCCATATTGATATCTGCCAGAATCTGATCCGGGGTTTTTGATTTAAAAGTCGTTGTAGTGGACCCGGCAGTTCCTACATCAGAAGCATTGGTAACCACTGCGTCCGGATTGTTTAGCAGACCGGTTGTCCCGTACCGGGAAAAACCGGTATAGGTATTCTCTTCCATATGCTTATCATAAGTCATGCGCAGACCGTCCCTGAGAAGGCTGTCCAGATTGCGTCCTGTCATGTTCCCTCTCTGCATATCAATCCACATGACCCGGGTACCGGCAGCAACCATGTGGGTCTTATACAATCCCTTGCCAAAGTCCGCTTGAACCATAGGGATCCCGTCAGAGCCCCCTGCATGCATCAAATTATCTCCGGAACCTCCGGTAATTCCATACCCCACCTGCATGGCAGACACAAACTCAGCCCAGCCCCCGCCTACACGGATGGGAATATCCCGTGTATAGGTAAAGCTGGTCAGCGGCGTCCGTACCATCATATCCCGCTTTTCCAGCTCGGATGTCAGAAATGCCTGGCCGGATGCAATGCCGGCAGCATCCATAGAAAAATTCCGGGCATTTCCTCCTTGCGGCGCCTGCCCTCCTACTGTACCTAAATCAAACGTTCCTACATTCTGAAATGCCATAGCTACCTCCTTTATGCATGATTTCTGGTCAGGATACACAACTCGACAACCCCATTAGCATCCGCTGTTCCCTTCCACTGTGCATTGGTTAATAGTTCCGTATAAGTGACGGTATCGGTCTTATCCTCCGCCGCTTCAAATCCCCCCACAACTGCATTAGGTTTTGCCGGATTTGCCTTGATCCGGATGTATACCTTCCCGCCTGGCCCCGGAATGCCTGACTGGCAGATTACATTGACACACCCCCGCTTCATCACCGGAACCGCCTCTGCCGGCTGATACCAGCCCTCATTCTGATTCAGATAGTCGGTAGTAGATTTAATCTCTCTTACCGCCACCCCCAGGAAAGCCGCTGCCGTTCCGCTTCCTCCAAAAGGCTTTACTGCACCTGCTGTCCCATAAATCACCGCAGCTCCAAATCTTAAACTGTCATCACCCTCCAACGGGTGTGTATCCACTACCATATCCGGCTGCCGTGCGTAGCTTCCCGCATAACCATGAGGCATGGCTTTTCCAATCACTTGTCCTCTCATTTATTTGTTCTCCTTTCTGTGGGGGTTCTGGCTGTCATAGGCCTTCTGGATAGCATCCAAATCCATTTTCGGAGCACTGTCTGCAGCCCTTCTGGCATTTTTCTGGACAGCCTGGATGATCTTTGCGGTATCATCCTCAAAATTCCCGGTAACGCAGGCAATCAGCGCATCCGATACCGCCTTGCGCTCCTTCTTATCCTTAATTGCTGCCACCGATGGACGGACCTGCTTTAATATCGCTGCTGCCATGGCTTTATCCATAGCCCCCGCTGACTGCCCAGGCTGTCCGTCCCCTGCCGGAATGACGGATGCCTCCTTCTTTTTATCCTCGGCCTCTCCTTTGCCTTCCAGCTCCTCGATGGCTGCATCCATCGGATCCTTTTCCTCCTGCTTCTCTTCCGGATCCTTATCAAGAAGGGCCAGCAGCTTATCCACCTTTTCATTTAATGCATCAAAAAAGGCGGCGTCCTTAACCGCAGCCTTTACCCCTTCATCTTTCTTCTCTTCCGCAGCTTTGTTATCCGGCTTTCCTTTCCCTGCCTCCGGTTCCCCTGGCAGCATGGCTGTTCCTGCCATATCCAGAGCATCCGCCGTATCCATTGCCATCTGCTCAATCTCTTCCTGCGACTTATCCTTTACGGACATTCCGAAGAGCTTCAGAAGTATTCCTGTCTTTTTCATATCCTTCCTTTCCGACCTCCTGGCCTTACATGATTTTTTTGTATCTGAGTCCAGTATTGCGGCTCTTCTCCCGGCTCTCCCCCGGTTGACTACCGCAATATGGTTGCCTCTGATGTTTTTCTGGGAATAAGTACCGTCCCCATTCTCCGCATACTCGCACTCATATCCACAGGAAATTTCCCTTTTTCCACCCTGAACCGCCTGGATCAGGCCCCTGCTGTGTATGTGAAGGTCTGCAATCAGATACCCCTCCCACTCACCTGTACCCTGCCGGATTGTCTGAGCATGTCCTTCCTCATACATAGACACGCTGTCCGGATTTAAAAGCTCAGGAGGGTGGTCATTGGTTACGGGCTTCCCCTCAAAGGACGCGATTGCTTCCGGAGAAAATACCTCCTCCGGGGAGCGGTGTACCGTGATCGTACCCACCCCGGAAAGTCCCAGCTCTGATGCCCCGTATTCCATATCCCCAACCCGGGCAATCGGAACATTGCGGCATATTAAAAAGCCCTCTCCAGTTTCAATCTGGTTTGGGCTTATGGTGTAGCCGTAGTAGGCAAGCACAGTTCCCACCCCTTTCTTGATTTTTTATATAAAAAGAACGCCCTCCACAGGAAAGGCGTCCTGATTATCTGTTTATGCTGTTTTGGCTCTGCTTGCTGCTTCAAATCCTTTTTCGTAACCATACCTGAATACCTGCTGAAATAAATCATCACTAACAGCACTTAAATATTCATCAAAAGCATTGCACATTCTGTTATATGTCTCTCGTATTTCATCTGATGCTGTCTCCTGAACATTTTCAAGGAAATCATCCTGGTATCTCATTGCTTCCTGCTTTGTCATCATCTCCATCCCCCTATCTTTCCACGATGTCCAGCGTAAGCTGTTCATAGGCTGGCACTTTCACAAAATCATTTGGCAATTGTATCCCGTACTGTTCCGACACCATTTTAAAAGCCTCTGCTATTTTATATGGGGCTATCCGTTCTTTCTCCATTCTCCTCCCCATCTCTTTTAAATAATTCGCCACTTCTCCAGGATGTTCCGTAAGGGGTACTTGCCTTATCTGATTCTCCATCTCTTGAAACCGCTTTACATACCGGGCTGTAAAAAGCACGCCCTTTTCACCAGTAGATTTGTTAGCCAGGAAATCACAGCCCAGGCGGGTTACTTCATAGCAGGGACGTTCTTCTCCTTTTGCATCCAAATAGGTTGATTTATAAAAGAAATCAACCACGGACATTTGTCCTTCGTTAAGAATCTGGATGTAACCTTTCCTATCTTTCCTTCCTTCAATCTTTTTCAGTAGATCACTGTGCGATACTTCCATCATCTCTGCCACTTCCAAAGTAGTCAGTGTTACTTTTCTTAAATCTTGCATGACTTATCCTCTCTTTCAAAAAAATGTTCTTGAAAGAAGTCTCCATCTGCATTATAATATTTACAGAAGGAAACTTCTTGGTGGAGCAATCGACTTACTTGGTAGGTGGGCGATTGCTCTATTTTTCTTTGAGTTTCCTGACAGCGCATCTCGTACCTTCTGCTCTGCTGATCTTTTCTTGTTCACAGAAGTCATCTAATATTTGCAAAGTTTCATCGTCAAACCTTACTGCTATCTGAACCTGCTTAGGACTGTCTGTCGGACGCCCCATTTTTTTCTTCACTTCATCACCTCACTTTTGCATACCAATAGTATATACTTTTGGTATGCAAAAGTGAGGTTTTTCAATTTTTTTCGCCCTACCTACGAAAAACAAAAAGAGCACTGCATTCCGCAGCGCCCAGCAGGCTCTATGGGGAGGCCAGGAGCATACCCTGGCAGGACTTCTCCCCTGAATTTAATTTTTTGCATATTTTCCTTTCCCTAAAAATAGGTATAAAAATACCAGGCCTCCGTCAGGACACCTGGTCAGTGAAACCTCTTCCCTATGTATAGATCACTCCAATGTTTGTGAATACAAGTCAAAGCATAAAAGCTGCCAACTATTTCAGCCAGCCTATGACACGCTCTTTTCCTCCCGATATGGACAATAGTTCTCATTGTAATTTTCTGTGCCTACATAGGATTTTTTTCTAACCTCATCCGGAATCCCACTCTCATATTTATCACATTTCAAAAAGCCACGCCAATACCTGCATTTTCCACATAAACTTGACTTTGGCATTGGATTGTCCCACCATCTGCGGTCTGAATACAATTTTTTTTCCATCACACTTCCTCCATATAGATGGTATTTCCCATAATTTTGGTTACTAAAAACTCACTTTGGGATTTAAATAATACCTCTTGCTCCAAGCTATAAGATCTAATATCTTTTCCATGTTTTGACTTTATTACGTATTGAATAGGAAAACTTTCATCATATACTTTTTTCGATGTAGATAAATATGAACCGAATACCATGGATTCCCCAACAACATGTGACTTAATAAATAAATCTACGTCATCAATTCCAAAATCAGAAACCGACCGATACAGTATTCCGTGATATTCCGGCATTTTATCAAGTGCCGAATCCAAAGCATCCATCCATCTAATTTCTTCCTCTGATGGCTTTAGTGCCCGTCTTAGCTTATCATTTAACGCATAAGATTCACTGCTAAGATATCTGTTCAACGCATGCTGTTCCTTATCCGATAATTTAATTATACCAGAAGTGCTTTTCTTTTCAACTGCCTTTTTTCGTTTCTCCCGAATCAGCCTTTGTCTGTTCCGCTCCTTCTCCCTGTACGCCTTTATCTGCTTCTTTGTCCTCGGATCATGAGTAATCGGATTCTTTTCCGGATTCGAAAAATCCTTATCCTTCTGGATCCGCTCTTCCGTCTTGCCTATCGTGGTATATTTGATTATGCTGTGCAGGCAATTCGGATGAATATTCAAATAGGTATTCATCAGATCATCCGGCCCTGACTTATCAATTTTTCCAAAGGCAAGAGATAATGGCGGGTATTCCTTATTCTGGCCGCTTTTGCTGTATACCCGCCCTTCCAATGCAGCACACACCGGGCAGGTACTCCCAATCTTTACAATCTGCCAAAGATCATAATCATCCGCTGTCAGAAGCGCTGCCACCTGTGCCTGCCTGGCCGTTGTGCGTACTGCCATGTTTCCATATGCCTGCAGGCTCCACTGGCGCCCTGCCTTATCTACAAATGCCGTAATTCCTTTGTTCTGCATCTCCCGGATCAGCTCCGCGCTCCCCTTTTTCCAAGATCCTCCTGCCGCTTCTTTCCTCAGCACCTGTTGAAGCGCCATTTCACGAAAAGGGTCAGTCTCCAGGCGGGCAATCGTATAAAGTGTTTTCACGCTTTCAAATGCCGTTTCCGATGCCTCTGTGATCTCACCTAAAAGATTATTGCTCAGCTGCTGCACAATGGCTGTCTGAGAGGCCGTAAGCACCCTGGCATTTTGATATCCGGATACATCCTTTCCCGACTGGTAAAAAATCCGTTCTACCATTTTGGGGACATAATCCCAGGATTCATCCACCATCCCTTGCAGAATCCGCTGGACACGTTCAAGAGCCGCCACCTCCGCATAGTCCACTAACCCCCTATTCCGTTTCCGGGTGATCTCATTGATTAGTCCCTGCTCTGTCCTAAGAAACAACATACGCAAAAAGGCAGTTACATCTGCCGTATCAGGAGGACGTATCAGCTTTATCATTTAATATCATCCTCTTCTTTCTTATCGCGTTCCTCTTTCTCATCTTCCGGATCAGCTTCATTCCTATTAGGATTCTCTAAATAGGTCAATCCCGCCATTGGATCCGCCATCATCCGGATGCTGCTGTACGTCTGCCCTTCTCCTGCCTTAATACTTTCTTCGGATATCTTACTCCACATTCCAGTCTCATCCGCCAGGGCCTGCAGCTCCTGCTGAGCTGTTGCCGAATCAATGAGATCATTCTGGTATACCGCCAGCACCGCATTTGTTTTCTTTTCTGCAATCTCTGCAATCTCTTTAGCATCCGGCGCCCACATAGTCGGAAAATCAATTTCCAGGTCGTCCGGTATCATACCCCAGGCTGACAATGCCATAACCGGAATAAGTCTTTCTATGATTCCTCTTAGTTCTGTTTCCCTTAAGCCATCGATATAATCATAATAATTCTGCATGTCAGCTTCTCCGGTAGCGTTCAGTCCCGCAGGGGACCGCCCGAAAAGCTTTGTCACCGGCGTTCTGGCAGCACCGGCAACATCCATCATAATTCGGTCATACACATCTGACAGGCCGGTGAATGTATACTGGGTGTTGTGAATGGCATCGCCCTTATTAATGATCCGGGTTCCAAAATTACTTTCCATTATGGACTGAGCTGCCATCAAATTATAAAACCGGCGCTGCATTTCCGTATTGGCTGTTCCCAAAAGCTGATCCAGCCCTTCTGTCTCCATGTAATTTATGTTGGCGCGAAAGGTCAGCGCTGCAATATTCCCGGATACATTGTCCCGCTTTATCACCTCATTGTATATGGCCTCAATCTCCGATTCTCCCCAGTATTGCTCCGCCACCTGCTCCATCCAGGGAAGCTCCCTCCCGATAAACCGGATTATTCTGCTATGATGCACCCGAGCCGCTGTATATCCGGTCTCTTCGTCCCGTATAACATAATATGCCGGCAGCCCGCAATCCATATCTTCTGGATCTGTCACCAGCTCTGCCTCCGGATACACTCCGCTCCACCGGTCAAGAATCTGAAGCCCCAAAAAACTCCCTGGCATAATCGTATTTAAGTCTAATGGCTGGCTCATATCGTTCTGCCCTTTAATAAGGATCACGCCAACAGCACCTCCATACAGTCTGCCCCAATACATTCCCAGTAGAATTTTCTTTTTTATCTGGGTCCTGCGCTCCAATTTTGTCATCTCAGTAGCCTGATCCGGTTGCACAGCGGACCGGATTTCATACCATTTCCTGATAATATCATTGGGAATGGTTGCTACAATGTTCTGTACAATCCAGTTGTCCCGGTATAGGCTGGTTAGCAGCTGATAGTTCTGGGTCAGGCGGGTCAGAGGATACTCCGTAGCCTGCAGAAGGTCCATTGTCCCCAAGCCAATCCTGGCTGCGGGGTTGGAAAAAGCGTCCATTGTCTGAGTGAACGCCTGCTTTTTCTGCGTTGTATCCGCCCTGGTATGACGTGTATTTCGTTTTTTGCTCATGCAATTCCTATCCTCCAACTTGGTAATATTGTCTTAACGTAATACCGAAGGGCATCCGGTCCATGGTCCAGCTGCTTTACTGGCTTCTCCTCTCCGTGCTCTGTAGCTTTATCATCCCATACATAAGACTGCATCTCTGACCGCAACCCTTTGCATGATTTATTAATCATAATATTTCTCTGAGCCAGCAGCGAAGCTACCACACGGATCCCATCCAACACCTCATTATCCGCGGGCTTCACATAAAACCCCCGGTTCCGAAGCTCTGTAATAAAGGATGCCGCAGAAGGGTCCACTATGATTGTACATTGATCTTCCGGATCTGCCCCCATAAATACTGCCAGATCATCTGCATACTGAGCATCTGTCTTTTGCGGGTTTCCCGTGCGCCTGGCTTCTTCTGATCGGCTGTCCCAGCGGTATTCCTGGTCAACCCACACTGTCTGTCCATCATCCCAAATCTCCAAAAACACACAAGGATTGCTGGTTCCATAATCCACCGTGATATACTTTTGAGCAACAGACCTTAAAGAAACCGGACGCTCTATATTGGTATAATAATTTTCCTCTGTACACATTGTATAAATCAGGCCTTCTGCTACCGCCCACAGGCCTTTTATGTAACGCAGGAAAAATACGCCGGCATACATACTACGGTATCTGGCCTTAATTTTCTCTGAAAGGCTCAGATTGTCCTCCATAGTAAAATGAAGATACACCAAATGCTTTTCTTTTCTCTTATCAATCCATCCTGTCTTAAACCAGTGCATCGGCCCGGCCGGATTGCAATTGAACCAGTATTTACTTCCATCTACCGAACATCGCCCGGTGGCCTGATTCACAAACGATTCCGGCATCAGAGCAACCTCATCAAAAAAGGCTCCTGCTGCTGTAATGCCTTGTACCAGCTCCTGAGAGCCTTCATCTTTTCCGCCAAAAATATAAAAATAATTTACTCGGCCGCCTTTCATGACTTCCAGCATATTAGGTGTCTCACCAGATATGTGATGCACATAACGGTATCCCCGGCTCAAAAGCATAATTTTTAGATTTGTAAGCACATTTCTCTGAAAAGAACTTATAGTTTTTCCAGCCATAATAAAATTTTGCCCATCAAAAGATTCCATCGCCCAGAACACAAAACTGAGGGACATAGACACGGTCTTTCCGGAACGAATCGCACCATCTGCGATAATGCCGTCATAGTCCTTTACCGGACTTCCGTCCATCCACCAGTTCAATACCTGGCGTTGTTTTTGAGAAAATGGTTTAAACCTAAATGTCGGACGTTTCCTTATTCTCCGTGCCATTTCCCCATCCCTCCCAGTCTCCATTGACTGAAGCTTTTAATGCCTCTAAAAATCCGTCATCCGGTTCCTCCGATTCTTCTATCTCTCCACTGACCCTGGCTGCCAGCTCTACCCGTTTTGTTTCCAACGATATTTGAGAATCGTCATATCCGAATTTATGCAAGGATTCTATGGCCCGTTGTTTCCTGGCCTGCACACGGGTCAGCGCCTCCTCAATAGACTGGATTTGCCCAAGCTTCCCCTGATACTCCTTTAAATCTGTTTCTTTATCCTTCTCCGTGCCATATTTACGGCTTACCAGGGTCATCCCTTCAACTACCATTCCATTATCCAAATACTCCATGGTTCCTTTTATAGCCTCAATCCGTTTCAGCATACGGCGTTCCCGGACTGACAGCAGACCGATCTCCTGCAGCAGGAGCCGTTGTTTATTCTCCGGAGTGTTCGCAATCAGGCGTTTCTCATCCTCATCCAGACAATCAAAAAGGAGAGTCTCAAACTCTCCCGTTTTCACTGCTTTCTTATTCCCTAGTGGCCCGCCGGAACTGTTCTTGTTCCCCGGCTGGGCGCCACGCTTACGCTTCCCTTTCTTATCCGAACGTTCGCTTTTCTTACCGCCTTTCCTTTCCGAACGTTCGGTATCTGCCTTATCCCACTTGTGGGTACACTTCCAGCGGCGGACCGTGCCCTCCGGCAGGTCCAGCTGCCTTGCTATCTCAATCAGTTTCTCGCCGGCAAGGTACAACTCCTTTGCCTGCTCTATCCTTGGGTCCGGTGCCCTGGCCATGCCGGCTCACCTCCTGTTTGGTCGGTTTTGGAAAAAGGAAATCATCGTTTTTTACAAGGACATACTATTTCTTATAACAACTTCCCCTGCCCACCGCATTAATTCTGATAAATGATTGCTTATCTTATCTGCCTTTACTTTTAATTCATCAAAAGTATTAACATTAACTTTGTGCAAGTCTTCTGTTTCTTTTGCTACTTTTAATATCTCTTCTAAAAGACTTTGTATAGAATCATTTTTATGCCGCTCGCCAGATAATATCTTCATAAGTATTATATTTTCTAATTTCGTAACTTCATTCATCTCATGTATTGCTTCATAATTCCATTGTTCCTCTCCTGTAGCATGAAACCTCAACAAATCACTATTACTCCTACTTACCTGTGCCGCAAACTCCGCAACCAATTCTACAGTATCTGATATAAATTTTTCCCACCGTTCCTCTCTTCGTGTTGCTTTTTCATTCTCAATAGTTTGTTTCATAACAAAAATTGCTACAAAAGCGCCTATAATCGCTCCCAAATATCCACCCCAAAAACCTGCCCAATCATTATTCCCACCAACAGGAAATAATGGTACTGATGATAATAGGTATATTGCTATTGGAACTATAATTATAAATATTGCTCCAAAAAGAAACAGCCAACCTCCATTTTCTTTCATCAATTTCTTCACAATCACAGGTCCTCCTACCGTTTTTCTTAAATTATACTATCAATCCTTGAAAAAGAAAAGACGCCCTATCGCTAGAGCGCCTTATACCTGGAATGTCAGGATGGAGAATCCAAAACCAGGCACTTGACAGTCTTTTGTTTGGAGATGCTGTCAGTTCCAAATCAGCCGCCTGGCTGTGACCCCAGGCGGCCGTATGAGAAATTTGTGGAGGAAGAATGAAAGCCGGTTGTCCGCTTCCAGTGATTCCAGTCTATATATTAGCATACTTTATCGGGACATTGCGGGACATTTCTCAACTTTTTTCAAAAAATCTTAAAATTCTCTTTTTCACACTATCCTCCGTATATCTCCGTCTCGGGAACATACTGTTCATCCGCATTGCCACCCCTGCATAATGATATCCGTCAATAAAATACAACCGGAACATAATCCGTAGCTCTGATTTCGGAATTGTCTGTATATACTCCTCCGCCTGGCAAGTCAGCTCCAGAAGCTCCTCTTCCTTTCTCTCAAGAAGCTGCTGGTATCTCTCCCGGAGCTTCCGCTTGCGGGCATACACCGGCTCCGGGATACCTGTGATCCGGATCGGGCCGATTGTTCCATCTTTCCGTGTTCCCTTTACCGTATCAGATACAATGGGAGGGTTATCCAGGTACTTGTCCAGCTTCTTAATTCGGGCTCTTATGTCTTTAATTTCCTCTTTCATGTCGCAATATTGGACCAGGATTGATTTATCCACTGGATTCTCCTCCCTCCCGCAAGTTCTCTATTCCTCAAGATGATAATCCTTTAAACATGCCTTATAACCTTTGTTAAACTCATCCTCTGCCTTTTCTCCCAACAAATCCTCTGCTTTATATAAAAGCAAGCAGTCTCCCGGTTCATAAAGGTCAAAGGGAACATCCTGCGGTATGGAAAAATCCATTAAGAACTGTCCGAAATATCCTTCCGCTTCCATTGCCTCATAAGCTTCCCTCTGGGAAATGGTTCCCCTTTTCTTTTCCAGCCGGTAACAGGTCACATCTTTATAATCCGTGATGATCGATACGTTTACTTTTGCCATTTCTGTAATCCTCCTTATTTACGGTTACCCAATGGATACTACTCTTCTTTTACTTCTTTTGTCCTTTTATGTACAGTTCTCCTCCCGGTCGGTACCGGGCATCCGGGCACAAGACTGAGAAACAGTATGCCGGCATCCTGGCCGACCATGTTTTGCATGACGCTGCTTTCAAGATAATGTCATACTGGGCCTGCCTTGATTTTGCAATCTCACCGCTGTTCCTTTTCCTTGCTTTTGATAATCTTGCCACGCTTCCTCCTTTTTGTTAAAATTCAGTTTAGTTAATTTTTCCTGCCCATTGTTCTGCCATAGCCCTTGCTATTCCAGGAAATGTCTTTGCTCTTGTCTTGGAATCTCTTTCTTTCCCGCCTTGGAATCTCCGATAATTTCCGTGCGCGTCCTTGCAGCCCCCATTTACATATGGCTCATGGTGTTCCATTATCTCCGTAGGCTCTAACTTTGGCAATCCTTTCAGTCACAAACAAGTGCGTTTGCTGTATGGGTGTCCAAACTGATAAGGCTGCACCACTTGGGTATATGGAGGCAATGCTATCAGTTTCATGGGAGTGGGGTTCTCAATAGCAATCTTTTCGCAGTTTGCGTTCATGATCTGCATAAAAAACGCTTTTGCTTTCATCGCCTTTTGATAACGATCTTAGACAATTTTGCCTTTCACTCTCATTCTGACCGCTCCTGCGTTCGTCATGTATGTGCATGGTGGAAAAGCAATAATCATATCCCATTTCTCGTCAATCCTATGCTCCATGCCGCCCACTGTCCGAAAACTGCAATCCCCATTCAGTAGAGGGATTACATCGGCTTGTATGTGCCATTCTGGGTGCCCTCCACTGCATGGTTCGATATCGCAAGAATATGCCTCATGCCCCAGATTCCTCAGCTCTTTTGTCACTGCCTGAGATTCCTCACAAGCTACCAGTACTTTCATTTTTCTATACACCCTCCTAAATTTCATCTTAGTTTAGCAATGTCCATAAACTCGCTTGCAAGGAAACTATCAAAAGTATCATATATTTTTTCAAGCATCTCCTCGCAATACCCATCATTCTCCATTTGATTACAGGACTCTTCATCTTTGCACTCAGAACCATAAAAGGTCTTTCTATGTCTCTTTGTGTAAGTGTTTCCGTTATTCATCACTATAGTTTCCCGGCACCCGTTTTCTGTTGTTTCTATCGTATATTTCATCTTTGCCTCCTCTAAATCTTAATTAAGTCGGTCAAGAGGGCAGCTTTCTCCCTCTCTGATCCTGCTGCACAGACATTCTTCATCCAATGCATCCCGGAACTTGCAATAGTTATTGCAAATATCCTCACATACAGCCTCCAATATCTCTCTTATGCTTTTCTCCATTCCCTCCTCCGCAGCCCCTGGCAACTTTTGTTTATCTGAATGAATATTTTCAAAAATTAGTCCCATATTTATTAATCTGTATTGAAATGAGCAATTATCCTTCCGGATAATAATTCCTTCACTTTCTAATCTTTTTATATGGGTATGTATCGTTGACTTTACCGTTCCTATACTGTCTGCAATCTCGCTATAATTGGGATAAAATTGGTTTTTCTTATAGTAATCTATAATAAACCGAATTATCAATTCATCTGTTTTTGTCATGCACCCTCCATTAACTTTTAATTTTCAGCATGCTTCGGCTGGCGGCTCCTACGTAAAATCTAATCTTATCTGCTCATCCGGCTCATAATTCATCCATAACACCTCTGTCTTTCTGGATGCTATCTGCGAATAACTTACAGCCTCTTCCCGATGCCAGTTCCGCAACCGATCATTGTACAAATCATTATCATATCCCGATAACAACACCGGGCCCTTATGTGCCAGAAGTGCATCCAGCAGCTCCTCATGATCCGGATCGTCCATCTCGCAGCGGTATTGTTTCCCGTGCCTAGTCCCCAGCATATAGGGCGGATCCGCATAGATCAGTACATTTGGATAGTTAAACCGCCGTATCAACTCCGCAGCCGGCCGACACTCAATCTGTACGCCCCTGAGATGCTCCGCCGCCTGTAGAATCTTTTCCGGTATGTGGAACCAATCCAAGGCAGCATAGGCCTTTTCACGGCCTTGGATATCATTCTTCCAGCCCACCCGCTCCCCGTTAGTGCGAAATCCCTGTCCCATATTCAGTCGGATGTAAAAATTAACCGCTTGCTGCAGGCTATCTTCTGGTGCCCTGCCAAATGCATTTTCATAGACCTGCCGGGCATATGGTGTGTAATAGATTTCATGGGCTAACCGTTCCGGATCATTTCTAATCCATTCAAACAGATTCACCACATTACCATCCAGGTCATTGACGGTTTCGATATTCGACCGGGACTTGTTGAACAAGACAGCTCCACTCCCAAAGAACGGCTCTAAGTAACTGTGATGATCCGGAAAATGGCTGATAATCCATTTCGCAAGCCCCCACTTACTCCCCGGATATTTAATCACTGCCTTCATCTTCTTCATAATACGCTTCCGGAATCGGCTTCCAGGCTGTAATCATCCCTATAATCGGATCCCCGTTTGTATCCGTCCACACCTTATCCCTGTTATCCCAATACTGCCAATTAGTAGCAGGTTGACCCTGGTTGTATCCGGGGATTATCATTGTCACCAGATAGTCTCCGCTCGTTCTGGGATTGTTCTCCTGCACGGGAACCCATCGGTTCTCCTGCCGCATCCACATCAGTTTTTCCAAAAGATTTTTTGTCTGCTCCTGGTCACAATGGTTTAATTCCTTCAGTTCCTCCCCCATCTGCTGCACTTCTCCCGGGCTGTACCCTGTATCTTCATAGGCTTTCAGCTCACACAGGCAGCCGTATAAAATCTCCATCACCTTCCCTTTTATTCTTACCCCCTCATAGATATCCATCCAATCCATACCTTTTACGCCCCAACGTCCATCCTCTCTCAGTTCTGTCAACCGGATCATCCTTTACCCCTTTCCTTTCTTCTGGATATTTTTCAGGTACTCCACTAACTCTGTCTCACTGGTGGGGGAATCCTGATACTTATCATCATAGACCTTTTCGCTCTTATATTTTTTCTTCCCCTTCTCTACCAGGTGATAATACACACGATCATACTTATCACTTGACCAGTCATTCTCCCTCTGTAGATACTCTGCCACTACCAACCGGGAACCATTGTCAAAATCGAATTTATAATAATTCACATCGATATGCCCGTCCCAGTACCATACCCCCCAGGACTTATAGTTTTTCAGCCATTCCTTCCGCTGGTCATTATTTTTTAAAACCGGCAGCTCCGGCTGATCCGGATCCGGATTCTCCACCAGGCCAGGTTCCGTAGCCTCAGAGACGTCATGCTCCGCCAGCAGCCTCCTGTATGCCTGGATTTCCATGGCCTTCTTGATGTATTCCCCTGACATATTCTCCTTCCAGTAATCCCCCATTATCTTCATTTGGTACTCCGCATTTGAAATCATCTGCATCAAAGAACCGCGGTCATAATCCTTTATTTCCATGTGCGTTGATATCCCGTCCAGGTGACCGGATTCCTCCTGAGCCGGATCCGGGACCTGAACCGGTTCCGGACTTACAACAACTGTCTCTTCCGCCCGGATACACTGGAAAATACATTGCTCACCGCAATCTTTGCAACATGGTACCGGCTCCCCGTCACCTAGACTGTGGTATGCCAAATCCAAGTTTATAAACTGGCACCTATCCCCCATGGCATCCCGCAGCACTTCCACGGATTCCATCATCTCACAGGGGAACGGATTTCCCATCGGGGCTTTTACACAATAACGGTCCTTTTGCCGGATTTCACATTCCCTGGCACAGCTGATGCAATTATAACCGCCCTTAAATCCACCCAGCTCACTTTCACATCCGGCAGTTATAATCAGGCTACCCTCCGGATACACCTTTCTGGGCGTGCCATGTGCGGAAAGCGCTTCCGTCACCACCACTGCTTCTTCCTCCCTGGATGCCGAACTGATGCACTCCAGATTACATTCCTTCCGGGATTCACATCCCCAACAGCAGCCGACATGGCAGTTTTCATTCCCTCCAACCGTTTTCTGCTGTTCCCTTGTCAGGGAACAGAAAAACCCTTCCCGGTAGGCACATTTTCCGGTTATCTCCTTCCCATCCAGCCTTCCTCCAGTTGCGACATCGCAACCATCTCCATAATCGATTAATTCCATCTGCCCCGGGAGCTGCTCTTCCGGCTCCCCTCCGGCAGCTTCCTCCGGTACTTTCCCCTCAGACGCCGCTTCCTTCTTTTCCCGCTTCGGCTTCAACTCCCGGATTTCCCGCACCTTCATTTCCGGCGTCACCTGCTCCCGCTGCTCCTCGGTCATGGACACCATCTCAATCAGCTGGCTAACGGAGTAATCCCGGTAAGGAGCTGCCAATACCGGCAGCTGTCCAAACTCAATCTGCTTTCCGAACTGCTCATACAGGCCGATGCACCGGGAGGCCCAGGACTTATCCTTCTGGTACTGGCAGTGCAGAAACTCCTGGAAGCTGTTGTACCCGTCCTCCTCCCACAGGCGCTCCTCCCGGATAATCCACAGGTAGTATCCGGTTGCCACAAAACCATCCTTCACATCCCGGATACTTTTATCCACTAAAATTCTCGCCTCTTGAAATGTCAGGCCGCTCTTTCTGATCTCCTCCACCATTTTCACTCCTCTGTTTTGATTTTAACAATTCTTGCTTTTAATGCCGTAAACAGGCTGTCCTGGGTGGCCCGCTTGTTTCCTCCTCGATCTGGGAAAATACCGCCAGCATAATCCTGGTACAGAATAAGGATCCGTTATACTTTTTCAGAATGTCTCCAAACTCCCTTGTCATTTCTTCTGTCATCCCAGGCTCCAACGGCCTCCCATGAAACTTTTTGTAAAAAAGGTACGCATCATTAAAGGCCCCATTCACCATCCGGAAATGATCTTTCTGTCGCTGCTGCTCTCCTGTCATAGAACACACCCCGCTTTTCTATAATGTGTCTGACGTCTTTTATACTGGTTTACGCAAAAGGCAATGTCATCCACATAGTCATAACAAACCGGCTCCGCCTTTCCCTCTGCCGTCCTTGCAATCCTCCCGATGCTCTGTGTTACTACGCTGTAATCCTTCTTAGGCGTTGTCATGTACAGCCGGTCAAGCCGGGGGATATCCAGCCCCTCTTTTGCCAGACTGAACGATGCAAAGAGAAAATGCTTTTTCCCGGTACGCATATCCTCAAGGGCCTGTTCCCGCTGCTCTCTGGCCCTTTTACTGGTCATGCTGCCGTCTACCATTACGCTCTCCCGCCTAAGCTCCTCCGGAAGCATCCCCATCAGGGCCCGTAAATGCTCCAGGCGGTCCGACAATACCAGGTTGTAATGCTCCCGGTTCTGCTCCAGGTCACTGGCTATCTTCCGGCTCCGCTCCCCGTCTCCTGTCAGAAAGGAAATCAATTTGGCATACACCAGGGTCCCATCTGTATCCAGGCAGCTCCGGTTAATCCGGATTCCCGTATCCCTTCGTACCACCCTCACTTTCATAGTCCTTTCCTCCACCGCCTTATCCGGCACCCGGTATACAACCGGCCCCAGTACGGCAAAAGTGCTTGCAATCAGCCCATCCGACCGGTGAACCGTTGCGGACAGCCCATATTTATGCCTTGCTGCCAGGCTGTTCATGATCCTGTAGAACATCGTCACCTTTGTCGGTGTCCCCGCCAGGCGGTGACATTCATCTACAATCACCACATCCCAGCTGTACCGGTATTTTTCCAGCTCCAGCCTGCTCAATGTCTGGACGGTTGCGAAGGTCATATGGCTCCCGATCTGTACCGTGCCTTCCGTAATCCTGCCAAGGGTATCCTGAGGGAAATACTGCCCTGCCCGGTTCAGGGATTGTACAAGCAAATCCCTGGTGTGGGTAATCCACAAAACCTTCCGGGATAAGGAAGCCGCCAGGGCGATCCCCATCTGGGTCTTTCCCGACCCGCATGGGCTTTGCAGGATCCCGCAGCTCTGTCCCTTCATGGCAGCCACCGCTGTTTTCTGGTAATCAAACAGAGGGATCTGCCCGTCATATTCCCGCATCCCGTTGTCCGCCAGCTCTGCCACTGCCGTATCTTTTGGCCCCATAAATTTCCGGACCTGCTTTCCGGTTCCTGTCGGCAGGATCAGGTCGCTCCCTTCCACACGGTAGAGCCACAAATACTGCGGTGTGTTCCCCATCCATAGCCCCCGGCGTTTCCGGTCCTTATATTCCGGGTTTTCCAGTACCAGGTTTTCACCACACCAGCCTTGCAGCTCCCTGCTGGCATCCTTCACCCGGATTTCAGCCCCGACTATGATATGCATCCCTGCCTCCTATCCGGATGGAGAATTTTAAATTCCCCGATCCACCCTTCCAGGGACCTCCCATAAAGGGCCATCCTATTTTTATCAATCCGCTTAATCCCCTGCTCCCGGATGTTATCCATAACCTGATAATCCACCAGGTATATGAGGTCCCCCGGGAACCGGATTGCAAACATCCCACGCCGGTTTCCTGTTCTATAAAACAGCTCCATGGCGCTTTTCTGATTCGCCTCCACCCGGCTCAGCCGAAAAAAATCCTTCTCACAGCTTTTACAGTCAAACAAATAGGTTTCCCCGTCCTGTGCTGCAATCAGGTCGCAGGGCTGGCCGTTTTTGTTGTCCTGAAATCTATGTACCCAGAATCCGTTTTCGGAAAGCGTGCCGGCAAACCAGGATTCAAAATCACTGCCTGCTTTTTTATTGCTCATTTCTCTCTCTTTCCAATTCCCCCTTTATGGGAAATCATGTATAATTTTCCTGTGGTCTTACCCTTTTTTAAAAATGTCTTTCCTTAAGTCTTACCAAAAAAATGCCGGAAACCCTTGATTTTACTGGGGGTCTTACCGTCTTACCATTTTTCCGGTTATATAAGCAAATATTTTATATAATATTTTGTATATACGATTTTGCCTCGCGTGTAGTGTTTATAAATAGGTAAGACAGGTAAGACGGTAAGACTTTTATTAAGAATCCTTATTTTATGCGGCTTTCCGGACTCCAAAATGTCTTACCAGGGTCTTACCTTTTCGGATATGGTAAGACGTTTTTTAGTCAAACGGGAGTTTCATCTGCTGACAATCCGCCTTCATAAACCCGTCCGGATCCGTATCGTCATCATCAACCGGAAGCAGCAGTTTTGCATAGCTGGACCGGATCCCATACACCTTGGTCTGGTGCACATACTTGCCCTGGGAATTCCGGATCAGATACCCCTTTTTTGCCCACTGCTTGCTGATCGCCGCATAATCAAACCCGTTCTGATCCAGAAAATCCACCAGCACATCCTTGTTAATTACCAGGCTCTCTTCACCGCTCTCTTCATTTTTCTCCGTCTTTCCCCATACTTCTCCCTTATTGGGGGAATTGCTGTCCTTCGGGTTCTCAAACCGGACCGGGTTTTTCGCAGCCCAGTTTAGGGTCATCTGATAAGCCCGCTCCGCCGCATCCACCTCCTTTGTGCTCTGCAGGTACCTCCCTGCTTCGGGAACCGTAATGGGCCTTTCGCACTCAAAAAACAGCTTTACCGCCAGTTCGTCTGCCAGGAGGATGCAGGCCATTGCCATCGCCTGCTTATCAGTCGTGTCCAGCCTGCAAAGCTCCTCAAACAGCTCCCGGTACCGTTCCATCAGCGCTGCCGCCCCTGCCTCCTGGATGTGCTCCACAAATTTTCTTCCGGCAAATCCATAATGCTCCTGCACGGCATTGCTGACCAGATGCCCATCCTCCACCAGCTTTCCGTCAATGGCAACCTCAATAACCCGGTTCCTGGAGCCGCCTCCGGAGTTTGCCTTTGTGACCGGCTCCTCCCCGGTGAACAGGAAGCTGTTCCTCCACGTCCTCGTCTCCTCCACACCGCCATGAAGCCGGGCCCTCCCCCGGTCCACGCCTTCCGTGATCTGATAGATCAGCTGATCGAAATTCCCGTTCCACTTGTCCTTAATCGTCTGCAGTTCATCCCCGGCAAACGGGATGCTGCACAAAAAAGAGGCGTGCCGCATAATGGCATTTTTTGTCATGTTCATGGTCTTAACCAGGCTTCCGATCTTTGGATTCCCCCAGATGCTCATCGCCACCATAAGCGCCACTGTCTTGCAGGTTCCGGATTCCCCCCAGACATGGAACACAAAGGGGAGGATCCGGAGCTGCTCGATCAGCACGGAAGCAAAGCTGGCATCCATCAGCAGCCGGAGCTGGCGGTTTCCCCGCAGCCCCGCACACAGTTTCCTCCATGTCACAAAATCCCCATGTTCGTGGATGTTTTTGAATACGGATTCATATTCCGGATCCCCTTCATAGCGGATATCCGCCTCATAAGGGGTAAATTCCATCCCTACCCATCCTAAGCGGTTAATGGACCGTTTCGGCCTTAATATGACCGGGTTATAGCCCACGCAATCGCTGATATAGCGCACCAGCTCTTTTGCATTATCTGAAGTCACCTCGATTCCGTACTGGCTTAAGGTGTCCACGATCTTGTTTGTATTGGCACAGACACTCCGGCTCACGGTAATCCGCTGCCAGGTGGCGGACTTATAATAAGCCAGGGTGATCCGCTCCTCCGATGTATCCACGTTCTTTAAGATCTCGACCGGCATGACCGGATGGCTGCAGGCACGCAAAACTACCGGCTGGAAATTTTTATCATAACGGTTCATCCGGATCCCGAAATCGGTTGCTGTCCATTCCCCGCAGTCCAGCTCCAGCGGCTGGTCCGTAAAGGCGGTCTTATTCCCTTTCTGCTTCATGCGCTGCAGGTAATCCATCTGGTACTCTTTAAAGAGATGGTTAAACTCCGTGATCCTCTTTAACTTCCTGGCCGTGTTCCTCAATGCCTCTATGTATTTCTGCTGCTCTACCCGGTCACCGATCTCGAAAATAGCGTAAAAGATTTCATCCGGGAACGGTTCCTCCCTCCCAAGGGCCGACATACCATTCAGTAATTCGTCTTTCGACTTCTCCAATCCATTTCACCGCCTTTTCGTCTTTCCGCACTTCTTCTGCACAGGTGTCCAGGCACTCAAGCAGATACTCCACATAATCCAGTTTCCCAATCCCCTCCTCGAAATGGGCGCTTTCCGGATCCCTCCTGGCCTCACACAGCAGGATCCGGTACATTTTCAGATAAAGCCTGGATCTTTTCACAAAGGCTGCCAGGTCCTGCCTCCTTTTTATTGCCAGGGCAGCCTCCCTCTTTTCCCGGTATGTGGCGGGAGTCCGGACGGGAGCCTCAAACGCTGCAGCAAGCCTCTCTGCGGCTTCCCGGTTCCGGATCCCGTAATACCGGGACACAAGACCGATCTGATCCCCTCCTGCGCCACAGGCAAAGCAATAAAACCCTTTCCCGTTCGGGTAGAGCTTCATGCTGGGATTTTTATCCGGATGGAAGGGGCAGAGGTAAAATCCTCCCCTTCCCTCCTTTAACCCGCAGTACCAGGCGGCCTGCCGGATCGTTACGGCCTCCTTTACTTTCCGGTAAAGGTCCGGATCTCCATCATAAGAACGGGATGCCATCATCGCCGGCCCCATCCGGAATATTCATGAAACCATCCCCGACAAAGGACGGCGTTTCTGCCTGCGCCGGTTCCGGGCGCCCACCGGACATTTCCGGAAGCAGGCTATCCTCCGGTACCTCTGCTTCCGCCAGCCCTGCCACACTCCGGATCCGGTACAGCTCTGTAATGATGGGGCGGCTTCCATCCTCCTTCTCATACTGGCGGCGCCAGAAAATCCCGCCAAAACGTTTCCCTTTCAGCGTCTCCTCATTCTTTTCCCTGTCCCAGGGGAACGTGAAATTATTAGACCGTTCAATGGATGTGATGATCCCCTTCAGCCAGGGCGTTCCTTTCCCATCCATGTTCTGTTTAAACACACCGCGCCATTTGGCTTCGGATGGGTTCTGGGCCTTGTCCGCATCAAACATCTTCTGGTAAAAATCCTTATGTTCCCCTTCCGCAATATCATACAGGATCACAAACTGTTCATTTCCGTTTCTGGAATCCCTTGTTGCCACCTGTTTGATGACACACACATATTTCCCTTTCGGGAGCTGCTGGAACTCGCCGGTATAAGCCGGCGCTTCATCGTACCCGCTCGGTTTCCGGATCATGCTGTTTTCTCCTCCTTGTTTTTCGTATTTTCTATCCCGTAATACTCCCGGATCACGCTGTCCACCATCATCAGGTCATTGTCAATCTCCAGGCTCTCAAACATCCCCATAGGGGACTTACTGACCGCCCCGTTGGCGGACTGGGTAATAAAGCGGTGCTCCTCCCCATCCAGGATGCACCGGAGGACAATGGTGAACATCCCCTCCACGCATACCTTCTCATCCAAAAGCTTTCCAATGGTTTTCGGCTTCACATCCCCGGAATCATCCTTGTCCTCATGCATCATAAAATATACGACCCGGTCCTCCGGCATGGAGACTACAAACTGGATCAGGCTCCAGAACCGGTCCCCCAGGTCATTATAAAGGCTGAAAACCCCGTTTCCCTTCCCTGCATTGCTGTGGCCCCGCATGAACTGGTTGGTAATCAGATAACCGGCATCGTCAATCACAATGGACTTTTGCTGGCATCCCTTCAATGCTGTCATAATTTTTGCATAATCATCCGTCTGTACGGACGGGATACGGCCTTTAAACGGAAGCGGCTTTTTCAGCACATTAATCAGGGCAAAATCCTTTCCCACGCAGTTTCTCATGCTGGCGCTCTTCCCTGACCCGCTCCGGCCGATAATCAATACTGGCACTGCCATAACATCTCTCCTTTCCATCCTCCCTGGCCTAATAGGGCAGGCTGTCCTCCTCCGGCTCCCCTTCTTCTGCCCCGTGATTTTTGACGCTCTTCCGAATCCAGCCCTCCTCAGAAAAATCCATTCCTCCCAGTCTGGGAAACAGGACTTCCCTGCTCTTCTCCCCGGGATTTGCGCTACACACCCAGTAGATAGTAGTCTGGTTTTTAAAATACAGGATATCCGTACCATTCCCAATACGGCGAAGGCCCGGCTGCCCCGGCATACTCTCCGTATCCGTCAGTTCCTTGGGAGATAACATATGGTCTGTCCACGCCCTGCTCACGGCCAGGTATCCTCCGTCACTCTCTCTTTGATAAATCCGGTATTCATGGGGCCATACGGACAAAATCAATGGAGTTTCCCCTGCACTGTCTTTTGCCTTAAGCCATTCCTGGTATGGATTCGGGAAATCAAAAGTATTCATATAGGTGATTCCCGTATCCGGATTTATTTCGTAGGCACGGCATCTTCCCCGTTCCGGAATTTCCCCCACCAGCTCCATAATTGCCGCCTTGAATTTGTTCGTTGCCCCATCCTCATCTACCATCAGCCCCCAGAAATCGGAACACACCAGGTAATAATCACCCATTTCCGATTCCATCAGGCCGATTTTCAGCTGCTGCCTTTTCAGGCTGTTCTTCATGAGCTTCTTGAACTCCCCTGTTTTCAGGAACATCTTCTTCCCTCCTTTCCGTTTGCCTGGCCGCACAGGCCTCTTCGGACTCTTGCAGCTTCCGGTTTACTTTCTGGCTTTCCTCTACCCCATACCGGATCATCCCCAGGACAATCTCCATCTCTTCATAGGTAAGATGCCAGGCCCCGGAGATCATCTGCTTCGTCACTTTGCTGGCCAGATCAGCCAGGGTCCCCATCCGGTACGGCGTAATTTCCATCCATTTTTCCATCAGCGGATCCTCAGACTTTCCCCGCGTGGCTCCAGGTGGGCCCAATCTACCTGCTTTTCTTCCAGCAGTTTGCGGATCGCCTCATTATTTGGTATCGGAGCCTGCTGGATCAGGAAACGCCCGGGAATGTCATCAATCAGCCCGTCAATGACCAGCGGCTGGAGCCCGCCGTTCTTCTGGATATTGAAACTGAATAATGCTGTTTTAAACTTTGTTTTCCCGATTGCCCGCATGTTGGCTTCCAGGTTATCCTTAAGCCACTGGGAACGGGTTTCCAGGGCCTTTCGCCGGGCGTTCAGGCGAAGCTCCTCCTCCTTTAAGGTTTCCATATCCGCTTTCATCCCCATAAGGATTTTGGCATATCCGTCCGCCTTGTCCTCAATCTCGCCCCACAACCCTTCCATAGTGTCCCGGACCGTCTGCTCGTCCACCTCCGGGTCGTATACCATATCCATCAGAATCTGGTAACTCTCTGTCAGTTCATACAAGGATCTTTTTTTCATCTTGACATTTCCTCCAATCTCCCCCATAATAAGGGTGTGTATATTTTTTTATTATTCGGATTCCCCGGCAGCGCCTACTGCCGTGGTTTCTTCCTGTTCTGCCGCCAGCCGGCTTAAATAAGGGTCAATCGCCCCGCATACCAGCTCGTCTGCCAGGTTATAATTCCGGAGATCACATTTTGTGCGGCGGTATTTCCGCTTGCGCCTTGCTTCCTGTTCCATCAGCCTTACCGCATCCTCCCGGAGGGCAAACTCGGACTCCATGCCATTCTCCAGGATGATGATGCCGGACAGATACCGCACAGATGCCTCACCGCCTCCCATGTCTGCCCACCCCCGTCATCCTCTTCCGGTAAGCCAGGAGCCGGACCTGCTGCCGGTGGGCCGCCTGGCCGCTATGTACCCGCTCAAACTCTACGACACGCTTCTTTGCCATATAGCTTCCTCCTCTCATTGATTTTCCAGGGTAAAAATTGCCCAGCGCAGGGCGGCAGCTGCGTCATAGTCCTTCTCTTTCTCCGCCCGCTCAAGCAATTTATACAGTGTATCGATATTGCTCATTCAGTCATCCTCCTTTCATGAAATAACCGCTATCCCAAAACCGGCTACCAGGACTATACAGGCAAATCCCAGCGCAATCACCAGACGTTCCAACAGCCGGATATACCTGGCTTGTTTCTGGCCGGGGGTCAGGTAGACTTTCCCGGGCGGTATGAATTTTAAATCTCTCATGGTTCCTCCTTTTGGCTTGTCCAACCACCCGCTCTCAGGCGGGCTCCTTTTGATCGGTTTCCTCTTCAGGAGGAATGATACGATAATCGATTTTCGCCCCCTCCTGATCTTCTAAAAGATGTATTAAAATAGCAACTATCCTTTCCAGGTTCATTCTGATACCCCCTCTCTTTTGGTAAAGGATATGCACATCTGGTTGTACTTGTTTCCCTCTTATTGTTTTGGTCTCCTACTTCCCTCCTTTTAACATTTGGACAAGGTATTGTGTATTTAGGTTTTGGAGCTCCTCCCATCTCCCATCACCTCCTTCTCTAAGCTCCTTTGTCTGATGCGAAATCTCTAGGGTCAACCTCCAAAAACTTACACACCAATAATGCTTCATCAACAGATAATGGCCTGTTTCGTCCCTTTTCTCCAAGGCTGGCATACAAACAGGTGTAGGATACACCTGTAGCCTTTGAGATTTTTGAAATACTGATTCCCTTTTCACTGATGTATTGGGCCAACCTGACGGTTGCTGGTGATACTTGGCGACTACTTATTCCCTCTCACCTCCTTCCTTATGTTGTTTTCGATAACTCTTCTCTACTTTTAGTAGAATAACAAGGCAAAAAAATATAATCCTGCGGTATTCCATATAGCTTAGACATCATTTCAATTTCTGGAATTCCAGGAATAACCTTGCCTTTCTCCCAGTTCACTATAGTGGTTTTACTCACTTTCATAGCCTTTGCAGTATCTTCTTGTGTCATTTTCGCATTTACTCTTGCAGCTGCAAGGCTAATCTGGAATTCTGCCAACCCATATCACCTCACTTTCTACACATCATTATATTCTACTTTTTGTAAACTGTCAATACTTTTTGTAAACTTTTTTCAATTATAGTATTGCTTTTTTCTACATTTTGTTATAGTATACACATAGGAGGTGTAAACAAATGCCTGAAGAATCTTATAAAATGATTTTTTCTAAAAATCTAAATCATTATATGAAAGCATATGACAAAACTCAGAGCGATTTAGTAAATGACCTAAATTTTAACAAATCAGCTGTATCAACTTGGTGCAATGGAACTCGATTACCCCGAATGGATAAAGTAGAAATTTTGGCCCAATACTTTAACATTAACCGTTCTGATTTAATAGAAGAAAAGCCCCCAAGCACCCTGACCCCTCGTGATGAACGTGATATAGAAAAAATTTTAGACCAAACCAGGGAGCAGCTCCTGTCCCAGGAAGGCCTGATGTTTGATGGAAAGCCAGCCAGCCCGGAAGCCGTTGAGTCCATTCTGTCGGCTATGCAGATTGGCATGGAATTGGCAAAGAAAAAGAACAAGGAAAAGTACACTCCAAAAAAGTATAAAAAAGGATGATGCCTATGGATATCAAAAAACGGGCTGACGAGTTGGCCAGAGGATTCCAGTCTCGTAATCCATTTGAGATTATCCGAGGATTAAATGTAATATTGCTATTTGTCCCACTAATTGACACCAGAGCCTTCTATCAGTATTTTCAACGCAATAATATTATTTACATAGATGAGAATTTACCCAAATCAGAGCAGATGTTTGAATGTGCTCATGAAATGGGACACATGTTCTTACATAAAAATATAAATACTATCTTTATGGATAGCAGAACAATGCTTAATACAAATCGATATGAAAAAGAAGCGGATATTTTTGCTATGGATTTACTTGTTAGTGATGATATATTGATCGAATACCAAGGATTAAACGCAGAACAGTTATCCAGATTGTTAGGATATGAACAACGACTAATAGAATTAAGATTAAATAATTAGGGAAATCATTATGAAAATTATAAGTATATCTTTTGGTTTTATTTTCGTAATAATGGGCATAATAGCTATTCTAAGTAAAGACATAGATAGTTATAGCAGAAAAGTAGCCATAGGGATTTTCTTAATTGGACTATCTCTTATTTTCTTTTCATTAAATCTACATAAAAAATTGCATTATTTAAAAAGATTTAAACCAATAGCTAATGATTTTAAAACCAATAAGTCTAAAGCATTAGAACAAGAACAGCAATCCCAAAATATAACTATCTCTAATGTCAGCGATGAAATTTTTTCGGATATGGATGATTTCTCTTCTAACCAGGGTGATCCTCCTTTCCCGAATAATGATTTTATAAAAACCATATTCTTACATATGTTTGAAAAACATCCATACAAAAAAGAAGATTCCTTCCCAGGATATTTTAATTATGAGTATGGTATAATTAATATGCCAATGTACTTTAATGAAGTTAAAAATGAGGGGCTAATATGTTTATCTTCTCCTGAAGAAATACTTGCCCTAATGAAAGTATCTGATTTAAAAGATATTTTATCTGAAAGAAGCATAAAGAAAAGCGGAAGGAAAGATGAATTAATAGAACGAATATTATCTCATATTGATGCAAATGAATTACCTATATTAAACGAATATTATTTTTCGCTATCTCCAACAGGAAAAAAATATATAGAAACTCACCATGATTATATAGTACTAAAGCAACACCCTGAATGGGGTATAGGCTTTTGGGAATACCAAAATCAAAAGGATTTATGCGATGGAATAAAAAATTTTAATGAAATAATTCTTTCACTTTTGAATACCAAAATATTGGAAATCAAAAAAGTAAAGTTTGAAATGAGTCCTTTTGAGTATACTAAATTGCAAGATTTGTATGTTAGTGCATATCATCTCTTCTTGGATGAAGAACGTTATACTGATGCGTTAAAAGCTTTACTCAAAAATGTATTATTATCTCTTAGTGGATGTAGAAATAACTATTTAATTGGATACAAAAAGGATTTAAAATTAAAAAATCAAGAAGTGATGGTAAATTACTTTCCATTAAAAATAGATAGTTATGTAGCCACGTCTATATGTGAATTAAAAGAATATTATGATGAAAACATATTATCAGATGTTTATAAAGAGTTTATCGGCCCATTCAATCTATGCACATATGAGATGCTATGCGAAGTTACAACCTTAATTTTCAATTCTTCAATTTTAGAGTTAAATAAATATGATATGATCATTAGAGAATCGTTTGTTAAAAAATTAAAATGAATACACCTCAGCACTATTGATTAGAAGTGTCTGTTAAAACTAAATAGACCAATAATATTTAGATCAAGAAAGTCGGTGACGAGGAGCTGCTCTCCCTCAACCTGGGCTACCCGCCGCTTACGGCTGATGATGATAGGATTTTGGTATTGGGAAAAGTGTTAGGGAAAGCAGAAGAAGATTAAAGCAAAGGAGGTTGTCGTATTGTCACTACCACAAAAACAATATACATCAGAGGATTATTGGAACCTTCCAGATGGACAGCGGGCAGAGTTAATCAACGGGCAAATTTATGACATGGCCCCTCCCAGCCGTCTCCATCAGGAACTGGTGGCACAATTTACTAAAATTATTGGCAACCATATTGATTCACACCATGGTGGTTGCAAAGTCTATCCTGCTCCATTTGCGGTTAATCTGGATGCCAATGACAAAAACTGGGTGAAGCCAGACATATCTGTCATATGCAATCCTGGCAATCTGACAGAAAAAGGATGCTCCGGCGCCCCTGACCTTATTATCGAAATTTTATCGCCATCCAGCCGAAAGATGGATTATATAACCAAAAATGCTCTATACTCAGACGCCGGTGTCAGGGAATACTGGATTGTGGATCCGCAAAAGGAGACCACCATGATTTACCGCTTTGAGGAGGATGCAGCACCAACCATATATCCTTTTGATATGCCGGTTTCCTTTGGCCTCTTCCCGGAATTGGTGGTTACTATATCAGAATTATTGCAATAACTTTTAAAATTGAATATGTAAAAACCGCCCCTGCGCCAACAGGAACGGTTCTTACATAGATGTTCTATTGCGGGACAGACCCGGAATATAATCATCCCAAACAAGATTGATTATATCATCCAGCACCTGTTTTCGCAATAGGTGTATTTTTTATATTTTAATTTCGTAATATAAAAAAGGAGGATGATATGATGGAAGTGAGAAAGCGGTGTGCAATCTACATACGTGTCAGTACAGAAGAGCAGCACTTAAACGGCCTTTCCCTTCCGGCACAACGCAAAGCCCTGGAAGAGTATGCTGCCAGAAACGGATATTATGTGGCGGGAATCTATGCGGATGAAGGGATTTCCGCCCGAAAAAGTATGTCTAAACGGAAGGAGCTCATGCGGCTCCTGGAGGATATACGGCAGGATAAAATCGATATGGTACTAGTCACAAAACTGGATCGGTGGTTTCGGAATATTAAAGATTATAACATCACAGAAGAAATCCTTCGGGCACATAATTGCTATTGGAAAACCATATTTGAAAACTATGATTCATCTACAGCCAACGGTCAGATGGTTATTAATATAATGCTTTCTGTCAATCAGGCTGAATGTGACCGAACCTCTGAACGAATCAAGGCTGTATTTGACTACAAAAGAGCAAAAGGGATGTGTGTCACCGGAATGTGCGCTCCCTATGGTTACATCATAGAAAACGGATATATAAAAAAGGATGAAGCTGTTCGGCATATCGTGGAAGATGCTATTGATTATTACTTTTCCTGCTTTTCCATACGCCATACGGTAAATTACATCACGGATAAATATGGAGAGGAAGCCCCCAGCTATTACAAAGTAGATAAATTTTTCCATAATCCCAAATACGCCGGCATAGATGCTGATGGGAAACCCTATTGCGAACCGTATATGACCTTGGAGCAATATAGTATTCTGAAAAAATCCCGGCAGGCAAAAACATATTCGTCCAGCGGCTATACCTATATCTTCAGCTCTCTGATCGTCTGTCCTGTGTGCGGCTGTCGTTTTACTGGAAGGCAAAGGAAACGCACCCGGCAGGACGGGTCGGTTCACTGTGTAGTACGCTATAACTGTGTCGGCAAATTTAAATACCATCCCGGGGCATCCCTCAGAGAAGAAGCCGTAGAAAAATACTTGCTTGAAAATATAGATCAGGCTATCCAGAATGCCATGATAGAATATAATCTTTCCGATTCCTGCAAGCCCAAGCCGGCAAAGTCCTTACAATCCTACAAAGAGGAATTGTCTCGGCTAAACATAATGTACCAAAAGGGACGGATTTCTGAGGAATATTATGAATCAGAATATGAGAGGCTTTCGGCTGCCATGTCTGATTCTGACAGCCGGTCTCTGCAGATGAAGCAGAAAAAGCTCATCCAGGTATCCCAAAAATTCAAGGGCAATTGGCAGGCGCTTTATTCAAAACTGGACAATTCACATAAACGTGCGTTCTGGAAGCAGATTATTGCAGAAATCCATGTCAATCCGGAAACCCGCCAGATAAGTGGATTTAACTTTTTACTTTAGATACAGTATTATATCATACACCGTGGAGTTTGAGCCTTTTGCCACCGGACTGGAATTGGAAGGCAGCGGCTATGTGGTTGCCTCTTTGGGCACCGACTCCGGCTATGTTCCCTACACTGCCTACAGCGCCAAAAAAAGCTATATAAGCACCCATCCGGAGGTGATACAGAAGTTTACCAATGCCATCCAAAAGGGCATGGACTATGTCAACTCCCACTCTGCCGAGGAGATTGCCAAGGTGATCCAGCCTCAGTTTAAGGAGACTCCTCTGGAAAATATCACCATTATAGTGGAACGCTACAAAGCCCAGGACACCTGGAAGGAAGATACCATTTTTGAAAAAGACAGTTTTGAGCTTCTTGAGAACATTCTTGAGGAAGCCGGCGAGCTTCCCGGGCGGGTTCCCTATGAGGAGCTGGTGACTACCGAGTTTGCCAAGAAGGCAAAGACAGGAAAATAGTCAGACCAATGGCCTCCTTTTAAAAAATTCCCCACACCTTTTAGGTGTGAGGAATTTAGGGGCCATAGTTTTTTAACAGCCACCTTTTCTTCACCCGGCCTTCATCAGCCATGCTCCCAGAGCTTTCATAAAATAATCCTTATATCCAGCCTTCTCCACCTCCTTATCCGACAGAATCGCCACCTCTCCCAATGCCTTGCCTGCCAGTTCATATCGCAGTACACCCACCGTATCTCCCGCCTTTACCGGCGCTTCCAGGTATTCCGGAAGCATCAGCTTTTTCTCCACAGCCTGAAAATCCTCCCCATTGACTCCCAGGTAGGAAAATACCCCCTTATATTTAAGGGGAACCATATCCTCCACACCGTTTCGCACCATCATCTCAGGAAGGGATGGCATATCCTGATCCTCATACAATGTGCAGTTGGCATACCCGTAATTTAGCAAAGTCTGAGCATCGGCAAACCGGGCCTTATAGTCTGGCGCCGCCATGATGGAGGCAATCAGGCGCACCCCGTCCTTCTCCGCCGTGGCAGACAGACAATATTTTGCCAGAGAGGTGGAACCGGTCTTTAGGCCAGTCACCTTATAGCTGGTGGACATTTTTAAAAGCTTGTTGGTGTTAGACAGACCGAACTCCTTTGTCCCCTGCTTTGTCACATGGGTGATATTCTCCATCCAAATGGTTGAATAATTGTGTATCTGGGGATATTTGGTGATCAGCTCCCGGGACATAACAGCAATATCCCTGGCTGTGGTCACATGGGTCGGAGAATCCGTCAGTCCGCAACAGTCCTCAAAATGGGTCCCGGTCATGCCAAGTCCTGCCGCCCGGTCATTCATCTGCTTCACAAATTCCCCCTCTGTGCCGGATATGTACTCTGCCATGGCCACGGAAGCATCATTTCCTGAGGCCACCACAATGCATTTAATCAGGGTTTCCACCGTCTGAATCTCTCCCTCCTCCAAAAACACCTGTGATCCTCCCATGGATTTGGCGTAAGCACTGGTGACCACCTCATCAGTCAGTTTAATCTTCCCCGAGTCAATGGCATCAAAGATCAAAATCAATGTCATGATTTTTGTAATGCTGGCAGGGCGGCGCTGTTTGTCTGCATCCTTCTCGTAGATCACCTTGCCGGTGGAGGCCTCCATAAGGACAGCGCTGGGCGCTGATATTTCCGGCCCGGACGCCGGCTGAGATGCCTGCCCTTCTGCCGGTCCCGGTCCCGGAGCCGGCGGCTGAGATATCTGCTCTTCTGCCGATTCCGGAGCCGGCGGCTGAGATACCTGCTCTTCTGCCGATTCCGGAGCCGGCGGCTGAGATATCTGCTCCTCTCCCTGCCCCTCTGCCGCAGCCTGAGCCGCCTCCGATGTGACGAGAATCGTCCCTTTTGTTCCGTCCATCGCCGGCGGAGGCGTCAGCATCAGACTTCCGGTACACAATGCAATAATAATCCTTTTCATATTATCCCTCAGTTCGTTCTACTATATTTTAATGTATGGCTATTTTCCCGATTCTATGTTATTATAAGAAGTATCAAGATTACGCTTCTAACACCATTCATATAAAACGGAGTCCGAAATGAACAGATTTGAATATAGAAGACGCCTTCGCAGGGACCGGCGCCGCAGACAGCTGCAGCATATAGCCATTGGGACCGGCTGTGTTTTGCTGGCCGGCCTCTGCACCACTGGCGCTTTCCTTTTTTTGAAAAAACCAATCAATTCATCTACAGAGGCACCATCCTCCCCGCTTGTGATTGAGATAAACCAGAATTCCGGGGAGGACACACCCCGAGTTCCCGAGACAGCCGAGAGCTCTCCCAGTGAGGTGATTATCGTAGATTCCCCGGCCGGACAGCTTCTGACAAAAGCTGCTGCCATTGCTGCAGGCTATGATTATGACGGAGCTATTGCCCTTCTGCAATCAGATCCTGAGCTGTCCTCCAACCCTGCCATTTTGGAGGCCATTGCCTCCTACGAGCAGACCAAGGCTTCCCTTGTAAAAGCCAAAATCGGCCAGGTGACCCACGTATTTTTCCACTCTCTTGTCATGGACAACCAGAAAGCCTTTGACGGGGATGCAGATATGGGCGGCTACAATCAGGTGATGACTACTGCCAATGAGTTTAAAAAAATTCTCCAGTCTATGTATGATAAGGGATTTGTGCTGGTGCGCATGCATGATCTGGCCTATGAGACTACGGACGAAAACGGAAAAACTGTCATGAAACCAGGCACCATCCTGCTTCCCGAGGGAAAACGTCCCTTTGTCATGTCTCAGGATGATGTGTGCTACTATCCCTATATGGCCGGGGACGGCTTTGCCACCCGCATGATCGTAGGGGAGGACGGAAAGCCCACCTGCGAGATGAAGGTGGATGACGATACCACCCTGGTAGGCTCCTATGATCTGGTGCCCCTTTTAGAGGATTTTATTCAGGAGCACCCGGACTTTTCCTACAAGGGCGCCAGAGCCGTCATTGCTTTTACCGGCTATGAGGGGGTCTTAGGCTACCGCACTGCCGACAAATATGCCGACTCTGACACCTATGAGCAGGACTGCCGGGAGGCTGCCCGGGTTGCCCAGTGCTTAAAGGACAACGGCTGGGAGCTGGCCTCCCACAGTTGGGGCCATCTGATGATGGGAGAGATCGACATGGACCGCTTCCGCACGGACACAGACAAGTGGGAACAGCAGGTGGACAGCCTGGTAGGCCCTGTGGATATTATTCTATACCCCTTTGGCAATGATATCAATGACTGGCATCCCTACACTGCCGAAAATGAAAAGTTTACCTACCTGTACAATGCCGGTTTCCGCTATTTCTGCAATGTGGATTCCAATGAATACTGGATCCAGATTGGTGACAACTATCTGCGTCAGGGACGCAGAAACTTAGACGGCTACCGGATGTGGAAGGACATGACTGCCGAGAGTGAAGGCCGGGAGCGGAAGCTGGAGGATCTGTTTCACGCTGAGGATGTATTTGATCCGGACCGGCCCACCCCAGTGCCTGAGATGTAAGGACTGGTTACTCCCGGGCCCCTTCCCGTATCATGTAGGTGCTGTATCCGTAATTGCGCAGGCTCTGCTCCATCCGGGCCGCATTGTCCAGATTCAGAAACGCCCCGGCCCTAACCTTGTACATTCCGTCATCCATCACCGTAAAGGCCGGAAAACCCTGCTCCCGCAGCTGCCTCTCCAGCCGGTCGGCAGCTGCCTGGTCAGGAAATACCCCCACCTGAATCTGATAATACTCCGGCCCCTTCTCTTCTTCCCGGATCGTCTCCAGCACCCCGTTGGCGATAGCTTCCGCAATGGCCTCAAAGTTTTGGTCAAACCGCTGGTTGTCTGCCGGATTGTCAATAAAACCAGCCTCCACCAGCACGGCCGGCATCTGAGTTTTTCGCAGCACGATTATTCCCGGTCTCTCAATGATCCCCAAATCCGCAAAGCCGGTTTTCACCAGAGCCTGATTGATATTTTCCGCCATCAGGCCGGCTGTGCCGGAATTTTCATAGACCAGACTCTGTATTCCTGAGGCTGACCCCGGCACCGGCATGGCATTGCGGTGAAGGGACAAAAAATAGTCCGCGTCCGATCGGTTGGCGATCTGTGCCTTCTCCATGGGAGACTGGTAAACATCTGTCACTCTTGTATATGCCACCTCCACCCCGTTTCGGCTTAGCATTTCCCCAACTGCCAGGGCAAGACGCAGAGTGTCGTCCTTCTCCCGGCGGCCCATATACACAGCCCCCGGCTCCTCCCCCCCGTGGCCCGCATCAATGATAACCTTTCTTATTTCTGCCAAAATAAAAACTCCTTCCGCATACTGCTCTGCTATTACAGTATGTAAAAGGAGCCTGTCCGTTGCCTGTTTTCCCAATTGTGCCTTTCTAATCCTCCACATCGATTCCTCTCGGTCCCACATGGGTGGAGAATACGATCTGGGTGTTGGTCTTTCCGAACTTCTGAAGCTGACCGATAAATATGTCCAGCTCCATGGTGCTCTGGAAGGCGACCTTCATCAGCATGGAATACTCCCCTGTCACACAATTGCACTCCATCACATTGGGAATACTTTCCGCATAGGCGTAAAACTGAGGCTTATCCTCCGGCACTACATTCAGATTGATAAATGCAATAATATGGTAGCCCAACTTTACCGGATCCACCAGGGCATGATATCCGGAAATCACTCCGTCCCTTTCCAGCTTTTCAATCCTCGCCGACACCGCCGGGGAGGACAGAAATGTGCTTTCTGCTATGGTCTTTAAGGACATTCTTGCATTTTCCTGCAAAAGCTTCAGTATTTTTCTGTCAATGTCATCCATGCTCCTTGTCTCCTTCCGTCATACCCGAAAACTGCCGGTCTCTCTTTGTCCAGACCTGAAATCCGGCTCTTTTAACCGGAATCGGTCACTTTTCTCTTTCCGTTTTCACCAAAATCTCTCCGTGAAAAACCTCCACTGCCGGTCCGGTCATAAACACATGGCAGGTTTCCCGGTTCCAGTGAATCCGAAGCTCTCCTCCCTTTAGCTGCACTTTTACCGTGTCCTCTGCCAGACCCATCATCATAGCCGCCACGGCACAGGCCGTGGCGCCGGTTCCGCAGGCATAGGTCTCCCCGCTTCCCCGCTCCCACACCCGCATACGGATATGCTCCCGGTCCACAATCTGAACAAACTCTGTGTTCACCCGGCCTGGAAATCTTGGGTGATGCTCAAAGGCAGGGCCGATTCTCTCCAGATCCAGTCCGTCAATCTCCTGGCAAAAGTACACGGCATGGGGATTTCCCACATCAATGCCCACAAATTCCAGCTCCTTTTGCTCCACCGTGATTTTCTCCGGAAGCTGGCTGGCAAGACGCGGCACTCCCATATCCACCTGGACAGAGACCACCTCCCCCCCTTCCTCCTCCATCATGAGAGTCTTGATCCCTCCCAGTGTCTCCACGGTAATCGAAAGCCGATTCACAATCCCGTGGTCGTAGACATATTTGCCCACGCACCGAATCCCGTTGCCGCACATGGAACCTTCGCTCCCGTCCTCATTAAACATCCGCATTCTGCAATCTGCCACCTTTGAGGGACAGATTAAAATCAAGCCATCGGATCCGATTCCAAAATGGCGGTTGCTTACCATCCTTGCCACCTGCTCCGGCTCCTTTACTGTCTCCTCAAAGCAATTCACATACACATAGTCATTTCCAATGCCCTGCATCTTTGTAAATTTCATCCGTCTCTGTCTTTCCTTTTCTCCTTTTCAAATAGTAACACTCCTTTTGCAGGAATGCCCGGGGCTCACAGCAGGCTGATGACCATCTGTGCTGTCTCCACCAGATTCGTCCCGCTGTCCATACTGCACTTTTGTATGTACCGGTGGGCCTCCTCCTCGCTCATTCCGTTTCGCTCCATCAGAAGCCTTTTGGCCTGCTCCAACAGCCGCTTTTCTTCCTCGCTCCTCTGTTTTGGCTGCTGCCGCTGCTTCCTCCGCCGTCTGGCCTGAGCCTGAGCCATCATCTCCAGGGTAGAAACCAGATCATGAACCTTTAACGGCATTGGCAGACAGACCATATCCTCCGGTATGTGGGAATCCCAGCGGCTGGGCGAGGACACCATAAGCATGGAAAACTCCCCGGGCAAATTGTCATGCAGCTCTCTGTACAGCATATCTGTGAGACTGTAGCCGCAGACCACCAGGCCACCGTTTAGGCTTCCCGCCTGAGCCAGCACCTGGGCGCCGGAATTACAGACCGCCATCACCGAAAAACCGCTTCTTGTCAGTATATTTTTGATGTTCCGGGCATCCTCCGGCTTTGAAAATGCCACAATCACATTAGCCATTCCCTCACCTCCTGACAGATCATCTCAGGCGATTTTGTGGATAAAGATTCTCTCCATATGATTAAAACTTATACAGATACTCCTCCACTTCCCAGTCCGTAACCTCGGCGCGGAACTTTTTCCACTCCGCATCCTTTGCAGCAAGATATTTATTGAAAATATGCTCTCCTAAAAGCTCCTTCACAAATGTGCTCTCCGCGTAAATCTCCAAAGCCTCCCCCAGAGTCTCGGGAAGCCACTGAATCCCCCGCCTCTTTAGCTCTTCATCGCTCATGGCATAAATATTGTCATCCACGCTGGCGGGAGGCTCCATTTTTCTTTTAATTCCGTCCAGCCCGGCCCCCAGGCAGGCAGCCAGAGCCAGATAAGGGTTTACCGATGAATCCGGACACCGCAGCTCAATCCGGGTGCTGCTTCCCCTTGATGAGGGTATCCGTATCAGAGGACTCCGGTTGGAGGCAGCTGACCAGGCAATGTAGACCGGCGCATCGTAGCCGGGAACCAGACGCTTATAGGAATTGACCAGGGGGTTGGTCAGAACCGTGATCTCCTTAATGTGTTTTAGAATACCTGCCATAAACTGATAGGCCTCCGGGCTCAGACCCAGCGCGTCTGTCTCATCCACAAACACGTTTCTGCCGTTTTTGTCTGCCAGAGACATATTGATATGCATGCCGGAGCCGTTTACCCCTGCCTTGGGCTTGGGCATAAAGGTAGCGTGAAGCCCATGCCGCCTGGCAATCGTCTTGACGGCCATCTTAAAGGTCATGATATTGTCTGCCGTATTGAGGGCGTCCTCATACTGTAGGTCAATCTCATGCTGGGCAGGGGCAATCTCATGATGGGAGGCCTGAATTTCAAACCCCATCTCCTCTAAGTTCAGAACGATATCCCGGCGCACGTTCTCAGCCATATCAATGGGCGCCACATCAAAATATCCTGCCATCTCATGAGTTCTCGTGGTGGGCTTACCCTCCTCATCGGTCTGAAAAAGAAAAAACTCGCACTCCGGCCCTACCAGAAAAGTATACCCCATATCCTTAGCCTCTTTCAAGACCCTTTTAAGAACAAAACGGGGATCTCCCTCAAAGGGCTCTCCGTTGGGCCTGTACACGTCACAGACCAGACGAGCCACCTTGCCCTGCTGAGGCCGCCAGGGGAATATTTCAAAGGTATCCAGATCCGGATGGAGATACATGTCTGATTCCTCGATCCGCACAAAGCCCTCAATGGCGGAACCGTCAAACATACAGCAGTTATCCAGGGCTTTTTTCAGCTGACTGGAGGTAATCGCCACATTTTTCAACATTCCGAAAATATCCGTGAACTGAAGCCGGATAAACTCCACGTCCTCCTCCTGCACCCGGCGGATGATATCCTCTTTACTGTATTTGCTCATTGCTTCTCTCCTTTTCTCTGTCCTCCTTATGATATTTGAACTGTTGCACACAAAAACGAGGACGCGCGAAAATCATAAAAATGAATTTCATGCAACATCCTCGTTCCATGGTCTGATAATAACAGCTCTCAATGGATTTGTCAATGAAAAACTTTACCTCTTTGCTGCCTCTTTTTATAGGAAAGGGCCCGGATTGCATTGAGAATAGCCAAGACAGACACGCCCACATCGCCAAACACAGCCGCCCACATGGACGCATATCCCAGGGCCACCAGAATCAGAACCAAAACCTTTACTCCGATGGCAAAAATAATATTCTGCCGCACGATCCCCATGGTCTTTCTGGCAATCCGGATAGTATCCACAAGCTTTGAGGGCTCGTCATCCATAATGACCACATCTGCCGCCTCCACTGCCGCATCGGACCCGATTCCTCCCATGGCAATCCCAATGTCCGCCCGTGCCAGAACAGGAGCGTCATTGATGCCGTCCCCCACATAGGCCAGGGTCCTGCCCGGAGGCTTCTCATCCAAAAGGCTCTCCACCCGGGACACCTTATCCCCGGGAAGAAGGTTGCCGTACACCTGATCAAGGCCCAGCTTTTCGGCAACGATTTTTCCGACCTCCTCCTTGTCGCCGGTAAGCATCACCAGCCGCCGAACCCCCTCCCCGCGCAGCCCTTCAATCGCCGCCGGAACATCCTGGCGCACGGTGTCAGAGATAACCACCGCCCCCAGATATTCTCCTTTGTCTGCCACATACAAGGTGGTTCCCAGTATGGCCGATGGCGTGTCGATTGTCACCTGCTGCCGTTCCATCAGCTTCTGATTGCCGATATACAGATCATGCCAGCTGCCGCCAGCCTCCACCTTGGCGCAAATCCCATGTCCGGGTATCTCCTCCACAGAGCCGATGCGAGCCGGATCTATTTCCCTGCCGTAGGCCTCCCTCACAGACAATGCAATGGGATGGTTGGAATGATATTCCCCAAGAGCCGCCAGCTCCAAAAGCTCCTCCCTGGTTCCGTGGACAGGGGCCACGTCACTGACCTGAAACCGGCCGTTGGTCAGGGTTCCTGTCTTGTCAAACACCACCGTGTCCAGTCCGGCCATGGCTTCCAGATAATTGCTTCCCTTTAAGAGAATCCCGTTTTTAGAGGCAGCCCCCAATCCCCCGAAAAAGCTTAAGGGCACGGAGATGACCAATGCGCAGGGACAGGAAACCACCAGAAAGCTGCAGGCTCTGTAAACCCACACTCCCCATCCTCCTCCCTGAAGAATAGGAGGCACAATGGCCAGTATCAGAGCCAGTATCACCACAATCGGTGTGTAAACCCGGGCAAACCGGGTGATAAAGGTCTCTGCCCTGGCCTTTCTGGAGCTGGCATTCTCCACCAGCTCCAGAATCTTCGCCACTGTGGAATCGTCAAACAGACGGGTGGTTTGCACCTCTAGCACCCCGTTTAAATTGATGGATCCGCTGACCACACAGTCTCCCTCCGACACCTCCACCGGCATGGTCTCCCCGGTCAGGGCCTTGGTATCCATACTGGAATATCCTTTAAGAATCACGCCGTCTAAGGGAACTCTCTCCCCCGGACGAATGACAATGGTATCTCCCACCTCCACCTCATAGGGATCCACCTGCTTTTCCACCCCTTGGCTCAGAAGATTGGCATACTCCGGATTGATGTCCATCAGCTCCTTGATGGATTTACGGGACTTGTTCACCGCATAGTCATTAAACAGCTCCCCTATCTGATAAAACAGCATGACCGCCACCGCCTCTTCCAAAGAGCCCACCACAATGGCCCCGAAGGTGGCAACCGTCATGAGAAAATTCTCGTCAAATACCTGTCCCCCTCTGATGTTCCGAAAGGCCTTTAGAGGAATGTCATACCCGGCCCACAGGTAGGCCAGAATAAAGAAAATCCAGGCAAACGGGCTTCTCTTTTCCAACACAAGGGCCCCGATAAACAGCACGCCGCTGACCGTCAGCCGGAATACCATTCTTTTTTGTTTCTTTATCATAATTCCTCCCGTTCTCAGCGCAGCACCTTAAACTCCGCTTCCGGTTCTATCTTATGGGCAATGGCTTTGGCCCCCTCCACCACTGCCTCCTCCTGACCGTCCTCCGCCTCTATGGTCAGCCGCTGAGTCATAAAGCTTAAGGATGCCTCCCTGACTCCCGAAAGCTTTTTCACTCCCTCCTCAATCTTGGCAGCACAGTTGGCACAGCACAATCCCTCTAATTTGATAATCTTTTTCATGACTTTCCTCTCCTTTTTATAAATTTCTCACAGCCTTTGCCGGCTTTTCTCACTCGCTGATATGCTCCATCCCCTGATTTAAGATGGTTTGAATGTGGGAATCCGCCAGCTTGTAAAACACGGTTTTTCCCTCTCGCCTAAAGGACACCAGACGCATTTGCTTCAGCACACGAAGCTGATGGGAGATAGCTGACTGCCCCATCTGCAGCAGAGTGGCTATATCGCAGACACACATCTCCGACTGGCTCAGCACATACAGGATCTTGATCCTGGTGGAATCTCCGAACACCTTGAAAAATTCCGACAGGTCCAAAAGCTGCTGCTCTCCGGGCATGACCTTCTCCACCCTCTCCACAATCTCCTGGTGGACATGCATAAACTCACATGCACCCTCCTCCACTTCCCGTTCAATTCGGGCTTTCTCGTCCTCCGTCATAGCTTCCCTCCCATTCTTTTCTTAATTATATTCATATGAGCAATTATTCATATGAATATAATATCACTTTTTCCGTTTTTGTCAACTAATTATTTTTATATTGAAAAAATCCTTTCCCTAGGATAAAATATCCAGATACTCCTATTTTTTACAGAAAGGATTCCTTCTATTATGATTAAAGCAGTCATTTTTGATATGGATGGTGTTCTCATAGACAGTGAAATCGAATACCTAAAGCTGGAACTGGCTTTTGCCAAAAAGAAAAATCCTGCCGTCACTTTGCAGGATCTGTTCGGTATGGTGGGCTCCTCCCGGGAGGATGAATGGAGCTGTATGGCCCGGGCCGTCAACAATGGTCAGACCTGGCAGGAGCTGCGCCAGGAATTTCGGGCAGACACGGATGTGTTCTCCAAAATGGACTATCAAAAGATCTTCCGCCCGGAAATTCCCTCAATCCTTAAGGATATCGAATCTCTGGGCCTCAAACTGGCGCTGGCCTCCTCCACTCAGATGAAAATCATAGAACGGGTTCTGTGCGAGAATCACATCCGTTCTTATTTCTCTGTAGTTGTCAGCGGCTCCCGGTTCCGGCGAAGCAAGCCAGACCCGGAAATCTACCACTACACGGCCTCTCAGCTGAAAATCCCGGAATCTCAGTGCCTGGTCGTTGAGGATTCCACCTTCGGTATCACAGCTGCCTACCGGGCCGGCATGAAGATTGCCGCCCTGATCGATCCGCGCTTTGGCTTTGATCAGTCCCTGGCCCACTACCGAATGGAAAGTCTCACTGAGATTCCCAAAATTATCCGGGATCTTCTGTAAACAATTTGTTACTGTTCACAGTGCATGTGAACAGTAACAACAAATTCTGTCAGCGGTTCAGCATTTTCTTTACGTAGATCCCCGTGTAGGAGGCCGGATTCTCTGCCACCTCCTCCGGGGTTCCCCGGGCAATCACCGTGCCGCCCCGGTCCCCGCCCTCAGGTCCGATATCGATAATATAGTCCGCCGCCTTGATCACGTCCAGGTTGTGCTCAATAACGATGACCGTATTGCCTCCCTCCGACAGCCGCCGAAGAATATCCACCAGCTTGTGAACATCCGCAAAGTGGAGGCCTGTGGTGGGCTCGTCCAGAATGTAGATGGTCTTGCCGGTGCTGCGGCGGCTTAGCTCCGTGGCCAGCTTGATCCGCTGGGCCTCCCCGCCGGACAGCTCGGTGGAGGGCTGACCCAGCCGGATATAAGAAAGCCCCACATCATTGAGAGTGGCAATCTTTCTGTGGATGGACGGAATATTCTCAAAAAACCTGGTTGCCTCCTCCACCGTCATATTCAGCACGTCATAGATACTCTTTCCCTTGTATTTTACCTCCAGGGTCTCCCGGTTGTAGCGCTTCCCTCCGCAGACCTCACAGGGCACATACACATCCGGCAGAAAATGCATCTCTATCTTAATAATCCCGTCTCCGCTGCAGGCCTCGCACCGTCCCCCCTTCACGTTAAAGCTGAAACGGCCCTTGCTGTAGCCTTTGGCCTTGGCATCGGGCGTGGAGGCAAACAGATCCCGGATCATGTCAAACACGCCTGTGTAGGTAGCCGGATTGGAGCGGGGAGTGCGGCCGATAGGAGACTGATCAATGGCAATCACCTTGTCTAACTGCTCCACTCCCTCCAGCTTTTTGAATTTCCCCGGTATGGTGCGGGCTCTATTGAGCTTTCTGGCCAGGGATTTATAGAGAATCTCATTTACCAGAGAGCTTTTCCCGGAACCAGACACCCCGGTAACACAGGTCATCACTCCCAGCGGAAAGGACACGTCAATATTTTTCAGGTTGTTCTCAGAGGCTCCCCTGACCGTCAGCCACCCGGAGGCCTCCCGCCGCTTCTTTGGCACCGGAATCCGGCATCTGCCGCTAAGGTAAGCGCCTGTAACCGATCTTTCGCAGCGGATAATATCCTCCACCGTGCCGGCAGCCACCACCTCTCCGCCATGCTCCCCGGCGCCGGGACCAATGTCCACAATATAGTCTGCCGCCCGCATGGTATCCTCGTCATGCTCCACCACCAGCACGGAATTGCCCAGATCCCGCAGCCGCAGCAGGGTGGCCAGAAGCTTGTCATTGTCCCGCTGGTGGAGACCGATGCTGGGCTCGTCTAAAATGTACGCCACACCCACCAGCCCGGATCCGATCTGGGTGGCCAAACGGATCCGCTGAGCCTCCCCCCCGGACAGAGTTCCCGTGGCCCGGGACAGAGACAGATACTCAAGTCCTACATTTAAAAGAAAATCAAGTCGCGCCTTGATCTCTTTTAAGATCTGGGCGCCGATGGACTCCTGCATGGGGGTCAGGCGCAGCTCTTCCATAAAGGCCCTAAAAACGGTAATGGACATCTGGGTGGCTTCATAGATATTCTTGTCCCCCACCGTAACAGCCAGAGAGCTCTGCTTAAGCCTTTGTCCCTTACAGGTCTTGCAGGGAGTAATCCGCATAAAGGTCTCATACTCTGCCTTGGATGCCTCGGAAAAAGTCTCCCGATACCGCCGCTCCACATTCCGCAAAAGTCCTTCAAAGGCCACGTCATAAACGCCCTCTCCTCTCTGCCCCCGATAGCGGACCTTGATCTCTTGCCCCTGTGTCCCGTAGATCAGCACATCATGGATATCCTTTGGATATTCCTCAAAGGGTGTCTCCAGGCTAAAGCCGTAGGTCTCTGACAGCGCCTTTAGGATGGCATGGGTAAAGCTTCCTTTATCCGTACAGGACTGCCACCCCATCACCGAGATAGCCCCCTGAGAAATACTTAAGGACTTGTCCGGAATCATCAGATCCTCATCAAACTCCATCTTATATCCCAGGCCGAAGCAATCCGGACAGGCGCCAAAGGGATTGTTAAAGGAAAAGCTTCTTGGCTCCACCTCCTCAATGCTGATTCCACAGTCCGGACAGGAAAAGCTCATGCTGAAATTCATCGGTTCCCCGTCCACCACATCCACAATCATCAGTCCGTCCGACAGACCCATGACTGTCTCAATGGAGTCTGTCAGCCGCTTCTCAATGCCTTCCTTTATCACCAGCCGGTCAACCACAATCTCAATGTTGTGTTTAATATTCTTCTCCAGCTTAATCTCCTCAGACAGCTCGTACATATTCCCGTCAATCCGCACCCGGACATAGCCGCTGCGGCGGGACTGTTCTAAAAGCTTCACATGCTCGCCCTTGCGCCCCCGCACTACCGGCGCCAAAAGCTGGATCCTGGTTCGCTCCGGCATGGACAGAATCTGATCCACCATCTGATCCACTGTCTGCTTTTTGATCTCCCTGCCGCACTTGGGGCAGTGGGGAATCCCGATTCTGGCATATAAAAGACGCATATAGTCATAAATCTCCGTCACCGTCCCCACGGTGGAGCGGGGATTGCGGTTGGTTGACTTCTGATCAATGGAGATGGCCGGGGACAGGCCCTCAATGCTCTCCACATCCGGCTTCTCCATCTGCCCCAAAAACTGCCGGGCATAGGAGGACAAAGACTCCATATACCGTCTCTGCCCCTCTGCATAGATGGTGTCAAAAGCCAGGGAGGACTTTCCCGATCCGCTGAGGCCGGTCAGAACCACCAGCTCATTTCTCGGAATATCCAGTGTGATGTTTTTTAAATTGTGCTCATTGGCACCTCGTATTTTAATAAACTGCTTCGCCATGATCCGAACCTTTCCTGTAATGTTCTGTGATGTTTATCTCTGACCTGTTTGCCCGTCAGCGCAATTCATTATAACACATTAACTATCCTTTTGCAAACATTTGTTCGGAAATATTTTCAAACAATCTCAACAAAAATGTTACAGTTCACGGGGCGGGGAAAAACAGCTTCTGTTTCTAACCGAAGGGCGCCCATTTGAAAAAGAGGAGGAGATCACTTTGAAGGATACCCGATATGAGCTTCTGGTTGTCATTGCCAGCCAGGGATATTCTGATATGATTATGGATGCGGCAAGAAAGGCCAAGGCTGCCGGTTACAGAGACAGCTGGAATGCGCCTGCTGGAATAGCTGCCAAAAACCAATTTCCAAACACGCGGTATTAATCAGAACAGGACACAAGCAAACAAAAACAGCGCTCACCTGCCACATTCCGGCAAATGAGCGCCGCGTTCTGAAAGCTTTGTTCCCAACCGGTAACGATTCTACCGGTGGTTATTCGTAACAGTTCAGACGGGTATCTTCTTGCCCGTCTGCACCGGCAAATTCCCTGCCGTCCGAACCGTTACGGTTATTCTGCAAACAGCACAATCTTCTGCACATTTCCTTCCTCCCCAATCCAGATCAGACAGGAGGAATCCTCTTTCACATCCGTGAGCCTTACCATATTTCTTGTCAGATAGGGAATGATCTGGCAGTCATCAGGCACATAGTAAACGGTGTTGTCCTTTGCTGTCAGATTCCAGCCGCCGTCAGCCTTCTCCATAGACTGTACCTGTACATAATCCGGAGCCTTGAAATCCTGGGGAATCTGGCAGATCACCATCTCAGCCGTGGTCATAGGCGGCAGACTCATGGTCATGGCCGGGCCGATATACGCGTAAATAAACTCGCCTTCCCGGATACCGGAAAGCTCTACCGGATATCCGTTCTCCCCGTCCAGTACACGGGAATACTCCGGATCAATATTCAGCACGATCTCCCCTGCAAAGGATACTCCTGACTGATTGTCGATGCGGATCACTCCGTCCTCCACTCCCAGCACGGTTCCCCAAATGCGGATAGTATCGCTGACGGCCGCCTCCCCTGACTGTTTGGCACCGGGGCCGTCCGCCTCATATTCCTGCCGGCTTCCTCCTGCCAGAATCGTAGAAGACTGGGCCTGAGCCAGGCCGGCACATCCCAATGCCAGCAACCCCACACAACATCCCACTAACACCATTTTGCTTTTTATTGTTTTCATCGTAAAAACCTCGTTCTTTCTTCTGCTTTTTGTCTGTTCCCTTTACAGGCATTTCCTATAAGTCCTGTAAAAGGCTGTCCGAAGCTTATCGGATGTCATCAGTATATCAGACATTTCCTGCCAAGGCTATTGATAATTAGAGAACTTTCTCTTACGAATTTATTACCTGGCACTTGCTAATCGAAAGCCGGGGCTACGTGAAAATCAGATGGACTCATCCAGTATCTCCTGAATCTCGTCCAGGCATCCGCCGCAGACCGTCCCGGCTCCGGTGGCCTCTTGAATCTCCTCAATGCTTCCCGCTCCCGCCTCAATGGCATCCTTGATCTCGCCGGCGGTCACTCCCATACAGTTACATACAATTTTATCTCTGTCCATAATTTCCTCCTGATGGTTTCTGATAACAGTATGCGCCGAAATCAGAAATTTATCCCCTGGACAATAGATTATCATCTATATAATATTTTCCCCAAGACCCGGCTCATCGGACGTCTCTGCCTGCTCACTCATGACCGTGTGATTCTTATATGTGTTCCATGTTGGTTCATACCGGGCATCTGCCTGATTCCCCCACATAGCCCAACCGGGCCGGTCCCCTCTGGCAAATAATTCCAGATAAGGTCCCGGAGAGCATCTCTCAATAAGAGCCACCATTTCATCAGGCTTTCTTGAATGTTCTCTCTTCATGGTACGAATAAGATTCACCTGGGATCTGGCCGGAGCCAAGGTTCTGTTTTTATCACCACGAACGCCAAACAACAAAATCTCTGTCACATTCCGGAAATAAAATCCTACTCCGCGTCCGTCTGGTCCTCCGTCCTTTCGGACCTTTTCCCAGATAAGATTGCTTTTGTAATCAAATCCCCAGGCCTTCATCACTTCCAGCCCGTCCGGAAGCAGGGCATTAGGAACCCACAAATACAGATGACTTTTCTCAGCAGCAACACTGGCGACCGGCAATGCCATAATCTCCTCCAGTTTCATTGTCTCATACCGGTTCAGCCTTTTGTGTTCCGGAGCAACCTTCCCTGTTCTGTTCTCAAATCTCCAGGGAGGGTCTGCATAGATTGTTGAAAATTTTCTCCCGGCACTAAAGCAAAGCAGACTATCCGATGTCTCTTGTAAAATGTTCATCCACATATCCCTCTTTCCAGTCTGTAATACACGGCTTTTTTATTCCGATTGCAAGAATCGGGCATCCTCCGTTCCTTCTTGAATCCAGCCGGGAAATCAGTTTCCCCATCCATGTGGTACTGGCACCATATTTCCTGATAACGGACTTCCACTCCTTCTTATTTTTGTCAAAGTCATACACCGTTTTGAAAACATCATTCAGCTCCTCTGACCTGGTAATAATAATGCCGGCACTGATAATGTCACAATCATAATACGTCCGCATTGCCAGCAAATCCCGATCAAATGTCTGGTCCTTGCTGTTCCATTCCAAATCAAAAGCCACTCTGTTTTTTAAAAAGTCAATGTTATGTCCGTCTATATATCCGGATACAATTTTTTCCTCATAAGGCACCTTTGAAAACCGGCCTCTTTGCTCCGACTGACGTGGGTAAAATTTGATATGGAGGTCACCTGCAATCCGTATCTCCCGCCATCCATATGGGTATAATATATCATCAAATTTCTTGGGAATATTGGTTTCATTCCCTCCTGATTCCCGCAGGTCATCTGTGGTAATGGACAGTTTTTCCAGGCTCTCTGCAATCTCCCTCCATTCTTGCGGAAAGGCCTGGGTTATGATCTCCGCCGCATGGTTATAATTGTAAAACTCAAAACGGGAAAACAGATTTTTATCAATGTAGTCACTTAATATCATATTCCGGCCCGCCTTCTATACTCTGCCGACAGTTTTCAGATAATACACAATCTCATCCTCTGGCAGCCCTGATTTTTCTGAAAAATCTGCCAATGTAATCATCCGGCGTCTGTATAAATCATAATATTTCCAAAATATTTTGGGAAACTCTCTTCTCTCCCCCGCTGTCAGATTTCCAAAAATCTTTGCATATTTCAGCCAATGCATCCTTCTTCTCCCTCCTCCTTAACTTCTTTATATGGTACCAGGGTCAAAAGTTCAAAAATCCGATGCAAGCTTGCTTGCAAGAGGATTTTTGAACTTGGGACCCGCCAAAAACATGAAAAAGTAGCCCGATTAGGGCGGATTTTGAATGTTTTTGAGGATTGCGGGATCACAAAGTGCGGAGCAATCCGGTATCAGAGGGGTCAAAAGACCTTTTGACCCCAACATCTTTATATTATAGAACATACGTTTCAAAATAACAACTCCTATTTTAAATCTTTTTCCCATTGACTTTCCCCCGTTCTCTGGTTATGATGTATTGGTAACCCTGCTTCGGGTTCTTAAAAAGCATCTTGAAAATCCACATAAAAACGGACACCACCCAGGAGGTACATATGGAACAATCAAAAGTATATTTTACGGATTTCCGCACCACTGCCTTCGGCGATGGGCTTCCCACCAAGCTGCAGAAGCTTCTTCGCAGGGCCGGAATCGGCAATATTGATATGGACGGCAAGTTTGTTGCCATCAAAATGCATTTCGGAGAGCTGGGCAATATCAGTTATCTGCGGCCCAACTACGCCCGGGCCGTGGCAGATTTAATAAAGGAACTGGGAGGCAAGCCCTTTCTCACGGACTGCAACACCATGTATCCCGGCAGTCGGAAGAATGCCCTGGAGCATCTGGAATGTGCCTGGTTAAACGGCTTCACACCTCTCACTGTGGGCTGCCCGGTGCTGATCGGCGATGGGTTAAAGGGCACGGACGATATCGGCGTTCCCGTGAAGGGGGGAGAGTACGTCACCGAGGCAAGAATCGGCCGGGCCATCATGGACGCAGATGTCTTTGTCAGCCTTACCCATTTTAAGGGTCACGAGATGACCGGCTTCGGCGGAGCCATCAAGAATATCGGTATGGGCTGCGGCTCCCGGGCCGGAAAGACAGACCAGCACTCCAACGGAAAACCCTTCATCTCTCAGGAATTGTGCCGGGGCTGCGGTCGCTGTATGCGGGAATGTGCCAACAACGGCCTGGTATTCGATCAGAACACAAAAAAGATGCACGTGGATGAGGAGCACTGTGTGGGGTGCAGCCGCTGTCTGGGCGCCTGCAACTTTGACGCCATCTCATTTAACGACAGCAATGCCAACGCCGTTTTGAACTGCAAGATGGCAGAGTACACCAAGGCAGTGGTGGACGGACGGCCCCACTTCCATATTTCCCTGGTGGTGGATGTGTCTCCTAACTGTGACTGTCACGGGGAGAATGACGCTCCGATTTTGCCCAATATCGGCATGTTTGCTTCCTTTGATCCCCTGGCCCTGGATCAGGCCTGTGCGGATGCCTGCCTTGCCTGTGAGCCCATGCCCCACAGCCAGCTGTCCGATCATATGTCCCAGCCGGACTTCCACGATCACCATGACCACTTTACCAACTCCGCCCCGGAGTCTGAGTGGAAATCCTGCTTAGAGCACGCCGAAAAAATCGGCCTGGGAAGCCGTAAATATGAATTGATCCGGATGTAAAGTGTCTTTGCAAAGGCATCTTTGGACAGGTCAAAACGGAGAACGGACGCAACCGTTTGGACCTGTCCGCGGCAAAAACCGGCAGAAAAATCTTTTTCTTCTCTCTCAACTTTCCTCTTGCATTATCCCTCCAAATCGACTATAATAGATTCTGCTTTCACTATATATTGTGTCTGTTATTTTAAGCAACAACTATTTATAGTGATTTCATTATACAATCGATTCGGGAGGTATATGATGATATTAAAGGTTATCAAGCGGAACGGGGAAGAAGTTTCCTTTGAGATCTCCAAGATCAAAAATGCCATTGCCAAGGCAAATCTTGAGATTCCCAAGATCCATCAGCTCAACTCTTACCAAATTGACGCCATTGCGGATACCATTGAAAAGCAGCTTTCCGAGCTTCCCCATGCTGCCAATGTGGAAGATATACAGGACATGGTAGAAAAGGGCATTATGGAGATGCGGGGCTACGAGGTGGCTCAGAAGTATGTCCGCTACCGCTTCCGCCGGGAGCTGGCCCGCAAGGCCAATACCACGGACAACGGCATTTTGTCCCTGATCGACCGGATGAACGAGGAGGTCAAGCAGGAGAATTCCAACAAGAACCCGGTGATCAACTCCACTCAGAGAGATTATATGGCCGGTGAGGTCAGCAAGGATCTGACCATGCGCCTCCTTCTGCCGGAGGAGGTTGTGCGGGCTCACAGGGAAGGGATCATTCACTTCCACGATTCCGACTACTTTGCCCAGCGGGAACACAACTGTGACCTGATCGATCTGGAGGATATGCTGCAGAACGGAACCGTCATCAGCGAGACCATGATTGAAAAACCCCATTCATTCTATACAGCCTGCAATATCACCACACAGATCGTGGCACAGGTGGCCAGCAACCAGTACGGCGGCCAGACCTTCACCCTGTCCCATCTGGCTCCCTTTGTGGAGGTCAGCCGCAAAAAGATTCGTGAAAACACGGTCCGTCTCCGTCAGGAGATGGGCGAGTCCATGGACGAAAAAATCATTGACCGAATCACGGAAGAACAGCTGAAGGACGAGATCACCCGCGGTATCCAGACGATCCAGTACCAGCTGATCACCCTGATGACCTGCAACGGACAGGCTCCCTTTGTGACGGTGTTTATGTACCTGGATGAGGTTCCTGAGGGACAGACCAGGAAGGATCTGGCCATGATTATAGAGGAGGTCATGCGCCAGAGGATGCAGGGCGTCAAAAATCAGCACGGCGTGTGGATCACCCCGGCCTTCCCCAAGCTGATCTATGTGCTGGATGAGGACAATATCACCCCGGATTCTCCCTACTGGTATCTGACTGAGCTGGCTGCCAGGTGTACGGCCAAGCGGATGGTACCGGACTATATTTCCGCCAAGGTCATGAAGGAATTAAAGCGGGGGGACGTATATCCCTGCATGGGATGCCGCTCCTTTTTGACCGTGGAGGATTCCCAGGTCAATCCGGACGGAAGCCACAAATTCTATGGCCGGTTCAACCAGGGGGTCGTCACCATCAACCTGGTGGATGTGGCCTGCAGCTCTGAGGGAGATATGGAGCAGTTCTGGAAAATCCTGGATGAGCGTCTGGAACTGTGTCACCGGGCCCTGCGCTGCCGTCATGAGCGGCTTCTTGGAACCCCCTCCGATGTGGCTCCGATCCTGTGGCAAAATGGCGCTCTGGCCCGTCTGGAAAAGGGAGAAAAGATCGACAAGCTTCTGTACAACGGCTATTCCACCATCTCTCTCGGCTATGCCGGCCTCTGTGAGATGACCATGCGGATGATGGGCAAGCCTCACACAGATTCGGAGGCCAAGGAATTTGCCTTAAAGGTAATGCAGCGGCTCAATGACAAGTGCGCCCAGTGGAAGGCGGCCGAGCATATCAGCTACTCGGTTTACGGGACTCCCATGGAGTCCACCACCTACCGCTTTGCCAAATGTCTCCAGAAGCGCTTTGGCATCATCCCCGGGGTGACGGACAAAAACTACATCACCAACAGCTACCATGTCCATGTGACCGAAAAGATCGATGCCTTCACCAAGCTGAAATTTGAGGCAGACTTCCAGAAGCTTTCTCCCGGCGGCGCTATCAGCTATGTGGAGGTGCCCAACATGCAGCACAATATCCCTGCGGTTCTCAGCGTAATGCAGTTTATTTACGACAACATCATGTACGCGGAGCTGAACACCAAAAGTGATTACTGCGAGTGCTGCGGCTTTGACGGGGAGATTCAGGTGATCGAGGATGAGTCCGGCAAACTGGTGTGGGAATGTCCCAACTGCGGCAACCGGGACCAGAATAAGCTGACCGTGGCCCGCCGTACCTGCGGCTACATCGGCACTCAGTTCTGGAACCAGGGACGCACCCAGGAGATTCGCGAGCGGGTGCTGCATCTGTAAAATGAACGGCTGACATATCAATACCATCATATACCAGGGTCCTCTCCAAAGGACCCTGGTTGTTTGTATTACTATTTGGTTACAATTCGCGGGGCGGGGAAAAACGGATAAAAGCAGGCGTCAAGCTTGCTTGTAAGACTGATTTTATCCGTTTTACCACATCGGGCGAACGCACGATGCTTCTTGTTCGGCAGAGCCGGACAAGAAGATGCCCCCCGTGAACAGCAACCTGTAAAAATCCCTTCCCCTTTCTCCTCAAAGGTGGTACAATATCCATAGCTGTTCAGTTTGCCCAAGCGGTTGCGGATACCTGTGACCGTTAAACTTATCTGAACGATTGCCAATATTCCAAAATCAATAGTATTCACATGCTGTCATGTGAATCACCGACAAAACGGAGGAAACTATGGAACATGCAATGATCTTCCACATACTTGGCATCCCGGAGACCTCAGACGAGGCCGCCATCAAGTCTGCTTATTTGAGGCTGCTAAAAATCACCAATCCGGAAGACGATCCGGACGGCTTTAAACGGCTGCGGGAGGCCTATGAAGGAGCAATCGCCCTCCTCCATCAGCCCAAGGAGGAAGAAGAGAAAGAAAAGACAGAGACAGACCTTTGGATCGACCGGATCGATAAGGTCTACCAGGATATCCGCCTGCGCCGGCAGCCTGAGGAATGGAAGAAGCTTCTGTCCGACCCGCTCTGCGAGGATCTGGACACCTCCTTGCAGACCAGAGAAGCCCTGATGGCTTATCTGATGGATCACATTTATCTGCCTCAGACCGTATGGCAGCTGCTGAATGACACCTTCCAGATCGTTGAGGACCAGGAAGCATTAAAACAGCAGTTTCCTGAAAATTTCATGAATTATGTCCTTTACTACATAGAGAACCCGGAGGCCATCAGCTTCGATCTGTTCCAGGCATTTGATACGGAGTCCATGGATGCTGACGGCTACATCCGCAATTACCTGGATATCCGCAGACAGGTGAGCCGCAGACAGATGGAGGGCTGTATAGCAAAGCTTGCGGATCTTGCGGCCTTTCATCTGTACCATCCCTATGAGGATACGGAGCGGCTCCGGATTCTGACGGCCGGGCTGGAGACCTTTCGGGAGAAGAAACTGGCCCAGCCTGACGACCCTCAGGAGAATGCCCGCATAGCAGCAGAGGCCTCCACCTACGGAGCCGTTCTCACCGATACCACAGACCCGGAAGCCCTCACCTACTCCGCAGATCGCCAGAGTCCTCTGTACCAGATGCTAAAAAACGCCACTGTTCTTTTAAATCAGCGGCTCCTTGACCTGCCGGCTCCGGACGATTACATGATTCTTTACTGCGCTTACGCCTGTTGGGCCCTGGATGAAAAAGAACAGGCTGCCTCTCTCTGGCAGCAGCTTTTGGACCGGCTTCCCACTCACTATATGGCTAAGTTAGGCAAGGCCCGCTACCTGATCGACAAGGAGGACTTTATTGAGGCCAAGGAGCTGATGATTCAGCTTCTTGATATGGATGGGCAGGATGATGAGGTTTTGGAACTCATGAATTTTACCAATGACGCCCTGATTGCTCAATATCAGGCCTCTTTGGAGGATTCGGAGCTGGATGAAGCAAAGCGGAAAGACAATACCATTGAGCTGGGCTGGTGTCTGTTTCAAAACGAGCGTCCGGAGGATGCGGTGGCCATGCTGGAGGATTTTAAGCCGGATCCAGACACAGAATATTCCTATGAGAACTTGTACGGCCGGCTTCTGTACCGGGTGGACCGGTATGAAGAGGCCCTGCCCCACCTGCTGCGTTGGTTGGAATTGATCCGCCAGACCACAGATGACGGTTCGGAGGAAAACCGAAAAAGAATTTCCCGTGAGTTTCAGGCATGCCACCTTCTAAGCGGCTGCTACCATGAACTGAAAAATCAGGATCTCTCCCTGCAATATGTAGAGATGGCTGTCTCTGTTGCCAAAAATCCAAGGGACCGGCTGGCTGCCATGCAGTACAAGGCATATCTTCTCTTTCAATATAAGCAGTATGAGCGCTCCATCGATGCCTGTGACCAGGTAATCGGGGAGGATGGCGGCTACTACCCTGCATACTTACAGCGGCAGGAGGCGGCATATGAACTGCGCAAGGGACAGCAGGTGGTGGATGATTATTACAATGCCATCAATATTTATCCGGGCCATTACAAGCCCTATCTGCTGGCCGCCCAGGTATTCTTCTACCATGACCAGTTTAAGGATGCCAAAGGCGTGCTGGACAGAGCCCGGGAAAATGAAGTTGAGTTCAGCCCCTGCCTGCGCCTTTACGAGGTGAAGATTCTGCGGAATCTGGCCGAGAACCGGCAGGACCGGGAAAAGATCTTTCCGATCGCGCGGGAACTGCTGGCCGAGCACGACAATCCGGACACGGACATTGAAGACTTGTCGGAAATCGAGTACGAGATCGGCCTGCTCCACTGGGACAACAATGACTTAGAAGACGCCCTCACCCATCTGACAACTGCCATTGAACAGAATCCGGACCGGATGCAGTACCGGATGATTCGCGGCCACATCCATCTGGACAGCAGCAAATACAAGGCGGCCCTGGCCGATTACGGTGTGGCAAGGGAGCAGTACGAGGATTCGGCTGTCCTCCACTACAACATGGGCCTGTGCCAGGAGGCGCTGGGGATGAAGGTTGTTGCCATGGAGTGTTATGAGGAGGCGCTAAAATACAAGGATATCCACCGGGAGGCCTGCGAGAAGCTGGCAGACTTTTACCGGGACCGTTATCAGGAGGGCAATGACCCGGAGGATTTCAAAAAGGCCATCTCCTACATGGACCGTCAGATCACGGCCCGCCCTTCCTGTCACGACCTGGTACACCGTGGACTGTTTTACATGCACAACATGGATATTGATGAGGCGCTAAAGGATTTTCACGAGGCTCTGAAGTACGGCCCTGACGAGTGGGTTATCTACAACAACATTGGTTGCTGCTATGAGCGGCTGGGAGATTTTAAAAAGGCAATCTCCTGTTTTGAGCAGGCCCTGGAGCATCTTGGCGACAAGAAAAGCCAGCTTCCCTACGGCAATCTGGCAGACTGCTATGAGGCCTTGGGAGATTTTCAAAAGTCCATTGAATGCTACAAGAAAAATCTGGAAAATGAACCGGATGATAAGAGTATTTTCAAGGAACTGGGATTTTTATATCGGTATCTGGGAGACTATAAGCAGGCCTTAAAGTACTTTGAGAAGGACCCGGAAAATAAGGACTACTATTCCCGGGTAGGCGATGTCCAGTATCTGCAGGGACACCTGACGCTGGCCCTCCGCACCTACAAAAAGGGAGTTCAGACCGCAAAGAAGGATCAGAAGGCTGACCGCTACAGCGACCTTGCGGCCTACTATAAGGATCAGCTGATGGATTTTAAAAAGGCAGAGACTTACTTTTTAAAAGCTCTTGCCACTGAGACCGATGAGGACGAGCTTCACGAGCTGGAATGGGAGCTGGCTTCCATCTGCTTCCGCATGAGACGTTTTAAGGACGCAAAGCTTCACGCCCAGCGATCCTTAGAGCACTTTGCCAGGACCAAGTGGGTGTCTGAGGAATATTACTTAAACTATCGTCCCTACCGGCCCGCCCGTCTTATGCGCCATGGGTGGATCTACATCTGTCTGGGAGAGACAGAAAAAGGCTTAAGCTATTTCCGCCAGATGAATGAATGTCTGCGGTGCAGGCAATGCCGCCATCCGGTGTGCTTTGAAGGCTATCTTTATCTGGCCATGTACTATGAGGCTATAGAAGACTATGACCAGGCCATTGCTTATTATGAAAAATCCTTAGAGGCCAATCCCCATGGCATCACTGCCCGGGCCACTCTGGATCATCTTCTGAAACAATTAGGTAAAAAACACAAGTAATATATCTACTAGCAAGAAAGGCAGACTATGATTATTGGAATTGACCTTGGAACCACCAACAGTCTGGTGGCATACTTTACGGAGGACGGGCCGAAGATCATCCCCAACCGGCTCGGCAAGCACCTGACTCCGTCCGTTGTCAGCATTGACGAGGAGGAGCAGGTTTATGTAGGGGAATCCGCCGTGGAGCGCAGCCTTTTATACCCGGGCAGCGCTGCGGCTGTTTTCAAGCGGGATATGGGAAGCAAGAAGCAGTTTCAGCTTCTCCACAAAACCTTCCTGGCAGAGGAATTGTCCGCCCTGGTGCTGCGGGTCTTAAAGGAGGACGCGGAGAGCTATCTGGGCGAGGAGGTGACAGAGGCTGTCATCAGTGTTCCCGCCTATTTCAATGACCAGCGCCGCAAGGCTACCAAACGAGCCGGAGAGATGGCTGGTCTTAAAGTGGAGCGCATTATCAGCGAGCCCACTGCCGCCGCCATTGCCTACGGGCTGTATCAGAATCATGACTCTGCCCGTTTTCTGGTGTTTGACTTGGGAGGCGGCACCTTTGACGTGTCCATCTTAGAGCTGTTTGACACGATCTTAGAGGTACGGGCCGTGGCCGGGGACAACTTTTTGGGCGGTGAGGATTTTACCGCGGTCCTAGAGACCATGTTCTTTGACAAATATCCGGAGCTGGATCGGTTATCATTAAGTGAAAAAACTCTGCGCCATGTCCACAAGCAGGCAGAACACTGCAAGCTGGGCTTTTCCGACAACCGGGTATCGGTTATGCGCTGCCGGATAGATGAAAAATCTTACGAGCTAGAGGTAGATCTCTCTAAATATGAAGAAGCCTGCAATGACTTATTGGAGCGGATCCGCAAGCCGGTGAAGCGCAGCCTGGCCGATGCCCATGTGCGCCTGTCAGATATTGACAAGGTGGTGCTGGTAGGCGGTGCAACAAAGAGTCCCATCATCCGCCGCTTCGTCAGCAAGCTCTTTAAAATGCTGCCGGACACCAACATCAACCCGGATGAGGCTGTGGCCTTAGGCGCTGCCATTCAGGGAGCCATGAAGGAGCGCAAGGATGCCATCAAGGAAGTAATCCTGACCGATGTGTGTCCCTTTACCTTAGGCACAGAGGTGGTTCGTGAGTGGGCGGAAAACCGCTATGAGAACGGAGTATTCTGCCCCATCATCGAGCGCAACACGGTAATTCCTGCCAGCCGCACGGAACGGCTCTACACAGTCCGGGACAATCAGAACAAGATCCGGGTCAACGTGCTTCAGGGGGAGAGCCGCTTTGCGGCCAACAACTTATCTCTGGGGGAGCTTTTGATCGATATTCCCGCCGGCAAGGCCGGGGAGGAGGCGGTGGATGTGACCTACACCTATGACATCAACTCTCTTTTGGAGGTGGAGGTCAAGGTGGTATCCAACCAGAATGTAATGAAAAAGGTGTTCTTCGGCCGGGATGTGGACATGACGCCGGAGGAGATCGAAGAAAGGTTAAAAACCCTCTCCTACTTAAAAATCCATCCCAGGGACAGGGAGGAGAACAAGTATCTTTTGTTGCGGGGAGAGCGGGTTTATGAGGAAAGCTTAGGGGAGGACCGGCTGTTTGTGGAGTCGGCTATCCGGAAGTTTGAGAAAGCCTTAAATACCTACGACCAGGGGATTATTGAGGAGGCCAAGGAGGCCTTTAAAGAATTTTTGGAAATGATGGAGGAGCCATAAGGCTCCTCTTTTTACATGTACACGGCGAACCCCTCCTATCGGCTCTACCGATATTTCTTACTCATGGAGAAGCCTCTTCCCCGGACCTCGCTGACCCGGCTGACCACCATAAAGCTCTCCGGGTCAATGGCATGGATCAGCTTTTCCACCTGAGGCAGCTCCCGATTGGAAATAATGCTGAATACCACCTGAGTCTCCTGATGCAGGTATCCGCCCTCCCCGTAGAACATGGTCACTCCCCGGTCTAACTGATGAAGGATCCCGTCCCGGATCCGGTCCGGATACCGGGTGATCACCTTCACCTCCGTCCGGGCTGTTCCCATCAGCATCAGCTTATCCAGCACCACCGTGTAGGTCAGAACCAGCAGTATCCCGTACAAAAGCTTCTCCGGCGTGCTCCAGAAGGCCTGGGCCAGAAGAATACAGAAATCAAACACATACAGACTTGCGGATATGGGAATCCTGAAATATTTGTTAAGCACCAGAGGCGGGATATCCATCCCCCCGGTGGAGGCCCCGGCCCGGATCACAATCCCCAGAGAAAGGCCTATCCCCAACCCGGAAAACAAGGTGCACAAAAGAATATCCTGGGTGATCACCCGGGGCCCTAGGATCCGCTCAAAAAGCTCCAGGGCTACCGGATAGGTAAAGGTGCTGATGATGGTGGTAACGGCAAAGGTCTTTCCCAGCAAAAAATACCCGGCAATCAGCATAAATACATTAAACACCAAGACAAACAGGGATATGGGAATCCCAAGTCCGTGGTTCATTGCCAGGGCAATCCCGGTGGTACCGCCGGTCACCAGACCTGCAGGCATCAAAAACAGCTTGACTGTCAGAGCATAAACCATATTGCCTGCCACTACCAGAGTCAGCATAAGGGGAGTTTGCAAAAGATTTGTCTTTTCTTCCATCTTAATTTCTGCCTCCTGAAATTTTGATTTTGAGGTGTTTCCCTGTTTTCCATATTTCGGTTCAGCTTTCAGCATATTTGCAGTTTTTCATGAAGAAATAGCATCTCCCTGCACCTGCCGGGCCACAGCCGCCGCCTCTCTGGCAATCTCTAACTCCTCATTGGTCCGTACCACCAGCACATTCACCCGGGACGTACCGTCCGATATCTTAAAGGCCTCCCCCTGATCCCGGTTTTTTACCTCGTCAATGGTGATTCCCAAAAATTCCAGGTACTCGCAGATCTCCTGGCGGATATCCGAGTCATTTTCCCCCACGCCGGCTGTAAATACAATATTGTCAACCCCGTTCATGGCCGCCGCGTAGCTTCCCACATACTTAGCCACCTTGTAGGCAAAAATCTCCCGGGCCAAAGCCGCCTTCTCATTGTACTTGATCTCTGCATCCTTCAACTCCCTGAAATCACTGGAATAATTTTTAGAGATTCCCAGCACTCCGGACTCCTGGTTTAAGATGGCCATAATCTGTTGGAAATCCAGGTTCTCTTTTTTGGCCAGAAATTCCAAAGCCCCCGGATCCACATCCCCGCAACGGGTTCCCATCACCAGTCCCTCCAGAGGCGTAAAGCCCATGGAGTTGTCAATCACCCTTCCGTATTTGACAGCGCTGATGCTGGCTCCGTTTCCCAGATGACAGACAATGGTCTTTACCTGCCAGGGATTCTGCCCCAGAAATTCTGCCGCCCGCAGGGACACATATTTGTGGCTGATTCCGTGAAAGCCGTAGCGGCGGACCTTGTATTTTTCATAGTACCGGTATGGAAGTCCATAGAGAAACGCCTTCGGCTCCATGGTCTGATTAAAGGCAGTGTCAAACACGCCCACCATCAGGGTATTTGGCATCAGCTTTCTGCATGCATCCACACCCACTAAGTTGGCCGGATTGTGGAGAGGCGCCAGATCATTGCACTCGGTCATGGCCTGAATCACCTCGTCTGTGATCACCACAGAGCCGGTAAACTTCTCTCCGCCGTGAACCAGCCTATGGCCGATCACATCGATCTCCTTAAAGTCCCTGAGAACACCCCTTTCCGGGGCAATCAGCATATCCAACAGAGTGTGTACTGCCTGTGTATGATTTTCCATTGTCACAGGCTCTTTTATGGAAACCCCGGCTGCGGTCCGATAGGTAAAAATTCCGTCAATGCCGATCCGCTCACATAAACCTTTTGCCAGCACCTCCTCGCTTTCCGAGTCAATAACCTGGAATTTTAGGGAGGAGCTTCCGCTGTTAATCACAAGTATTTTCATAAAAATCTCACTCCGCAGTCACCTTCATAAAGTTCTTCTTTCCCCGCTTCACCATCATCCCGTCCCCGGAAAAGTCCTCTCTGCCATAGGTGGTCTTAATGTCCTTTACCTGGGCTCCGTTGACAGAAACACCCCCCTGCTCCACATTTCTCCGGGCCTCGGACCGGGATGCTGCCAGACCAGACTTGTGAAGCACCGCCAGAATATCAATCCTATTGTCCACAAAATCCTCCGCCTTTAAGCAGTGAGAAGGCATATTGTCCAGGCTGCCCTGGCCGCCAAACAAGGCCCTGGCCGCTGTCTGGGCTTTCTGTGCCTCCTCCTGGCCGTGCACTAACTTGGTCAGCTCATAGGCCAGAATTTCCTTGGCAGTATTTAACTGGCTTCCCTCCCAGTGGTCCATCTCATCAATCTGCTCAATAGGCAGGAAGGTCAGCATCCGCAGACATTTGAGCACATCTGCATCTGCCACATTTCTCCAGTACTGATAAAAGTCAAAGGGAGAAGTCTTGTCAGGATCCAACCACACCGCGCCGGACTGGGTTTTGCCCATCTTCTTGCCCTCAGAATTCAGCAACAGGGTAATGGTCATAGCGTGAGCGTCCTTGCCCAGCTTCCGGCGAATCAGCTCTGTGCCCCCTAACATGTTGCTCCACTGGTCATCTCCCCCAAACTGCATGTTGCAGCCGTACTCCTGAAACAGCATATAGAAATCATAGCTCTGCATGATCATGTAGTTAAACTCCAAAAAACTTAAGCCCTTCTCCATCCGCTGCTTGTAGCATTCGGCCCGCAGCATGTTGTTGACGGAAAAGCAGGAACCCACTTCCCGCAGAAGCTCCACATAGTTGAGCTTTAACAGCCAGTCCGCGTTGTTGACCATCAAAGCCTTTCCCTCAGAAAAATCGATGAACCGGCTCATCTGCTTTTTAAAGCACTCACAGTTGTGGGCAATGGTCTCCTCGGTCATCATCTGGCGCATATCGGTCCGGCCGGAAGGGTCCCCCACCATGCCGGTGCCCCCGCCGATCAGGGCAATGGGCTTATTGCCGGCCATCTGCAGTCTCTTCATCAGACACAGAGCCATAAAATGTCCCACATGCAAGCTGTCCGCCGTAGGGTCAAAACCGATATAAAAGGTTGCCTCTCCGGCATTGACCATTTTTTTGATTTCCTCCTCATTAGTCACCTGAGCGATCAGTCCCCGGGCCACCAGCTCCTCATAACAATTCATCACTTCATCTCCTCTTTCTTTTTTATTATTTTTTCATCTTCTCTCTGAAATACGCAATCCCTACATACAAAAACCCCGTCCTTTTCGTATCTCTACGAAAGGACGAGGTATATTGTTACTGTTCTTGGGAGCATCTTCTTGTCCGGCTTACGCCAAACAAGAAGCATCGTGCGTTCGCCCGATGTGGAAAAACGGATAAAATCAGTCTTACAAGCAAGCTTGATGCCTGCTTTTATCCGTTTTTCCCCCGCCCCGTGAACTGTAACGGTATATTCCCGTGTTACCACCTTTCTTCATAAACGGCTTACGCCGCTTACCTTTGGAGGCACCAATATTTGATGCCCTGGCACGATAACGGGTGCATGATTCCGTCACAGCCTACTTAAAAGCTCTCACTGCCTGTCGGCAGGCTCCGGCCTTTGTTGGGTGTGAAGCTCAAAGATGTATTCGCCAGTCCCGTCTCCACGCGCCTCTCATCCGCCGGCTGCTTTCTGTGTGGGATCCCCGGACCGCTACTTGTTCTTCTCATCGCCGTCTGTTTAATTGCTCTGATAGTGGTGATTATATATGGGGATTGGGGTTTTGTCAAGGACTATTCTTTGGCCGTTTTCATAAGGGGAATTTTAAGCGTTACTGCCACCACCTCCGGCGGATTCATCACCCGCACCAGGAAATGATTCCCCAGCCCCCTGCTGACCACCAAATGACCTTCTCCCTCCCTGAAATATCCACCGTCATACTTGGGAAAAAAGGTCATGTCCGGAGATAAAAGTCCCCCCAGCCCCGGAACTCGGATCACTCCTCCGTGAATGTGGCCTGCAAAGACCAGATCTGCTCCCCAGCTTTTATAGGCCGGGTAGTACAGAGGATTGTGGGCCAGCATCATATTAAAGCCCGGCGAGGCCTTTCCCAAAGCCTCCTTCACATTCTCCCTGCGGTAGCAGACACCTCTCTTATACTCCCTGAGACGGTCCTTATAATACACCTGGGGGGTCACCAGGCCATAGAGACGGACAGAGGCCCCCTGACGGGAGATGGTACACCAGCTGTTGTCTAGTACCACCACTCCCAGTTTTCTCAATCTCATTAATAATTTATCCAACATATCCTGTGGCAGAGCCTGTTCGTGGTTGCCCACCACATAGTAGATCGGATAAAGGCCGCCCAGCTGTCTGCACAAATCCACCAGACGGGACACCGCATGAGCAGAGTTCTCTGCCATATCCCCGGTCATGACGATTATGTCTGGTCTCTCTTTTACAATTCCTTCCACCAAAAGCCGGTTATGCTCTCCATAGAGAGCGCCGTGAAGATCCGACAAATGAACAATCTTAAAATCCTCAAATTCTTCCGGAATTCTTCCGGAGACAACATCATATCGAACGATCTGAAACAAATCATATCCTTTCCGAACCTGCTGTTCTGTTTTCTTATGCTGCTCTTTCTGAGCATTATACAAAAAATCAACCGAATCTGCCACAATTTTTTGATTACCGTATTACTGTTGAGATAGGTCTGCGCGTTTGTCGCGCCGACCTTATGGCCAAAGGCGTTTTTCATGACTGGATTTTTTCTATCATTGACGAACACGCCGATGAGCTTCAGGCTCTGGCCGACAATCTGTACCATCACCCGGAGAAGGCCCCAATATGGCCCACGTTATGCCTGCCAAAATGATGGCTCTCCTTGCTGACCGGCTTTTGAAAAACGGGGCCGCTGAGGCAAAAGCCATTATTGACGGCTACAAGGCGCCCTATACGGTGGAGGAGTACCGCAATTATGTTAAAAGGATGTAGAATTCCTGATTTTAATTTTTTATTTTTCTCCCTCCGCACCTTCTCAAAAGCCCTTCATGGGCAAGTCCCATGGCAAAAAGAAACAGCATCAAAAAAACAGGAAACAGCGCTATGGAAACGTGCTGTGCTATGATCCCAAACAATGGGGGTATCAGACAGATGCCCACATAGGCACTGGCCATCTGCACACCGATAATGGCCTGGGACTTATCCGCGCCAAAGTAGTCCGGAGCCGCGTGCATCAGACAGGGATACACCGGAGCACAGCCCAGCCCTAAAAGAACCAGTCCGGCAGGCGCCAGCCTACCGGCGGGAAATATCACAGCCCCAATCCCCGCCACTGCCGCCAAAAGCCCCAGGCGTACCATCTGCGCATCGTTAAAAAACGCGGTGAGAAAGCCGCTGACAGCCCGTCCTGTCGTAATTCCAATAAAAAACAGTCCGGCAAACCGAGCCGCCACCTCCGGCTGAAATCCGCAGTGAAGAACCAGGTAGCTGCTTCCCCAAAGCCCCGCTGTCTGCTCCAGGGCACAGTAGCAAAAAAAGGTGCCCATAGCCTCTTTTGCCCCTGAAATCTTTACAATTTCTCTCAGGGTCAGCACCTTTCCTCCTGGCTCTTCTTCCTGTCCGGAACTGTCCATGGAGGCACTGTTCTTCCAGCATGGCAGCGTTAATATGAGAGCAGCTGTCAGGATGATCTGAATAAAAAAGATATACCGATAGCCCATTCTCCAACCCTGTCCCGATACCAGAGCATATCCCATAATATACGGCCCCAGAGAAGCCCCCACCCCCCACATACAATGGAGCCAGCTCATATGGCGGCTGGTATAGTGAAGGGCTACATAGTTATTGAGAGCGGCATCCACACAGCCTGCTCCAAGCCCGTAGGGTACTGCCCACAGACACAGCATCCAGAAGGAGCCGCTTGCCGAAAAACCGAATAAAGCCAGTGCAGTCATAGCCACACTTACCACCGTCACCATGCTTGTGCCAAAGGCCTTTGTGAGCCGATCACTCTGCAAACTGGAAAATACAGTTCCTGCCGCAATAATCACAGAGACCATCCCCGCATAGGACACAGGCACATGAAATTGTCCGTACATGGAAGGCCAGGCAGAGCCTAAAAGTGAATCAGGAAGCCCAAGACTGACAAAACACAGATAGATAACTGCCAACAACAAATGTACCACCAGATGTCACCTCTCTTTTCCTCTTTCGCAACAGTCCTAACAAGCCGGAAGCCATCACGCAAATATTCTTTTTATATTCAGTATATGAAAAAACAAGTGAAAAATCAAGACAGGAAGCTGTATTCCCGCTTATCTATCTGAAAAAAACGCCGATATTTTCAGTATATTATTTATGAGATTTTCGGCGCCGCTGCCGTTACTGTTGTATTGCAGACATTGACCTGTCACTTCAAATCAGAACGGGGGGATTTTATGAGCTTCACCATGGTCAATTCTTTAGATATGTACGCGAAAAACCTGAAAATGCAGATGAAATGGGAGCAGAAAAAGGCAACCAAGGATTACTCTGCCGATGGCACCACCTCCATTGCGGATAAGCTCAGGAAGGAAGCTGCCGAACAGCTCAGTGCCTTAGAGGAAAGCTCCAGCCAGGCAACCATGAGCGGGATCCAGGCCAAGCTGATGGCTGGAAGAAAGCTCACCTCCGCAGAGATGGAGTATTTAAAAAAGAATGATCCTGACGCCTACCAGCAGGCCAAGTATCGGGAGATGGAGCGCAAGGCCTTTGAGCAGCGGCTTCGCAGCTGCAAAACCAAGGAGGAGGTTCAGCGCTTAAAGGCCGCCCACATGGCAGCATCCTTAGACAGAGTGAAGGATATCAACAACAATCCCAATATTTCCAGCGGTGAGAAGCTTAAGCTGACCATTGAGGAGCACCAGAAGGTGAGCACGGTTTCTGATGCCACCAACCGTTTTACTCAGAGCAGCGATTACAAGCGGCTTCCCACAGAGGCCGAAAAGAGAAAGGCTGAGAAGGATTTAAAAGAGGCAAAAGAAGCCGAGCAGAAGGGCGAGACCAAAAAGAATCAGGACATTCAAGAAGAAAAGACCGATGCACCCAAAGCCGCAGATACCGATCCGTCAAAGACTGCGGACGGCGAGAAACAGGATATGGAGTCACAAAAAGAGCCGACCCCTGCCGATACTCAGGCGGCTAAGGCCAAACAGCTTCGTGCCTCCTCCAAAAAAACACGAGCTGAAGCCGAGCTGACCCCGGAAGCCCAGAAGGTAAAACGCTCCCGCGCCAGAGCCTCCTACACCCACAGTATGCATACAGAAGAATCCGTGGTCACAATCGATGTAAAAAGATAATCTCATTTATTACCATTCCACAAAAAAGGGTCCTGCTTAAATGGCAGGATCCTTTTTTATCAAAAAGAATTTTATTATTGGCAAGGTAACTGCTGCCCCCTTCAAAACAGTTGCAACTTTTTCAAATATGTTTTATGATGGTATCTGCGGGCCAACGCCGCAGTCCGATTTCTTTTGGCTGCCAATTCCCGCAGTAAAATAACCAACGAAATAAGGAGATATTCCATGAAATCATCCAGTGAACTGCGCACGCTTCTGCGCTCCATCGATCATAAAAGCTATCCTGCCTACAAATCCCTGGCAGGGGCCTATCACTTCGGCAGCTTCCAGCTGTTTATCGACCATGTACAGGGAGACCCCTTCGCCTCCCCGTCCAGCCTCCACGTGGAGATCGCCCACAAGGACGCCGCCTTTCCTCCTGCCTATTACGAGAAGGACTGCTCCCGCATTGCCCTTGAGGACTTTCTGACCCGCAAGCTTTCCTCCCTGTTTGAGGATTTCAATTTCCGGGCCAAGGGCTCAGGAAAAAGCGGTCTCATGTCCGTCACCCGATGCGGGCAGGAGGTGTTGGAGCGCAGTGCCTGCCAGATTACAGACACAAAGATCATAGCCCGTTTTCACATTGGCTTTCCTGCCTTCGGCCGCACCATCAACGCCGGAGAGCTGGACAAGATTCTTTTTGATTTTCTTCCCCGGTGTGTGGAAAGCTGTTTTTTCTACCGCCGGTTAGACGCAAAAAAGGTGGAAAACGCCGTATACCTGGCAGAGGACCAGACCGCTGTCCGCCGGATATTAAAGGAGGAAGGCCTGGTGGCCTTTGTGGCCAATGGCTCTGTCCTTCCCAGAAAAAGCGGCGTGTCTGACCTGCCCTTAAAGGACAGTATTCCCTTTACCTCCCCTGAGGCCATGGAGCGTACCTTTACTCTTCCTCATAGAGGTGAGATACGGGGCATGGCCATTCCCCGTGGTATTACCCTGATTGTGGGAGGCGGCTACCACGGCAAATCCACCCTGTTAGAGGCCCTTCAAATGGGGGTCTACAACCACATTGGCGGAGACGGAAGAGAATTTGTCATCACCGATGACACAGCCATCAAGCTGCGGGCAGAGGACGGACGTTCCATCCGCAATGTGGATATCTCCCTCTTCATCAATGACCTGCCAAACAAAAAGGATACCTCTTCCTTCTCCACTCCCGATGCCAGCGGAAGCACCTCCCAGGCTGCAGGAGTGATCGAGGGAGTGGAAGCCGGCACCGGCCTTTTCCTGATCGATGAGGATACCTCCGCCACCAATTTTATGGTGCGGGACGACTTTATGCAGCAGGTGATCAGCCGGGAAAAGGAGCCTATCACTCCCTTTTTGGAGCGGGCCAGAGATCTGTATGAAAAGGCGGGGATCTCCACAATCCTGGTGGCCGGAAGCTCCGGCGCCTTTTTCTACATTGCCGACAAGATTCTTCAGATGGACTGCTACCGCCCGGTGGATATCACAGAGCATGTGAAATCTCTCCTCAAGGATCACTCCGCCCCCAGAATCCAGGCTCCGAACTTTGCCGTTCCCGCCTTTAACCGGGCTCTCTCCTCAGGCCGGGGACGCGGCGGCTCTGGTGACGGACGCCGGGGCGGCTACGGCGGCAGAGGAGGCCGGGGCGGTGACCGTGACGGACGCCATGAACACATGAAGGTCAAGACCTTTGGGAAGGATTCCTTCTCCCTGGACAAGGAGACCGTGGACATGCGCTATGTAGAACAGCTTGCGGATTCCGAGCAGACCAGCGCCTTGGCCCATATGCTGCGTTATGGCTTAGAGCAGGTGATTGATGGCAGAAGGACCGTGCAGCAAACCGTAAAGCTTCTGTCCGACATGTTGGACAAACAGGGCTGGGAGCCCTTTTGCAGTTCCTACGTGCCCTGCGGCCTGGCAAAGCCCCGCCGCCAGGAGCTGTTTGCCTGCATAAATCGTTTCCGGGGATAAAATACAAGCATAAGGAGAACAATCATGGGATTTGAATTTATCAACAAGCTGCCGACCCCGGCAGAAATCAAGGAGCAGTTCCCCCTTCCGGTGGAATATGCCCTGATAAAGGCCAAAAGAGATGAGGAAGTCAAAAAAATTATAACCGGTGAAAGTGAAAAATTTTTGGTCATCATCGGCCCCTGTTCTGCTGATAATGAGGATTCGGTTCTTGACTATACCTGCCGCCTGGTAAAAATTCAGGAAGATACAAAGGACAAGCTTTTAATCATTCCCCGGGTTTATACCAACAAGCCCCGTACCACGGGAGAGGGCTACAAGGGTATGCTCCATCAGCCCGACCCGGAAAAGCGGCCCAGCATGGCAGACGGCCTTCACGCCATCCGTCATGTCCACATGCAGGTTCTTAAAGAGACCGGCCTGTCCACTGCCGATGAGATGCTGTACCCGGATAATGTCAGCTACCTGGATGATATTATGTCCTACATTGCCGTGGGAGCCCGTTCCGTGGAAAACCAGCAGCATCGCCTTGTATCCAGCGGCTGCCATGTGCCTGTGGGCATGAAAAATCCCACCAGCGGAGACTTAACCGTCATGCTCAATTCCGTGACTGCCGCCCAGAGCGGCCATGAATTTATCATGCGGGACTGGGAGGTGCGCACATCCGGCAATCCCTGGACCCACACTATCCTTCGAGGCGCGGTCAACAAGCACGGCCAGTGTCTGCCCAACTACCACTATGAAGACCTGATTTTGCTTCATCGCCTGTATATGGAGCGCAACTTAAAAAATCCCGCCTGCATTGTGGATGCCAATCACTCCAACTCCAACAAGCAGTACGCTGAGCAGGTGCGCATTGTCAAGGAGGTTCTTCACAGCCGCAGACATTCCGCCGATATCCAGAATTTCGTCAAGGGCGTCATGATTGAAAGCTATATTGAACCGGGAAATCAAAAGATTGGGGAGCACTGCTACGGCAAGTCTATCACAGACCCCTGTCTGGGATGGGAGGATTCCGCCCGGCTTTTGTACGAGATGGCCGAAACGCTCTGATACCCATAGGCTTTCCTGTCCGCCTTGCGGCCCGTATGCTGCATTATCGGCAAACCTACTTACACGGGCCTGTGAACATGCGGCAAAACGGCAGCTCTAATCCTTACGATACAGCTGCCGTTTCTTATTTATCCTGTTACTTGTTTATTCTGTCACTCAATAATCTCCAAATCCTTGGAATCCCTGTTCAGGCTCACTGCCCCGTCCCTGGTGATCAGCATCAGATCCTCGATCCGCACCCCCAGCTCGCCAGGCAGATAAACCCCCGGCTCACAGGAAAAGATCATTCCTTCTTCCACAATATCCGTATTCACCGCCGAGACATCCCCTGCGTCATGAACCTCGATCCCGATGCAATGACCCAGCCGGTGAGTAAAGTAAGGACCATATCCCGCCTCAGTGATAATGTCCCGGGCCACCTTGTCGATATCACAGAACCGCACCCCCGGCTTCATCACTGCCTGGGCCGCCAGATTGGCCTTTTTCACGATCTCATAGACCTGCCGGCCCTTGTCGCTAACGCTCTTGTAGAAAAAGGTCCTTGTCATATCTGAACAATAGCCGTTCTTTTTGCAGCCCACGTCAAAGAGCACGCAGTCTCCTTCCTTTAGCACCGTCCCGTCCGGCTTATGATGGCCGATGGCTGCATTGGCCCCGAAGCTGACCAGCGGACCAAAGGACGGCCCCTCGGTGCCCAGCTCCTTGTAAATGGCATTCATCCCCGCCGCAATCTCCAGCTCGGTCACGCCTTCCTTAATCAGTCCCCGGAACCTGGCCATGGCCGCGTCATTGAGTTGTGACGCCAGGATCATTTTCTCCTTCTCATCCTCATCCTTGATCCGGCGTGCCTTGTCCACACACTCGGAGGCATTCTTGTAGCCGTTTCCTGCCCCCAGCTCCATCAGCTCCAAAAGAAACCTTGCCGCCATCTTCTTGTCGATTCCCAGCGGCTTGTCATGGTCCGTATAGCCGGCGATGATCTCACAGCCCGGATCCGTATCCGAAAACCAGACCTTCTCCATACCGATATCCCCGTCCACCGTAAAAAGCTTGTTGACAAACAGCTTGTGATTCCCGTTTTTGTTCAGGTAAAGGGCCAGCAGACGCTCATTGGGCAGAATCCATTTTCCGGTCAGATAATACACAGACGGCGGATCGCTGACAATCATCTGCTCTAATCCCTTTTCCTCCATATTTTTCAGTACCCTTGCTACTCTCTCTTCAAACATCTCCGTCCTCCTCATATAATAATATGCCCGGAGTTCCCTGCGCTGACAGGGAATCTCCGGGCATACCCTGTCGATTCACAATTGCCTTAACGTCCTGTCAATATCCGATCCTCAGCCGTCACCCAATGGTATAGAACACGGGAGCTCCCGGTCCCAGAGGCAGATTGAAAATCATCCACAGAGCCAGCATTGCCGCCCAGCTCACCAAAAAGGCCATGGAGTAGGGAAGCATGGAGGAAACCAAAGTTCCCCAGCCCGTATCCTTGTCATACTTTTTCATAACTGTCAATATGTACGGAATCCAGGCAATAACCGGCGCGATAATGTTGGTGGTGCTGTCGCCAATTCGGTATGCCACCTGGGTCAGCTCTGGAGAAAGACCCAGTTTCATGAACATGGGCACAAACACCGGTGCAAATATGGCGTACTTGGCGGACGCTGAGGCCATAAACAGATTGACAAATCCGGCCACCAGAATAAAGCACATCATCAATCCCACGGAATTGATATTCAGGCTCTGTAAAAGCTCCGCACCCTTGAAGGACAAAATCCGTCCGATGTTGGTTTTGCTGAAATAGTTGGTAAATTGGGCAGCCACAAATGCCATAGCGATAAACCCGGAAATGGAGGCAATGGACTTATTGAAGGATGCCACCACATCCTTGTCGCTCTTAAAGCTGCCACAAAGCTTGCCGTACACAAAGGAAGGAATAAAGAACAAGAGGGTAAACAGCGGGATAATCGCGTTCATCAAAGTGGAGCCTTCAATCAGGCTTCCGGTATCCGGATTTCTCATAAAGGAGCCTTTGGGTATACAGCAGATCACATAAAGCGCCACGATTCCCACAAACACCCAGTTGGCGATCCGAAGGGCCTTCTCCTCCTTGTCAGTCAGCTCATTGGAGACCTCCACCAACGTGCCGTCCCCATTCTCCTTGTACGGTCCTAACCGGGGGATAACCACCAGCTCAGTGATCAGGGTTCCCACAATTGTGATCAAAATCGTGGAAGCAATCATAAAAAACCAGTTGGACAGAGGCGTCACATTGTAGGCCGGATCCAGGGTCTGGGCTGCTGCCGTGGAAAATCCGGACAGAGTGGCATCCGCAGAACCAATCAGAAGGTTGGCCGAAAAGCCGCCGGACACACCGGCAAAGCCTGCCGCCACACCGGCCAGGGGATGCTTCTTGTAGGCCTTAAAGATCATGGCCGCCAGAGGAATAAACACCACATACCCTGCATTTTCCGCCACATTGGTCATAACCCCGATAAACACCACCATCGGCGTCACCAGCTGAGCGGGAGTGATCTTCACCACCTTATGAATCAGGCCGTTCAGCCATCCGGAGCTCTCCGCCACGCCGATACCCAGCATGATTACAACCGTAAAGCCCAGAGGCGCATAGTTGGTAAAATTGGTTACGGCTGAGGTCAGCATATACTGCAGGCCCGAGATGCTGAACAGGCTCACCACGCTGACCGTGGTCTCCTCCACCGTGCCGCTGCCGGAATTGTACATCTCACCGGTGGCACTCCAGCCCATAGCCGCGCCGATTCCTGAAAGCACCACTACAAACACTGCCAGATAGAAGAAAATGGTCAGAGGAGTGGGCAGCTTATTTCCCGCCACCTCGATCATGTCGAGAAAGCGCAGGATAAAGGAACGCTTTGTTGTTTGAGTCTTGTCTTTCATACTTCAATTTCTCCTTCGGGTTTATATTTCAGGTAATTATTGCAATTACCTGACATCCGATGCTTCTTGTCCTCCGTCTCTCACTTCGCCGTGTTGGAAGCGATCAGAGCCGCGTCCCACACCCCGGAAAATGGCGGCGAATAGCACAGATCCATGAATCCCATCTCGTCCACCGTCAGCCCCGCGTAGATGGCGATGGCGTAATAGTTAGCCCTGGGCACCACAATCCCCTGTCCCCAGGTCTCCGCTCCCAATATCACCCGGGTCTTTGCATCGTAGATCAGCTTGATGTTCAGCTTTTCCTTCCCATAGTAGTTGGCATAGCTGTTGCCGGTGATTGTATTCACCTTAAAATCTATTCCGCCGGCCTTGGCTTCCTTCTCCGACAGCCCAACCTTGGCCGCGTCTATTCCAAACAGACGAAGGGCCGAGCTTCCGATCAGCTTAAATGGCTTGGGCTCTGCACCCCCTAAAATATCACCAATGATCCGTCCCTGCTTGTTGGCGTTGGTTCCTAAGGGTGCATACTGATACTGGTTTGTAATGGCCGAGCGCATGATGCTGCAGTCCCCGGCGGCATACACATCCTCCACACTGGTCTCCATCCGCTCATTGACACAGATGGCGCCGTTTCCCGCCTTCTCCACATTCTGAATAAAGTCCGTACACGGTGCAATACCAGCGCTGTTAATCAGAAAATCTACCGGGATCTCCTCTGTAACCACCTGGCCGTCCCCGTCCTTCCGCTCCAGACAGGCAGCCGTGATGACGCCGCTTTTTGCCACCAGCTCCTTCACCATGGTGCCGGTGCGAACTGTGACGCCGTTTTTCGTAAGCTCCGCCTCCAGAGCTTCACTGACCTCCGTGTCAAAGGCCGGCAGAATATGGGGCGCCAACTCCACCACGGTCACATTTTTCCCGTAATGGCGGCAGGCCTCCGATACCTCCAGGCCAATAAAGCCCGCGCCCACAATCACCACATTCTTTGTGCTCTCATTTAAAAGAGCCGTCTTCACCCGGGTTCCGTCTGACACGTTCCGGATCTCGTACAGGTTCTCATACTGCTTGTCAAATGGCGGGAAATGTCTCACCCCGGCGCCGCTGCCCACCACCAGCTTGTCATAGCTGTCCGTAAACACCTCACCGCTTTTTAAATTCTTTACCGTCACGGTCTTTGCCTTCGTATCCACAGCCGTCACCTCATGCCAGGTTTTCACGGGAATCCCGCTCTTAGCAAATTCCTCCGCCGTCCGGGCGATCAGCTCGCTTCCCTGACGGATATGGTCGGAGATATAAAAGGGAATCCCGCAGGCTCCATAGGAAATCTCCTCTCCCTTCTCGTACACCACGATCGTTGCCTCATCCTTCATGAGCCGTTTTAACTTGGAGGCCGCTGACATTCCCGCCGCCACCCCGCCGATAATCACAACCTTCACTTTCTCACCATCCTTTCCACAAATATGGCATTGGCCATACAGCCTGTTACGTTAATAAGGGTCCTGGGCACATCGGCAATAGGATCCAGAGCGATCATGGCTCCCAGCCCCGGCACCGCCTCCTGCATTCCCGTACCCAGCACTGCCGCAAACTCCGCCATGGTAGCCGTCCCCGGCATCTCGGTGATTCCGTAGGACATCAGGGTAATCACCACCACCAGAAGAACCACGGTTCTCGGTGTGATAGTCAGACCGCAAATCCCCATGGCAAACACGAACGCCATAGCCGGAAACAGAGCGCCGCAGCCCTGCATCCCCGAGGAGATTGTATAGGAGGAAACCGGATCCGTGATCTCCCGGTTCAGCCCCAGATCCTCTGTAAGAGCCTGCTGAACCTCCGGCAGGCATGCAGAGCCGGAGCGGGTCTTGAGAGCTTTTTTCATTGCCGTCTTCCCGGCCTTAAAAAACGCCACCGGCCCCACACCGCCTAAACAGCTTACCACCAGCTGCACAAAGAGCATAAGAGCAGCTGCCACGCAGATGGCCAAAAGAACCTTCAAGGCCAGCAAAATCACCAAAAATCCGTGACGAGCCGCCAGGGAAGCCATGATGGCCGCCGCTCCTATGGGCTTGTAGGAAATAATCGTCTTGCACACACTAGTTCCCACCAGGAACGCTCCGTCCACCAAATCAAATACCGGCTTTACCTCATCCATGTGTTTTCCGGACATTCTTCTGGCCGCAATCCCCACATAGATACCGAACACAAATATGCCTACCACATTGGCACGGACCAGATCCCAGCCGAGACCGGTGGGAATGATACTGTAAGCCAGGGACACGATCCCCTCCCCGCTTTCAACGCTCCACCGAAACAGCCCCCTGTCCGTACCAGGCACCAGCCCCACTCCAAACCCGATTCCCACACAGGCTGCAATCAGGGCGCTGACCGCCACCATACCTGTGTTTATCCGCTTTTTCCACCGGGTAAGAGGTGTAATTTGCTTCTCTGCCGGCGTGTGAATCACCATACGGGCGGAAGCTAGAAATATCATGGGCAGCACCACACATACAAACAGGTACAAATATCCGTGGGCCACCAGCTGAAACCAGAGATCCAGATTTTCGGAAACCGTCATCCGAACCCACGTGGCCGGAGGCACGTCCGACCGCCCCACCAGCCAGACCCCCAAACCAAACACCGTGCCGGCCACGGTTCCAATCAGCACCCGCGCCGCGAAGCTGAACTGCTTCTTTGGCAGGCGGGACAATCCGTAGAGCATGACAAAAAACAAAATCACGCCTATGAGCCGTCCTCCATGGTTTTCAGAAATATCCAGAAACTTAAGAATATCATTGCCGCTAATCACTCTGCCACCTCTTTTCTGATCATCGGTAATCCTTCAGACCTTTTTCCATTTCATAAGGAGATACCTCAGCAGTCTGTCATGATCTGGATAATCTCCTTGTCGGTCTCCTTCATGCCTTCCTTTCCCAGACGGCCGATATTGCGGATGGTGTTCTCCACACCCTTGGAAATAATCCCGTCACCGCCCCGAAACTGCTGTCCGTTAATATACATTTGATATCCCAGAATCCCTGCATCCACCGCGGCTGCAATCTTTCCGGCACAGGAGGGCTTTGCACCGTCACAGATGATTCCCGATACAATGGCCAGTGCATTGACCAGGGTATGAGCAATGGTGGCGTAATCTCCCCCCAGAAGGTAAGCAATTCCGCATCCTGCCCCGCACCCGGCGCTGACCGCGCCGCAGTAAGCCGACAGACGCCCGATTCCAGTCTTCTGATGAATGGTCACCAGGTTAGAGAGAACCAGAGCCCGGTACAGCTCCTCCTCAGAAGACTTTAACTCCTTCGCGTACTCAATCACCGGCAGAGAAGCCGTCATCCCCTGATTTCCGCTTCCTGAGTTAATAATCACCGGCATCTCACAGCCACTCATTCTGGCATCCGACCCGGCAGCGGCAGCCGCCCTTGCCCGCACACGAATATCATCTCCGTATGCCTTTAAGAGCACGCTTCCGATATTAGCCCCCCAGTTATTCTCCAGGCCCTCCCTGGAGATGGCGCTGTTGTACTCAATCTGGCGGCCGATTAACTCCCTCACATCCTCCAGCTCCACTGTTTTTGCAAAATCATAGATGTCCTTCACGTTCAAAAGACTCCTGTCCGCCATCTGGGCTTCCTCCGTGGCCATCACACCCATCTCGTAAAGCTTTTCCCCATCCTTCTCAATCAATACAATATTGGTGTGGTAATTGGCGATCCGTACCCTGGCGTAGGAGCCGTTCCCATACAGGGTCACAATCATGTCCAGAAGCTCGTCAGTCTCAAGCGGCTTAACCTGAATCGGTGTTTTCTCCATATACTCCTTGATCTGCACCTTCTGCTCCCCTGTCACTCCGGCGATCACCTCTAAAACCCGCCCGGCATCTCCTGCCACCACACCCGCCGCGGCAGCCGCCTCGATTCCCTTAAGCCCGCCGGTATTGGGCACAATCACGCTCTTGACATTTTTCACTATGTTGCCGCTGGCCTCCACCACACAGCGATCCGGCAATATCCCCAGCACTTCCCTGGCCTTGGCTGCACAATAAGCCAAGGCAATCGGCTCTGTACATCCCATGGCAGGAACCAGCTCCTCCTTAAGAATCTGCACATATGTCTGATACTGAATACTTGTATTCTCCATACCTGTCCTCCTATGCAATTCACTATTTATTGTAACGGTTCAGTCTCCTGTTTTCCTGTGTCTTGAAAACAAGAGAAATCATGGCTGAACCGTTATAATTTATTTATGGGAAATTTATCAAATCTTTATAAATAGAATATAATACTTTGAGATGATTTTGTCAATCATTGTGATAAATTTTTTTTATAATAATAAAAATTACAGATATTCAAATAACACTGCAATTGCTGCCGTGTCCTCACAGCCGCTTCTGTATCTTGGCCAAATACCGGTACACGCTGGCTTCTGAGCAGTACAGATATTCCGCTACCTGGCTCACTGCCCCCTTAATCTGGAACAGACCGGCCTGGTTTAAGCCCTCCACAATCTGAATCCGATCCTCCTGGGTCAGCCTCTCCCGCACGATCGCATCGCTGGAGCCTACCACCTGCACTACCGCTTTGCTCATCATATCTCCGGTCACATCCGCCGAAAAATTTTCCACCGGTCCCTCACAGACCACGCCCTCTGTATCAAGGCCATGCATCAGCCCCATCCCGCTTAAGGCGCGGATACTGTTCATCACCTGCTCATAGGGGCCCATATCAATATTGATACAAAGCTGCCCGATCAGCTCTCCCTCCTCCCGAATAAAAAGAGTGGAAGAACGCAGATTCTTATTGGGGGCTGCCTTGCCCACATAGTTCACCACATAATCCTTTTCCTTCCACTCCTCGTTGGCCAGCACAGACAAGGTAAAATCCGTAATCGGCGCCCCGACAGTCCGCCCGCTGACATGACCGTTGGCAATGGCAATGATGTCATGATTGGGTTTTCTGCAGTCCCGCAGTACCACCTCTCCATACTCCCCCAGAACCTGTCCCAGAAAGTCTACCAGTTTCTTGTAATAATCCAGCGTATCCAAAATCCGTCTCCTTTTTCGTCTCCTGATCTGCCAGCCTGCCTCGTTTATGACAATTCCCACAGGCCGATCCCGTCTTCTGCTTCTTCTGCGAAAATACTATAATCTCATTATAGCAAAAGCCTTCCTTTTACACAACTACGCAAAATAGTTACTGTTCACATACGTTCTCAGTAACCTGCAAAAATCCATGAAAATCGCCTTCGGCGATGGGATTTTTGCTTTCCGGCTCAGTTTACCATACGGTCAGCGCAGTAAATGCGCGGACCTATCTGAACAGTTACGCAAAATACATCATCCCCGCATAAACCTTCTCCTTCATATACTCATCCAGATTAAGTACTGCCCGTCCTCCCCAGGTGGACACCTCAAACCTCACTGTCTCCCCGTCCGTCTCAAGCCCCGTCACAGTCACCCAGTGAAGCCCTATATCCTCCTTGCAACTTCCCCGGCCCGGATACGCCACCTCCACCTGCCTCAGCCGGTGAGTGCCCACCAGCATGGCTACCGGACAATCACTCTCAAGGCCCTCCGTCACATACCGCAGAACATTCCTCCGGCTAAAGAACCAATCGCGCCTGGCAGCGTGAAGTGTCACCCCTCTGTCCCGGGCAAATCGCTCCATTCCTGCTGCCAGGCGTCCAATAGGCCAGACGCCTAAGGGAAACCGGCCGATATGGTAAGGCGCCACATAGCCGTACAAGTCCTCCATATGGGCGAGAAAGCTGGCCTTTGAGTAGTCCGGATAGGGATAAAGTCCCTTATAGGCCGGATCTTTTCCCGCCAGATAAGCAGCAATATTGGCCAAAGCCACCGTTCCACAGGCCCCTTGCCTGGCCACATGGCTCCTGCTCTCTTGTCCCTTCCACTCAAACCAGGCTTGATTTCCGCCGCAGTGGCACCCGTTCTCCCCTGTAATCCAGACAAATTGCTCCGCTTCCCGCAAGCACACCCTGGTCATTTTCTTATGCAAACCACAGTTCCTCCTTTGTGGTGGAAATGGCATCTGCCCCGGCCGCAAAGGCTGCCATAATATCCTTCTTGTCCGAAATCAACCCGCCGGCAATGATGGGAATGTTTGTATATCCCCGGATCTCCCCCAGTACCTTGGGTATAATCCCTGGCATCACCTCCACCAAATCCGGATGAAAGGTGTCAATCTGCTTTTTCATGGTACTAACTGCCATGGAATCAATCATAAAGGTTCTCTGCACTCCATAAAGTCCTAATTCCTGGGCCCGCTTTACAAGCAGCGGCTTCGTGCTAATAATTCCGTCCGCGCTGGTGGTCTGCTTAATAAAGTCCACGGCCACCTCCTTGGCGTTCAACCCTGCCGTCAAGTCCACATGGACAATGGCAATCTTTCCATGCTCCTGAATCTGCCGGACAATCCCTCCGATATTGCAGATATTCCCATACAAAACAAATACTACCTGGCATTCTGAATCAAAACACCGCTGCAGTCCCTGGTCATTCTTCACAGCCGCAATCACCGGCGATGTTTCCAACAGCTCCATTGCCTTCATACTCAAAATCCCCCTTTCCCTTTTCCACGAATCTCCTTTTTCTTCTATTATAAATGTATTTTCTCAAAAACTCAAGATTTGCTCCATAACCGCCCCAGTTTACCATACGGTCAGCGCGGTAAACGCACAGACCTATCTGAACAGTAGCAAACCGCAAAAAACTGCCGGAGAACCAATCTGGTATTCTCCGGCAGCCTTTCCATTGATCCTTTTAATTCTGTTTTCAGACACCAGCTACGTTCTTGGTTGCAATCACCGGAATCCCGGTGCCGGCCGCATTTTCAATCACCACATCCCCAATGGATACTGGCGCATTGACCGTGATTTTGCGAATCTCATCCATGATCTCAAATATCTTCCCCTTGGGAATATCTTCCTTCGTCTTTACGGATACCATCTCCAGCTCTCCGCCCTTTACATGTACACTGGAGGTCACAATCCTGGTGGGGCTTAAGACCTCCTTGCGGGCGTAATCATCGCCTCTCTTGCAGGTATTTCCGCTTACATCCACATTTTCCCCGTCTACACGAACCGTCAATGGGCATCCTAAAGGGCACCCGATACAGATTAGCTCTCTCGTCTCCATATTATTCCACCTCCGTACAAATAACGATATTCTTCAGATCCGGATACTGGCCAAAGCTGTCCTTCTTGAGGACCACCTGCTCCATCTCCCCGGGAGCCAGCACCTTTTTCTTCTTTTTGGAAATCTGAACACCGTCATAATACACACTGATATACCGGTCCTTATATACATCCGCCACACGGAAACGAACCGTCACCTTCTCCTGCATATTGTTAATATCCAGCGTCTGAGGTACCGTATAGCGGACCCCGTTCTCCGCCTTTAACTCAACCAAATGGGCATTATCCTTCTCCTGGCCGGACTTCACATATTCCGCCGCGTTGATTCCCGCCAAAGTGGCCTCCTCGGACACATAGTCCACCAGATCGTGAACGTGAAGCACATTCCCACAGGCAAACACACCTTCCGTGCTGGTCTCCAACTGGTCATTGACCTCCGGGCCGGATGTAATGCGGCTCATGCGAATTCCAATGCTCCGGCTCAGCTCATTCTCCGGAATCAGACCCACAGACAAAAGAAGCGTATCGCAGCTGTAATGCTCCTCGGTTCCGGGAATAGGCTTCCTATCCGGCCCTACCTCCGCGATAGTGATGCCAGTTACCCGCTCCTTGCCTTCAATATTGACCACCGTGTGACTAAGCTTTAAGGGAATCCCGTAATCATCCAGGCACTGTACGATATTTCTCTTTAATCCGCCGGAGTAAGGCATCAGCTCTGCCACCACCTTCACCTTGGCGCCCTCTAAGGTCATTCTTCTTGCCATGATCAGTCCGATATCTCCGGATCCTAAAATCACGACCTCTTTTCCCACGCTGAAGCCCTCGATATTCATCAGGCGCTGAGCCGTACCGGCAGAATAGATCCCTGCAGGACGATAGCCCGGAATATTCAAAGCCCCTCTGGGACGTTCCCTACAGCCCATGGCCAGGATAATTGCCTTAGCTTGGATAGTGGTCAGTCCGTCCTCCCTGTTGATGACTGTAACCTGTTTATCCTTGTTGATGTCAATGACCATAGTGTTCAGCTTATAGGGAATCTTTTCCTCCTCCACCATCTCAATATAGCGGGCTGCATACTCCGGCCCGGTCAGCTCCTCCTTGAAGGTATGCAGGCCAAAGCCGTTGTGAATACACTGATTTAAAATTCCTCCCAGACAGCCGTCACGCTCCAGAATCAGAATATCCTGAATCCCTGCCCTTCTTGCCGCCACTGCCGCTGCAAGCCCTGCAGGACCACCTCCGATAATTACGATATCATGCTTTGCCATGTCGCTGCCCTCCTATTTCTGACCGGTCAACATATTGGAACCGGGTGCGTTTTTACAAATATCTTCCATCTCCATACCGCGCTCTCTCGCCAGAATCTCCATGGTTCTCGGGGTGCAGAAGCCTGCCTGGCACCGTCCCATGCCCTGACGTACCCGCCGCTTAATTCCGTCCAAGGATACGGCTCCCAAGGTTCGGTTGATGGCATCTATGATCTCCCCCTCACTGACGCCTTCACAGCGGCAGATAATGGTTCCATACTCCGGACGCTCCTTAATCAGAGCCGCCCGCTCCTCAGTGGACAGCTTCTCCGGGCGGACAAAGCCCTTGCGCCTGCCGTTCCAGTCTGCTTTCTTCCCGGCTCCGGCCTTCTTAGCCACCTTTTCTGCCAGATAGGCACCGATGGCCGGCGCGCTGGTCAGTCCGGGAGACTCGATACCTGCCGCGTCAAAGAAGCCCGGTGCATCCTGTGCCTCTCCCACAATAAAATCATCCCCGTCCTCGTGGGCGCGAAGTCCCGAGAAGGAAGTGATCACCTGGCGGAAGGGAACATTCTTTACACTGACGCTGCCCTTTTCCATGATCTTTGCCAGCTCCTCTGCCGTAGTGGCGGTTGCCTCCTTGTCCCCAATATCCTTAGCCGTAGGTCCGGTCAGCAGATTGCCGTGGATAGTAGGGGTAACTAAGATACCCTTTCCAAGCTTTCCGGGAAGCTGGAAGATCGTATGCTTTACATGGCTCCCTGCCTCCTTGTCCAGCAAACAGTAATCTCCCTTTCTGGGGGTGATATGCAGCTTTCTCTCGCTCACCATATTGTGAATCTCATCCGCATATACGCCGGCAGCATTGACCACATAGGTGGTGTGAATCACTCCGTCAGCCGTTTCCAGGTCATATCCGGCATCGGTCCTTACCACATTTTTCACTTCCGTGTTAAACAAAAATTCCACTCCGTTGTCACAGGCATTTTCCGCCAGGGCAATGGTCAGACCGAAGGGGCAAACAATTCCGCCCGTAGGCGCGTAAAGAGCAGCCACTACCGCATCACTGACATTGGGCTCCATGGCTCTGGCCTCGTCTCCGGTGATGATCTTAAGATCCGGAACACCGTTTTTGACACCCTTATTATACAGCTCTGTAAGAGCCGGCCTGTCTTCCTCCGCAAAGCACAGAATCAGAGAACCATTCCTCTCAAACTCAAAATCCAGCTCCTTGGCCAGCTCCCCCATCATGCGGTTGCCCTCTATGTTGAATCTGGCCTTTACTGATCCCGGCACCGCGTCATGTCCGGCATGGACAATGGCACTGTTTGCCTTGGACGTGCCGGAGCAGACATCCTCCTCCCGCTCAACCAGAGCCGTGCGCAGACTGTAACGGGAAAGCTCTCTTGCCACCGCACAGCCGGTCACGCCGCCGCCGATAATCACCGCATCGAAACTCCATTCCTTCATATCTCTTCCTCCATATACATGTTTTCTCCTTGTAAGAAACCTGCACCAGCCACTACCCTTTCGGATGCCTCCGGTCACTCACTGATCATCATCACTCCCGGCATCTCTGCCAGCTTGGCAAACAATGCCGCCTTGTCAAACCCCGGCGGATACACCACCTCGTACTCCAGCTTGATCTCTTCCTTCTTGTTCTTGTGAATCTTTACGGAAGCCACATCGATTTTGCAGCTCTCCAGAAATTCCCGCATTTTCTTTGTGGCATTTTCTTCCTGGACAATAGTCAGGCGAATGATTCCTCCGGAAGCCACCTTTGCAAAATAGGCTATTCTGTGGGTGATCAGCTGCATCAGAACAATCAGTACCGTAGATGCAATACCAATCACATAGAGACCTGCCCCCATGGCAAGTCCGACCCCCGCCGTAGCCCATAGCCCGGCTGCCGTAGTGAGCCCGTTGACCAGATTATTTCTCACAAAAATAATCCCCGCGCCTAAAAATCCCACACCGCTGACCACCTGAGCGGCCACACGGGCAGCATCATAGTCCGGTATGTCCTGAAATCCGTATTTTGACACTACCATTGCCAGGGCCGCGCCTAGGGCTACGATGGCATGAGTGCGGGTTCCGGCCGATTTATTGCGGTTTTTCCTCTCATTGCCGATCAGCCATCCCAGAATACAGGCAAGTGTCACACGCAACATCAATTCTGCCTCAAGCAGCAAAAACTGAGGATCCGTCAATGCCCCGATTGCCATTCCTAATGAATCGACTGTCATATGTCTCCCTTCTGTTTTTATCCGGTCTTAGCGCCGCATTTTTTATGTTTCCTCACCGGACCAGCACAGGGCACATTTCACGGCACGCTTCCACCCTTTTATCAGCTCCTTGCGATGCTCTGCCTCCATGGTGCTCTCAAAGGTCCTGGAAATCTTCCAGTTTTTCCGTATCTCCTCTTTGCTTTTCCAGTATCCCACTGCCAACCCAGCCAGATAGGCAGCGCCTAAGGCGGTCGTCTCAATACACTCCGGTCGTACAATCTCAGCATTCAACAAATCGGACTGAAACTGCATCAGGAAATTGTTTGCACAGGCGCCGCCATCCACCTTTAACTGCTTTAAGGGAATCCCCGAATCCTGCTGCATGGACTCGATCAGATCCGATACCTGGTACGCCATGGACTCCACCGTTGCCCGGATAAAGTGCTCCTTGCTTGTGCCGCGGGTCACCCCCACAATCGTGCCTCTGGCATACTGATCCCAGTAAGGCGCCCCCAAACCTGCAAAGGCCGGCACCACATAGACGCCGCCGGTATCCTCCACTGAGCTACAGTACTCCTCCGTCTGGCCGGCCGTGCGCACCATACGCATCTCGTCCCGCAACCACTGAACGGCAGCCCCCGCCACAAACACGCTTCCCTCCAGGGCATACTGGCTCTCCTCCTGGCTGCTGGCCGCAATGGTAGTCAGCAGTCCGTGATGGGATTTAACCGCTGCATTTCCGGTATTCATCAGAAGGAAGCAGCCGGTGCCATAGGTGTTTTTCATCTCTCCGGCGTCAAAACAGCACTGGCCGAACAGCGCTGCCTGCTGGTCTCCTGCTGCTCCGGCAATGGGAATCTTTCCTCCCATCACATCCGAGGACGTATAGCCGTAGACACAGCTGGAAGGCTTCACATCCGGCAGCATGCATTTGGGTATCCGGAAATAGTTAAGAATCTCATCGTCCCAGCACTTTTTATGTATGTCAAACAGCATGGTGCGGGCCGCATTAGTATAGTCCGTCACATGGATGCAGCCCTTTGTCAGATTCCATATCAGCCACGTATCCACCGTGCCAAACAACAAATCTCCTCGCTCAGCCCGCTCTCTGGCCCCCTCAACATGATCCAGAATCCATTCAATCTTGCTGCCGGAAAAATAGGCATCCGGAATCAGCCCGGTTCTGTCAATAATCTTCTCCTCCAGCCCGTCTTCCTTCAGACGCTCGATCCGATCCGCAGTCCGCCGGCACTGCCAGACGATGGCGTTATACACCGGCTCCCCCGTATCCCTGTCCCAGACAATCGTTGTCTCCCGCTGATTGGTGATGCCGATGGCGGCGATATCACTGTAGTGAGCGCCGATCTTTCCCATAGCTTCCATAGTGACGGAAAGCTGGGATGACCAAATCTCCATGGGATTGTGCTCCACCCAACCCGGCTGCGGATAAATCTGGGTGAATTCCTTCTGAGCCACGCTGCAAATGCTTCCCTGCTCGTCAAACAGGATACATCGGGAACTGGTGGTTCCCTGGTCCAGCGCGATAACGTACTTACCCATATTCCTTCTCCTCCTTTTCTTGCCTTACGAGACGCCCCTTCCTTCTCCCCTGCCGAACACTCCCCATACCCCTGCCGCATGTTAGGAATGATTTGCTTATACAGCTTTGGGGTTGTTCTTTACTTTGTTAATTTTTTCTCAGAAGATAAAGAAAAAGCAGGGATGAACGGTTGCTCCGTGTTCATCTACCTGCTCTGTCATCTCTAAGGCAGTATTTTTTTATATAATTCATAATATCATGAAATCCCGAATTATGCAAGGAAAAAAATAATATTTCTCTCCCTACAACACCAATGACGGAGCCGAGTAAACTCTTGCCGCCAGTTCATTGTCCAGCATGTAAAGGGCTCTGGGATCCGTCCCGAACAAATCATATTTTTTGATCAGCCCCTCTGCATTGGTCTCCTCTTCCCCCTGCTCCTTCACAAACCAGTCCAAAAACTGCATGGTGCGGAAATCCTTGGCCTGACCGGCCGCATCGTAAATATTGTGAATCAGGCTGGTCACATATTGCTCATGCTCATAACCTGCATGAAGCGGATCTGCGGCAGAGGCAAATTCCTTATCCGGCTTGTCAATCGCCTCCAGAGTCACCTTGCACCCGTTATTCTGCATATATTGCATAAACAGCATGGCATGATCTCTCTCCTCCTGAGCCTGAATTCTATACCAGTTGGCAAATCCGTCCAGTCCCTGCTCGGTATAATAATTGGAAAAATCCAGATAGAGATATGCGGAATAAAACTCCCTGTTTACCTGTACATTCAAAAGCTCAGCAACCTTTGTATCTAACATTTCTTATTCCTCCTTTGATTTTGAGCTGACGCCCCCTATTATATCACCATTTTCTGGAAATGTCACGGAATAGTTCCGGTGTATTTGTCATTGGTACGGTCTCCGTCCCCGCTGACTGGAATTGCCTCTCCCAAATAGGCAGGCTCCGGCTGAAAAAGACAGTAGAGAATATCCTTGTTTCTGGCCAGAACCTCTCTCAGATCCCGCATGCGCTGTCCCCCGTACCGAATTTGCTTTGCCGGATATCCCCACACTTCAAGCCCCAGCCTTTGTCCGTCATAGATAGCCCGGTACAGATGGTACTCCTGAGTCACCACAACTGCCTGCTTAACCCGGAACACCTCCCTGGCCCGATACATACTCTCATAGGTGGAAAAGCCTGCATGGTCCATAAAAATATCCTGTGAGGGAACTCCCTTTTCTATGGCATACTGCTTCATCCGGTTGACCTCGTCATATTGTATCCGCCCGTGGTCCCCGCTCATCAAAAGCTTGGGGGCCACGCCGGTCTGATAAAGGGCAATCCCTGCATCGAGACGGTCCTTTAACATCTGGGTAGGCTCCCCGTCCGGCCGCAGTCCGCAGCCCAAAACCAAAATACAGTCCATCTGAGGCAAGCCTGCCAGATCCTCGTATCCCAGGATCTGCTCCTTGCTCACCCTTTTTACGTAACGATCACCTGCAAAAAGGCAGAGCACACCTGCCGCTGCCATAAAAAAGCAGCAAATCAGAAGTGCTCTTATTTTCTTCACAATTCGTTTTTTCGTGATTGCTCTTATCCTTCTCATTTTTCTATAAAAGTTCAAATAACCCTTAAACTGTCACTTCCGTACTTTCAGGAAATCCTGCTCATCTGCCTTTTATAAATTTCTCCAGGATTCGGGACACCTCCCGCACATCGATGGGCTTGGCAATATGGGCATTCATGCCGCAATCCAGACACCTTTTAATGTCCTCGGAAAAAGCATCTGCCGTCATGGCAATAATGGGAATATCCGAATCCTCCCTCTCCAGTCTGCGAATTCCCCAGGCGGCCTCATATCCGGTCATCACCGGCATTCGGATATCCATCAAAACCGCATCGTAATAGCCAATGGGCGAATTTTGGAACATTTCCACACAGAGCTGCCCGTTTTCCGCATGCTCCAGCTCCATCCCCAGCTCCGACAAAAGCTCATTGGCAATCTCCCAGTTAAGATCATTGTCCTCTGCCAGAAGGATTTTCCTTCCTGTCAGGTCAATATTCTCCTCCGCAGCCTCCACAACCTCATCTTCCTCCGCATAGGGCTTTAAACCATAGTACAGAGTTGATTTAAATAAGGGCTTGGAGATGAATCCGGTGACTCCCGCCCCCCGGGCATTCTCCTCAATCTCGCTCCAGTCATAGGCAGAAATAAGAAGAATCGGGACATCCTCTCCCATGCTTTTGCGTATTTCCCTGGCCGTCTCTATGCCGTCAATCCCCGGCAGCTTCCAGTCCAGCAGAATAATCTGGTAATCCATATGCTTCTTGTGACGCTGATTTACCATCTCAATGGCACTCTCCCCGTCCAGAGTCCACTCTGCATTGACCCCGATGCTCTTTAGAGACTCCACCGTGCTCTCACAAAGCTGCCTGTCATCATCCACCACCAGCATGTTCCACTGAGGCAAAACCATGTCCGCCTCCTGGATTTCCGCCTTGACCATGTCCAGTGTAACAAAGAAGCTGCTTCCCTTTCCCAGCTCGCTCTCCACACGGATGGTTCCTCCCATGGCATCCACAATGTACTTTGTGATGGCCATTCCCAGGCCGGTTCCCTCGGTCTTTCGCACACGGCTGCTGTCCTCCCTGGTAAAGGAATCAAAGATCTTCTCTTTAAATTCCGGCGACATGCCAATGCCGTTGTCCGTCACCTCCAAATGAATCCGCACATACTCATCTCCCTTGGGGGACTCCTCCTCATACAATGCCACATGAATCCTTCCGCCCTCCGGCGTAAACTTAATGGCATTGGAGAGGAAATTCAGCAGCACTTGATTCAGGCGCACACTGTCACAGCACACTCTTTCTGTCTGTATATCATGGATAAACACATCAAAATTCTGTTTTTTCGCCTTAACCTGAGGCTGTATGATACTTACAATGCTATCCATGGCCTCCCGCAGGGAAACCTGGTCCATATTCAGCGTCATTTTGCCGCTTTCAATCTTGGACATATCCAGCACATCATTGATAAGCCCCAGCAAATGCTTGCTGGACAGGGTAATCTTTTTCAGGCAATGCGAAACCTGCTGAGGGTTGTCCAGATTGGCAGTGGCAATAGCCGTCATTCCCACAATCGCGTTCATAGGCGTGCGGATGTCATGGCTCATATTGGAAAGAAATTCGCTTTTCGCCTTATTGGCAAAGAGAGCCTCCTGTTTCGCCTCCTCAAGCTGATGGATCTGCCGCCGGGTAAACTGATAATAGATGGCAAATACAGCAACCAGAGCAAGAAGAATAATCAGACATCCTCCCAGACCCATGATCACCCACTGCCTTCCCAGCCGGTTGACTGACTGGTCCAATGCGCCGTATGGCATGACGGTCACTAAAAACCACTCGGAATAGGGTAACTTGGAGCAGTATAGATGTCTTCTCTCCTGGGGAAAATGAAGCACGGCAGAGTAGCTGTCATTATGCTCCATGGCCTCTTTAAGCTCCTGTACATAGAGCTCGGCAATCGCCTTCTCCTCCGCGCCGTAAAGAGAAAGAATACGGTCAAAATAGCTGCTCCGAAAGGCATCCGCGCTACGGACCACAAAGGTTCCGTCCCGCCGGATAATATGGGAATACACCAGGGTGTCATCCTCATCCAGAGAGAGCAGATCACTGAGATAATCCACCGAAAGCCCTGCCACAATGGCTGTGCTCTCCTGCCCGTTTTTCATCATACATTTTGCAGGGACCCCTAAAAGCACCACCCGGTTTTCCTCCGAGTCCGTGCCAACCGCTATCTTTTTCTTTCCCTCGTTCAGGGATTTAAAAAAGGATTCCGGATCCACCACATTGAGAGGCTCGCCGTAAATGGTCTCAAACTCCTCATCCATGGAATAGAGGGCCACATACTTAAACCCTCTGGCCTGGGCATTATAAGCCAGCTCTGCCCGAAGCCGCGCCCCGTCCGGATAGCGCCCGGAGGATATCATCTTTTCCAGATCCTCCACATGGGACAGCCGAAATTCCATGGTGGTGGCAAAATGCAGGGTAATCCGGTTATTCATACCGGACATATAGATATTCCCCACCTCGCTGATGGTATCCGAGCTTCTTTTTCGCATAAAAAGCGCCAGGAAAGAAAAAATACCCACACAAAGAACCGATATTATAATCAGGCTGAACTTCAAAAACCGTATGGTTCTGTTTTTCATCAAAAACTCCCTCTCAAACTACCAATCCCAAATGTCATCAACTCTCTGACTGCAAAGCCTGAATTGCCTCCACCGTTTTCTTATAATCCGCCTCTACCTGGCGAACCAGCTCATCCGCCTCCGCTCCCGAACGCAGGCTCTCTGTCAGCTTACTGCTGGATTCATATAATTTTGTAAAGCTGAGGTTCTGACAGACGCCCTTGATGGTGTGGGCAGCGCGGAATGCCTCCTCCTTATTGCCGGCCTCTAAGGAGGTCACAAGCAATTCATAGCTTTTATCATTGAGAAATTTCAGGACAAATTTCTGAACCATCCGCTCACTGCGCAGACGGGCCAGCACCCCCTCATAATCCCCCTCCAGCTGTGTGTAACACTCTTGTAATGTCATAGCGTTCTCCTCTCATTTCTCTATTTATAGAAAAGTAAACGTCAGATCTGTTTGCGGTTTACTTAAAAGTCGTTCAGATAACCGGATTTACTCTGTTTCACAGTCAGCTTCCTTTTCACCACTGTCAATCGGCGAGATCACGGAAAGCATCTCCTGCATGGTATTATCGTAAAAACGATACTGTCCTCTCCCCGACCGCTTCACCGCGTACAGGGCCTGATCAGCAGCGTGGAACAGGGCCTCATAGTCGGTTCCCGAAGTCTCTGTGCAGACCACCCCCATGCTGACAGAAATCTGAAAATCTCCGTATCTTCCGATAAGAGAGTGGAAAATCCTTCTGATCGCCGTATCCGGCTCATCCTTATATTCCAAAAAGAGCAAAAACTCATCACCGCCCACTCTGGCTGCAATGTCCCCTCCCCGAATGCTTTTCCGAAGCTGTTCTGCCATATGAAGGAGCACATGGTCACCGAATATATGGCCGTAATTATCATTGGCTGATTTGAAATAATCCAGATCAATGATTGCCAGGGCAAACCTGCCTCCCACTCTGGACTCCATTCTCTCCTGAATCCGCTTTTTGGCATAATTGTGGTTAAAAAGACCGGTTAGAGGATCATGAGATGCCATCTGCACCAGAGCATCCATCTGAAGCCGTTCATTGTGAATATCCGTTGTCTTTCCGATGGCTCCCATATAGCGGGGCGGCTCATCTGCCGACCACATAGCCCGGGCAATGGTCCTCATCCAGCGCCTCTCCCCATGGATACATATTTCATGGTCATATTTCACAATGGGATTCTCCGGGCTCGTGCTCCGCAGGGCACCCGAGATAGCACACAAGTCCTCGGATCCTAACATCTCCAAAACCTTTTGATTGTGATGAGGATCCATAAGAATCTCTTCCATGCCAAGCTTCTTTGCCCCGAAGGAGGACAAGGTCACCATAGACGGGGCCGCCGTATATTCAAACTGAATCTCCTCAGACATATCCGCGAAAAAGCTGTACTTCATCCGCTCATGCTCCAAAAGCTGCAGCGTCCGCTCGGACGCGGACAGCTCCTCATGACGAAGCAGCTCCTCCGCCACATTCTGCAGCTGCCGCTGGTTAGCCCGGGAATTGGTATCTCCTTTCATCTCCTCTTCCAGAGTAGGCGCGATCTCCTTTAAACTTTCCATCAGCAGGGGATTGAACTGACCGCACTGGCCGTCCAAAATCATGCTGACAGCCTTCTCATGGGAAAATGCCTTTTTATAGACACGCTCACTGGTGAGTGCATCATATACGTCTGCCAGAGCCACAATCTGTGCGGAAATGGGGATCTCGTCTCCCTTTAAACCATCCGGATAGCCGCGCCCGTCATACCGCTCATGATGCCAGCGGCAGATCTCGTAAGCCTTCTTAATAAGCGGCTCCTCCTGGTGGACCGGAAGAGCCTCCAGCATGGACGCGCCAATCAATGTGTGGGTCTTCATGATGGCAAACTCCTCATCCGTAAGACGCCCCGGCTTATTGAGTATCTCTCCGGGAATTGCAATCTTTCCCACATCGTGCAGAGCAGAGGCTGTGCAGATCATGGCAATCTCGGATCTGGGCAACTGATACCGGCTGTCCTTATTGCCCAGATACTTTAACAAAAGTTCCGTCAGGGTACGGATATGTAACACATGCTGTCCGCTCTCTCCGTTTCTGAACTCTACAATATGGCTTAAAATATCCACCATCAGGCTGCTCTGCTGCTCCTTCTCATAGATCTGATCCGCCACCAGATCAATAAGCCTTTTCTGCTTGGCATAAAGAAGAATCGTATTGACCACCCGTCTGTGAAGAATCAGCGCGTCAAAAGGACGACTTATAAAATCCGTCACACCCATCTCATAGGCCCGCTCCACATGTACGCTGGCATTCTCCGCAGAGATCATGATCACCGGAATATCCTCAATCCAGCGATGCTTATTCATCAGTGTGAGGACTCCGAAGCCGTCCATCTCCGGCATTACAATGTCCAGCAACAGCAGAGAGATGGAATTCCCGTACTTCTGAAGAAGGGAAACCGCCTCCACGCCATTCTCTGCCTCCATAATATCATACTCATCCCCCAGCATATCCGTCAGAATCGACCGGTTCATCTCCGAATCGTCTGCAATCAAAATGGTCTGTCTGGGACTTTTTTTTCCGTTAATAAGACTCACTCTCCATTCCCTGAAACATGTTATATGTCAGCCGTTAAGCCGCTCCCGGAAACCAGAGGATTTGTGGCTGAAAAATAACAATACAGCTGAAAATTTTGTTACCTGTACGAAAACACATGCGGAACCTCCAGCCATATGCTTCTTTTGCCGTATAGTCCCGCTTATTGTTTTCAGTATAGCATACTTAATGCAACTGAGCAAGTTATTTTCCAAAACAAAATCCTCAAATCGTGCATTTTTTTGTAACATTTTCAAGGTCAATCAGGAAATCCCAGGCTTCTGCTTTCCGTTAGAACGCGCGCCCAGCAGATGCGCTAAAAAAACTGGCAGAAGCCGTTTCCGGCTTTTGCCAGTTTTCATTTAACCGTACAACAGATTCGGCACAAACATCGTCAGCGCCGGGAAGTAAGTGACAATCAGCAGCGCAATCAGCAGCGCAACGATAAAGGGAATACACTCCCTCACAAACTCACCCAGTTCACATCCGGTGATGGAGCAGCAGGTAAACATCATGGAGCCAAAGGGCGGAGTCAGGCCGCCGATCATGATATTCACGATACAAACCAGACCAAAATGCACCAAATCCACGCCCAGCCCCTTTACCACCGGCACCAGAAGGGGAGCCAGGATGATCAGGGCCGCGCCGCCCTCCAGAAACATTCCCAAAATCAGCAGGAGGACATTGATAATCATCAGCATCACATACTTGTTCTGGGTGATTCCCAGAAGCAGTTCCGTCAGCATCTGGGGGATCCGCTCCCAGCTCATGTAATACCCGAACACATTGGCAGCCACGATGATCAGCATCACACTGCTGGTGCCCTCGATGGTCTCCCTGATCACCTTCGGGAAATGCTCCGGCTTTAACTCCCTGTAGATAAAGACACCCACAATCGTACAGTAGAGCACTGCCACCGCACCCGCCTCCGAGGGGGTGAAAAGACCGATTCTCAGCCCCAGGATAATGCCAAAGGGGAAAAGAAGCGCCCAGATGGAATCAATGGCCTGATGCCAAAGTTCTCTCCCGGAAGCCCGCTTCTCCCGACTGGGGGCATAATTCCTCTTCTTGGAGATAAAATGCACCGTAATCATCAGACAGATCGCCATAAAGATTCCCGGCACGTAGCCTGCCATAAACACCTTACCCACAGACACGCCCGCAATCAATGCATACACGATCAGGTTAATGCCCGGCGGGATAACCGGCGTAACCGCCGAGGAAGCGGCTGTAATCGCTGCGGAGAAGCCCTTGCTGTAGCCTCTCTTTTCCATCTCCGGAACCAGCATTTTACACTGCATGGCCGCATCCGCATTAGCCGAGCCCGACACACCGCCCATCAGCATACTGAGCAGTACGTTCACCTGCGCCAGCCCACCCTTCATGTGGCCGGTCAGCACATCCGCAAAACTCATGAGCTTGTTGCTGATGCCTGCATAGTTCATGATAGAGCCCGCCATGACAAAAAACGGGATCGCCAGCATGGGAAATGACTGGGTGCTGGTAATAAACTTCTGCAGAATCAAATCTGTAGGGGATCCTGTGTTCAGCACTCCGAAATACAGCAGAGTGGCTGCAAACAGAGCAAAAGCAATGGGGATTCCCGAAAAATACAAGATAAATACCACGATAACCGGTAAAAATGCCATCTATGCTTCCCCCTTTCCTTCCTCTGTTTTTCCTGCCATCCCCCGGATGCAGGTAATCAAATGCATCACAGAATAAAGCGTCATCAGCCCAAAGCCCACAATCAGCGAGGAACTTACCCAGGCCGAAGAGACTCCCAGCACCGCGGTTGGCTTGATGTAAGACAGACCTACAAAAACGATGCTCAGATAAAGCAGGTAAGCATTGGTAAACAAAAGCACCAGCTGAACCAACAGCCGCACCACATTCCGGGCCCCTGCCGGAAGCTTCTCCACCAGGATATCCACCCCTAAGTGGGTTCCTCTTTTATAAGCGGAGGCCGCCCCCAAAAACACACTCCACACAAAGCAGCTGGTAACAACCTCCTCGCTCCAGTAAAGCCCTGTGTTCATAAAATAACGAAGGAATACATTCACGAGAACCAGCACTGTGGTGACCACGATAAATGCACCTGCCAGCACCTCCTCAAAATGATCCCAGATAAATTTAACCGTTTTGTTCATATCCACATCCCTCTCTTCATCAAGAAGTACACGCCGCTTAATCTTGATCGGTTCTCATCCGGCCAGCAGCATCACTGGCTCTCTCGCACCCCGGACAGAGGAGGGGAGGAGCCGTCTCCTCCCCCTCTCTTGCTGTAAACCCTTTAAGCAGCTGCCATGTTACCCTTTGGCAGCCGCCACGGTTCCCATTCAGTCAGATCTGCCCGCCTGTTACTGCGGCATTTCCGCAATAATCTCTTTGAATCTCTCGTAACGTCCCGGTGTCACGTTCTTCATGTTGGCGTAGATCGGCTCCACAGTCTTGGCAAAAGCCTCGCTGTCCACCTCATTGAAGGTGATGCCCATCTCTTTTTCCAGCTTCTCCCTGGTGGCAGCCTCGCCCTCAGAGATATTCTTCACCATCTGTGCCGCGCCATTGTTGAACTCCTCCTGGATGATCTCCTGGTACTCAGCCGGGATCTTGTTCCATACATCCACGCTTATGTAAGCGCCGCAAACACCCAGCAGATGCTTGGTCAGTGCCATGTTCTTGGCAACCTCCGCGCTTCCGTTGGTGGCATAAGCGTCAATGGTTCCTTCCAGTCCGTCCACCACGCCCTGCTGTACGGCAGAGATGGTCTCGGAGAAGGCCAGAGGTGTGGCAGTTGCGCCCATGTGGTTTAAGGTATCCACATACAGCTGGCTTCCGGGGGTACGGATCTTAAGGCCCTTCATGTCCTCCGGGGTGTTGATCACCTTATTGGTCATCATGCTCCGGAATCCGAAGATGAAATCCATATTCAGGATCTTGATGCCCTTATCCTCCGCTGCCTTGAACATCTCCTGCACTTCATCGCTCTCCAGAAGATACTCATATTCCTCAAAGGACTTCACCAGCATCGGTCCTGCCAGGATGTTGAAATCCGGAACATAGTCACCCAGATAAGAGGGATCCTCCACGGAGATAAATTCCGCGCCGCGAACCACCTGTTCCACGCCGTCTTTGTAGGTAGCCAGCTGCCCCTGGGGGAAATGCTGAATCTCAATGGCGCCGTTGGTTCTCTCCTTAATGTTATTGCAGATGCTGTCCATGGTCTTGGTCAGCTGCTCCTCCGGAGCAAATACATGGCTCAGCTTCAGAACCAGATGATAATCATCCGCCGGAGCCGCCGCGTCACCGGAGCCCGCTGCATCTGCTGCCTTTTCTCCGCCTGCCGGTGCTGCCGGAGCCTCACTCTTGTTTCCGCCTCCGCAGCCAGCCAGAGACAGACACATTGCTGCCGCAAGTACTACGCTTAATACTCTTTTCATGTTGTAACCTCCTTTTATTTCAAAGGGTTGAATCCCTTTGTTATCTTGTTTTTATTGGTTCTGCAGTTTGCACTTTAAGTATTCCCGGAATTTCTGTTTTGTATGTCCTGATTTTCACAGCGCCGCGCTTTCTGCATTCTGTGACAGCATCCCCGCGCAAAAGGCTCTCAGCCCTGCAGCTCTCTCCGGATCCGTGTCACCCGCTCCGGGAAATTACCAATCACAGAATCCACGCCCCTAAGAATCATTGCGCGGATATCTTCTTCCTCGTTGACTGTCCAGGTATTGATCTCAATCCCATGGCTCTTTACCTCAGCCACCACGTCTTCTGTCATATTGAAATACACCGGATGAAGGCACTCCGCACCAGTCTCCTTTGTATACTTGCCGGCATTGTAAAGCCAGGTCTCCGTCAGCAAGCCGCACTTTATATCCGGACAAAGCTTCTTCATTCTCAAAACACTGAAATGATTAAAGGAAGAAATGATGATACGATCCTTTAAGTCAAACTCCTGAATCAGATCCCACACCTTTTTCTCAATCCCCTCATACTCAAAGATTCCTGTCTTTAGCTCAATATTTGTAATCAGGGAAGAACCCTTCACCAACTCAAAATATTCCCGAAGAGTCGGAATCCTCTGAGGCTCGCATTTCCCGGCAAACTGAGATGACACATCAAATTTGCTCAGCTCTTCCAGGGTATAATCCTTGACAAAGCCTTTTCCATTCACACAGGTACGGTCAATCCTCTCATCGTGAATAATAACCACCTGGCCGTCTTTTGTCAGATGAACATCATTCTCGATCCCGTCACAGCCCTCTGTCTCCATTGCCTTGCGAAAGGCCAGCAACGTATTTTCTGGATATTTGCCGCTGTAGCCTCTGTGAGCAAAATTTTTTACCATAATCCTCTCCATTCCTCTGTCTTTGCTGACAGCTTATTGCCCGCGGCAGAATCTTTCTGCCGCAACTCCTGGTTACTCTTGTCACACTTTGTCTTTAATGCAAAAAAAGAAACCTCAGACCTTAGCACACCTTCACCCTGTAGCTTTGCTGTCTGACGCCTCTCTTATTCTCTCTGCATCAAAAACTGATATTTAACTATGTGCTTATATTAGCACATTCCCACCAAATAATCAAGTATTTTCATGAATTTTTTCATTTTTTTCACTACTTTTCGGCTTATTCCTATTGTTTTTTAGATTGTTAAATTTTTTTCAAATATTTCAAGTCTTTTTAGCTGAAACTTTTCTTTTTTCACAAAATTCAAAGAGGCAATCACAGGAGTAAAGCGAATTAAATCGTATTTTTTCTCTGATTTCCGTTAATTTTCCCTATATTTTTTCAAATTTTTGTTATAATTGTATCAAAGAGGGAACTTCAGATATTTCCAAAGTCCCCTCTTTTCCTCAAAAACACATCATCTGATTCTAAAGAATCACTTTTGCCGGACACTTGGCCGCACACTTGCCGCAGTTGGTACATTTGCTGTAGTCAATTACTGCCACATTGTTGTCCATATGAATGGCATCAAACTCGCACTGCTTTGTACAAAGAGTGCAGGCAATACATCCATTGTCACATTTGGCCTTTACATCCTTACCCTTATCATGGGAGGAGCACTGGACCAGATGCTCGGCCGAATAAGGCACCAGCTCAATCAGATGGTTGGGGCAGGTGCTTACGCACTTGCCACAGGCCACACACTTTTCCTTGTCAACCACTGCCACCCCGTCCACGACCTGAATAGCGCCGAAGGCACAAGCCTTCACACAGGAGCCGTAGCCCATGCATCCGTAGACGCAGGCCTTCTCTCCTCCTCCCGGCACCACCGCTACCTTGGAGCAGTCATCGATTCCAAAATAATTGTACTGGACCCGGGCCTTGTCACAGGTGCCTTTACATTTAACAAAGGCAACCTTTTTCTCGGATCCGCCGCTTTCTACTCCCATAATGGCAGCGATCTTGTCTGCCACAGCCGGCCCGCCCACAGGACAGGCACCCACCGCAGCCGTTCCCGCGGCAATAGCAGCGGCAAGGCCGTCACAGCCCGGGAATCCGCAGCCGCCGCAGTTGTTGCCAGGCAGCTCGGCACGGACCAGGATCTCCCTCTCATCTACTTCCACCTTAAACTGTTCGCTGGCAATCCCCAGCAGCACACCGATGACGATACCGATGGCGCCGATGATGACTGCCGCCAAAAGCAAACCTGTCATATTCATCTTTTAAGCCACCTCCTATTTAATCAGGCCGGAAAAGCCCATGAACGCGATTGCCATCAGACCGGAGGTGATCAGCACAATCGGTGACCCCTGGAAATTGAAGGGAATATCGTTGTCTTCAATGCTTTCCCTGATGCTTGCCAGCAGCACAATCGCTACAGTAAATCCCACTGCCGTACCAAAACCGTTAGCCACACTGAAAATAAAATTGTATTCTTTCTGTACATTGGTCAGGGCAGAGCCTAATACCGCGCAGTTTGTGGTGATCAGAGGCAAAAACACGCCCAGGGCCTGATACAGGGACGGCACGTTCTTCTTTAAAAACATCTCTACAAACTGCACCAGAGCAGCGATCACCAGAATAAAGGCAATGGTCTGTAAATACGTCACATCAAAGGGTACCAGCACAAAGGTATAAATCAGGTTTGTCACAATTGACGCCAACACGATTACAAAGATAACCGCGCCGCCCATACCAAGGGAGGTGTCCACCTTCTTGGATACGCCTAAAAACGGGCACAGGCCCTGGAACTGACTGAGGATAATATTGTTTACCAGGGCAGCGCCTACAATTACTAAAATTAATTCTTTCATCTGTCCGCGCCCTCCTTATTCTTTCTCCGCTGCCTGTGGATTCTGACCGGCCGCCTTCTCTGCTGCTGCTTTCTTAGCTGCCGCTGCCTTTTCTGCCGCCGCCTTCTTAGCTGCTGCCGCCTCTGCCTCTGCCTTCTCCCGAACCGCCTCCAAAGCAGCATGGTTGGACATGCAGGCAGCGCCGCTGCAGCTTGCACAGTTGCCGCCGCAGGCCAGCGCCGACCCAGGCACAGAGCCGTTGGTGGCTGACGGAGCCTTAAACTTGTTCTGCAAAGCGGTCAGGCCGGCCAAAACGAAGAACGCGCCCGGAGCCAGACCGAAAATGGTGATCCTGAAATCCTCCGGAATAAAGGCCATGCCAAACACCGCGCCAGCGCCTAAAATTTCACGGACAATGGCAATGCAGGTAAGACCCACGGTAAATCCCAAGCCCATACCGATTCCGTCAAAGGCTGACTCCAGGGGACCATTCTTTGCCGCATATGCCTCCGCGCGGCCAAGGATGATACAGTTCACCACGATCAGCGGGATAAAGATTCCCAGAGAACTGTAAAGGCTGGGCACAAAGGCCTGCAAAAGCAGCTGCACAATGGTAACCAAAGATGCCACAATTACGATATATGCCGGAATCCTCACCCGGTCAGGAATAATCTTCCGCAATGCGGAAATAATCAGGTTGGAAAACACTAAAACTGCCGTGGTAGACAGTCCCATGCCCACGCCGTTGATGGCCGTGGTGGTAACCGCCAGGGTGGGGCACATACCCAGCATCAACACGAAGGTCGGGTTTTCCTTGATAATGCCATTATAAATACGTTCCATACATTTATTCATGACTTCCCACCTCCTACTGTGCCAGGCAGTTCTTTGCGAAGTAAACTGCCGCGTTTACCGCACCGGTCACCGCATTGGAGGTGATCGTTGCACCGCTTATGGCATTGATCTCATTGTCCGCCGCCGCGCCGTTCTTAGTGACGGCAAAAGCGTCCACATTTTTGCCGGCATACTGGTTTTTCCAGTCTGTGTCAGCGTTCATGCCAAGACCCGCTGTCTCGGCAAGGGTAAGAAATGCAATCCCGTTGACTGTGCCGTCCGCCGTTATACCTACAGACACAGTAATGGCGCCGCCGTAGCCGTCCTTGGATGTGGTGGTCACCACATACCCCATGGGAGTGCCGGAGCCGTCTAAGGCAATGGCCGCCTCATCCACCATCACATTTCCATAGCCTAAACCGCTGATCTCTCCGTTGGCAGAAGCAATCACCTCCGTCATATCGTCCGACTCAAAGGAGGATGCATCCGGCAGCACCGTCCGGTAAGCAGCCTCCTTGGCCGCTAAGTTAGCCGCCGCTATTGGCTCCTTTGTGGCCTCGTATACTCCGCCCAGACAGGCGCCTGCCACCAGTGTAATGGCAAACAAAATCAGGGCGTCCTTCATAAATCCGCCTTTACTCATGATTTCTTTCCCTCCTTTCCAAATGCTGTGGGAAGGGTAAACCTTTCAATCAGCGGAACCAGCAGGTTGCTGATGATAATTGCATAGGAAACTCCCTCTGCAGAGCCGCCGAAGATACGGAACAGCCCCGTAAGAATACCCAAAAGAATACCGAACACGATCTGTCCCTTGGGGGTAATGGGGCTGGTCACATAGTCGGTTGCCATAAAGAAGGCACCGAACACCAGACCGCCGCCGCAGATATGGGCCAGCACATAGTTCATATCCTGTTTTCCGAAAATAAAGGCGAACACAGCCACCGTCAGAATATATGTAACCGGAATCCGCAGGGAGATGACCTTCTTCACTGCCAGATAGATCCCACCGATCAGCAGGGCAATCACAGACACCTCGCCGATAGTTCCCGGAATCTTACCGATAAACATGGCAGCCACATCCACCGTCTCCCCTGCCTTTAACTGGGCCAGAGGAGTCGCGCCGCTCCATCCGTCCATGGCAAAATTGGACATTTTTCCCGCAAAGGAAATCAGCAGAAAGCAGCGGCCCGCCAGGGCCGGGTTCATAAAATTCTGTCCGATACCGCCGTAAAGCTGCTTTACCACAATAATGGCAAAAACACCGCCAAGAGCCGGTATCCACAGCGGAATATTGGCCGGCATATTCAGCGCCAAAATCATCCCTGTCACCACCGCGCTTAAGTCGGAAACCGTAAGCGTCAGCTTCATGGTCTTTTGAAAAATATATTCACTCAGCACGCAGGCAGCCACCGTGACAGATCGGAAGAGCACACGTCTGAACTCCAGTCACGAGATTC